>NZ_JBIVIV010000003.1:0-534536 GCF_044749865.1 Streptomyces sp. NPDC088910
GACTTTTGGCACGCTGTTGAGTTCTCAAGGAACGGAAGCTTCCTTCAGACCGTTTCACCGGCCCTCCGGGCTTTCCCTTCGTCGTGTCTCCGACTTTAGCAGAAGCTATTCGGTCGGAATTACCAACCCCGTTCCGAGCACACACGTTTCCGCGGGTCTCGTCGAGGCGGTTGTGCCAACGTACTGGAGCGGGCCCCCGGATGCAAATCCGGGGGCCCGCTCCTGGTCCAGTGGTTGACGAGGCGTCAGACCTCAACCACCACAGGGAGGATCATCGGTCGCCGACGGTAGGTGTCGGAGACCCATTTGCCGACCGAGCGGCGGATGAGCTGCTGGATCTGGCGTGCTTCCATCACCCCGTCGGAGGCCGAACGGGACAGCCCCTCCTCGATCTTGGGGATGACGGCGGCGAATGCGTCGTCCTCGATACCCGAACCGCGGGCATGGATGTTCGGGCCGCCGACGATCTTGCCGGTGGTCGAGTCGACCACCACGAAGACCGAGACGATGCCTTCTTCCCCGAGGATGCGGCGGTCCTTCAGCGACGACTCCGTGATGTCGCCGACGGAGAGACCGTCGACGTACACGTAACCGGCCTGGACCTTGCCCGCGATTTTGGCGACGCCGTCGATGAGGTCGACGACCACGCCGTCCTCCGCGATGACGCAGCGGTTCTTGGGGATGCCGGTGAGCTGGCCGAGATCGGCGTTGGCGCGCAGGTGTCGCCATTCGCCGTGGATCGGCATCAGATTGCGCGGCTTGCAGATGTTGTAGAAGTACAGCAGTTCGCCGGCCGAGGCGTGGCCGGAGACGTGGACCTTGGCGTTGCCCTTGTGGACAACGTTGGCACCCCATCGGGTGAGGCCGTTGATCACGCGGTAGACCGCGTTCTCGTTGCCCGGGATGAGGGAGGACGCGAGGATGACGGTGTCGCCCTCGACGATCCGGATCTGGTGGTCGCGGTTCGCCATCCGGGACAGGGCGGCCATCGGCTCGCCCTGGGAGCCGGTGCAGACGAGGACGACCTTCTCGTCGGGCAGGTCGTCGAGGACCTTGACGTCCACGACGAGACCGCTGGGCACCTTGAGGTAGCCCAGGTCTCGGGCGATGCCCATGTTCCTGACCATCGAGCGGCCGACGAAGGCCACCTTGCGGCCGCGTTCGTGCGCGGCGTCCAGGACCTGCTGGATGCGGTGGACGTGGCTGGCGAAGCTCGCCACGATGATCCGCTTGTCCGCCTTGGCGAAGGTCTGCCTGAGCACCTGCGAGATGTCCCGCTCGGGTGCGACGAAGCCGGGGACCTCGGCGTTGGTGGAGTCCGCGAGGAGCAGGTCGATGCCTTCCTCGCCGAGCCGCGCGAAGGTCGGCAGGTCGGTCAGGCGGCCGTCCAGCGGGAGCTGGTCCATCTTGAAGTCGCCCGTGACGACGACCATGCCCGCCGGAGTGCGGATGGCGACGGCCAGCGCGTCCGGGATGGAGTGGTTGACGGCGACGAATTCGCAGTCGAAGGGGCCGATGCGCTCGCGCTCGCCCTCCTTGACCTCCAGCACGTACGGCCGGATGCGGTGCTCCTGGAGCTTGGCCTCGATCAGGGCGAGGGTCAGCTTGGAGCCGATCAGCGGGATGTCGTCCTTCTCCCGCAGGAGGAAGGGGACGGCGCCGATGTGGTCCTCGTGGCCGTGGGTCAGGATCACGCCGACGACGTCGTCGAGGCGGTCCCTGATGGAGGTGAAGTCCGGCAGGATCAGGTCGACGCCGGGCTGCTCTTCCTCGGGGAAGAGCACTCCGCAGTCGACGATCAGCAGCTTGCCGCCGAATTCGAAGACCGTCATATTGCGGCCGATTTCTCCGAGGCCGCCGAGCGGGGTGATCCGGAGGCCGCCGTCGGGCAGGGTCCGCGGGGGGCCGAGTTCGGGGTGCGGATGGCTCAAAAGTCTCTCCCTACCACGCGCGCCGCCGGACCCTCCTGGGTCGCGGCGCGCGTGACATCGTGTTTTCCGTGCGTATGCGGCAGTGCGCATCGTCGGCTGTGCGGTCTTTCGGCTGTGCGGTTGTGCAGTCGTTCGGTTGTGCGGTTGTGCGTGTTCGGACCTATTAAGTTGTGAAGTCTGTGGTCAGAGGTCTACCCCGCCTGCGGCGAGATCCCTCCTGAGCTGTTCGGTGGCGGCCTGGTCCAGCTCCACGAGGGGGAGCCGGAGAGGACCGGCGGGCAGTCCGCGCAGCGCGAGGGCGGTCTTGGTGGTGATGACGCCCTGGGCGCGGAACATGCCGGTGTAGACCGGCAGCAGTCGCTGGTGGATCTCGGCGGCCTTGGTGACGTCGCCGCTGGTGTACGCGTCGAGGAGCGCACGCAGTTCGGCGGAGACCAGGTGGCCGACGACGGAGACGAAGCCGGCGGCTCCGATGGAGAGCAGCGGCAGATTGAGCATGTCGTCGCCCGAGTACCAGGCCAGGCCGCTGCGGGACATCGCCCAGCTCGCGGCGCCGAGGTCGCCCTTGGCGTCCTTGTTGGCGACGATCCGGGGGTGTTCGGCCAGCCGGACGATGGTCTCGGTGTCGATGGGGACGCCGCTGCGGCCGGGGATGTCGTAGAGCATGACGGGCAGCCCGGTGGCGTCGGCGATGGCGGTGAAGTGCCGGTACAGGCCCTCCTGCGGGGGCTTGTTGTAGTACGGCGTCACCGCGAGCAGGGCGTGGGCGCCGGCGCTTTCCGCCTGGCGGGCCAGTTCCGCGCTGTGCCGGGTGTCGTTGGTGCCGGCTCCGGCGACGACGAAGGCGCGGTCTCCGACGGCTTCCACGACGGCCCGTACGAGCCGGGCTTTCTCCGTGTCGCTCGTGGTGGGCGACTCCCCGGTCGTGCCGTTGACGACGAGACCGTCGTTCCCGGCGTCCACGAGGTGGGCGGCGAGCCGTTGCGCGCCGTCGAGATCGAGGGCGCCGTCCGCGGTGAACGGCGTGACCATTGCGGTCAGGACCCGCCCGAAGGGGGCCGTGGGGGTGGAGGTCGGAGCCATGGGTCCACGCTACTCGGTGTGTGTACGGGCATGCAGCCTCGGGACCTGCGCAAAGGACTCCGGCGGTGCCTGCTCGGGGGTTCAAGCAACGCCGGAGTCCGTTTCAGCAGCCTAGATGAACTTCACGAATGCCTGCAATCTGAACACTTCGGACATTTGACTGCGGTCGCGCCGATCGGTTCCGGCCGTTACGGTGCCACCCGGCCGTTCGCGTTGAACGCCGCGTGTGTCAGCGGCATCAGACCCGCCCACGCGGCTTCCATCCGCTCCCCCACCATCTCGATCTCCCGCTGCGGGAACGACGGCGTGGCCGCCAGTTCGTGCTGCGTCCGCAGCCCCAGGAAGTGCATCAGCGAGCGCGCGTTGCACGTCGCGTACATCGACGAGAACAACCCGACCGGCAGCGTCGCCCGCGCCACTTCCCTGGCCACCCCGGCCGCCAGCATTTCCTGGTACGCCGCGTACGAATGCGCGTACGACTCCTCCATCGCCCCCCGCACCGCCTCGTGCTGCTCCGCGGTGCCGTGCACGAACTCGTACTTCCCCGGCCGCCCCTGCTGCACCAGCTTCCGCTCGGGCCCCGGCACGTAGAACACCGGCTGCAACTCGCGGTAACGCCCGGACTCCTCGTTGTACGACCAGCCGACGCGGTGGCGCATGAACTCGCGGAAGACGAAGATCGGGGCGCTGATGAAGAAGGTCATGGAGTTGTGCTCGAAGGGGCTGCCGTGGCGGTCGCGCATCAGGTAGTTGATCAGGCCCTTGGAGCGCTCGGGGTCCTTGGTCAGCTCTTCGAGGGACTGCTCTCCGGCGGTGGAGACCCGGGCCGCCCACAGGACGTCGCCGTCAGAGGCGCTGTGCTTGACGAGGTCGACGGTCACGTCGTCGCGGAACTGGACGGGGACGGTGGTCCCGGTGGTGGTCTCGGTCGGCACCCGAGGTCCTTCCTGCTTGGCGGCTGTGCGGTTGAGCTGGTGTGCGGTTGAGCCGGTGTGCGGTCGGGCGGCTGTTCTGCCGTGCGGCGCCAGCCTATTCGCTCCGTATGACAGCGTTCGTCGGGCGGGCCAGGGCCGATCGGACGACCCGAGGTAGCCGCGGCGCCGCACGGCGGCTAGCCTCACCCGTCATAGCCCGCTCGTGCCGGAAGCTGCCGGAGACCCGAAGAGGATTCCCCGCGTGTCCCTCCCCCACAATTCCACCACCGCCTTCGTCGATGAGTTCACGCCCGGACGTGCGCTGCCGCACGCCGACCAGGACCGCTGGATGCGGCCCTACCGTCCAGGACCGTGGCGGGTCGCGACCGCGGCGCTGCTGCTGGTCTTCGCCTCGTACCTGCTGTTCGCCGCGCTGATCATGGTCGCCGCGGGAAGCGGGCAGGGCGGCGTCACGTGCCTGCTCTCGGCGTTCGTGATCATCGCGGTCACCCTGCGGCTGCTGCGCGTGGGTGTGTGGGTGAGCGGGAAGGGCCTGCGCCAGGTGGAGTTCTTCTCCACCTCGACGGTGTCGTGGAGCCAGGTGGTCTCGGTGCGCACGGCCCAGCAGCCGGTGCGGGTGCTGGGGCTGCCGCGCAGTGTGCAGGGTCAGGCACTGGTGATCACCCGGCGCGGCGGCCGTCCGCTGCGGCCGATGCTGACCGACCACAACGCGGACTTCCTCGGCCGGGTCGAGGCGTTCGACCTCGCCGCCGACGCCATCGAGGGCTGGGCCGCCGAACTGCGCTGAGCCGCGCTCAGCTTCACCCTCCCGGGTGCACGGCCGGATGAAATCGACCGGGCACACCCGTATGAGGAGTCGCGCCCGGTCGCGGCCCGCCTAGACCCGCTCGCGCACCTCGCGCCCGTCGTGCAGCGCGATGGCCCGCTGCATCGCCTTGCGGGCCCGCGGGGTGTCGCGTGCGTCGAAGTACGCGACGGCGAGCCGGAACCAGTTGCGCCAGTCGTCCGGCGCGGCCTCCGTCTCGGCCTGCCGCTTGGCGAACACCGCGTCGGCCGAGTCGCGGTCGATCCGGCCGCTGGGCGTACGGACCAGTTCGTCCACGGGCAGGCCGCCCTCGGCCTCCAGTTCGCGGCCAAGCCGTCCGGCGTGGCGGGCGAACTGGGTGGTGTGCCAGAGGAACCAGGCGCCGATCAGCGGCAGGACGAGCACGGCGACGCCGAAGACGACGGTGACCGGGCGGCCGTCCGCGATGAGCAGCACCCCGCGGTCGCCAACCAGCACGAAGTAGAAGACCAGCACGACCGCGGACACGGCGTAGCTGAGTTTGGCGCGCATTTCGGTTTCCGTCCTCCGGTTCGGTCCTCCGCGTCAGCCCTCGTCCGGCTGAAGCGCGCGGTGGTCGTCCGAGAGGAAGTGTTCCAGGCCGAAGGTGAGGCCGGGGACACCGGGCACGGTACGGGCCGCGAGCAGGATGCCCGGCATGAAGCTGCTGTGGTGCAGCGAGTCGTGCCGGATGGTGAGGGTCTCGCCGGTGTCGCCGAAGAGCACTTCCTGGTGGGCGAGCAGGCCGCGCAGCCGTACCGAGTGCACCGGGACGCCGTCGACGTCCGCGCCGCGGGCGCCGTCCAGGGCGTGGGTGGTGGGGTCCTCCTGCGGGGCGCGGCCCGCCTCCGCGCGAGCGGCGGCGATGAGCTGCGCGGTACGGGTGGCGGTGCCGCTGGGGGCGTCCGCCTTCCGGTTGTGGTGCAGCTCGATGACCTCGACGCTCTCGAACCAGCGGGCGGCCTGCTGGGCGAAGCGCATGGTGAGGACGGCGCCGATGGAGAAGTTCGGCGCGATGAGCACTCCGGTGGCGGGCGAGGCGGCGAGCCGGCCGCGCAGGGTGTCGAGCCGTTGCGGGGTCCAGCCGGTGGTGCCGACCACGGCGTGGATGCCGTGGCCGACGCAGAACTCCAGATTGCCCATGACGGCGTCGGGGTGCGTCAGGTCCACGGCGACCTGCGTACCGGACTCGGTCAGTGTCTCCAGCCGGTCGTCGCGGTCGATCGCCGCGACGAGGTCGAGGTCGTCGGCCGCCTCGACCGCGCGTGCCGCCTCTGATCCGATCCGGCCCTTGGCGCCGATGACGGCCACACGGAGCTTGCTCATCGTTGTCCTGTCCTCGTCCTTCGCATCTCACATCGGTTGACGGCACGCGCGCCGCGGCTCCCGCGAGCCGGTCCGCTACGCGAGCGCCTCGCGCAGGCGCGCGCTCTGCTTCTCCTTGAGCGGCCCTATGACGGCCAGCGACGGCCGCTGGCCCAGTACATCGCGGGCCACCGCGCGTACGTCGTCCGGGGTCACCGCGGCGATCCGGCCGAGCAGGTCGTCGACGGACAACTGCTCGCCCCAGCACAGCTCGCTCTTGCCGAGCCGGTTCATCAGCGCGCCGGTGTCCTCGAGACCGAGCACCGTGGAGCCGGAGAGCTGGCCGATCGCGCGGCCGATCTCCTCGTCGGTCAGGCCGTGTTCCGCGACCTGGTGCAGCTCGTCCCGGCAGATCTTGAGCACTTCCGGCACCCGGCGCGGCTGGCAGCCCGCGTAGACGCCGAAGAGGCCGCAGTCCGCGAAGGACGAGGTGTAGGAGTACACCGAGTAGGCCAGGCCGCGCTTCTCGCGCACTTCCTGGAAGAGCCGGGAGCTCATGCCGCCGCCGAGCGCGGTGTTGAGCACGCTGAGCGCCCAGCGCCGGTCGTCGTTGCGCGACAGGCCGGGCATGCCGAGGACGACATGGGCCTGCTCGGTGCGCCGGTCGAGCAGTTCGAGGTGGCCCGCGGCGCGGAGCGTACGGCTGCCGGAGCGCGGCGCCATCGGGACGGCGTCCGGGTCGTGCAGGGCGCCCGCGTTCTCGAAGGCGCGGCGGACCTGGCGGACGACGGCCGCGTGGTCGACGTTGCCCGCGGCGGCGACGACGAGCCGCGTGGGGTCGTAGTGCCGCTTGTAGAAGCGGGCGACCTGGTCGCGGGTGAGCGCGTTGATGGTCTCGACGGTGCCGAGGACGGGGCGACCGAGCGGGGTGTCGCCGAGCATCGCGGTGGTGAACAGGTCGTGCACCTGGTCGCCGGGGTCGTCCTCGGTCATCGCGATCTCCTCCAGGATGACGCCGCGTTCGGCGTCGATGTCCTCCTGGCGGATCAGCGACCCGGTGAGCATGTCGCAGACCACGTCGATGGCCAGCGGCAGATCGGTGTCGAGCACCCGCGCGTAGTAGCAGGTGTACTCCTTGGACGTGAAGGCGTTCATCTCGCCGCCGACCGCGTCCACGGCCGCGGAGATGTCCAGTGCGCTGCGGCGCTCCGTGCCCTTGAAGAGCAGGTGCTCCAGGTAGTGGGTGGCGCCGTTGAGCACCGGGGTCTCGTCGCGGGAGCCGACGGCCGCCCAGATGCCGAAGGTGGCGGAACGGACGGTGGGCAGCGTCTCGGTGACGACGCGCAGCCCGCCGGGCAGGACGCTGCGCCGTACGGTGCCGATGCCGTCGGTGCCCGGGAGCAGGGTCCGCGTGCGGACGGCCCGCCCCTTGGTGGAGGGGCGGGCCGTCACTGCGGTGGAGCGGGTCGTCACTTCTCCGACTCGTCCTTCGCGTCCTCGGCGTCGTCTTCGCCCTCGATGACCGGGATCAGCGAGAGCTTGCCGCGCTGGTCGATCTCGGCGATCTCGACCTGCACCTTGGCGCCCACACCGAGAACGTCCTCGACGTTCTCGACGCGCTTGCCGCCGGCGAGCTTACGGATCTGCGAGATGTGCAGCAGGCCGTCCTTGCCGGGCATCAGCGAGACGAACGCGCCGAAGGTGGTCGTCTTCACGACCGTGCCCAGGTAGCGCTCGCCGACCTCGGGCATCGTCGGGTTGGCGATCTGGTTGATCACCGCGCGGGCCGCCTCGGCCTGCGAGCCCTCGGTGGCGCCGATCAGCACGGTGCCGTCGTCCTCGATGGAGATGTCGGCGCCGGTGTCCTCCTGGATCTGGTTGATCATCTTGCCCTTGGGGCCGATGACCTCGCCGATCTTGTCCACGGGGATCTTGATGCTGATGATCCGCGGGGCGTTGGGGGACATCTCGTCCGGGACGTCGATGGCCTCGTTCATCACATCGAGGATGTGGAGGCGGGCGTCACGGGCCTGCTTCAGCGCGGCGGCCAGCACGGAGGCGGGGATGCCGTCGAGCTTGGTGTCGAGCTGGAGCGCGGTCACGAAGTTCTTCGTGCCGGCGACCTTGAAGTCCATGTCGCCGAACGCGTCCTCGGCGCCGAGGATGTCGGTGAGCGCCACGTAGTGCGTCTCGCCGTCGATCTCCTGCGAGATCAGGCCCATGGCGATACCGGCGACGGGGGCCTTGAGCGGCACACCGGCGTTCAGCAGCGACATGGTGGAGGCGCAGACCGAGCCCATCGACGTGGAGCCGTTGGAGCCGAGCGCCTCGGAGACCTGACGGATCGCGTAGGGGAACTCCTCGCGGGTCGGCAGGACCGGGATCAGGGCGCGCTCGGCGAGCGCGCCGTGGCCGATCTCGCGGCGCTTGGGCGAGCCCACGCGGCCGGTCTCGCCGACCGAGTACGGCGGGAAGTTGTAGTTGTGCATGTAGCGCTTGCGGGTCTCGGGCGCCAGGGTGTCGAGCTGCTGCTCCATGCGGAGCATGTTGAGGGTGGTGACGCCCAGGATCTGGGTCTCGCCACGCTCGAACAGCGCGGAGCCGTGCACGCGCGGGATGGCCTCGACCTCGGCGGCCAGCGTACGGATGTCCGTCACGCCGCGGCCGTCGATGCGGACCTTGTCCTTGATGACGCGCTGGCGGACCAGCTTCTTGGTCAGCGAGCGGTACGCGGCGGAGATCTCCTTCTCGCGGCCCTCGAACTGCGGGAGGAGCTTCTCGGCGGCCAGACCCTTGACGCGGTCCAGCTCGGCCTCACGGGCCTGCTTGCCGGGGATGGTGAGCGCCTGGGCCAGCTCGCCGGTGACGGCGGACTCCAGGGCCTCGAACACGTCCTCCTGGTAGTCCAGGAAGATCGGGAACTCGCCGGTGGGCTTGGCGGCCTTGGCGGCCAGCTCGGACTGCGCCTTGCAGAGCGTCCGGATGAACGGCTTGGCGGCTTCGAGGCCCGCGGCCACGATCTCCTCGGTCGGCGCCTCGGCGCCGCCCGCCACGAGCTGGATCGTCTTGGCGGTGGCCTCGGCCTCCACCATCATGATCGCGACGTCGCCGTCCTCGAGGGTGCGGCCCGCGACGACCATGTCGAAGACGGCGTCCTCGAGCTCGCTGTGGGTCGGGAACGCGACCCACTGGCCCTTGATGAGGGCGACGCGGACGCCGCCGATCGGGCCGGAGAAGGGCAGGCCCGCGAGCTGCGTGGAGCAGGAGGCGGCGTTGATCGCGACCACGTCGTACAGGTGGTCGGGGTTGAGCGCCATGACCGTGCAGACGACCTGGATCTCGTTGCGCAGGCCCTTGACGAAGGACGGGCGCAGCGGGCGGTCGATCAGCCGGCAGGTGAGGATCGCGTCCTCGGAGGGGCGGCCCTCGCGGCGGAAGAAGGAACCGGGGATCCGGCCGGCCGCGTACATGCGCTCCTCGACGTCCACCGTGAGGGGGAAGAAGTCGAAGTGCTCCTTGGGCTGCTTCGAGGCGCTGGTGGCCGACAGCACCATGGTGTCGTCGTCCAGGTAGGCCACGGCGGAGCCGGCGGCCTGACGGGCCAGGCGGCCCGTCTCGAAGCGGATGGTGCGGGTGCCGAACGTGCCGTTGTCGATAACGGCTTCGGCGTAGTGGGTCTCGTTCTCCACTATGGGGATTCTCCTCGTCCATGCCCGCAGGGCGTTTCCCTGGCGGGCCATCGGTGGAGGGGCGTCCTGTTACCGGTGCCGGTCTTCGATCGAAGCCTCCGGGGCGTGTGTCTTCCGGAGGCCACTACCGAGGACCGGCTGTTCGGCGATCAGGAGGACGCTCCTCCTCATACTTGATAACCATTGCACCAGACGACGGAGACATCACGCACTTCATGTGCGCGCTTCGTCGCTCGGCGCGTATATGGCCACTACGGCGATGCTTCGCCGTACACGGCGCGTATCGCGTATACGGCAAAGGGGGAGCGGCCCCGACTCGCGGGTACCGCTCCCCCTCCACGGCGTCTTAGCGAACGCCCGCGGCGCCGGCACGGATGCCGAGGCGCTCGCGGAGCTCACGGAAGCGCGTGATGTCCTTCTTGGCCAGGTACTGCAGCAGACGGCGGCGCTGGCCGACCAGGATCAGCAGACCACGACGCGAGTGGTGGTCGTGCTTGTGGGTCTTGAGGTGCTCGGTCAGGTCCGAGATACGGCGCGAGAGCAGAGCGACCTGGACCTCGGGGGAGCCCGTGTCGCCCTCCTTGGTACCGAACTCGGCGATGATCTGCTTCTTCGTCTCGACGTCGAGCGACATACGGACTCCTCAGGTATCAGTGGCCTCCGAGCGCCCCCGGTATTCATCGCGGGGGATGCTTCGTTGACTCGCGAGGCGCGGGATCACGGGGTGTGTACACACACGTGACCGTCACCCAGAGTACCAGCCCGCGGCGGTCCGCTTACCCGCGGGTCATCTCCGGGCGCGGGCGGGGACGCCGCCCGGCGCGTGAGGGTGGTGTGCGAGGGGCACTCACCCATGAGGGCGGGCCTGACATCGGAAGGCTACCGACGATTAGTCTTGCCCCTGACGGGGAGGGGGATCGGACATGGGATGCGTGGGTATGCGCGCAGCGGTGCGGTCCCGCGACGGTGTCCCGCGCCGACGAGCGGCTTTTTACGGGCCGGACTCGTCGCGGGGACACGGTGAAGCAGCAGACCAGGAGGCATTGTGAGCAGCGATCGGGACGACAGCCGCGTGGGCGGGGCCGGCCCTGTCGAGGACCGGGGCGACGCCGACTACACGGGTGAGTTCAGCCTGGGCGACGCGGCGCCCGCCTGGTACATGGGGGACGCGGGCGGCTCCGCGGACGCCGACGACGCCGATGAGGCGGCGGACAGCGGCTCGGATTCCGGCGCTGGCGCCGATTCCGGTTCCGTTCCTGTCACGGATTCGGGGTCCTTCACGGGCTCGGGTCCGCAGACGGGCGCGCGGTCGGACCGGCGCCCGGATACGGGTGCCGCAGGTTCCTCCCCTGCTTCTGTTCCCGGCTCCGAGCCGGGGGCGGGGCTGACGGGTGACGCGGCGGGTTCGTCGGAGTCGTCGGAGTCGTCGTGGTCCGCCGCCGCCGTGCCGTCGCTGCCCCTGCCCACGCCCGGTCCTTCGGCGTCGGCGGCCGAACCGTCCTGGTCGGCCGCGGCCGTACCGTCGATCCCGGTTCCGCGCGCCGCGTCGGCCGAGTCGGCGGGCGAGCCCGCGCGCGCGTCGGCGGGCGCGGACCGTTCGGACGGCTCGGACCGCTCGGACCGCTCGGAAGGTGCGGCGAAGCGGGAGCCCGAGTCCGCGCCTGCGGCGGAGGCCGCGGCCACGTCGGAGCCGGAGCCGGTACGGGCTTCCGCGTCGGGGTCCGGTACGCCCGGCGGTTCGGGATTCCCCGCTTTCGGGGGCCGCGAGGACGGCGCGCCCGACGCCACGGTGCGCTTCTCCGCCGCCGCGTTGCGGCGGGAGGTCGAGGAGCGCGAGGCCGGCAAGCGGAAGCCGCCGGAGCCGGCCGTCTCCTCTCCTACGTCCTCTTCTACGTCTTCTACGTCCTCGTCCGCCGCCGATGACGAGCCTGCGGAGGCCAAGCCCGCCGCGCCCGCGCCCGCTGCCCCTGCCGCTACCGCTACCGCGAAGCCGTCGGCGCCGTCGGAGCCCGAGGCCGAGGAGGCCCCGGCCGCGCCTCGTGCCCCGGTCTGGGTGCCGCTGCCCGGCGCGGCGGACGCACTCCCGTGGGCGCCCGGCGCACCGCGCGGCCCCGTACCGCCGCTCCCCCCGGACTTCGAGCGCGCGGAGCCTTCGCACCCCGCCCCGGACAGCTCCCCGGCCGCCCCGCGACAGGGGTACGGTTTCCCGCCCGCCGCCGACGCACCCGCCGCGCCCCTGCACCCGGGCGGCCCCAACCCGCCCGCACCCCAACAGGGCTACGGCAATCCCCCGGCGGCCAACGCTCCGGCGGCACCTCCGGCCGCCCCCTTGCACCCCGGCGGCCCCAACCCCCCTGCCCCGCAACAGGGTTACGGCTTCCCCCCGCCGACCGGCGAGCCCGCCGCACCACCGGCAGCGCCGCTGCACCCCGGCGGGCCCAACCCGCCCGCACCCCAACAGGGCTACGGCTTCCCCCCGGCAGCCGACGCCCCCGCCGCACCACCGGCCGCACCCCTGCACCCCGGCGGCCCCAACCCGCCCGCACCCCAACAGGGTTACGGCTTCCCGCCCGCGGCGCCCGCCGGGCCCGCGCAGCAGGGGAATTCGGGTCCTGCGGCGGCGGCGCCGTTGCACAGCTTCCCGCCGCCGACCGGACAGCCGGTGAACCTCCCGGCCCGTCAGGAGCCCCCGGCCGCCGCGCAGCCGGGCCCGGTCCAGCAACCGGGCCAGCCCGTGCCGCCGACCGGCTACGCGCAGCCGCAGCCCCACCCGCAGTCGCAGCCTCAGCCTCAAACGCAGCCGCCCGCGCCGGTCGCGGGGACGCCGGACGCGCCGCAGGGCCAGGGGTACGGCTTCCCGCCGCCCGCGGCGCCGCACGCCCCGGTCCCGGCGCCCGCTCAGGTCCAGCCGCCGCAGGCACCGGAGCCGCAGGACGCGGTGCCCGAGCCGAACGACGCGGTGCCGCAGGACACCCCGGAGCGGAATCTGCCCGCGCCGACCGGCTTCGGAGCGCCGCCGCAGGGCGGGCCGCAGCCGTACACGGCGGGCCCCGTACCGTCGGGACTGCCGCACGAGCCGGTGGCGCCGCAGCAGGGCGCGGGTCCCGCGCAGGGCAGCGGTTACGGCTTCCCGCAGCACGCGCAGCCGGGCCAGGACCAGGCGGCGCCGCTTCAGCCGCTGCCGCAGCAGGGCGGTTACGGCTTCCCGCAGCCGGGGCAGCCGCAGCAGCCCGCGCGGCCCGACCCGCAGGGTCAGCAGCAGGCCCCGCAGCCTCCGCCTCCGCAGCCGCAGCCGCAGGCACCGGCCGACCCGCGGATGGGCGGCTGGCCCACCGTCAGGCCCGACCAGCGGCAGCCCACGACGCAGGGCGGCACGCCGCTCGGCTACACGGCGGCCGTGGAGCTGTCGTCGGACCGGCTGCTGCGCAATCCGCCGAAGGCGAAGCGCGCGGGCGCGAACGCGCAGCCGTCGCGGTTCAAGATCGGCGGCAAGAAGGAGGAGGCGGAGCGGCAGCGGAAGCTGGAGCTGATCCGTACGCCGGTGCTGTCGTGCTACCGGATCGCGGTGATCAGCCTCAAGGGCGGCGTGGGCAAGACGACCACGACGACCGCGCTGGGCTCGACGCTGGCCTCCGAGCGGCAGGACAAGATCCTGGCGATCGACGCCAACCCGGACGCGGGCACCCTCGGCCGCCGGGTGCGGCGCGAGACGGGGGCGACGATCCGCGACCTCGTGCAGGCGATCCCGTACCTCAACAGCTACATGGACATCCGCCGGTTCACCTCGCAGGCGACGTCGGGGCTCGAGATCATCGCGAACGACGTGGACCCGGCGGTCTCGACGGCGTTCAGCGACGAGGACTACCGGCGGGCGATAGACGTGCTGGGCCGCCAGTACCCGGTGATCCTCACGGACTCCGGCACCGGTCTGCTGTACAGCGCGATGCGCGGAGTCCTCGACCTGGCCGACCAGTTGATCATCGTGTCGACGCCGTCGGTGGACGGCGCGTCCAGCGCGAGCACCACGCTGGACTGGCTGTCGGCGCACGGGTACGCGGAGTTGGTGTCGCGGAGCATCACGGTCATCTCGGGGGTCAGGGAGACCGGCAAGATGATCAAGGTCGACGACATCGTGGCGCACTTCCAGACCCGCTGCCGCGGTGTCCAGGTGGTGCCCTTCGACGAACACCTCGCCGCGGGCGCGGAGGTCGACCTCGACATGATGCGGCCCAAGACCCGCGAGGCGTACTTCAACCTGTCGGCGATGGTCGCGGAGGACTTCACGCGGGCCCAGCAGGCGCAGGGGCTGTGGACGGCCGACGGGGTCAACCCGCCGCCGCACCAGGCGCCGCCGATGCCGGTCCAGGGCGGCGGCCAGGCCGGTCCCGGCTACGGCCCCTACGCCGCTCCGCAGGGCGGTTTCCCCGCGCCGCCACCGCCGCAGCAGGGCGGTTACCCTCCGCCGCCGCAGCCCCAGCAACCGCAGCAGGGCGGCTATCCGGCACCGCAGCACGGCGGTTACCCGGCGCCGGGTCAGGCGGGTCAGCCGGGACAGCCCGGCCAGCCCGGTGCGTACGGCGGTCCGCCGCAGGCTCCGCAGCCGTACCCGCCGGGCCAGCAGGCGACGCCCGCGCCCTTCCAGCCGCAGTCGCCGCAACCCCAGGCCCCGCAGCCGCAGCAGGGGTGGCCGCAGCAGCCCGCGCCGCCGCAGGGCGAGCAGCCGTACGGCGGGCCGCCGCAGGATCCGCAGAACCCGCAGGCGCCGCAGCTCCCGCCGGGGTACGGCTACCCGCCGCCGCCCGCCCCGCAGTAGCCGGGGGCAGGCGGGCCCGCACGGGCGCACAGCGCGGACACAGGGGCCGCCACCACGCGTTGTCGCTGGTGGCGGCCCTGGTCGTCCCCGGCCGCAGCGGCGGCCGGGCGGCGCGTACAACAGTTGGTGTACGGGGCGTCCCCCCGGAGGCGCACGCGGGCGGGGCGGGAATCCGCCCGTGGACCGTCGCCGCGGCGGGCGCGGGGAACAAGGATGGAATCATCCCTTCCCGCTGACGCACCGCCGAGGACGATCCGATGATCGAAGCCCACGCCCTGACCAAACGGTACGGCGAGCGCACCGCCGTGTCCGACCTCAGTTTCACCGTCCGGCCCGGCGTGGTGACCGGATTCCTCGGCCCCAACGGCGCGGGGAAATCGACCACGATGCGGATGATCCTGGGCCTGGACGCGCCGACGTCGGGCGGTGTCACCGTCAACGGCAAGCAGTACGCGGAGCACCGCGCGCCACTGCACGAGGTGGGCGCGATGCTGGAGGCGCGCGCCATCCACACCGGCAGGAGCGCGTACAACCACCTGTTGTCGCTGGCCGCCACCACGGGGATTCCGCGCCGCCGGGTGGACGAGGTGATCGACATCGTGGGTCTGGGCGAGGTGGCCCGCAAGCGGGTCGGCGGTTTCTCGCTCGGCATGGGGCAGCGCCTCGGCATCGCGAGCGCGCTGCTGGGCGACCCGGCGACGCTGGTGCTGGACGAGCCGGTCAACGGCCTGGACCCGGAGGGCATCCTCTGGATCCGCAATCTCCTCAAGGACCAGGCGGCGGAGGGCCGTACGGTCCTGCTCTCCTCCCACCTGATGTCCGAAATGGCGCTGACCGCCGAGCACTTGATCGTCATCGGGCGGGGGCGGCTGATCGCCGACACGTCGGTGGAGGAATTCGTGCGGGCCGCGGCGGGGACGTCGGTGCGGGTGCGGACCGACGAGGCGGAGCGGCTGCGGAAGCTGCTGGCGGGCCCCGATGTGTCGGTGGCGTCGGTGGAGCGCGGTGTGCTGGAGGTGACCGGGCTCAGCAGCGACCGGATCGGCCGGATCGCGGCCGACCAGGGCGTCGCGCTGGCCGAACTGACGCCGCAGCAGGCGTCGTTGGAAGAGGCGTTCATGGAACTGACCAGGGATGCCGTGGAGTACCAGGCACCGGCGCCCGTGCGCGAGCGGGAAGGACAGGCGGCATGAGCACTGCCACCATCGACAAGGCGCCGGAGACTCCCGAGGCGCGGCGGACCGCGCCGCGCGGCGAGGTCACCCTCGCCCGCGTGCTGCACTCCGAGTGGATCAAGCTGCGGACGCTGCGGTCCACCTTCTACACGCTGATCGCGGGCATGGTCGCGCTGATCGGTTTCGGCGCGCTGTTCTGCGCGGTCACCGCGAACCGCTGGCCGCACATGTCGCCGCACGAGCGGGCCGACTTCGAGCCCGCGCTGACCAGTCTGCGCGGCTTCTTCCTCGCGCAGCTCGCGGTCGGTGTGCTCGGTGTCCTGATGATCACCGGTGAGTACGCGACCGGCATGATCAGGGCGTCGCTGTCCGCGGTGCCGCGGCGGCTGCCGGTGCTGTGGGCGAAGGCCGGGCTGTACGCGGCGGTGACCTGGGTGGTGATGACGGCGGGCGCGCTGATCGCCTTCCTGGTCGGTCAGGCGCTGCTGTCCTCCCGGCACATCGGCACCTCGCTGAGCGACCCCGGCGTGACCCGGATGGTGCTGGGCGCGGGCCTGTACCTGACGGTCGTGGGGCTGCTGGGCGTCGCGATAGGCGCCCTGGTCCGCAACACGGCGGGCGGTATCGCCACCGTCTTCGGCCTGCTGCTCGTCCTGCCGGTGCTCGCCGAGGCGCTGCCCACCTCGTGGGCCGACCACATCAACAAGTACCTGCCGAGCAACGCGGGACAGTCGCTGATCTCGCTGCACCAGGACGCCACGAGCCTCGCGCCCTGGACGGGGTTCCTGGTGTTCTGTCTCTACGCGGCGGTGGCGCTCGCGGGCGCGGCGGTGCTGCTCAAGCGGCGCGACGCGTGACGACGGCGTGACGAGGACGCGATGACGTACCCGCTGCCGTCCACCGCGACGGCACAGGACCCGGCTGCCCAGGGGAACGCCCCGCGGCAGCCGGGACCGGCGTCCGCGGACACCGGCGCGACGGTCCCCTTGAGCACTGGTCCCATGGGCACCGGCACGTCGCCCATGCGATCGGCTGCTACCGGACCGGCCCCCGCGTGGCGGGCGCTGGCCGGGCGGGCCCGACGGCGGGTGGGACGGCGGCTGCCCCCGATGGTGGTGGACGGGCTGTTCGCCGCCACGCTCTACGTGGGTCTCAGCATGCTGGCGCGGGCGGCGCTGCGGGACGATCCGGTGCCGTTCCTGGCGCTGGGGGCGGGGCTCACGGCGCCGTTGGTGTGGCGGCGGCGGGCGCCGCTCGCGGTCTTCGCCTGCATCGCGGCGACGGCCTTCGTGCAGTGGCTGCTGGACTTCCAGGTCCCGGCCGACGTGGCGCTGCTGGTGGCGCTCTACACGGTGGCCGCGTACTGCGACCGGCGGCGGCTGATGATGGCCTTCGGCGTGCTGGAGGTCGGGGTCGTCCTGGCCACGGTGAGCTGGGCGATGCACGACCGGAGCGCGGGGACCTTCGTCTCGCTGTCGGCGATGGCCGTCGCGGCGGCGGTCTTCGGTGTGAACATGCGCAGCCGCCGTGACCGTCTGGCCTTTCTGGAGGACCGGGCGGTGCGGCTGGAGCGGGAGCGCGACCAGCGGGCGCAGTTGGCGGTGGCCGACGAACGGGCCAGGATCGCACGGGAGATGCACGACATCGTGACGCACAATCTGTCGGTGATGGTGGCGCTCGCGGACGGTGCGGTCTTCGCGCAGCAGCGCACCCCCGAGCGGGCGACGACCGCGATGCGGCAGGTGTCGGCGACCGGGCGGCAGGCGATCACGGACATGCGGCGCTTCCTGGGGGTGCTGCGGGCGGACGAGCCGGACGCGCTGCGGCATCCGATGCCGGGCATCGCGCAGCTCGAATCGCTGGTGGACCAGGTACGGGCGGCGGGGCTGCCGACGGTGCTGTCCGTGGCGGGCGATCCGGGCCCGGTGCCCGTGGCGGCGCAGCTCACCGTCTACCGGCTGGTCCAGGAGGCGTTGACGAACACGCTCAAGCACGCGCCCGCCGGGACCAGCGCGGAGGTGCGGATCGGCTGCGCCCCCGACGCGCTGACCGTGACCGTCACCGACGACGGCCCGGGCACGCACCCCGCGGCGGCCGACACCGCGCACGGCGGCGCGATCGCCGAGGGTGCGGCGGCCTCGGCGGGGCACGGCATACCCGGCATGCGGGAGCGGGCGGCGGCGTACGGCGGTTCGCTGGTCGCGGGGCCGCTGCCCGGTGGCGGCTGGCGGGTCGCGGCGGTGCTCGTCCTCGGCGCCCCGGAGCCGATATGACCGGCGGGGCGGCGGAGCCCGCGGCCGGCGGGAGCGGGAACGACGGGCGCGGGGCCGACGACAGCGGGGCCGACGAGGACGGGGGCGGGCGGGTGATCAGGGTGCTGCTGGTGGACGACGAGCCGTTGCTGCGGATGGCGTTCACGATGGTGCTGGACGCGCAGTCCGACATGCGGCCGGTCGGCGAGGCGGGCGACGGCGCGGAGGCGGTGCGGCTCACGGAGTCGCTGCGGCCCGACGTGGTGCTGATGGACGTCCGGATGCCCGGCACCGACGGCATCGAGGCCACCACGCGGATCGTACGGCGCTGCCCGGATTCCAAGGTGCTGATCCTGACCACCTTCGACCTGGACGAATACGCCTTCGCCGGGCTGAAGGCGGGCGCGTCCGGCTTCCTGCTGAAGAACGCGCTGCCCGAGGAACTGCTGGGCGCCATCCGCTCGGTGGCCGCGGGCGACGCGGTGGTGGCACCGCGCATCACGCGCCGCCTGCTGGAGAACTTCGCGCACCAGCTCCCCTCGGCGGCCGGCGGCTCCGAGGGCGACGGGCGGCTGAACCGGCTGACCGCCCGCGAGCGGGAGGTGCTGGTGGAGGTCGGCCGCGGCCTGTCGAACACGGAGATCGCGGGCACGCTGCACCTGGCGGAGGCGACGGTGAAAACCCATCTGAGCCGGATTCTGGTCAAGTTGGAGCTGCGCGACCGTGTGCAGGCCGTCGTCTTCGCCTACGAGACCCGGCTGATCCGCCCCACCTGAGGCCCGGCGCTCCCCCGCGCTCCCGCCCGCACGCTGTCAGGTGGCTGTCTCACAGGCCCGTCGCGCCGTCGATCCGCTCCCTGAGCAGGTCGGCGTGCCCGTTGTGCCGGGCGTATTCGGCGATGAGATTCACCAGGATGTAGCGCAGCGATATCTCCTTGCCGGTGACCAGCGAACGGCAGGTGGCGTCCAGCGAGGGCGCCTCGGCGACGATGGTCCTGGCCCGGTTGCGCTCGACCCGCCACGCCGCGAAGGCCGCCTCCACGTCCCCGTCGAGCCGGTCGAAGCCCTGGTCGGGGTCCTCGTCCGAGTAGTTGAGCATCGGCAGGTCCTCGCCCGCGAAGTGCTGGCGTATCCACCACCGCTCGATGCCCGCGAGGTGCCGTACGAGGCCGTGCAGGCTCAGCCCGGACGGGGGTATCGCCCGGTCCGACAGCCGGGCCGCGGCCACGCCCCGGCACTTCAGCTCGAAGGTCGCGCGGTGCCAGTCGAGGAAGGCGGTCAGGATCTCCCGCTCGCTGCCCGTGGTGGGCAGCGGCGGCCGGTCGTCACCCTCCGCCGTCGGGGAGAGCTGGACGTTCGCGAAGAACGGTACGTACTGCTCGGACATGCGCCAAGTCTGGCAGCGACCACTGACAGAGCGGCTGTGGAACGGCCTGGCCCGAGGCTATTCGGCGGCGGGCGACGGCTCGGTCGGCGCGGACGCGGGCTCGGGCGCGGACGCGGGCGGGGCGGCGGCCGAGTCGGCGGCGTCCACCAGGTCCCTGGCCCGCTTCACGTCGTCGGCCATCCGCTCCAGCAGCGCGTCGATGGTGTCGAACTTCTCCATCCCGCGCAGATAGGCGAGGAAGTCCACCGCCACGTGCAGCCCGTACAGGTCGAGGCCGACGCGGTCGATCGCGTACGCCTCGACCGTGCGCGCGGTGCCGTCGAAGGTCGGGTTGGTGCCGACCGAGATCGCGGCGGGCATGGCCTCGCCGTCGACGTGCAGCCAGCCCGCGTAAACGCCGTCGGCGGGGATGGCGGTGTGCGGCAGGGTCTCGACGTTGGCGGTGGGGTAGCCCAGTTCGCGTCCGCGCTGCGCGCCCCGGACGACGACGCCCTCGACGCGGTGCGGGCGGCCCAGGATCTCGGCGGCGCCCTCGACGTCGCCCTCGCCGACCAGCCGCCGGGTCAGGGTGGAGGAGAACGGCTCGCCGCCGCCCGCCTCACCGCGCACGAAGAGGTCGACGACCTCCAGCTCGTAGTCGTACTTCAGCCCGAGCGCGGAGAGGAATTCGACGTCGCCCGCCGCCTTGTGCCCGAAGCGGAAGTTGGGGCCCTCGACCACGTGCTTGGCGTGCAGCCCCTCGACCAGCACGGTCTTGACGAATTCGCTCGGCGTCAGCTTCGAGAACTCGCTGGTGAAGGGGATGATCAGCAGCGCGTCCACGCCGAGGTCCGCGACCAGTTCGGCGCGCCGGTGGTGGGCGGACAGCAGCGGCGGGTGGCTGCCGGGCCGTACGACTTCGCTGGGGTGCGGGTCGAAGGTCACGACGACCGAGGGCAGCCCCAGTTCACGGGCGCGCTCCACGGCGCGGCCCATGATGAGCTGGTGACCGCGGTGGACGCCGTCGTACGAGCCGATGGTGACGACGCTGCGTCCCCAGTCACCGGGAACGTCGTCCAAGCCCCGCCAGCGCTGCACCTTGACGCTCCGCTTCTTCGCCGAATCACTGACCGTGTTGTCTTGTCCTGCGGGTCCAAGCCTGCCATGCCGCCGCGATGCCGTGCCCATCGGCACGGTCCGCGCGTACGGCGTCGGCCCTTCCCACCTGCGGCGCCCGTTCGAATGTGATGTGGACCGCGACATCCCGCCCGCTCGCCGACCTCCGACACGGGCGTGACTTTATCGGTTCCGCGACGGCTCCGGCGGAGCGGGCGCGGGCCCGGTCCGCGGCGAGCGCGGCGCACGCCTGGCCCGGTCCGCGGCCGGCGCGGTCTACAGCGAGGCCATGATGCGGCGCGGCGCGTCCAGGAACCGGCTCACGCCCTGGACGAGCAGCGGCGGCTGGTCGGTGTCGTCGCGCGACACGTTGAGCACGTAATAGACCTGTTCGATGGAGGGCGGGCCGACCGCGAGGGTACGCAGCGCGGCCTGGCGGCTGTCGGCCTGTCCGGTGCGGACCAGATACGCGGCGGCCATCGAGCCCGTACGGCCGACGCCCGCGCCGCAGTGCACGAAGACCGGTCCCGGCGAGGTCCTCACGATCCGCAGGAACGTGTCGACCTGCCGCTCCGTGGGGGTCTGGCCGTCGCGGATCGGCAGCCGGACGGCGTGCAGGCCCGCGGCGGAAGGCAGGGCCAGTTCCGCGGGCGACAGATCCTCCGCCCTGAGGTCGACGACGGTACGGATGCCCCGGTCGGCCAACGCCCGGTAGCCCGCGGCGGTCGGCGCGGACCCGCGCCACACGTGCGGGTCGACAGCCAGGAAGTGGTTGATGCCCGCCGTCCGCTCGCCGGAACCGGCCGAGGCGCCGTGCCGCGCCCACGCGGAGACCGCGAGCATGCCGCCCGCGGAGGCGGCCCACAGCACGCCGTAGCCGAGCAGACAGCCGAGCAGCACTTTCGTCACCCGCCGCGCCCAGATCCGGGCGCCGGGGGCGGCGGGCGGTAGGGAGCCGGGCCCGAAGTCGCCCGCGAGATCGGGTTCGTGGTCGGTTCCGGGACCGCGCGCCGGGCCGCGGACGGAATCACGTACGGAATCGCGTACGGGATCGCGTACGGGCCACCGTAACGACGTCGGGGCAGGGACCGGGATCGGGAGAGCGGCCGATTCGGACAAGCGGGGTTCACCACCTGGGGAGCGGAAACCTGGGGACAGGTGCCGCCGTCCCTCCCCGAGGGCAGCGGCCGTCCCGTCAGGCTAGCCGCTGCTTCCGGGGCCAGTGCCCGATTCCGGTACGCGGGCCCCCCGCCGGGGGCGCGCCGAGGGCGGGTCAGTGCGGGACTCCCGCCTGTCCCGTGCCCAGGACCTTGGCGTGGGCCCGGTTCACGCTCGCGTCCGAGAGACAGCCGCGCAGCCGCATCATGTCGTGCGGACTGAGCGCGGGCCGGATGACGCCCGCGAAGACGCCGTCGGCGAGCCGCCCGAGGCTGGCGTCGGGGTTGAGCGAGGAGGTGGAGCGGCGGCAGCCCTCCCACAGGTCGCGGGCGGCCAGTTCGCGCGCCCTGGCGTCGTCGGTGCCGTGCACGTCGATCCGGAACACCACGGTACTGGCCGCCGCGTCGGGCCTGGACTCCTCGCGGGTCTCGGTGGCCTCCGACAGCACATAGACGAGGTAGACCAGCAGCACGACCCCGGCGGCCGCGCCGAATCCGGTCAGCAGCGGGCGCAGTCGGCGCGCGGGCGGCACCGCCGGGTTGTCCTCCAGTTGGGTGATGACGCCGTGCACGCCGCCCGAGGGGGCGGCGAGCGGCGCGAGGCGGCCCGCGAGCCGCCGTTCCGCGCCCGGCCGCGCGGTGACCGCCGCGATCCGCTGGATCACCCAGGCGACACCGGACAGCGCCGCGCCGGTGACCATGAGGATCGGTACGAAGACGAACGTACGGTTGCCGCCGTCCACGCCGTCGCGGCTGTCCCCGTAACCGCCGCCGCTCGCACCGCCGTTGCCGTTGCCGTTGCCGTTGCCGAGCCAGCGGAAGGGGTGCGCGGAGGTCTCCCTGGCGTGTTCGAGGCGCTGCCGTACTTCCTCCATCCGGGCGTCCGCGTCGCTCAGCCGCCGTTCCAGACGGCCCATCCGGCCGAGCAGGATCACGCAGACGAGGAAGCCCTCGACGGCGAGGAGCAGCACCCCGCAGATGACGGCGCGCTGCCACTCCCAGCGGTAGAGGTAGATCACCAGGTAGATGCCCGCGGCGAGGGTCGACAGGCCGCCGAAGAGGTAGCTGACGTACTTCACGCGACGGCCCCCTTGCGCGGTTCGTCCCGCGCTTCGAGCGCGGCGCGCCCGTCCCTGGGGGCGGGGGCGTCGCCGGACCCGCCCGGCTCCGCGCCCGGTGCGTCGGACGCGCCGCCCGTGGGCTCCACCGTCCCCGTACCGCCGCCCGTCGGCTCCACCGCCCCCGTACCGCCACCTGTCCGCTCCACCGCCCCCGTACCGCCGTCCACGGCGAGCCCGGAGCCGGGGGCGAACCGGCCGACGGCGTCGGTGACGCCCACGACGGTCGGCACGTGGTACTCGCGGGCCAGCACCGCCAGGTGCGACAGGACGCTGCCGGTCTCGGCGACCAGGCCCGACAGGCCCGGCAGCAGCGGCGCGAGCGCCGGGTCGAGCGAGCGGACGACGAGCACGGCGTCCGGCGGCCGTACGCCCGCGCCGTCCCAGGCGGTCCCCGCGCCCTGGCCGCCGCCCGCGCCCTGGCCCTCGCCTTGTCCCCGACCGGTACGGCCGCGGGCCAGGCTCACCGCCTGCGGTGCGCCGTCGGCGAGCCGGAAGGCGGCGGGCAGCGGCGGGGTCTCGGGGCGCGGGGTGCGCTCGGCCAGGTCGGCCGGACGGCCGCGGCCCGCGCCGACGCCCAGCAGTTCGTCCCAGCGCAGCAGCGCGATCTTGCGCCGCTCGCCGACCAGGCAGTACGCGTCCATCCGGGTGCCGATCTCGCGGACCATCGCGGCCTGCATCTCCTGCACCCAGCGGATGCGCAGCCGCAGCCCCTCACGGACGCTCAGGAAGCCGACACCGCGCGGGACTCCGTTCCAGCCGACGTGCTCGGGCAGCGGGCCGCGCTCGCCGAGGGTGGGCGGCAGCAGGGTGAGCAGGACGGGGTGGTGGGCGATCAGCTCCGCGTCGGTGGCGCCCCGGCCGCGGCCCTCGGCCAGTACGGCCAGCGCCTCGCCCGCCGCCGTCGTCCCGCCGCCCGCGCCGGCGCTCGCGGCGCCGCCCGTACCGCCGCCCGTACCGGTGCCGGTGTCCAGCAGCGCGCCCGCCAGGGACTCCTGGGCGTGCAGGGCGGACAGGGCGTTGCGTCCCCAGGAGACGGCGTTCAGCAGCTCGCCGCTGAGCATCTTCCGGGGCGCCCTGAAGTCGTGCAGCTGCCGGTCGACGTCGGCCATCAGGTCCTGCGCGAGCAGCGGCAGCGCGCCGCGCAGCCGTCCGACCCGCCAGGCCGCGGCGGCGCGGCGGGCGCCGGGGGCCGGGTTGATGAAGTGCAGCACCGGGTGCGCGGGCGGTGTCACGCCGAGCAGCCGCAGGTCAGCGGCGGCGCGGCCCTCGACGGTACGGGCCACCGGCAGCTTGCGCAGCCGCCGCCGGGACGCGGCGCCCGCGATGTCCAGGGCCAGCGTCAGCCCGTGCGCCATCGGCGCCAGCCACAGGTCCTCCTCCAGCGGCTGGAGCACACCGGGCAGCGTCTCGCTCACCGGTCCCGGCCCCAACAGCCGTGCCCCGCGCGGCGGTCGGGCCGCCATCGCGGTGATCGGCCGCGCCTGGAACAGCCACAGCCGCCCGTCGTCCGCGAAGCCGAACTCGATGTCCTGCGGCCCGCCGTACACGCGCTCGGCGCGCCGGGCCAGCCGCACGAGCCGGACCAGCTGCCGCCGGGTGAGCGGCTGCCGCTCCCGCGCGGTGAGGGTCCCCGGCTCCGGCCGCCGCTCCCGACGGCCGGGCAGCGGCCGTGCGAGCAGCCGGGTCACCCGGCCGTGCCCCGAGGGCGCGGGTTCGGTGCGCAACAGCCGTCCACGGCGGGTCAGTTGGTAGCGGACGCCCTGCGTGCTGCCGTCCACGAGGCGGTCGGGGCCGCCGGGGACCGCGCTGATCAGGACGCGGTCGTAGCGGCCCTCGACGGGGTCCGCGCCGAACATGACGCCGCCCGCGGCGGCCCGCAGCATGGGCTGGACCAGGACGGTCATGTCTCCGGGGTGGACTGCGGGTTCGGCCGCGTCGTCGGCGTCCGGTCCTGGCCCAGGACCGGGCCCCTGTCCTGGCGCGCTTCCTAATCCGGCTCCAGTTCCGGTTCCGGTTCCGGGTCCGGCTCCGGGTCCGGGTCCAGTTCCGGCTCCGGGTCCAGTTCCGGAGATGTCCTCCGCGGACGGCCAGGGCGGCGACGGCACGCGCGCGGCGGAGTCCAGCACCGCCCGCACCGCGTCGGTGAAGGCGTCCCAGCCGCGTACGTCGAGGACGGACTCGAAGCGGCCCGCCATGGACGACTCGGCGGTGTCCTCGTGCGCGGAGGAGGAACGGACCACCAGCGCGGCACCGTCCGGTCCGCCCAGCTCCTGCCAGGCGCGGCGCAGAGCCGCCGTCCCGGCCGGGGCATCGGGCGCGCGGGCGGCCGGGACGAGGGCGAAGCCGGGGAGCACCGGCAGCCCCCGCGCCGCCGCCCGGGCCAGATTCGCCGCCTTGGCCCCGGCCAGCGCGGCCTCGTGGGCCAAGGGTGATTCCAAGGGCACCACTGCCAGCTCTTCAGCGTCGACGCGCATCTGCGCTCCTTCCGCGGCTGCCGCCCGGGTAGGCGTGCACCGCCGGGCTCGTGGCCCGCGGCGGACGCGCCTCCTCGACTACAACGTCCCTTCACCCTGGAGACCTTCCCCATCCACCAACGTGACGTGAGGAACGCCTCATAGGTGACCGCCTACCCTCGAAACGGCGGTTTCCGGCCGCCCTGACAGCGGCCGGTCACCGGGCAGTTGACGCGCTGACGGGCTGACGGGCTGTCCCCCACCAACGCCAGAGGGTCACGGGCGGTCATGGGCCGACGATCCGAGGTGGCCGCTACGGAGATCCCCGGCCAGTCCCGTCAGGCCGCCGCCTCCAGGCGGCGTCTCGCGCTCGGGCCGATCACCGCGTCCCATGTGCCGCCCGTCTTGAGCCATTCGCGCACCAGGCGGCCGAAGTCGGGCCAGGAAGCGGCCAGTTCGACGACCCGGCGGTCGAACTGCGCGGCGCCCTCCGGCGTACGGCCGAGAAGCAGGCCGACGCGGTGGACCAGGTCGCGGGTGAGGACGGTCGGCCTGCGGTGGCAGCCGTCCGCCGCGGCGGCGAGCAGGGCGTCCAGGACGCCGGGGTCGCGTTCCGCCGCGAGCACCATGTCGAGGAGTTCCTGGCGCAGCGGCCGGGACAGGTGGGTGCCGGGGGCGGCGAAAACCGGGAGCAGTGCGCGGCGGACGTCCGGCGGGTGGTCGGTCATGAGCGCGGCGGCCAGCGGCAGCAGGACGGCCCGGACGCCGGGGCCCTGTTCCAGCCGCCGGTCCAGGAAGCGGGCGACGTCGGCCGCGCCGTCCGGGTGGTGCAGCAGATGGTCCTGGGCCAGGGCGGCGGCGCGCCGGGCGAGGGCGGGCGAGGTGACCCCGGCCAGTTCGTCCAGCACCTCGGCGGTTCCCCCGTCGGGGTAGGGGGCGCGCAGCCGGGTCTGGAAGGCGGCGAGTACGGGTTCGGGGTGCGTGCCGAGGGCTGCCGCCAGTGCGCCCGCGGGCAGATGGGGATCGCCCGCCGCGAAGTGCCGCAGCGCCGCGTCGAGATGGCGGGAACGTGTCACCGAATCCCGTACCAGCAGGCCGAGCGCGGCGCCGTGCAGGGTGCAGTCGCCGGGGCGGGCCAGGATCGCGAGGGCCGCGTACCGCAGCAGTTCCCGGTCGGCCTCCGAGCGTACGAACGCGGCGGCGCGGCGGCCGTACGAGGCTGCCGCGACATGGCGGTCGGGGCGCGGGTCGTGCGCCCACCGGTCGACGGCCCTGCATACGGCGGACGGCTCGTCCTCGGCGAGCGCGGCGAGCACTTCGTCGGCGCCGGGGTGCCCTGCGGCCACCAGCGCCTCGGTCAACTCGTCCACGGCGAGCCGCCGGTGGGTGTGCAGCAGCGCCTGCGCGGCGGACGCGACGGTCAGCCGGGGGCCGTCCGCGCCCGGCGCCGTCTGGAGCGGCCGGTCGTCGTCGAACCACCCGCACACCGCCGCCAGGGCCTCGGCCGGCGCCTCCCGCAGCAGCTCCGCGACGGCGGGCAGGAAGCGGGTCTCGGGGTCGGCCGGTTCACCGGGTACGGGCGGCCGATCGGCGGGCAGCAGCAGCCGCAGCAGTTCGAGCCGTTCCCCCAGCGGCAACGGCACCCGCCGCCAGAACGCCGGGCCGAACTCGCCCAGCCCGCCGAGCCCTTCGGGCGTGAACCCTCCGCGCTCCACCGACCGCACCGCGACCCGTTCGGCCAACAGCCGCAGCACGCCCCGGTAGTTCCGCGCGTCCCCGAGCCGCGTCAGCACCTCTCCCACCAGATGCGCGGCCCACCACACGGCATCCCCCCGCCGCGCCGACACCCCGTCACCGCGCCGGGCCCGCGGCCCGCTCGCGTACGACGGTCCTCCGCCTTCGCACGAGGAGTGCCCCCACGCCGCGCCCCCGCCCTCGTCCGGCCCCCCGCACGGCCCCCGACCCGGCGCGCTGTCTCCGCCGTCCAGCCGCTGCCCCGAACCGACCGTCGCGGGACCGCCGCCGGAGGCCCGCTGCCCGCCGGCACCAGCCCCGGCCCCGCCCGTACCGCCGCCGCCACTCGGCCACCCGCCGCACGCCACCGACCACCCCGCAGGACCGCCGCCGGGCACCCCCGCACCGCCTCCCGCACCGCCAGCGGGCACCACGCCCACTCCCCCGCCCGGCGCTCCCGCGCTCCCGGCGAGCAACCCCACCGGCCCGCCGCCAACGCCCGTACCCCCGTCCGGCACCCCCTCGCCTCCGCCGCCCCCGCCTCCCTGGCACGGACCCGCGGGCGTCGGGCGGGGGCGCCGACGGGAGCGGGGGTTCGGGACCGTCTCGGTGTCGAGATAGGCGTCCGTGCAGGCGTCCCACGCGGGGCGGCGCACGGGGGCCGGGCGGCGCGGCGGCGCGGCCGGGTCCGGGTCCGGGGCGCTGACATGGCGGGTGGGGGCGATGGCCTGGTGGTCGAGGCGGTGGATGAGGTGGCGCAGATGGCGGGTGAGGGTGTCGGGGTCGGTGGCGAGCATGGCCTGGAGGACCGGGCCGAGGCGGTGGCGCGGGACGGGGAGGGAGCGCGGCCCCGAGGGCGGGGCGACGGCCGGGGCGGGCGGGACGGGCGGCTCGCCCGCGTGGACGGCGGCGGGCCGCTGCGGCAGCCGTACCGGCGCCTCCGTGCCGCCCGCCGGTGCCGCGAACCAGCGGTGGACCAGGGCGTGCAGGGCCGCGTCCAGGTCGAGGTGGAGGCCCTGGAGCCAGTCGGCGACCTCCTCGTGCGCGAAGCGGTATCCGGCGCCCGCGGGCACCAGCAGCCCTTCGGTGAGGACGGCGGACGCCCACCCCGTACGCCACGGGAAGAGGTCTTCGAAGGACTCGCGGTCCAACTCGCCCTGCCCCGGCCCCAGACAGCGCCGCGCCGCCTCGTGCACCTGCCCGGCCACCCGCGTGGCCAGCCGCCGTACGCCGTTGCCGCGTACCGGCCGCTCGGCGCTCGCGGCCAGCCGGACCGCGATCCGCAGGCACACCAGGTCCAGGTGGGCGGCGAAGATCTCGGCGCGGGTCGGCGCGGCGCCGTCCGTGGCGGTGCCGCCGGGCAGCGACGCCTGGATCTCGGAGAGCAGGCGCAGCGCCAGCGGGTGCGCGGCGTCGGCGGGCCGCAGGGCGTCCGGTGCCAGGCCGTGGCGGGTCCGCGCGCGGACCGCCTGGACGTCGGTCAGGTCGCCGAGCCGCAGGCAGGGCGGCAGCGCGCGGACGGCGACGTACGGGGCGGGCGGCGGCGCGTACGCCATTCCCGCGGGCAGCAGCGACCCGGCCTGTTCCCAGAACTCCGGGCGGCAGCCGACGATCAGCCGCACCCCGCCCGCGCGCAGCCAACTCGCCGTGCCCGCCGTCCAGTCGGCGAGCGCGTGCGCGAGGACCGGGGGCATCTCCTCGGGCGCGTCGAGCAGGACGAGCAGCGGCCGTCCCGCGGCCCGCGCGAGCGCCGCGACGGCGTCGGGCGAGGCGAACGGCGGGTCGCCGCCCACAGCGCCGCCGCGCCCGGCGGCGGCGCACACGATCCGGGCGGCGGTCCGCAGCGAGCGTTCGACGGCGTCCTTGATCCCGCCGTCGCCCGGCCGCAGTTCGGCGCCGCGCAGCCAGATGGTCGGCGCGGGTTCCGCGCCGCGCGCCCGGCGGGCCGCCAGCGCGGCCAGTTCGGTGCTGCGCCCGCTGCCGGGGTCGCCGACCAGGCCGAGCACCAGCGGCGCGGTCTCGCCCCGCGGCGCGAGGAAGTCCCGTAGCGCGTCGGCGACTTCGGGCCTGGCGACCGGCTCCCGCCACTGGCCGGGCCCGGCCGCGGAGCCGACCGACGTACCCGTGAGCTGGAGCGCGCCCGCGAGGTTGAGGTGCGGACCGTAGGCGGGCACCGTCGCCGCGTTCCTGGCCAGCAGCGCGGCCAGCGGTTCCGGCGTGCCGGGTCCGGCCCGCAGCGGTACGGCGAAACCGGCCGCCCGGTGTCCCGCGTGCAGCGCGGTGACCGCGACCGCGAGTACCGCGCCGGTCGCCGCGTCGATCAGCGGCGCGCCGGAGGACTGGGGCGCGACCCGGCTCATGTCGGTGGCGCCGAGGCCCAGTTCGTAGACCTCCTCCAGCAGGTGGAAGCGGTCGGTGGCGGTGTACGTGACGGACGCGGTGCCGAGGACGACGCCGTCGGTCCACTGCGGGACCTTCAGCCGTACCCGTCGCTCGGGGTGGGCCGGGCCGCGGGGCGCGATCGGCAGCGGCGGCAGATTCAGCCCCTCGGTGGCGACCAGCGCGAGCCCGGCTTCGGGCAGTACGGTGATCGCTTCCGCCTCGACCAGGCACACCTGGTCCCCCGGCGCGTGCAGCACCAGCCGGGCGAGCCCGTCGACCGCCTCGTGACTGGTCACCATCGTGCCGTCGGCGTCCGCGAGGAAACCCGTCCCGCGTGGCCGTCCCGCCAGGTCACAGACCCGCACCAACGCGTCGTCCACGTCGGCCCCGCGTACCGCCATCGGGCACCTCCCCCACCGCCGCGCCCCGTTTCGTCCCGCTTCGACGGTAGGTGCCCGATGATCTCCCGCCTAGATCGCGGAAGAAAAGCGCCCCCCTGTGCTCCCTCGCTTCACTCCGAGCGCCCGCCCATTGGGGTGATTTCCGGGTTCCGGATGGATAGGGAGACGTGAGGGGGGACCGAGGGGGATCGTGGAGCGGGGCCGCTCAGGGGACAGACGGCCGCGCTCCACGGTGTCCAGAGCCCGGCCCGGTCACACCGGGCCGGGCACGGGCGCAGGGGGGACGGACGGCTATTCCGGGAAGACCGCCACGATCTTCACCTGGCCGTCCTTCTCCTCCACCAGGGCCAGGAAGCGGCCGTCGGGGCCGAAGACGGCGGTCGGCCCGTCGGGCAGCGCCGGGGCCTTGATGCGGACGCCGTTGGCCAGCAGCCGGGCCTGGTCGGCGTCCACGTCCCAGCGCGGGAAGGCCGCGTCGGCCGCCTGCTCGATCGGCATGACCGTGCAGGACTCCTCCAACTGCTCCAGCGTGCGCGCGGTGTCCAGCCCGTACGGGCCGACGCGGGTGCGGCGCAGCGCGGTCAGGTGGCCGCCGACGCCGAGCCCGGCGCCCAGGTCGCGGGCGAGGGCCCGGATGTAGGTGCCGGAGGAGCAGACGACGGTCACGTCGAGGTCGACGGCGCCGACGGCGTCCTCGGGCTCGTCGACCCGCCGCATGTCCTGGACGGTGAAGGAGTGGACCGTCACCGGCCGGGCGGCCAGCTCGAACTCCTCGCCCTCCCTGACCCGGGTGTACGACCGCACGCCGTTCACCTTGATCGCGCTGACCTTGGAGGGGACCTGCTGGATCGGGCCGGTCAGCGCGGCGATCCCGGCGTCCACGCTCTCCCTGGTGACCCCGGTGGCGTCGGCGACGGCGGTGATCTCGCCCTCGGCGTCGTCCGTCACCGTCGTCCGGCCGAGCCGGATCGTGGCGACGTACTCCTTCTCGGTGAGCGCGAGGTGGCCGAGCAGCCGGGTGGCCTTCTCGACGCCGAGGATCAGCACCCCGGTCGCCATCGGGTCCAGCGTGCCCGCGTGCCCGACCCGCCTGGTCCCGGCCAGCCGCCGCATCCGCGACACCACCCCGTGCGAGGTGAGCCCGCCGGGCTTGTCGACGACGACAAGCCCGGACGGGGCCCCCTTCCGCGCTCGGCTCGCCTCCGGTCGCTCAGAGCCGGTATGTGTCATGCGCTTGCCGGACCGCCCTCGGAGTCGGGCCGGGTGTCCGGGTCGGCGGCGGCCGGGACGTCGAGGTCGTCGTCGTCCAGTTCGTCGTCGGACGGCTTGCGGTACGGGTCCGCCTCGCCCGCGTACTGCGCGTCGGTGGCGGACTTGCGGACCTCCTCGTCGGCCGCGCGGGCCTTGGCGAGCAGGTCGTCGATGGTCTTGGCGTTGTCGGGCAGGGCGTCGGCGACGAAGGCCAGGCTCGGGGTGAACCGCACCCCGGTCTGCCGTCCGACCTCGGAGCGCAGCACACCCTTGGCGCTCTCCAGGGCCGCGGCGGAGGCCGCCCGCTCCTCGTCGTCTCCGTAGACCGTGTAGAAGACGGTCGCCTCCCGCAGGTCGCCGGTGACCCGGGTGTCGGTGATCGTCACGTACCCCAGCCGCGGATCCTTGATCCGCCGTTGCAGGGTCTCCGCGACCACGACCCGGATGCGGTCGGCCAGCTTTCGCGCCCGCGCGGTGTCGGTCATCGTCTTCTTCTCTCTGTGTCCTTGGGCGTTCTGCTCACTCGTCGTCGCCGTGGATACGCTGCCGTGCCGACAGCAGTTCCACTTCGGGACGGGCGATCATCCAGCGTTCGCACCGGTCGAGTACGTCCTTGAGGTGTCCGAGGTCTCCCGACACCACCGCGATTCCTATTTCGGCCCTGCGATAGAGGTCCTGGTCGCCGGTCTCCGCCACGCTCACCGCGAATTTGCGGTGCAGCTCGGCGACGATCGGACGGACGAGGGACCGCTTCTCCTTCAGGGACCGTACGTCACCCAGGAGCAGGTCGAAGCACAGCGTGCCTGCGTACATGGGTACGACGTTACAGCCGACGGCCGGGGCCGATCGACGGGATTTCTCCCGCCGACCGGCCCCGGCCCCGGACCGTCGCCCGGCCGTACGGCGTACCGCACGGCCGGGCAGCCGCGTCAGCCGCGCGGCTTCTCGCGCATCTCGTACGTCGCGATGACGTCGTCGATCTTGATGTCGTTGTAGTTGCCGAGGTTGATACCGCCCTCGTAACCCTCACGAATCTCGGTGACGTCGTCCTTGAAGCGGCGCAGGCCGTCGATGTTGAGGTTCTCCGCGATGACCTTGCCGTCGCGGAGCAGACGGGCCTTGGTGTTGCGCTTGACCTCGCCGGAGCGGACCAGCACACCGGCGATGTTGCCGAGCTTGGAGGAGCGGAAGACCTCGCGGATCTCCGCGGTGCCCAGCTCGACCTCCTCGTACTCCGGCTTGAGCATGCCCTTGAGGGCCGCCTCGATCTCCTCGATGGCCTGGTAGATCACCGAGTAGTAGCGGACGTCGACACCCTCGCGCTCCGCCATCTGCGCGGCACGGCCGGCCGCGCGGACGTTGAAGCCGATGACGATGGCGTCGGAGCCGGTCGCCAGGTCGATGTCCGACTCGGTGACCGCACCCACACCGCGGTGCAGGACCCGGATGTCGACCTCGTCGCCGACGTCGAGCTGGAGCAGCGAGGACTCGAGAGCCTCCACCGAACCGGACGCGTCGCCCTTGATGATGAGGTTGAGCTCCTGGACCAGACCGGCCTTGAGCGCCTCGTCCAGGTTCTCCAGGGAGAACCGGACACCCTTGCGGGCGAAGCGGACGTTGCGCTCGCGCGCGGCCCGCTTCTCGGCGATCTGGCGGGCGGTGCGGTCCTCGTCCACGACGAGGAAGTTGTCGCCCGCGCCGGGCACGTTGGTGAGACCGAGCACGAGGACGGGGGTCGACGGGGTCGCCTCCTCCACGTTCTCGCCCTTGTCGTCGAGCATCGCGCGGACTCGGCCGTACGCGTCGCCGACCACCATGGTGTCGCCGACCCGCAGCGTGCCGCGCTGGACCAGGACGGTCGCCACGGCGCCGCGGCCGCGGTCGAGGTGCGCCTCGATCGCGATGCCCTGCGCGTCCTGCTCCGGGTTGGCCCGCAGGTCGAGCGAGGCGTCCGCGGTCAGGACCACGGCCTCCAGCAGGGAGTCGATGTTGAGACCCTGCTTCGCGGAGATGTCGACGAACATCGTGTCGCCGCCGTACTCCTCGGCCACCAGACCGAACTCGGTGAGCTGTCCGCGCACCTTGGTCGGGTCGGCACCCTCGACGTCGATCTTGTTGACCGCGACCACGATCGGCACGTCGGCCGCCTTGGCGTGGTTCAGCGCCTCGATCGTCTGCGGCATCACACCGTCGTTGGCCGCGACCACCAGGATCGCGATGTCGGTGGACTTGGCGCCGCGGGCACGCATGGCGGTGAACGCCTCGTGGCCCGGGGTGTCGATGAAGGTGATGGCGCGCTCTTCGCCGTTGACCTCGGTGGCGACCTGGTAGGCACCGATGTGCTGGGTGATGCCACCGGCCTCGCCCGCGACCACGTTGGTCTTGCGGATCGCGTCGAGAAGCCTGGTCTTACCGTGGTCGACGTGACCCATGACGGTCACGACCGGCGGGCGGGAGACGAGCATCTCCTCGCCGCCCTCGTCCTCACCGAACTCGATGGAGAACGACTCGAGCAGCTCGCGGTCCTCCTCCTCCGGGCTGACGATCTCCAGCACGTAGTTCATCTCGCCGGCGAGCAGCTCCAGCGTGGAGTCGGAGACCGACTGGGTCGCCGTGACCATCTCACCGAGGTTGAGCATCACCTGAACGAGCGACGCCGGGTTGGCGTTGATCTTCTCGGCGAAGTCGGTGAGCGAGGCACCGCGCGACAGGCGCACGGTCTGGCCGTTGCCGCGGGGCAGCAGCACGCCGCCCACGGACGGGGCCTGCATGGCCTCGTACTCCTGGCGCCGCTGACGCTTGCTCTTACGGCCGCGCGCCGGACGGCCGCCGGGGCCGCGACCGAACGCGCCCTGCGTGCCACCACGGCCGCCCGGACCGCCGGGACGCCCGCCGAAGCCGCCGGGACGGGGGCCGAAGCCGCCGCCACCGCCGGGAGCACCGCCGCCGGGGCGCGGGCCGCCGAAGCCGCCACCGCCGCCACCGGGACGACCGCCGCCGCCGGGACCCGCCGGACGGCCGGCGAAACCGCCGCCGCCGCCGGGACGCGCGCCGGGACCGCCGCCGCCGGGACGGCCGCCGGGACCACCGCTACGGCCGCCGGGGCCACCGCCGGGACGCCCGCCCGGGGAGGGCGCGGGCCGCTGCGGCATCATGCCGGGGTTCGGGCGGGGGCCCGAGGACTGCGGGCGGGGCATGCCGCCGGGGGACGGACGCTGTCCGCCGGGACCGCCGGCCTGACCACCGGGGCGCGGGGCGCCGCCGGGACGCGGCATGCCGCCCGGGGCTCCCTGGCCGCCGGGGCGGGCGGGACGGTCGTCACGCCGGTCGCCGCCGGGACGCGGGGCGCCGCCGGGGCGCTGCATTCCGGTGGAGCCGCCGGACGTGAAGGGGTTGTTGCCGGGACGCGGGCCCGCGGGACGGGCGCCGCCGGGGCGGGCACCGCCCTGGCCGGGACCGGCGGGACGCGCGGGGCGGGCCCCGCCGTCACGGGTGTCGCGCTGGCCGGTGCCGCCGCTCTGGGCGGGGGCCGGGCGCGCCGGGCGCGGGCCGGGGGTGGCGCCACCGCTGCGCGGCGCGGCCGGGGCCGCGGGCGCCGACGGGGGTGCCTGGAACTCCGCCGCGGGCACCGGAGCCGCCGGAGCGGGCTTCGGGGCGGGCGCGGCGGGGGCCGGCTTCGGACCCGGGCGGGGGCCGGAGCCCGCGGGGGTCGGTGCGGTACCGGCACCGGCGGCCGGGCCGGCGCTCGGGGCGACCGGGGCCGCGGGCGCGGCCGGGGTCACGGGGCCGCCGGCGGCCGGCTTCGGCGCCGGGGCAGCGGGACGGGCCGGCGCACCCGGGGTGGGCGCGGCCGGCTTGGCGGCGGGCGCGCTCTTGCGCGGCGCCGCGGGCTTCGCAGCGGACTTGGTGTTGCCACCGGGCCCCTGGAAAGCGTCAGTCAACTTGCGGACTACCGGCGCCTCGATCGTCGAGGACGCCGAACGGACGAATTCGCCGAGTTCTTGGAGCTTGGCCATGACGACCTTGCTCTCGACTCCCATCTCCTTGGCGAGTTCGTATACCCGGACCTTAGCCACTTCGCTCCTTTTAGGTCCGGGGTGATCGTCCGCCGGACCGTCGCTACTTCATGGGCGTACTCATCGCGTACTCATCGAGTGCTCATCGCAATCTCGACCTACTTCCATCTCGCGAGGTACCTGACCGCACGGTGACCCGTGCCGTTCTTCCTACTTCTTACGGGGCTGCCTGCTCGACGAACCGGCGCAACTCCGCGGTGTCGGGCGTCACCGGGCCTTTGAAGGCCCGGTTGAACGCCCGGCGGCGGACCGCCAGGTCCAGACAGGCAAGGGCGGGGTGCAGATACGCACCCCGACCGGGCAGCGTACCGCGATGATCGGGAACACAGGTGTCACCGTCCACCGCCACACGCAGCAGCTCGCTCTTGGCCGCACGCTCCCGGCAGCCGATGCAACTTCGCTCCGGGCATGCTGGGGTTCGCGTCCGACCAGACACTCTTTAGTCTACCTCCCCGCACCGACCTCACTCCTTCGAGTGTGCCGACGCACGGTTGTTCGTTTCCTGCCCGCCGTCGGCGGAGGGCATGCATCGCCCGCCGCCGACCGCTTTCCGTCCGTGTTCCGGGCCCGGCCCTCAGCTCTGCGGCTGCTCGGTGTCCGGGCGGATGTCGATCCGCCAGCCGGTCAGCCGGGCGGCCAGGCGGGCGTTCTGCCCCTCCTTGCCGATGGCGAGCGAGAGCTGGTAGTCGGGCACGGTCACCCGCGCCGACCTGGCACCGGCGTCGACCACCTCGACCTTGGAGACGCGGGCCGGGGACAGCGCGTTCGCCACCATCTCGGCCGGGTCGTCCGACCAGTCGACGATGTCGATCTTCTCGCTGTTCAGCTCGGCCATCACGGCCCGTACCCGCGCGCCCATCGGGCCGATGCAGGCGCCCTTGGCGTTCAGCCCCGAGCGGGTCGAGCGGACCGCGATCTTCGTACGGTGTCCGGCCTCGCGGGCGATGGCCTCGATCAGCACCGAGCCGTCCGCGATCTCCGGGACCTCCATCGCGAAGAGCTTCTTCACCAGGTTGGGGTGGGTCCGCGACAGGGTCACCGACGGGCCGCGTACGCCCTTGGCGACCCGGACCACGTACGCCCGCAGCCGGGTGCCGTGCCGGTAGTCCTCGCCGGGCACCTGCTCCTGGACCGGCAGGATCGCCTCCAGCTTGCCGATGTCGACCAGCACGTTCTTCGGGTCCTTGCCCTGCTGGACCAGGCCGGAGACGATGTCGCCCTCGCGGCCCGCGTACTCCCCGAAGGTGATGTCGTCCTCGGCGTCGCGCAGCCGCTGGAGGATCACCTGTTTGGCGGTCGACGCGGCGATCCGGCCGAAGCCGGTCGGGGTGTCGTCGAACTCGCGCGGCTCGGCGTCCTCGGCGACCTCCTCCGGGTCCTCCTTCGCCCATACGGTCACGTGTCCGCTGGTGCGGTCCAGCTCCACGCGGGCCTTGCGGTGGCTGCCGGGCTCGCGGTGGTACGCGATGAGGAGCGCCGACTCGATCGCCTCGACCAGCAGGTCGAACGAGATCTGCCTCTCCTGCACCAGACCCCGCAGGGCCTTCATGTCGATGTCCACGGCTACGCCTCCTCGTCGTTCTCGTCGTTCTCGTCGTCTTCGTGTACGTCGTGTACGTCTACGTCTTCGTCGTGCACGTCGTCGTCCGCGTCGTCCTGTACGCCGTCGCCCTCGTGGACGTCGTCACCGGCCGCGTTCTTGCGGTTGAACTCGACCTCCACGCGGGCCTTCTCGATCTCGGCGAAGTCCGCGCGGGCGGGCTTGGGCTTGCGGCCCTTGACGCCGGGGACCTCCAGGTCGAGACCCGCGTCGTCCACCGTCATGATCCGCGCGATCAGCTCGCCGCGCTCCTTGAGCTGGAGCTTCACCAGCCGGCCGCTGTTGCGCCGGAAGTGCCGGGGCTCGGTCAGCGGCCGGTCGGTGCCCGGCGAGGTGACCTCCAGGACGTACTCCGCGTCGCCCATCGCGTCCGAGGCGTCCAGCGCCTGCGAGATCTCCCGGCTCAGCGCCGCGACCGCGTCGAGCTGCACGCCCTCGTCCGAGTCCACGACGACCAGCAACTGCCGCCGCTTGCCCGCGGCCGTCACCGTGACCTCTTCCAGATCCAGTCCCGTCCTCACGACGAGCGGCTCAAGCAGCCCGCGCAGCCTCTCGCTCTGGGTGGTGCTCATCCGGGTGACTCCTCGGCCGCGTGTGCTGTTGTGGTGGAAGGTCGCGTGTAAAGGAGAGATTACCCGAGTTTCCACACGTCGCCGCGCCATCGCGGGCCGCCGGGAGGCGGCGCCGAGCGCCCTCCCGCGCACCCTTACACTCGCCCAATGATCCCGGACGTGCCTCGGCTCAGCAGGCGGAGTGTGGTGGCGGTGGCGGCCGTTGTCGTCAGTGCCGGGTGTTCGGGAGGTGGTGGAACAGCGGGCTCGGACGGGGCCGGACACAAGGCCACGCTGCCCGAACCGGGCGAGCTGGCGCTGCGCCAGGCGGTCCGCGACAGCGCGGCGTTGCTGGCGCGGTACGACGCGGTGGCCGCCGCGTATCCGGCGCTCGCCGGTCGGCTGGCGCCGCTGCGGGCCGAAGTGGCCCTGCACGTGGGCGCGTTCGGCGGCCGGGCGGCGCCCGTACCGACCGGCTCACCGTCCCCCGGCGCGACGTCCGCCGCGACCCCCGCCTCCTCGCCGTCCGCTCCCCCGGCCTCCTCGCCGTCCGCGGCCCTGAAGTCCCTGGCGGACGAGGAGCGGCGGCTCGCCGACAGCCGGGCGACGGCGCTGCTCAATGTGCCGGGCGAGACGGCCCGGCTGTTCGCGTCGGTGGCGGCGGCGGGCGCCGGGCACGTGGCGCTGCTCGGGACGAAGGGGGCGGTGCGATGAGCGCGGTGCTGGACGCGGCGCAGGCGGCGCTGGCCGCCGAGCACGCGGCGGTGTACGGCTACGGGGTCGTGGGCGGCCTGGTCGGCGGGAGCCGCCGGCCCGAGGCGCGGCAGGCGTACGACGCGCACCGCGCGCGGCGGGACGTGCTGGGCCGTACCGTCCGCGATCTGGGCGGAGTGCCGGTGACGGCGGCGGCGGGTTACCAGCTGCCGTTCCCGGTGGCGGACGCGGCGGCGGCGCTGCGGCTGGCGGCGTATCTGGAGGAGCGGGTGGCGGGCGCCTACGGCGACGTGGTGCGGTCCGCGATCGGGGACATCAGGCGGGACGCGGCGGGCGCCATGCGCGAGGCGGCGGTGCGTGCCGTGCGGTGGCGCGGCGGCAGCGTAGCCTTCCCGGGGTTGGCGGAACGGAGCTGATCACCGTTCCCCGCCGCACACGACACGGAGGGAACGCACAGGGATGGCTTCAGCAGCGCACCACGGGGGGCCGGAAGGCGTACGGCTGGAGCCGCCGGAGCGGCTGGTCCGCACCGTCGGGGCCTGGGAGGGCGAGGCGGGCCGGGTGTGGCTGGCCGAACTCCCCGACCGGGTGGCGCGGTACCTGGAGCGGTGGGGGCTGACCGTCGAGCGGGTCTTCGCGGCCGGGGGCCAGATCAGCATGATCGTGCTGGTCCGCACCGCGGACGGGGTGCCGGCGGTGCTGAAGGTCGGCATGGTCACGCGGGAGACCGAGCACGAGCACGCGGCGCTCGCGCACTGGGACGGGCGGGGCGCCGTACGCCTCCTCGACGCCGATCCCGGCGAGGGGGCGATGCTGCTGGAGCGGCTTCAGGCGGATGTGTCGCTGCGGTCGCTCGCCGAGCCCAAGGCGATGCTGGAGGCCGCCGGGGTTCTTCAGCGGCTCTGGGTGCCGCCGGCCGAGGGGCATCCCTTCACGTCGGTCGCCGACTACACCGGCGCGTTGGTGGCGCTGCTGCGCGAGCGGCGGGAGCGGCCTTGGGCGGCCGAGGCGGTCGGGCTCGTCGACGAGGCGCTGTCGGTGCACGCGGAGCTGGTCGCCTCGGGCGCCGAGGAGGTGCTGCTGCACGGGGATTATCACCACGGCAATGTGCTGGCCGGGGAGCGGATGGCGTGGCTGGCCATCGACCCGAAGCCGCTGGTCGGTGAGCGGGCCTACGATCTCGCGTGGCTGGTCCGTGACCGGCTTCCGACCCTGGCCGCCCAGCCCGGTTCCCGGGCCGCGGCCCGGCGGCGGCTCGCCAAGCTCGCCGCCGCTCTTGAGGTCGAGCCCGAGCGCCTTCGCGGCTGGGCCCTCTTCCGTGCCGTCGAGGCCGGCGTCTGGTACCTCTCCGTCGGCGACCGCGAAGCCGCCGAGCTCCTCCTCGAATTCGCCTCCTGGCTCTAGCCCCCACCCCGCCCCTCCCCGCAAGTCCTCAATCGCCGGACGGGCTGAGTCGGGGGGTGGGTCTGATCCCGCAAGGAGCCGCCTTCCCAGGGACGCGGGGACCCGCGCGACCGCCGACCGCACGACGGGTTCGAGCCCCGAAGGGGCGCGGGGAACTGCGCGACCAGCCACGGCGGCGGCGCGCCGTCCGCACGGCGGGGTCGTGCCCCAGCTGCGCGACCAGCCACGACGGCGGCGCGCCGACCGCACGGCGGGTTCGAGCCGTCACCGCGCGGTCAGCCACGGCGGCGAGCCGTCAGTGGGGGGTGGTGAGGAGGGCGAGGGCTTCGGGGAGGGGGAGCTCTCGGCGGGTGCCGGTGCGGCGGTCCTTGAGCTCGACGACGGCGTCGCGGGCGCGGCGGCCGGCGATGAGGAGGGTGGGGACGCCGATGAGCTCGGCGTCGGTGAATTTGACGCCGGGCGAGAGGGAGGGCCGGTCGTCGAGGAGGACCCGCAGTCCCGCGGCGTGCAGCGCGGCGGCGGCCTCCTCCGCGAGAGCGGTCTGTTCGGCCTTGCCAGCGGCGATGACGTGGACGTCGGCGGGGGCGACCTCGGCGGGCCAGCACAGCCCCGCGTCGTCGGCGGTCTGTTCGGCGAGGGCGGCGACGGCGCGCGAGACGCCGATGCCGTAGCAGCCCATGGTGACGCGCACGGGCTTGCCGTCGCGCCCGAGGACGTCGAGCTGGAAGACGTCGGAGTATTTGCGGCCGAGCTGGAAGATGTGGCCGATCTCGATGGCCCGGTCGAGGCGGAGCCCGGTGCCGCACCGGGGGCAGGGGTCACCGGCGCGGACGGTGACCACGTCGAGGTAGCGGTCGACGGTGAAGTCCCGGCCGCAGACGACGTTGGCGGCGTGCCTGCCGGGCTTGTTGGCGCCGGTGACCCACGCGGTGCCGGGGGCGATCCGGGGATCGGCGAGGTAGCGGACGCCCAGGCCCTGGGGGCCGACGTAGCCGCGTACGAGATCGGGCCGGTCGGCGAAGTCCTCGGCGGTGACGAGTGCGACGGCTGCGGGCGCGAGGTGTTCCGCGAGCTTGCCGAGGTCCACCTCGCGGTCGCCGGGGACGCCGACCGCGGTGATCTCGCCGTCCACCGTGACCAGCAGGTTCTTGAGTGTGGCGGAGGCGGGCACGCCGAGGCGGGCGGCGAGCGATTCGATGGTGGGGGTGTCGGGGGTGTCCAGCTCCTCGACGGGGCCGTGCTCAGCGGCAGCCGCGTCACCGGGCGCGGCCGTGAAGGTGACCGCCTCCGTATTGGCGGCGTAGTCGCAGGCGGGGCAGTCCGCGAAGGTGTCCTCGCCCGCGGCGGCGGGCGCCAGGAACTCCTCGGAGGCGGAGCCGCCCATGGCGCCGGAGACGGCGGAGACGACGCGGAAGTCGAAGCCGAGGCGTTCGAAGATCCGGATGTACGCCTGCCGGTGCAACCGGTACGACGCGGCGAGCCCTTCGTCGTCGGTGTCGAAGGAGTACGCGTCCTTCATCTGGAACTCGCGGCCGCGCAGCACGCCCGAGCGGGGCCTGGCCTCGTCGCGGTACTTGGTCTGGATCTGGAAGAGGGTCAGGGGCAGGTCCTTGTAGGACGTGCACTGGTCCTTCACGATCTGCGTGAAGACCTCCTCGTGGGTGGGGCCGAGCACATAGTCGGCGCCCTTGCGGTCGGTGAGCCGGAAGAGCAGGTCGCCGTACTCGTCGGCGCGTCCGGTGGCCGCGTACTGCTCGCGGGGCAGGAGCGCGGGCAGCAGCACTTCCTGGCCGCCGATCGCCTCCATCTCCTCGCGTACGACGCGGGCGACGTTGTCCAGGACGCGTTTGCCGAGCGGCAGCCAGGTCCACATCCCGGCGGACGAGCGGCGCACGTATCCGGCGCGGACCAGCAGCTTGTGGCTGGCGGTCTCCGCGTCGGCCGGGGCGTCGCGCAGCGTCTTGAGCATCAGCCGGGACATGCGCAGGACCATGGCGTTCTCCGTGAAGGTCGGGGGTGCGGCGAGGGTAGCCGGGCCGCCGGGCGCCCGCACAACCCTTTTCCCCCACGCGCGCCCGCCCCGCGCCGCGCTCTACCGCAGCAGCGGCAGCGGCGCGCCCATCACGGCGTAGGGGCGGGCGGCGCTCGGGAAGTGCACCGGGCGGGCCAGGTCCTGGTACCCGAGGGCGTGGTAGAGGCGGCGGGCGGGGCTGTCGCCGTCGATCGCGGAGAGGATGCTGCGCGGCTCGGTGGCGGTGTCGGTGATCTCGGTGATCAGGCGGCGGCCGACCCGGTGGCCCTGGAAGTCGGGCAGCACGTGCAGTTCGGTGATGACGAAGGAGTCGTCGAGCCAGCCGTCGGTGCCGCGCTGCCGCAGGTACGGCTGGACGACGCTCGACCACCAGTGGCCGCGGTCGTTGGGCAGCCCGTAGACGAAGCCGACCAGCCGTCCGTCGTCGGTCTGCGCGCCGAGGGCCCGCGCACCGGGGTAGTTGAGGTGCCGGAGCACGATCTGCCGCCGGATGGCGACCTCGCCGGGGCCGAGCCCGAAGGCGAGCGCCTGTACGGCGAGGGCTTCGTCGACCCGCGCGCCGAGGTCGACAGGTCCGACCACCACGTTCTCCATGGGCCGGGACACTACCCCCAGCGCCCGCGGCCTTCGAGCGCGGTCAGAACAACACACTCATGAACGCGCCGACTTCGGAGAATCCGACCCGCTGGTAGGCGGCCCGCGCGGGGGCGTTGAAGTCGTTGACGTAGAGGCTGGCGACCGGGGCGACATCGCGCAGGGCGTAGTGCAGGACGGCGGCCATGCCCGTCTCCGACAGGCCCTTGCCGCGGTGTTCGGGGGCGACCCAGACGCCCTGGATCTGGCAGGTGTGCCGGGTGACGGCGCCGATCTCGGCCTTGAAGACGACCCGGCCGTCCTCGATGCGGGCGAAAGCCCGTCCGGTGGAGACCAGTTCGGCGACGCGGGCCTGGTAGAGCAGGCCGCCGTCGCCCGCGAGCGGGGAGACGCCGACCTCCTCGGTGAACATGGCCACGCACGCGGGCATGATCACGTCCATCTCGTCGCGCCGGACACGGCGGACCAGCGGGTCGGGCGTGATGTCGGCGGGCAGCGCGCGGGTGGTCATCAGCGGCTGGTGGGAGCGGACCTCGCGGGCCGGGCCCCAGTGGGGTTCGAGGAGCGCCCACAGGTCGGCGGTGGGTTCCGCGGGGCCGACGATCGAGGAGCAGCGGCGGCCGGCCCGGCGGGCGCGCTCGGCGAAGGCGCGGATGGCCTCGGGGGTGGCGCACAGCGGTACGAGGTTGGCGCCCGCGTAACAGAGCGAGGTGAGTCTGCCGCCGCTGTACCAGCCCCACATCTCGCCGCCGAGCCGCCAGGGGTCGAGCCCGGCGACATTGACCCGGGAGGTGACGAAGGCGTTGGCCACCGGGTCGCGGTTGAGTACGGCGAGGGCGGCGTCGAGATCGCCCGGTTCGAGGACCTTGGCAGTCGATGTGGTCAACACGTGGGTGCCTCACCGTACGGGCCGCAGCAGGCTTGGCTTGAGCAGCAGGCTTGGGATGATCTGCGCACTTTACCGCGCGGGGCCGTGCCGCGCCCCGCGTCCGGCCACCGGTGGGCGGCGGGCGCGGGGTTCGGGCGTGGCCCGGCGGCCGGTCGCGCGGGCTGCTCGGCAGTCAGGAGACGCTCACCTGCGGTTCGCCTGACATGGTGCCGTCGGCCTCCATCTGCTCGGCGAGTTTCATCGCCTCTTCGATCAGCGTCTCGACGATCTTCGACTCCGGCACGGTCTTGATGACCTCACCCTTGACGAAGATCTGACCCTTGCCATTGCCCGACGCGACACCCAGGTCAGCCTCACGGGCCTCACCCGGACCGTTGACGACACAGCCCATCACCGCGACCCGCAGCGGGACCTCCATACCGTCAAGACCCGCCGACACCTGATCAGCGAGCTTGTACACATCCACCTGCGCACGCCCGCACGACGGACACGACACGATCTCCAGCCGCCGCTGCCGCAGATTCAACGACTCCAGAATCTGGATACCGACCTTGACCTCCTCCGCCGGAGGAGCCGACAACGACACCCGGATCGTGTCCCCGATACCCTCCGACAGCAGAGCGCCGAACGCCACAGCGGACTTGATCGTCCCCTGGAACGCCGGACCCGCCTCCGTCACACCCAGATGCAGCGGATAGTCCGACTGCGCGGCCAGCAGCCGGTAGGCGTTGACCATCACCACCGGGTCGTTGTGCTTCACCGAGATCTTGATGTCCCGGAAACCGTGCTCCTCGAACAGCGACGCCTCCCACAGCGCGGACTCCACCAGCGCCTCAGGCGTCGCCTTCCCGTACTTCCTCAGCAGCCGCGCGTCCAGCGACCCCGCGTTCACACCGATCCGGATCGGCGTCCCCGCGTCCGAAGCCGCCCGCGCGATCTCCTTGACCTTGTCGTCGAACTGCTTGATGTTCCCCGGATTCACCCGAACCGCCGCACACCCGGCATCGATCGCCGCGAACACGTACTTCGGCTGAAAATGAATGTCCGCGATCACCGGAATCTGCGACTTCTTCGCGATCGTCGCGAGCGCGTCGGCGTCATCCTGCGTCGGACACGCCACCCGCACGATCTGACAGCCCGAAGCCGTCAGCTCAGCGATCTGCTGAAGAGTGGCACCGATGTCAGAGGTACGGGTCGTCGTCATCGACTGGACGGAAACAGGCGCGTCCCCGCCCACCGGGACCGACCCGACCTGGATCTGACGGCTCTTGCGGCGTTCGGCGAGCTTGATCGGAACATCTGGCATCCCGAGCGAAATCGCGGTCATTGCGTGGCATCCCCAAGGTGTGGATCGAGGTCCCGCGTGGGCGGGCTCCGATAACCGAGGTTACGGCACCCCGCCCACGACCCACACGCCCCTCATCCCATTACGAACTCAGTTTGACGGGGTTGACCACGTCGGCGATCAGGACAAGCAAGGTGAAGGACACAAAGATTCCGGCCACGACATAGGCGATCGGCATGAGCTTGGCGACGTCGAAGGGGCCGGGGTCCGGCTTGCGGAAGACCTTGGCGGCCTTGCGCCGGACGGACTCCCACAGCGCGCCCGCGATGTGGCCGCCGTCCAACGGCAGCAGCGGGAGCATGTTGAACAGGAACAGCGAGAGGTTGAAGCCGCCGACGAGCATGACCATGGTCATGACGCGGTTGATGGCGGGCTCCTGGAGCGCGAAGACCTCGCCGCCGACGCGGGCGGCGCCGACGACGCCCATCGGGGAGTCCGGCTTGCGCTGCGCGCCGTTGAAGGCCGCGTTCCACAGGTCGGGAATCCGCTTGGGCAGGCTGATCAGAGAATTCACGCCCTGTTTGGCCATGTCGCCCATGTGGTTCACGGAATCGGTGAAGCCCAGCGGCTGGATGTGGCTGGCCGGGCTGAAGCCGAGGAAGCCCGCCTTGACCGTGCCGTCCACGTAGTTGCCGTCGCTGTCGGTCTTGGCGACGGTGTTGGTGGTGATGGTGGGGTGCAGGGTGAGCCGCTGTCCGTCGCGGACCACGACGACGCTGGCCGGGCCGATGCCGTCACGGATGTCCTTGGACAGGGCGTTCCAGTCGCCGACCGGGTGGCCGTTGAACTCCACGATCTTGTCGCCGGCCTTGAAGCCCGCGGTCTTGGCGGGCGCGACCGGGTCGGAGGGCAGGCACGGGTTGTTCACGTCGCGCTTGGCGGTGTCCGCCTGCGAGATCACACAGTCGCTGACCTGGCTGACCACGGTGGTGCGCATGCTGATGCCGAAGCCCATGAACACGCCGAGGAACAGCGCGACGGCCAGGATCAGGTTCATGAACGGTCCGGCGAACATCACGATGACGCGCTTCCACGGCTTGCGCGTGTAGAACATCCGCGTCTCGTCGCCGGGCTGGAGCTCCTCGTACGCCGCCGAGCGGGCGTCCTCGATCATGCTGCGCCACGGCGAGGTCGACCGGGCGGAGACCTTGCCGTCCGCCCCCGGCGGGAACATCCCGATCATGCGGATGTAGCCGCCGAGCGGCACGGCCTTGAAGCCGTACTCGGTCTCGCCCTTGTGCCGGGACCAGATCGTCGGGCCGAAGCCGACCATGTACTGCGGCACGCGGATCTTGAAGAGCTTGGCCGTGGAGAGGTGGCCCAGCTCGTGCCAGGCGATGGAGACCATCAGGCCCACGGCGAAGACCACTATGCCGAGGACCGTCATGAGAGCGGTCATACGCCTGCTGCCTCCGATGTCGACGCGCTCGTGTTCACGTTCCCGTTCACGTCCGCACTCCCGTTGTTCCCGTTCACGTTCGCGAGTTCCCTGGCACGGGCACGGGCCCACGCCTCCGCTTCGAGGACGTCCTCGACGGTCAGTCGAGTTCCCGTCCCGGGCACGCCGTGTTCCTCGACGACCTTCGCGACGGTGTCCACGATCCCGGTGAACGGCAGCCGGCCGGCGAGGAAGGCGTCGACGCACTCCTCGTTGGCCGCGTTGAACACCGCGGGCGCGGTGCCTCCGAGGCTACCCACATGTCGCGCCAATGCGACGGACGGGAACGCGTCGTCGTCGAGCGGGAAGAATTCCCATGTCGAGGCTTTCGACCAGTCGAAGGCGGGCGCGGCGTCCGGGACCCGGTCCGGCCAGCCGAGACCCAGCGCGATCGGCATCCGCATGTCGGGCGGGCTGGCCTGGGCGAGCGTCGATCCGTCCACGAATTCCACCATCGAGTGAATGTAGGACTGGGGGTGGACGACGACCTCGATCCGCTCGAACGGGATGTCGTAGAGCAGGTGCGCCTCGATGACCTCAAGGCCCTTGTTGACCAGGGTCGCGGAGTTGATGGTGATCACCGGGCCCATGTCCCAGGTGGGGTGCGCGAGGGCGTCGGCGGGCTTGACGTCGGCCAGCTCCTCGCGGGTGCGGCCGCGGAAGGGGCCGCCGGAGGCGGTGACGACGAGCTTGCGGACCTCGGCGCGGCTGCCGCCGAGCATCGCCTGGAAGAGCGCGGAGTGCTCGGAGTCGACGGGCACGATCTGGCCGGGCTTCGCGACGGCCTTCACCAGGGGGCCGCCGACGATCAGCGACTCCTTGTTGGCGAGGATCAGCACCCGGTCGGCCTCCAGCGCCGCCAGCGTGGGCCGCAGGCCGATCGAGCCGGTGATGCCGTTGAGCACCGCGTGGCACTCCAGGGTCGCGGCCTGGGTGGCGGCTTCCGGGCCGACCAGCAGCTCCGGCCCGTTGCCGGGGCCGAAGTGCCTGGTCAGAGCCTGTCGCAGCGGCTCCACGGCGGCCTCGTCCGCGACCGCGACCGTATGCACCTGAAGCTGGTGCGCCTGTTCGGCGAGCAGTTCCGCGCGGCTGCCCGCGGCGGAGATGGCCACGACGCGGAAGCGGTCCGGGTTGCGGAGCACCACGTCGATGGCCTGGGTGCCGACAGAGCCGGTCGAGCCGAGGATCACGATGTCCCGTCGGCCGCCGGCCGCCGCCTCTCCGGTCGTGTACGGGCGGTAGTGCGGGTCTGCGAGAGCGTCCGTCATGGGGCCATTCTGTCCTGCCGTGGCGGCTGTCAGTGCACCGGTCGGCGGACGTTGTCCGCCCGCGACGGGCCGGGCTCGGCCTCCGCGATCCACGGGCCCTCGCGGCTGGCGTCGACGATTCCGGCTTCCAGCCAGGTGAGGTCGCCGTTGAGCACGGAGCGGGTGAGGCGGCGGTCGGTGCTGTCGGTGTTGGTCCACAGCCGGGCGAACAGCTCCTCGGTGCGGATGCGCGACTGGTGGCAGAAGGCGTCGGCCAGACGGCGGGCCTCCCGGCCGTGGTCGCCGGTCGCGGCCAGGTGCTGGGCGCGGACGCAGGCGGCGCTCATCGCGAAGAGTTCCGCGCCGATGTCGACGATCCGGGCGAGGAAGTTCTGCTTGGTCTCCATCCGGCCCTGCCAGCGCGACATCGCGTAGAAGGTGCAGCGGGCCAGCTTGCGCGCGCTGCGCTCCACGTACCGCAGGTGTCCGGCGAGCGGCCCGAATTCGGCGTACGCGTGGGGGAGCTGGCCCGGGCCCGCGACCAGTTTGGGCAGCCAGCGGGCGTAGAAGCCGCCTGCCTTGGCGCCCGCCTTGGCCTTGTCGCCCAGGGTGGTGTCGGGGTCGATCAGGTCGCCCGCCACGGACAGGTGGGCGTCGACGGCCTCGCGGGCGATCAGCAGGTGCATGATCTCGGTGGAGCCCTCGAAGATCCGGTTGATCCGCAGGTCACGGAGCATCTGCTCGGCCGGGACGGCGCGCTCGCCGCGGGCGGCCAGCGAGTCGGCGGTCTCGAAGCCGCGCCCGCCGCGGATCTGCACCAGTTCGTCGGCCATCAGCCAGGCGGCCTCAGAGCCGAAGAGCTTGGCCAGCGCGGCCTCGATCCGGATGTCGTTGCGGTCCTCGTCCGCCATCTGGGACGACAGGTCCAGTACGGCTTCGAGCGCGAAGGTGGTGGCGGCGATGTACGCGATCTTCGCGCCGACGGCCTCGTGCTCGGCGATCGGCTTGCCCCACTGCTCACGGGCGGCCGACCACTCGCGGGCGATCTTCAGGCACCACTTGCCCGCGCCCGCGCACATGGCGGGCAGCGACAGGCGGCCGGTGTTCAGGGTGGTCAGCGCGATCTTCAGGCCCGCGCCCTCGGCGCCGATCCGGTTCGCTGCCGGGACCCGGACCTGGTGGAAGCGGGTGACGCCGTTCTCCAGACCGCGCAGGCCCATGAAGGCGTTGCGGTTCTCCACGGTGATGCCCGCGGAGTCGGCCTCCACGACGAAGGCGGTGATGCCGCCCCTGTGGTCCTCGTAGGTGTCGGCGCCGCCGTCCGGCTTCGGCACCCGGGCCATGACGACGAGCAGATCGGCGATGACGCCGTTGGTGGTCCACAGCTTCACGCCGTCGAGTAGGTAGTCGTCGCCGTCGCGGACCGCGCTGGTGGCCAGCCGCGCCGGGTCGGAGCCGACGTCGGGCTCGGTGAGCAGGAAGGCGCTGATGTCGGTACGGGCGCAGCGCGGCAGGAACTTCTCCTTCTGCTCCCGCGTGCCGAACATCTTCAGCGGCTGCGGTACGCCGATCGACTGATGGGCCGACAGCAGCGCGCCGATCGCGGGGCTCGCGGAACCGGCGAGGGCCAGCGCCTTGTTGTAGTACACCTGGGTGAGGCCGAGGCCGCCGTACGCGGTGTCGATCTTCATCCCGAAGGCGCCGATTTCCTTCAGGCCCGCGATCGTCTCGTCGGGAATCCGCGCCTCGCGCTCGATCCTGGCGCCGTCGACCTTCGTCTCGCAGAAACCCTTGAGCAGGTCGAGGAACGCCTCGCCCTTCTCCACCGCCTCGGCCGCGGGCAGCGGGTGGGGGTGGATCAGGTCGAGGCGGAAGCGGCCGAGGAACAGTTCCTTGGCGAAGCTGGGCTTGCGCCAGTCCTGTTCTCTGGCGGCCTCCGCCACCTGACGTGCTTCGCGCTCCGAGACCTTGCGTGCGGTGGGTGCGGACACGGTTGCGTCACCTCCGGGTAGCCGGTTACCAACCGGTGCTACTTGTCCGTACTACCCGAATCCGGCCGACCCGACCATCCGCGGCGCGAGGTCGGCCGAATCCCTCGGGCCCCGGAGGCCGGTGCCTGGAGGTCCCGTGTCTGGAGGTCCCGTGCCTGAAGGTCCTGTGTTTAAAGGTCCAGGCCGGTGAGGACGAGCACGCGCTCGTACGTGTAGTCGTCCATCGCGTACTTGACGCCTTCGCGCCCGGTGCCGGAGTCCTTCACACCGCCGTACGGCATCTGGTCGGCGCGGTAGGAAGGCGCGTCGCCGATGATGACGCCGCCGACCTCCAGTTCGCGGTGGGCGCGGAAGGCGGCCTGGAGGTCGTGGGTGAACACGCCGCTCTGGAGGCCGAAGCGGGAGTCGTTGACGGCGGCGAAAGCCTCGTCGGTGCCGTTCACCCGGTGCAGCGACAGGACGGGGCCGAATGCCTCGGCCGAGGCGAGGACGGCGTCGGCGGGCAGGTCGGCCAGGACGGTCGGGGCGTAGCTCGCGCCGTCCCGCACCCCGCCGGTCAGCAGCTTGGCGCCCTTGCCGACGGCGTCGTCGACCCAGGAGGCGACGCGCTCGGCGGCGGCCTCGCTGACCAGCGGACCGACGTCGGTCGCGTCGTCGCCGGGGTCGCCGACCGCCTGCGCGCGCACCTTGGCGACGATCTTCTCGGCGAGCGCGTCGTAGACGGCGGTGTCGGCGATGACGCGCTGCACCGAGATGCAGGACTGGCCCGCCTGGTAGTTGGCGAAGGTGGCGATCCGGCTCGCCGCCCAGTCCAGGTCGGCCTCGGACGACCAGTCGGCGAGGACGACGGCGGCGGCGTTGCCGCCGAGTTCGAGGGTGACGTGCTTGCGCGGCACGGAGTCCATGATCTGGTAGCCGACGGTGTCGGAGCCGGTGAAGGAGATCACCGGCAGCCGCGGGTCCTGGACCAGCGAGGACATCCGGTCGTTCGCCACCGGCAGCACGCTCCAGGCGCCCTCGGGCAGGCCGGTGGTCTCGGCGAGGAGTTCGCCGAGCAGCAGCGCGGACAGCGGGGTCGCGGGGGCGGGCTTGAGGATGATCGGCGTGCCGACCGCGATGGCCGGGGCGATCTTGTGGGCCACCAGGTTGAGCGGGAAGTTGAACGGCGCGATGCCCAGCACCGGGCCGCGGCTGAAGCGGCGGGTCAGCGCGAGCCGCCCGACGCCGCCGGCGTCGGTGTCCAGCCGCTGCGCCTCGCCGCTGTTGAAGCGGCGGGCCTCCTCCGCGGCCCAGCGGAAGACGGACACGGCGCGGCCGACCTCGCCGCGCGACCATTTCATCGGCTTGCCGTTCTCCGCCGTGATCAGCCGGGCGACCTCCTCCGACCGCTCCGCGAGCCGCTTCGACACGTGGTCGAGCGCCGCCGCGCGCACATGGGCGGGCGTCGCCGAGAACGCGTCCTGCGCCGCCGCTGCCGCCGCCACCGCCTCCTCGACCTGGGCGTCCGTCGGCACGCTCACCCGGCCGACCGCCGCGCCGTCCCACGGGCTGGTCACATCGAAGGTGTCCGTACCGGTGGCCTCACGGCCCGCCAGCCAGAACGCGTACGCGGCTGCGCCTGTCGTTGTCACGGTGGGTCCCGCCCTTCAGAAGTTCGATTGTGCTGCCGTCCCGTCTCTCACGGTAGGCGCGCCCGCGGACACCGCACGTTGTCCACGACGTAGTACGTGCCCACTGACGCGCGCCGTAATGGCCGGAATGGCCCGGCGCTGCGAGGGGGCCCTTCTTCCGGGGGACCGCCGGGGCCCCGGCGGCGGCCGGTCGGGGCGTACCGGACGGGGTGTACCGGACGGCGTCCGGTGGGGCGTCGGTGCCGGGGGAAGGCGGGGCCGGACTTACGTGGACCGCCAGGGGCCCGGCGGCGGCCGGTGGACCGCCGGTGCCGGGGACGGCAGGGGCCGGGCTTACGGGGACCGGCCGCGTTCGGCAGCGGCCCGGCGGGGCGACCGGAAGCCTTCCGACGGCGGCTGGCGAGCCTCCGGCCGGGGGCCGCGCGGGCGGACGGCGTCGGGTACGGCCCCAGGAGGGCCGGGGTACGGCCGGGGTACGGCCGGGGTACGGCCGGTCGGCGGCAGCGGCTTCAGCCGGGGGGGCAGGTGGGGAAAGCCGCACGGCGTGCCCTCGAGCGCCTCTATCCTGCTGGCGGGACGGGGAGGGAACGCCATGACGGAGACCGTGACGATCGACCTGGGCGACGGCTCGACGGTGGAGGCCGAGGTCATCGGCGACCTCACCTTCCGGCAGCCCGGTGAGGCCGCCTCCGGCGCGGGCGGCGCCGACGCGTACGGCGACGTCGGTGTCGACGTCGGCCGCCGCGCCGCCGCGCTGGGCTCGGCCGTCGCCCTGAGCCTCGGCCAGGTGCGCGACACCGTCCGCAGTGTCGGCCGCTGGGCGGCCGAAACGGTGACGGAGGGCGGCGCCGCCGGTTCCCCCGACGCCTTCGAGGTCGAATTCGGCCTCAATCTGGCCGTGAAGTCCGGCCAGCTCTTCGGGATCATCGCGGAGGCGGGCAGCGAGGCCAGCCTGACCGTACGGCTCTCCTGGGACCTGGCGGCGCGCAGAGCCCGCGCGGAAGCGGCCGAGGCGGCCGAGGCGGCTGAGGCGGCCGTCACGGCGGTGGTCGGAGCCGCCGCGGACGGGACCGGCCCGGCCGGGGACACGGGCTCCGGGTCCGGCGGACAGCCGTGAGCGCTGGGGCCGTCGCCTGGTGGGGCGCCGGGCCGCTGGGCGGCGAGGCGCACTTACGCGCGGTGTGGCTGGAGATCGGCGGGACCTTCCGGGGCAGCGGCTTCCTCGTACGGGACGGGCTCGTCGTCACCGCCGCGCACGTGGTGGCCGGAGCGGCCGGAATCGTCGTACGTCACCCGTCCGGCGGTGGTCCCGTGGCGGCGGACGGCGTACGGGCGGTGCCTCCGCACAGCGACGGCGGGCGCTTCCACCCGTATCCGGACCTGGCGCTGCTGACCGTGGCCGGGTGGTCCGGGCACCCCGTCGCGTCGCTCGCGGCCAGCGACCCCGAGCCGGGCACCGAGGTGACGGCGCTCGGCTACTCGGAGTCCACCCCCTCCCCCGGCGTCCAGCCGGACTCGCTCGCGCTGCGCACAGGAGCCAGGTCAGGCGACTTCTTCCGGGTGCTGGGCGACGGCGTCCGCGAGGGCTTCAGCGGCAGCATGCTGCTCGACCGGGCCGGTCTCGTGGTCGGTGTGGTGAAGGGCAGCCGCTCGTACCGGGACGACCGGGGCGGCTGGTGCACCCCGGTCTCAGCCCTGCGCGGCCTCCTCGGTATCGCCGACGCCCCGGCCGGCTCCGCCGCGACGGCCGCCGCGCCCGGCCCGCCGCCCACCGACATGGAACTGGTCGACGCCCTGCTGGCGTTCCCCTCTCTGGGACGCGCGGACAACCGCTACGACCTGCTCGACCGGATGGGCGACCACCTCGGCCTGCCGTACTCCTTCGAGGTGGAGGAGCGGCCGGGCCGCCGGGACCACCTCTTCCGGCTGGTGCTGAGCTGCCGCCGGTTCCGGGACGAGGGGGCCGCGTGGCGCGCCCTGTTCACGGCGATGGAGGAGATCGTGCCGGACGACCGGGCCCTGGAGCGGCTGCGCGACCTGGTCGGGCGGGCGATCGGCGGCTGGGGGGACGCGTAGCGCGATGGGTTCCGTGGAGGGGAAGTGGACGGCGAAGCGCCTGCTGGCCAAGGTGGGCAGGGCCGGGGACGGTCCCGGTCCGGCGGCCGACGGGGGTCCGTGGCCGGTCGGCGCGGCCGAGCTGCTGGGTGAACTGCTGGAGGACTTCCCGCAGTTGTCCCGGCACGGCGACCGGCTCGACCTGCTCCAGCGGATGGACGAGGCGGCGGAGCGCCACGAGCCGCGGCCGTACGGTCCGGGCGGCGCGCGGGGCGCGCGCCGGGCCCGCTTCCGGCTCGACGTCCGCGAGGAGTTCGTCGCCCGCGCCCACCTGCGCAATCTCGTCGGCGCGATCGAGACCCGCCCCGACCCCGACGCGGCACTGGACGCGCTGCGGGCGGCGCTGCGCGGTCAGGCGCCGTACGACAAGGCCCTGCCGTGGCTGGAGTTGGCCGTCCTGGGCCTGACCGGCGCGGCGCCCCTGCCGCCCGACGCCTCGCTCGCCGTCCTCACCGCGCTGCGCGCGGACCTCCCGCATCTCCCCTCCCCCGCCCAGCTCGCGCGCCATGTCCCGCACGGCGCGCCCGGCACCGCGCTGCTCACCGGCCGCGAGACCCTGCCGGAGATCCTGGTGCGCCTGTCCGACCTGCGGGGCGGCGGCCCCGGCGGCGACGCGGGCCGGGCGGTACCGCTGCTGCGCTTCCTCGGCTCCGTCACGGCCGACACCGACCTTGCCGCGTACGCCCGTTGGGCGGCGCTGCGCGAGCTGCTCGGCGCGCTGGGCGGCGGCCGGGCCGGGGACACCGGGACGGCCGGCGGCGGAGCGGAGAGCCCGGAGGCCGCCGACCGGCTGATCGTGCAGATCCGCGTCGAGGCCGCGGGCCCCGAGCATGTCGAGGACGGCAGCTACGAACTGCGCGGCGCCTACTACCGGCAGGCCGTGCACGGCGGCCCGCTGCGCCGGGTGGCGGCGCTGCCGCCCAGCGAGCCCTTCCGCCGCAGCGAGCTGACCGGCGCGGGCAGCGCGCGGATGTCGGCGTGGACGGAGCTGGCCCGCGAGGTGCGCGGCGCGGGCGGCGGTGTACGGGTCGAATTCCTGCTGCCCGAGGCCCTGTTGGGCTACAGCGCCGAGCTGTGGTCGGCCGGGCCGACCCGTACCCCGCTCGGCCAGCACCACCCCGTCGTCGTACGGTCCCTGGAGCGGTACACCGACTCCTGGGTCATCGGCGCGTGGCGGCAGCGCTGGCAGCACCTGCGCCGGGACCCGCAGCGAGCGGCGGCGGCCCCGCTCGGCGGCGGGAACGGCGACACGGCCGGAACCGGGGCTCGGGAGCCGGACCCGGCGGACGACGCGCTCGGCAGGATCTCCTGGCCCCCGCTGCACGGGCGGTCCGCCGCGGCTGAGCTGACCGAATCCCTCGTACGGCAGCCGGAGTTGGCCTGCCTCGGCCTGACCGTGCCGTACGACCGGCTCTCGGCGCACCTGCTCGCGGCCGTGAAGGACGCGCTGTACACCGAGGGCGTGCCCGTCATGCTGTGGCGGCGCGACCCCGGCGACCCGCGCGAGCTGGTGACGGCGCTGCGCGCCCACCCCCCGGCCCGGCTGCTCGACCTGCCGGAGACCGTGCACCGCTGCCGCAAGTACGGCAGGACGGCGGGCGCCGACGACGTGCGGAACAACATCACGCTGCTCTGGGACGACCCGGACAGCGTGGACGCCGACCAGGACACGCCGTACGCGGGGATGGCCTGACATGCGGACGACGCGCACAGGACGCAGAGGACAAGGAGCGGTGCGGTGACGGCGAACGGCGACGACTGGTGGGTGTACCGGGGTACCGGCACCCCGCACGACGGCATCGACGGCCTGCCGGAGGCCCCCGCCTGGCGGGCCTTCGGCACCGAGTACGGCGACCCCGGCGAACTGCCCCCGCCGCCCACCGACGGCACGGGACCGGGCGCGGACGGCGCGACCGCCAGGCGGCTCGGCCGCGACCGCCAGGCCGTCGCCTATCAGGCCGACCGGCGCGAGGTGCAGCTCGTCAACCTGGCCCTGCACCTGCGCCGCCCCCTGCTCATCACGGGCAAGCCGGGAGTCGGCAAGTCGACACTCGCCTACGCGGTCGCCCACGAACTGCGCCTCGGTCCCGTGCTGCGCTGGCCGATCACCAGCCGCGCCACCTTGCGCGACGGCCTGTACGCGTACGACGCGATCGGCCGTCTGCACGACGCGGGCATGGGACGCGGTCCGGCGGGGAGCACGGGCGGCGCGGGGAGGGACGGCACCGGGGGCGGCACCGGCAGGGAGGAGCCGCCGCCCGTCGGCCGCTATCTGCGGCTCGGTCCCCTCGGTACGGCGCTGCTGCCCTGGCGGCACCCGCGGGTGCTGCTCATCGACGAGATCGACAAGAGTGATCTCGATCTGCCCAATGACCTGCTGAACGTCTTCGAGGAAGGAGAATTCGGGATTCCGGAACTCGCCCGGCTGGGGCCGGGTGATCAGGAAGTCATGACCGCGGACGGTGCGCGGACGGCCACCGTCACTGGCGGGACGGTGCGCTGTGCTCAGTTCCCCTTCACCGTCTTGACGAGCAACGCCGAGCGGGAGTTCCCGGCCGCGTTCCTGCGTCGCTGCGTCCGGCTGGAGATCCAGCCGCCGGACGCGGACCGGCTCGCCGCGATGGTCACCGCGCACCTGGGACCCGGCGCCCCCGGCGCGGCGGCCGAACGCGCCGCGGTCATCGCCGAGTTCCTGCGCCGCCAGCGCGAGGAGGGCGCGGAGCTTGCCAACGACCAGCTCCTGAACGCCCTGTTGATGGCCGACCGCGGCCTGTGGTCGGGCCGGCAGGACCGCGAGTTCATCGAGAGCGTCCTCCTCCGCCCCCTCAACGAGTCCTGACCCGCGCCCGCCATGCCCCCACCGCCACCGCCACCGCCGCGGCCACCCGAGCACCCCGACGGGCTCAGGGCCGTACTGGCCGGGCTCCTCGGCGGCCACGAGGACGGCCCCACGGCTGTCGAAATGGCCGATGTGGTGTGGCTGGCACGGCTGGCCGGACTGACGGCGGAAGACGGGGCCGACGAGGTGGACGGCGGCGGCCCGGAGGAACCGCCGCGGGCGGTCGCACCGGAACCGGACCCCGTACGGCCGGGCCCCGAACCGGCGGAGCGGGAGCGCGCACCGGACCCCGGACCCGGACCGCGCCGCCCACCGGCCGCGCCCGCCGCCCCCGCCCCGCGCGTCGGCCTGCACTCGCTCACCAAGGCCGCGCCCGCGCCCGGCGGCCCCGCCGCGCATGTCGTGCGGGTCACCCAGCCGCCCGCGCTCAGCGGTTCCCTGGACCTCGCCCGCGCCCTGCGCCCGCTGCGCCAGTCCGTGCCCGCGCCGGGACCCGCGGTCCTCGACGAGGAGGCCACCGCCCAGGCGACCGGCGAGGCGGAGTATCTGCTGCCGGTCTGGCGGCCGGCGAGCGAACGCCGGTTCTCCGTCGACCTGTTGATCGACACCGGCGCCACGATGGCGGTCTGGCACCGCCTGGCCACCGAGCTGTGCACGGTGCTGGAGCGGCACGGCGCCTTCGGCGACGTACGGTGCTGGTCGCTGTCGACCGACGGCCCCGCGCCGCGCCTGTCCCCCTTCCGCCGCCGCAAGTCCGCCCGCCCGGCGGCCCCGGCGGGTCCCGCGGGCCCGCGCTGGAGCCGCGCCCTGGAGGACCCCGCCGGCCGGGCGCTGCTGCTCGTGCTGACCGACGGCGTCGGCCCCGCCTGGTACGGCGACGAGCTGCCCGAATTCCTGGCCCGCGCGGGCCGGGAACGCCCGGTGGCCGCGCTCCAGGTCCTGCCGCGCAGGCTGTGGCACCGCACCGCGCTGCGTACGGCGCCCGTCGAATTGCGGGTGCCCGACGCGGCGCGGCCGGTCGCCGAGGTACGGACGGCCGCCGCCGTGCCCGGCCTGCCGCGCGGCGCCCGCCCGCACGGCGTGCGCTGGCTGCCGGTGATGGAGGTGGACGGCTCCTGGCTGGCACCCTGGGCCGGTCTGGTCGCGGGCCGCGTGCCCGGCTGGTCCCCGATGCTGGCGGCGCCCGTACACGGCGCGCCCCGGCCCGCGCGCGCCGCCGCCCCCTCGGAGCCGCCGGGCCCCGCGGAGCGCGTCGCCCGCTTCCGTTCCGGCTGCTCCCCCGACGCCTTCCGCCTCGCCTGCCACCTCGCGGCGGCCCCGCTGAGCCTGCCCGTCATGCGGCTCGTCCAGCAGGCCACCGTCCCCGGCTCGGGCCAGACCGACCTCGCCGAACTCTTCCTCTCCGGCCTGATCGAGCGCCGCGGCCCGGCCCCCGATGACGCTGCCGCGCCCGCACCGCCCACCGACCCCGACGAGGTCGTCTACGACTTCGCCCCCGGCGTCCGCGACGCGCTGCTCGCCGAGCTGACCCGTACCGAATCCCTGCACGTCCTGGACGACGTCCTCGCGCGCGTCTCCGGCCGCGTCGCCGCGACCTTCGGCGGCACCCTGGACTTCCGGGCGCTGGCCTCCCTGGCCGTCGACGCCGCCTCGGCCCCGGCGGCGGCCCCCGAGAACGGCGCCTCCAGCCGGCTCCTGCCCGAACGCAGCCTCCCCTTCGCCGAGGTCGCCGCCGCCGTCCTCAGCGGCGCGGGCGGCCAGCACCGGGCGCTGGCACGGCAGTTGACGGCAGCGGCCGAGGGACGCGCCCTGGACGTGCTCGACGCCGGGCCGCAGGAGGGGGCGGCAGCGACGCCGCACGCCTCCACCGTCCCGCACCCCGAACGCCTCCTCCCCGTCCCGCCGGTCACCACCCCGCCCGATCCCGAGCGGATGATCGGCCGCGCCCCCGAACTGGACACCCTGAAAAGGACGTTGCGACCCTCCCCCGCCGACCGCACGGCGGACCGCGGCTGGAGCATGCCCTCGGTGGCCGTTGTCGTCGGCGCGAACGGGTCGGGCCGCACCCGCCTGGTGCAGGAGTACGTCCGCACGTACGGGCCACGGCACAGCTTCGTCCACCGGATCGACGCACGGACCCGGCAGAGCCTGCGCGAAGGGCTGACCGCTCTGGAGTCCGCGCTCGCCCCGGACCGGGAGCAGCGCTCCGCGCCCCCCACGGACCTGTGGGCACGCCTGGCCGAACACCGCGACTGGCTGCTGATCTTCGACCGGGTCCGGTCCTACGGCGAGGGCCTGCGCGCGGCGCTGGAGGGATGCCTTCCCCCGTACGGCCGGGGCTCCGTGCTGTTCACCGTGGCCTCCCTCGACGGCGTTCGCGACCCGTCGAGCCTGGGCACCGTCGTCACCCTCGGCGAGCTGACCCGCGCCGAGATCATGGACCACCTCACCGCGAACATCGAGCCCGACCTGCTGGCGCTGGACCGCTCCACTCCGAGCAGGCTCTACGAACTGGCCCAGCGCATGCCGACCAACCCCGGCGCGCTCCAGGCGATCGACGTACGGGCCGAGTTCGGCCGCCTGTTCGGCAGCCCCGACGAACCGGTCCTGCCGCTGTACGAGTGGGCCACCGCCAAGGGCGACCGGGGCCTTGCCGGATACGTCTGGGGCGGCAGCGTGTGGCTGGTGGCGGCCGGTTACGGCCAGGGCGCGCACCTGTGGGACGCGGCCGGGAGCGCGGGCCCGGGCGTACCGCTGGAGGGCGGCCCCGACGCCGTGCAGACGCTCACCGTCTTCCCCGACGCGAACGGCCGTCCGCAGGCCGCCGTCGCGGGGATCGGCGGCGCCGTCTCCCTCTGGGACCTCCTTGCGGGCACACGGACGCGCACGCTCGTCGCCAACCCGTCGTTCGGGGCGCACCTCCTGACGACCTTCACCGACGCGGACGGACGGCTCGTCCTGGTCACGGCGGGCCCTGACGTCGCCCTGCGCTGCTGGGACCCCGGGACCGGCACCGAATTCGGCTCGGCCCTCACCCCCTTGGTGGGCCGCGTCCGCGCCCTCACCTTCTTCACCGGCCCCGGCGCACGGCCGCTCTGTCTCCACGTGACCGGGGACCACCCGCCGGAGAACCGCACCGTCCACGTCAGGGACGCCGCCAGCGGCGAGGAGGTCGACAGCGACCTGCCCGCACGGCTCGGACAGGTGGAGGCGCTCACCACCGTCCACGTCCATGGCCGGCCCGACCTGGTCGCGGCGATCGACGCCGAGGGCACGGTCACGCTCTGGGACACCGCGTCCGCTCAGCCGGTCGGCACCGTCGCTACCGGGGATACCAGCCGTGTGGTGGCCGTCGCCGCCTTCAACGGCACTTACGGCAGGCCCCTGTTGGCCACGGCCTCGTCCTTCGGCCGCGCGCGGATCTGGGACGTGGCGTCGGTGACGGCGGGTTTCACGGCGCGGGAGGCGGCCGACGCCGGTCCGTTCTCCCCGGCGCTTCCCCTCAGCCCCGACCTGCTGCTCACTCTGTGGCTGCTGGACTTCCTCGACACCGGCGACGGCGTCACAGGAGCCACGGTGTCCGCGCTGTGGGCGTCGTGGCCGGAGGGACGCGGTCCGTCCTCCGAACTCCCCGTCGACACCGCACGGTTGGTGGAAGGCAATCTGGCCGAGGTCGACGGGACGGCGCTGCGGCTGACCGAGTCGGCCCGTACCGCCGTGCGGGCCCGGGTGACCCGCCAGGACGCCGCGCGCTTCCGGCGCGCGCTGGTCGAGACCCTGTCCCGCTTCTACCCGGAGCCGACCCCCGATCCCGCAACCTGGACCGCGTACGAAAGCGGGCCGCCGTTCGGCGAGTTGGTCGGGCGGGTCGTGGATACCCGCGAGGACCAGGTGCTCCGCACCACCGACCCCATCCTCACCCTGCTCGTGAACTGGAGCCGGTATCAGCTGCTGCACGGCTCCGCGGCGGAGGCCGAACGGCTGGCCCTGATCGCGCTGGGCGACGACAGGCCCCTGTCGAGGTCGCTGTTCACCCCCAACGAGCGCCAGAGTTGGCGGATCATCTCCCTGCGGGCACGGCTGGCGCGCGGCCTGGTGCGGCAGGCGCTGGAGCGCTGCACCGAGATCGAGGCGGCTCCCGGCACCGGGCGCGGTTCGCCTTCCGCGAAGGAGGAGGCCGCGCTGGCCAGAGCCGAACTCGCGCTGTGGTGTGGCTCGTTGGATGCGGCGAAGGAGGAATACCTGAGGCTGGAGCCGACGGTGTCTCAGCGTGGTCGGCGCCTTGTCGGCCAGGGTCTCCTGAGGCACGGGTTCGTGACCGGCGACCTCAGCCGGGCGTCCCGGTCGTACGGCCGGTCGGCGGAGCCGTCGTCCTGGGGAGGTCGCAGGGACGACATGACGGCGGAACTCCTCGACAGCTGCCGGGACTCGTTCCTCGACGCCTCGATCGCGGCCGCCAGGGACGACGTGTCATCGTCCGCCATCGGTGCCGCTGTGCCGCTGGCCGAGGAGGCACTCCTGCGGTTGCGCCTCGGCGCCGCCGACAGCGGCACCGAGGCCGACCTCGCGTCTCTGGCCACGGCCGCGACACGCGAGCACTTCGATCTGTACCTGGCCCTCACCGAATTGCTCGCGACAAGCCTCGCGCAGTACGCGTCCGGCACGCAGTGGGCCGAGCGGGAACCGTACAGCGACGACCGGTGGTATCCGGCCATCACCCGGGCCCAACGGCACATCGATGCGATGCGGCCCTTCGTGGAGCGCGCGAACGTCGAACGGCCGCATCTCTACGCGCGGTTCAGGACGGCGGAGGGCCATGTGCTGCTGGCGGCCGGGGACGTCCAGGCGGCGGCGGTCCAACTGCTGCGCGCGCACGACGCCACCGTGGACGTCTACGGCTCCCGGTGCCCGCTGCTGCCGCGCCTGGAACTGCTGCTGGCCCGCGCCCGTGAACTGGCGGGTGACCGGTCGCGGGCCGAGGGGCACCTGTCCGCCGCCGAGTCGCTGCTGGACAGCCTCTTCGCCGACCGCCCGCACCAGGACCGGGTGACCGCGCTGCGGGCCAAGTCCCTGCTGGCGAGGCGGCGTTCGGACGCGCGGGACGCCGAGCGGCAGGCGCAGAGCATGGCCGCGCGGCTGCTGGCCGACAACCGGCAGGGCTGACCGCGGGTCAGCGCCTCACGGCCCGGTCTTCAGCGCCAGCCACAGCTCCATACGCACGTCCGGGTCGTCCAGCGAGCGGCCCAGGATTTCCTCGACGCGCCGCATGCGGTAGCGGAGCGTGTGGCGGTGGACGCCCAGGTCGGCGGCGGCGGCGTCCCATTGGCCGTGGTGGGAGAGCCAGGCGTGCAGGGAGGCGACGAGGTCGCCGCGGGAGGTGGCGTCGTGGTCGCGCAGCGGCCGCAGCAGACCTTCGGAGAACGCGCGGACGGCGTCGTCGGCGAGGAGGGGCAGGACGGAGCCCGCGCCGACCTCGCCGTGCTCGACGAGGTTGCGGCCGCGGCGCAGGGCGACGGCGAGGGCGCGTTCGGCCTGGCGGTGGGCCTCGGGGACCTCGGCGGGGAGTACGGGCGCGGACAGTCCCGCGGCCAGCGCGTCCTCGGCCTCGGCGAGGTCGGCGGCGGTGGACAGGGCCATGGACTCCTCGGCGGCGAGCACGATCAGCCGTGGGCCCTCGCGGACCGCGAGGAGTGCGTCGCCGGAGCGGGAGGCGACGGCCTCGGCGCGTTCGCCGAGGAGGGTGACGGCGTCGGCGCCCGCGGTGGCGTGGGCCTCGGCCGGTTCGGCGATGAGCACGCGGACCGGGTGGTCGAGGAGGGTGCCGTAGAGCTTGCCCGCGACGCTGCGGGCGTGGCCGGGCTCCCCGGCGAGCAGCATCCGCAACAGGGCGGCGGCCAGGCGCTGTTCGGCGTCCTGGAGGGTGCGGGACTGTTCGAGGGAGAGGGTGAGCAGGGCGACGGCGGCGTGCACGACGTAGCGCGCGGCGGTGTCGAGGCGTTCCTCGGTGCCGACGGCGAGGAAGCCGCGGGGGCGGCGGCCGGTGCCCAGCGACTGGAGTTCGACGCGGTCCTCGCTGCCCGCGGGTCCCGCGACGGCGGCGCTGGCCGGGGCGGGGGTGTCGCGCAGCCGGTCGATCTCGCCTGCGAGCCGGGCCGCCCTGCGGCCCGCCCAGTCGGGGGCCGCGGCCAGGACGGCGCCTGAGGCGTCGTAGAGCGCGGCCCAGCCGTCGAGGTGCTGGGCGAGGCGGCTGAGGAGCGCGGCGGTGCCGTCGGGGGCGAGGGCGGCGCGGGTCAGTTCGCGCTGGGCCTCGAAGCCCGCCGTGACGGCCTTGTACTGGTCGGCGGCGACGGCCGCGGAGACCGCTTTGCTGATGGCGATGAACGGGGTCTTGCGCGGCACCTCGAACAGCGGCAGCCGGGCGGTCTCCGCCGCGGCCACCAGGGCGGGGGGCACGGCGTCGTGGCCGACCCCGACGCCGAAGCCGAGGCCGACGACTCCGGCCGCCGCCAGCCGCGTCACGTACGCGCGTATGTGCTCCGCGTCGTCCACGGGCAGTTTCAGGCCGGTGGTGAGCAGCAGTTCGCCGCCCTCCAGGTACGGTCCCGGGTCGTCCAGCTCGCTGGTGTGGACCCAGCGCACTTCGGTGTCCCCCAGCCGGTCGCCTCCGGCGAGGACGGTGAGCTTGAGGACCGAGTGGTGGGCGAGGGACGCGAGCGTGAGGGGCATAGGTGCCTGGTACGGGAGAAGGCCGATTTTTGGCCGACCGGGAGCGGTCGCCACCCCCAATTGTGCCGCACCGTCCAGCACTGCCCTGACGCCAGCCGCCAATACCGGACACGCACGCCCCGCCGCCGCCCGACCCGACCGGGCCCGCACGCCCGGTCGCGCCCCACCAGACCGGGCCCGCACGCCCTGCCAGCGCCACCGGCGCCCGGCCCGCACGCCATCAGCCGCCCCCGGCGCCCGGCCCGCACGCCCTCGGCGCTACCCCCGCAGGTCCACCAGGACCGGCGGGGCGCTCTCCCCCGCGGTGGTCGTGAGCGAGACGACGGCCTGCCCGGCGGGCACGGTGTGGGCGAGGTCGGAGGCCGACCAGCGTTCGCGCTCGACCTCGCGGACGGTGACGGCGTCGGCGGTGACGACCCGGCCGGTGATCATCCGGCGTGCCACGCGGTTGACGCGCTGCGCCATGCCGCCCGATTGGTCGGCGCGGGTGACCTCGCGGGTCTCCACCCGCGTGGTGCCCCAGGACTCGGCGAAGAACTTGCCGTCCCACGGCGTGACCCCGGCCAGGGACATCCGGCAGCCCGCGGCGGCGACGAGCGGGCCGCGCAGGTGCTCGGGCACGTCGGCCAGGGTGCGCAGGCCGAGGACCATGCCCGCCGTGGTGGCCGGCAGGGCCGCCAGCGCGCGGACGGTCTCCGCGGTGACGGCCTGGCCGATGTCGTCGACGATCAGGCAGACGAAGCGGGTCCAGGTGCGCTGGGCGCGGACGGCGGCGGTGAACTGGGCGAGCAGCAGCCGGACGAGGATCCGGGAGGCTTCGGCGTGGCCGCGTTCGGGCAGTTCGATCCGCACCCGGATGGGGTGGACGAGCGCTTCCATCGAGAACGGCCGGGCCCGGTCGGGGGCGCCGAAGGAGCCGGCGAAGGCGGGCCGGTCGAGCAGCGCGATCCGGTTGGCGAGGTCGCCGCCGATGTCCCCGGTGCGGGCGGACTGCCGCTGCCTGGCGTCGAGTTCGCGCAGCAGCGCGGGCGCGCCCGCCGCGTCCACGGCGCGGCGCAGGTCCTCGTACGCCTCGGGGGCGCCGTCCAGCAGTTCGCGGAGCACCGGCACCGGGGGGAAACGGCCGTGCGCGGCGGCGTAGGGGCCGAGGAGCTGGCCGAGGGCGGCGACGGCTCGGCGTTGTTCGGCCTCGGGGCCGTCGACGAGGGCTTCGGCGAGCAGCCAGGCGGCCATGTCGGGGTCGGTGGTGCCGCCGTACAGGTCGAGGCTGTAGCGGGAGGCCGGGTCGCCGGGCGCGATGACGACGTCGTACGCCTCGTGCAGTCCGAGGTCGGTGTCCGCGCCGGCCACGACGACCACGGCGGCGGTGCCGGTGAGCGCCTGGAGGCAGAGCGACTCGGCCGCCGGGCGCATGACGCGGCGGGTCCTGTCGGCGCCGGGCGGGCCGACGACGAGCAGTCCCGTACCGAGCAGGGCGGGGTCGAGGGCCATGCCGGAGCCGCGGTACTGGAAGCCGTTGCGGTCGTCCTCGACGCCGCGGCCGATCCTGACCTGGCCGCCGAGCAGGTCGTGCGGGGCGGTGCGGGCGGGCAGGTCGCGCTCGCCCGACGGGTGGAGGCAGGCGCCGCCGCCGAGGCGCCGGACCTCGTCGGTGAACGCCAGTACCTCGCGGGGGCGCTGCCGGGTCTCGTCCCAGGCGTGCCGGACGCGGACGCAGTCCACGTCGTTCATCCGGCCCAGGCCCACATCCCGCGCCAGCCGGTCGGCCGCGTCGGAGCGCCCGGCCGCGCGCAGTTCCGGCCAGTCCGCGGGGGTCTCCCCGAAGGGGTCGGCGCCGGTGCGGGTGTACGAGGGGGCGGCGGGGCGCGCTCCCGCGGTGTCGTCGGGCTGCCAGCCGGGGATGCCGAACCAGCCGCCGAATGTGGCGCAGGGCCAGGCGATCAGCGCGGCGACGAGGGCGTAGATGGCGTAGGTGACCGCGGCGGCCCGGTTGGGGTTGCCGCCACCGCTTATCCACGAGTACGGGAAGAGGTCGAGCACCGTGTCGAGGAGGGGCACGTAGCCCGTCCAGCTCAGTTGCCACACCAGGGCGCCCGCGGCGAGCGCGAACCAGCCGCGGCGCGCGGGGGTGTTCAGGAAGCGGCGGGCCGCCTCGCCCCAGTTGCCGAGCCTGCCGGTGATCCAGACGATCACGGCGGCCGACAGCACGCTGTAGAGGTTCTGGGTGAAGACCTCGGGACGGGACTGGTGGCCGCTGAAGGACCAGCTGTGCGGGGTCAGGATCTTGAGCGGGAACTGCCACCAGGGCAGGAAGCCGTTGTTGCGCAGGGACCAGATGAGGATTCCGGCGAGGAGGGCGAGTGCGGCGCGGCCGAGGACGCGGCCGTCGGGGACCCGGTCGGCTTCGTTGGGCACGTGTCCGTAGGCGTACACGCCGGGCGCGTCGGAGATCCGGGGGGTGCGCAGCCAGCGCTCGGTCTCGGACATCGGCGGTGCCTGTTTGGGCACGGGGGGCGCGGCGGCCGGGCGCGCCGGTGTCCCGGCGGGCCGGGGCGGCACCTCGGGCCGGTGGCCGTACCCGTGCGCGCCCTCGTGATCCATGGCATCCATGGTGCGTGCCCCTCGCCCCTCGTCGCCGACGATGCGCTCAATGTAGTCGAGCGGCTACCGCCGTAAAAGGATCTTGCCGGTGGCGGGCGGTGGCACGCCGCGGCGCGCGCACTGGCCGTTACGGCGAATCGTCGGTGGGCAGTGTTACCTATCGGCGTATGCGGGCGGGCCGGGACGCGGCCTAGCCTGCGGGAAGAGCTGAAAAGTCCGAAGAGATCCGAAGAGACACCGCACAGACACCGCCGCCCGGCTTGAGGAGAGCACCCGCCATGACCGCACTTCCGCAGGAACGCAAGCTGGTCACCAGCATTCCCGGCCCGAAGTCGCAGGAGCTGTCGGCGCGCAAGAGCGCCGCGGTCGCGAACGGGGTGGGGGTGACGCTGCCGGTGTACGTGACGCGCGCCGGGGGCGGCGTGGTGGAGGACGTGGACGGGAACCGGCTGATCGACTTCGGCTCCGGGATCGCGGTCACGTCGGTGGGCAACAGCGCGGAGGCCGTGGTGCGGCGGGCCACGGCGCAGCTCGCCGACTTCACGCACACCTGCTTCATGGTGACGCCGTACGAGGGGTACGTGGAGGTCGCCGAGGCGCTGAACGAGCTGACGCCCGGCAGCCACGCGAAGAAGACGGCGCTGTTCAACTCGGGCGCGGAGGCGGTGGAGAACGCGGTGAAGATCGCGCGTTCGTACACCAAGCGCCCGGCGGTCGTGGTGTTCGACCACGGCTATCACGGCCGGACGAATCTGACGATGGCGCTGACCGCGAAGAACATGCCGTACAAGGAGGGCTTCGGGCCGTTCGCGCCCGAGGTGTACCGGGTGCCGCTGGCGTACGGCTTCCGGTGGCTGACCGGGCCGGAGCACGCGGCGGAGGAGGCGGCGGCGCAGGCGATCGACATGATCACCAAGCAGATCGGCGCGGAGCACGTGGCGGCGATCGTGATCGAGCCGATCGCGGGCGAGGGCGGCTTCATCGAGCCCGCCAAGGGCTTCCTGCCGCGGATCGCGCAGTTCGCGAAGGACAACGGGATCGTGTTCGTCGCGGACGAGATCCAGACCGGCTTCTGCCGTACCGGTCAGTGGTTCGCGTGCGAGGACGAGGGCGTGGTGCCGGATCTGATCACGACGGCGAAGGGCATCGCGGGCGGTCTGCCGCTGGCGGCGGTGACCGGGCGCGCGGAGATCATGGACGCGGCGCACGCGGGCGGCCTCGGCGGCACCTACGGCGGCAACCCGGTGGCGTGCGCGGCGGCCCTGGGCGCGATCGAGACGATGAAGGAGCTGGACCTCGCGGCGAAGGCGCGGCGGATCGGCGAGGTGATGAAGGCGCGGCTGACCGCGCTCCAGGAGAAGTTCCCGGCGATCGGCGAGGTCCGCGGGCGCGGCGCGATGATCGCGGTGGAGCTGGTCGAGCCGGGCACCACGACCCCGGACGCGGCGCTGACCGGCGCGATCGCCCGCGCGTGTCACAGTGCGGGCCTGGTTGTCCTCACTTGTGGCACCTACGGCAACGTGTTGCGTTTCCTCCCGCCGCTGGTTATCGGGGAGGATCTGCTCAACGAGGGCCTCGACATCATCGAGGAGGCCTTCGCCGGGGTGTGACCGGCGGTAAGGAATGGGGGGACGTGAAGAACGTGTGCGGGCCTGATGGCGGAGGGGTGATCCCTGGCCTTGTGGCCCTCCCGGTGACGTACGGTCTGAGCAGAACACCCCGCTCGGGGCGGCCTCCGAAGGAGATCACCACGGGCGACACCGCGCCGGTGTATCCCCAACACCGGCTCAGCAGTGCCCTCGCGCACGACACCGCCGGGACCGTAGGCCCCGGCACTCCTCGCCGATCGGTCGGCCGTTCGTCCCACACCCCCCGGGACGAGCGGCACGGCGGTCGCCCTGGCCGCCCCGGAACTCTCCCCCCTGTTCCGGGGCGGCTGACTTTTCTCCTGCTGCTGAGCGCCGTCGGCGCCGCCCTGTTCTCCCTGCTCACCTGGCAGGTCGAGACCGGCGGGCGGCTGGTCGGCCGCGACTGGACCGTACTCGGCTGGTTCCGGCGGGCGTCCGCCGCGCATCCGGGCGTGCACGGCACCGCGCAGGTCGTGAGCGACTTCGGCGACATCGAGGTGGCCGTGCCGGTCCTGCTCGTCGCGGTCGTGGCCGCCGCGGTGCTCGGGCTGCGGGCGGCCGTCGTCCGCTGGTGGCTGCCGCCGCTGGCCGCCTGCGTGGCCATGGCGCTGCTGCCGGTCGTCGTCGACACGGTCAAGTCCGCGGTGCACCGGCCCGCGCCCGGCCGCCTCCTGCCCCGGCTCGACGGCTACGGCTACTTTCCCTCCGGTCACGCCGCGACCTCCGCCGTCGCGTACGGCCTGGCCCTGCTGCTCCTGCTGCCGTACGTGCGCCGCCCCGCGGCCAGGACCGCGCTGACCGTTTTCACCCTCGCCCTCCAGGCGGCCGTGGGCGTCGCACTGGTGTGGTGCGACTACCACTGGCCGCTGGACGTGCTGGCGAGCTGGTTCCTGACGGTCACGCTGGTGGCGTGGGTGGCGGCGGCCGGGCTGTTCAGCCACGCGCCGGAAGCCGGCGAACCGGACGCCGACGGACCGGACGCCGACGGACCGACGGTCAGCTATTCGTCGGGAAGCCCAGATTGATGCCCCCGTGCGAAGGGTCGAGCCAGCGCTGCGTGACGGCCTTGCCGCGGGTGAAGAAGCGGACCCCGTCCTCGCCGTAGGCGTGGGTGTCGCCGAAGAGCGAGGACTTCCAGCCGCCGAAGGAGTAGTACGCGACCGGCACCGGGATCGGCACGTTGATGCCGACCATGCCGACCTCGACCTCGTGCTGGAAGCGCCGCGCGGCGCCGCCGTCGTTGGTGAACAGCGCGGTCCCGTTGCCGTACGGGTTGGCGTTGATCAGCGCCAGGCCCTCCTCGTACGAGGAGACGCGGACGACGGAGAGCACCGGGCCGAAGATCTCGTCGTCGTAGACGGACATGCCGGGCGTGACGCGGTCGAAGAGGGTGGGGCCGAGCCAGAAGCCGTCTGCGGTCTCCGCGCCCGAGATCGGGTGCTTGCGGCCGTCGACGGCCAGTTCCGCGCCGTCCGCGACGCCGGAGTCCAGATACGCGGTCACCTTGTCGCGGTGCACGCCGGTGACCAGCGGGCCCATCTCGGAGCTGGCGGCGCAGCCGGGTCCCACGGTCAGACCCGCGACGCGCTGCTTGATCCGCTCGACCAGGCCGTCGCCGACCGGGTCGACGGCGACCAGCACGGAGACCGCCATGCAGCGTTCGCCCGCGGCGCCGAAGCCCGCGTTGACGGCGGCGTCGGCGGCCAGGTCCAGGTCCGCGTCGGGCAGCACCAGCATGTGGTTCTTGGCGCCGCCGAGGGCCTGGACGCGCTTGCCGTGCCGGGTGCCGGTCTCGTACACGTAGCGGGCGATGGGGGTGGAGCCGACGAAGGAGACGGCCTTGATGTCGGGGTGTTCCAGCAGGCGGTCGACGGCGGGCTTGTCGCCGTGCACGACGTTGAAGACGCCGTCGGGCAGGCCCGCCTCCTGCCAGAGCCCGGCCATGAAGTTGGCGGCGGAGGGGTCCTTCTCCGACGGCTTGACGACGACGGTGTTGCCCGCGGCGATGGCCAGCGGGAAGAACCACATCGGCACCATGGCGGGGAAGTTGAACGGCGAGATGATCGCGACCGGGCCGAGCGGCTGGCGGATCGAGTAGACGTCGATGCCGGTGGACGCCTGCTCGGTGAAGCCGCCCTTGATCAGTTGCGGGATGCCGCACGCGTACTCCACGACCTCGATGCCGCGGGCGACCTCGCCGAGGGCGTCGGAGTGCACCTTGCCGTGCTCGGCGACGATGATCGAGGCCAGTTCGTCGCGGCGGGCGTTGAGCAGTTCGCGGAAGGCGAAGAGGACGCCGGTGCGCTTGGCGATCGAGGTGTGCCGCCACTGCTGGAACGCGTCGAGGGCGGCGTCGACCGCCGCGTCAACGACGTCGGCGGACGCGAGGTCCACCTGCCCGGTGATCGCGCCGGTCGCCGGGTCGTACACGTCTGCGTGCCGTTCCGCGCCGCCGGTCCAGCCCTTGCCTGCGATCCAGTGGGTGATGTGCTTGGTCGTCACGGGCTGACCCTTCCGTCGTTGTCTCATGTCAGTCTCCCCAGGCCGGGGAGGTGGTCACAAGCACCGCGCGGTGGGCTCGCTCCGCGGTGCGTCCTTCAGCCGCCGCCCGCGATCTGGGCGGCGGCCTCGTGCATGGCCAGTTCGAGCAGCACCGGGTCGGTGAGGTGCCCGCTGCCGTCCGGCGGCACCAGCCACCGCACCCCGCCGGTCGCCCGGCCCGGATACGGCACGACGATCCAGGTGCCGCGGCCCGCCGTCCGTACGCCGGTGGCCAGCCAGCGCGCCGCCGTGCCCGGCGGTACGAAGAACCCCATCCGGGAGTCGCCGAAGTCGGCGAGCACCGGGCCCGGCCGCTCCACGAGCCGGGTCAGGACGTCCAGGGTGGGGTAGCCGAGATCCCCGGTGAGGATCAGGACGTCCCACAGTTTCCCGGCGGGCAGCAGCGTGACCCCGAGGGGGTTGCGCTCCCACTCCCACCGGCAGCTCACCGGATCCACCGCCACCGACACCAGCCACTCGACCGCGCTTTTCGCACCGGTGCTGACCATGACCGGCTCCTCCGTCTCTTCCGCCCGACGACCGCTGTGGACGGTCGCTGTCATGGAAGAGAGCGGGTTGGGGGCCGATCATTACGCGGGTTTCGCTACTCATTGGTAGTGAAGTGGCTCACGCCGTATGCCGGTTGTGCGCCGGGGGATCACCGCGGGTCCGCGCCGGGCGGCCCCAGGGCCTGTCCGGCGGATCAGGCCCTAGCTGTCGAAGCCGAGCCCGGCGCGGTCCATCGCCTTCAGCCACAGATTGCGCCGCCCTCCCGACCGGTCGGCGCGGGCCAGCGACCACTGGGTGATGCCGATCCCGACGGTGGCCAGCGGCTCCGGCGGGAACGGCAGCGGCTTTTTGCGGACCATCTCCAGGCGGGTCCGCTCGGTCTCCTCCCCCGCCAGCAGGTCCAGCATCACGTCGGCGCCGAAGCGGGTGGCGCCCACGCCCAGCCCGGTGTACCCGGCCGCGTAGGCGACCCGGCCGCCGTACGCGGTGCCGAAGAAGGCGGAGAAGCGCGAGCAGGTGTCGATCGCGCCGCCCCAGGCGTGGGTGAAGCGGACGTCCTCCAACTGCGGGAAGCAGGTGCGGAAGTGCTCCGCCAGCTTCAGGAAGGTCTCGGGCCGCTGGTCGTACTCCGCGCGCATCCGGCCGCCGCGCGGATAGACCGCGTCGTAGCCGCCCCACAGGATGCGGTTGTCCGCGCTGAGCCGGAAGTAGTGGAAGTGGTTGGCGCTGTCGCTCAGTCCCTGGCGGCCCTGCCAGCCGATCGCCGCGAGCCGCTGTTCGGTCAGCGGCTCCGTCATCAGCGCGTAGTCGTAGACCGGCACGGTGTACGGGCGGGCCCGGCGGACCAGTGACGGGAAGACGTTGGTGCCGAGCGCCACCTGGCGGGCGGTCACCCTGCCGTACGGGGTGCGCACCCCCAGCGCCGTGCCATAGCCGGCCAGGTCGCGGGCCGGGGTGCGCTCATAGATCCGTACGCCCGCGTCGGCGGCGGCGCGGGCCAGGCCCCAGGCGAGCTTGGCGGGGTGCAGCATGGCGACGCCGCGCCGGTTGTACAGGCCGCCGAGGAAGGTGGGCGAGTCGACTTCGGCGCGGACCTGGTCGCGGTCCAGCAGTTCCGCGTCCAGGCCGTGCTCGGCGCCTTCCTGGGCGGCCTCGCGCAGTTCGTCGTACTGGTGCGGCTCGGTGGCCACGTCGATCTCGCCGGTCCGCTCGAAGTCGCAGTCCAGGCCGTAGCGGGCGACGGCCTCCTCGATGGCGTCGAGATTGCGGTCGCCCAGGCGCTGGAGCGCGTCGAATTCGTCGGGCCAGCGGGCGAGTCCGTTGGCGGCGCCGTGGGTGAGGCTCGCGGCGCAGAAGCCGCCGTTGCGCCCGGAGGCGGCCCACCCGATCCTGTCCCCCTCGACCAGCACCACGTCCCGCCGCGGATCGCGCTCCTTGGCCAGCAACGCGGTCCACAGCCCGCTGTAACCGCCCCCGACCACCAGCAGGTCGCAACTGTCGTGGCCGGTGAGCGCGGGGTGCGCCTGCGGCCTGCCGGGGTCGTCCAGCCAGTACGGTCGGGGCTCGGCCTCGGCGAGCGAGCGGGCTGCGTCCATGGTTCTCACACCTTCGTGCTGCGCGGGTCTGCGTCCGGAATACGGGGGCGGTACGGGTCAGGTGCGCGCCCTCCTGCGGCTGCTGCCGAGAAGCTGCCCGGCCAGTACGAGCAGCACCGCGATGACGAACATCGCCGTACCGATCACATTGACCTGGACGGGTGTGCCGCGCTGCGCGGAGCCCCAGACGAACATCGGGAAGGTGACGGTGTTGCCCGCGTTGAAGCTGGTGATGATGTAGTCGTCGAAGGAGAGCGCGAAGGACAGCAGGGCGCCCGCCGCGATACCGGGCGCGGCCAGCGGCAGCGTGATCCGCAGGAACGTCTGGGTCGGGGTGGCGTAGAGATCCTGCGCGGCCTGCTCCAGACGGGGGTCCATGCTCATCACGCGGGCCTTGACGGCGACGACGACGAAGCTCAGGCAGAACATGATGTGCGCGATGAGGATGGTCCAGAAGCCGAACTGGATGCGCATGTTGAGGAAGAGGGTGCCCAGCGAGGCGCCCATCACGACCTCGGGCATCGCCATCGGCAGGAAGATCAGCATGTTGGTGGTGGCGCGGCCCCTGAAGCGGTAGCGGGCCAGCGCGAAGGCGGTCATCGTGCCGAGCACGGTGGCGCCGATGGTCGAGTAGACGGCCAGCTTCAGGCTGAGCGTGAGGGAGTCGCACATGCCCGCGACGTCGCAGGGGTGCTGCCAGGCGTCGGTGGAGAACCGCGTCCAGGTGTAGTTGTAGCGGCCGTTGGGCTTGTTGAAGGAGAAGAGCAGCACCACGAGGTTGGGCACGATCAGGTACGTCAGGGTGAGCACCCCGGCGATCACCACGAGGTTCTTGCGCAGCCAGCGGATCGGACGCATCAGACCAGTTCCTCCGTTCCCGCGCGGCGGACGTAGACCATGACGATCGCCAGGATGACCGCCATGAGGATGAACGACAGGGCGGCGGCCGTCGGGTAGTCCAGCACCCGCAGGAACTGCGACTGGATGACGCTGCCGATCATCTTCTGGTTGGTGGAGCCCAGCAACTCGGCGTTGATGTAGTCGCCGGAGGCCGGGATGAAGGTGAGCAGGGTGCCGGCCACCACGCCCGGCATGGACAGCGGGAAGGTCACCTTGCGGAAGGTGGTGAACGGGGTCGCGTACAGGTCGCCCGCCGCCTCGTGCAGCTTGCCGTCGACCCGCTCCAGGGACGTGTAGAGCGGCAGGATCATGAACGGCAGGAAGTTGTACGTCAGGCCGCAGACCACCGCCAGCGGGGTGGCCATCACCCGGTTGCCCTCGGTGATGCCGAGCGCGGACGTGACGTCCAGCAGGTGGATGTGGTTCAGGAACGACACCAGCGGGCTCTGGTCGGCGAGGATCGTCTCCCACGCCAGGGTGCGGATCAGGAAGCTGGTGAAGAAGGGCGCGATCACCAGGATCAGCACCAGATTGCGCCAGCGTCCGGCCCGGAAGGCGATGGTGTATGCCAGCGGGTAGCCGATGCCCAGGCACAGCACGGTGGCGATGCCGGAGTAGACCAGCGACTTCACGAACTGCGGCCAGTACTCGTGGAAGGCGTCCCAGTACGTGGCGAAGTGCCAGGTCACCTTGAAGCCGTCGTCGAGCGAGCCGGTCTGCACCGAGGTCGACGCCTGGTAGACCATCGGGGCCACGAAGAAGACCAGCAGCCAGGCGACGCCCGCGAGCAGCAGCAGATACGGGATGCGCCGCCGTCTGCGGGCGGCCCTCTTCAGGGCGGCGGGCAGCGGGGCCGCCTCGGCCGGGGCCGGCGGCCCGGTGACGGGCGCGGTCGCTGCGCTCATGCGGCGGCCTCCCCCTCGTCGGTGTCGGTACCGGCGTCGATGTCCTGGTCGGCGTCGAGGCCGAAGGTGTGCTCGGGGTTCCAGTGCAGGACGACGGGCGCGCCGGGCACCAGGCGGCCGTCGCGTTCCACGTTGGGCACGAAGACCTCCAGCTCCGGGCAGACCGGGCTGTCGATGACGTACTGCGTGGAGACGCCGATGAAGCTGGAGTCGACGATCCGGCCGCGCACCCGGTTGCGGCTCTCGGCTATCTCGTGCTCGTCGTCACTGTGCGCCAGGGTGATCTTCTCGGGGCGGACCCCGGCCAGCACCCGGCCGCCGGTCGTCACGTCGACGCGACATCGGGCGGCGGGCAGGGTGAGCTTCTGTCCGGCGGCGGTGAGCTGGAGTTCGCCGCCGCTGACGCCGGTCACCTCGGTCTCGATGAGGTTGGAGGTGCCAAGGAAGTTGGCGACGAAGGTGGAGGCGGGGTTCTCGTAGAGGTCGGCGGGCGCGCCCATCTGCTCGACGCGTCCGGCGTTCATCACCGCGACGGTGTCGGCCATCGTCATGGCCTCCTCCTGGTCGTGGGTGACGTGGATGAAGGTGATGCCCACCTCGGTCTGGATGCGCTTGAGTTCGAGCTGCATCTGGCGGCGCAGCTTGAGGTCGAGCGCGCCGAGCGGTTCGTCGAGCAGCAGCACCTGCGGCTGGTTGATCAGCGCGCGGGCTACGGCGACGCGCTGCTGCTGGCCGCCGGAGAGCTGGTGCGGCTTGCGGCGGGCGAGCGCGCCGAGCTGGACGAGGTCCAGCATGTCGCCGACCTGCTTCTTGACGGATTTGATGCCGCGGCGGCGCAGTCCGAAGGCGACGTTCTCGTAGACGTCGAGGTGCGGGAAGAGCGCGTAGTTCTGGAAGACGGTGTTGACCGGGCGCTTGTACGGCGGCAGGGCGGTGACGTCCTGGCCGCCGAGGCGTACGGAGCCGGAGGAGGGGTCCTCCAGGCCCGCGATCATGCGCAAGGTGGTGGTCTTGCCGCATCCGGAGGCGCCGAGCAGAGCGAAGAAGGAACCGGCGGGCACGGCGAGGTCCAGCGGGTGGACGGCGGTGAAGGAGCCGTAGGTCTTGCTGATCCCGGTGAGGCTGACGGCGTCGTCGGCCGGGGTCTTGGGGGTCGTCATGAGGTGTCCCGGAAGTCGTCGGGGAGTGCGGGCTGCTGGAGCGCCGGTCAGGCGCCGGTGAGCTTGGAGAACTTCGCCTCGTACCGGGTGTCCTCGTCCTCGCTGAGCGAGCGGAAGGCGTGCGACGTGGCGTTCATCTGGGCGTTCGGGATGATCAGCGGGTTGGTGGCGAGCGACGGATCGATCTTGGCCAGTTCCTCGCGGACGCCCATCACCGGTGACACATAGGTGGTGTAGGCGGCCAGTTCGGCTGCGATCCGCGGCTGGTAGTACCAGTCGATCAGCCGCTCGGCGTTGGTCTTGTGCCGCGCCTTGGCGGGGATCAGCAGATTGTCCGTGGAGGTCATGTAACCGGCGGCCGGGAAGGAGTACTCGATGTTCGGGTCGTCGAGCCTGAGCTGCACCAGGTCACCGGCCCAGGCGATACAGGCGGCGATGTCGCCCTTGCTGAGGCCGTCGGTGTACTCGCCGCCGGTGAACTTGCGGATCTGCCCCTTGTCCACCGCGCCCTGGATGCGGTTGAGCGCGGCGTCGTACTCGTCGTCGGTGACGGTCTCCGGCTTCTTGCCCATGTCGAGCAGCGTCATCCCGACGGTGTCGCGCATCTCGGAGAGCATGGCGGCCTTGCCCTTGAGCGCGGGGTCGTCCAGCAGTTGCGACACCGAGGTGACCTTGCGGCCCTTGGTGACCTTCTTGTTGTAGGCGATGCAGGTGGGGATGCCGGCCCAGGGGTAGGAGTAGGCGCGGCCGGGGTCCCAGTCGGGGCTGCGGAAGCGCTGTTCCAGGTTGGCGAAGGCGTGCGGCAGGTTCGAGGGGTCGAGCTTCTGGACCCAGCCGAGCCGGATCATCCGGCCCGCGAGCCAGTCGGTGAGCACCATCAGGTCGCGGCCGGTGTCCTGGCCCGCGGACAGTTGCGGCTTGATCTTGCCGAAGAACTCGACGTTGTCGTTGATGTCCTCGGTGTAGTCGACCTTGATGCCGGTGGCCTTGGTGAACTGGTCGAGGCTCGGGCGGTGCTTGCCGTCGTCGGTGACGTCGATGTACTGGTCCCAGTTGGAGAAGTTCACGACCTTCTCCTGCGCCGAGTGGTCGGTCGACGCCGTGGTGTCGCCCTTGCGGCCCGCGGCCGGGATGCCGCACGCCGTCAGTCCCGCCGTGGCGACGGTGCCCAGCCCCGCGGCGCGCAGCAGCGTCCGGCGGCCGAGGGCGCCGCGCCCGCCGGTCATGCTGCGGAGTATCGCCGCGCGCACCGGCGGGGACAGGGTCTCGTACTGCTCCATGGGTGGTGCCCTTCCGCTATCGGTCTCCGAAGACGGTGCGGTGCCAGTCCTTCCGCGCCACCGCGGTGTTGTCGAACATCACGTGCTTGACCTGCGTGTACTCCTCGAAGGAGTACGTGGACATGTCCTTGCCGAAGCCCGAGGACTTCGCTCCGCCGTGCGGCATCTCGCTGACGATCGGGATGTGGTCGTTGATCCAGACGCAGCCCGCGGTGATCTCCCGCGCGGCCCGCCCGGCCCGGTAGACATCGCGGGTCCAGGCGGAGGCGGCCAGGCCGTACGGGGTGTCGTTGGCGTACGCCAGGCCCTGATCGTCGCTGTCGAACGGCAGCACCGCCAGTACCGGGCCGAAGATCTCCTGCTGGACGGCCTCGCTGTGCTGCGGCGCGCCGGTGAGCAGCGTGGGCCGGTAGTACGCGCCCGCCGCGAGCCCGCCGCCGGGCGCCGCGCCGCCGGTGACGACGGTGGCGTACGTACGGGCCCGCTCGACGACGGCCGCGACGCGGTCGCGGTGCGCGAAGGAGATGAGGGGGCCGAGGTCGGTGGCCGGGTCGGCGGGGTCGCCGAGCCGTACGGTGGCCATCAGGTCGGCGACGGCGGTCACGAAGGCGTCGTACAGCGGGCGCTGGACGTAGGCGCGGGTGGCGGCGGTGCAGTCCTGGCCGCTGTTGATCAGGGCGGCGGCGACCGCGCCGTGCACGGCCGCGTCGAGGTCGGCGTCGTCGAAGACCACGAAGGGGGCCTTGCCGCCGAGTTCGAGGTGCAGGCGCTTGACGGTGCCCGCGGTGAGCCGGGCGATCCGGGTGCCGACGGCGGTGGAGCCGGTGAAGGACGTCATGGCGACGTCGGGGTGGGTGACCAGGTGTTCGCCCGCGCCCTGCCCCGTGCCGGTGACGATGTTGAGCACGCCGTCCGGGATTCCGGCCTCGGTGGCGGCCTCGGCGAACATCAGGGCGGTCAGCGGGGTCAGCTCCGACGGCTTGAGCACGATGGTGTTGCCCGCCGCGACCGCCGGGAGGATCTTCCACCCGGCCATCTGGAGCGGGTAGTTCCAGGGGGCGACGGAACCGATGACGCCGACCGGCTCGCGGCGCACGTACGAGGTGTGGTCCGGGCTGTACTCGCCTGCCGCCTTGCCCTCCAGGTGGCGGGCGGCCCCGGCGAAGAACGCGGCGTTGTCCACGGTGCCCGGTACGTCGAATTCGGTGCTGAGCTTGATCGGCTTGCCGCACTGGAGGGTTTCGGCGCGGGCCAGTTCGTCGGCGCGCGCGTCGAGGGCGGCGGACAGCCGGTGCAGCGCGGCGGAGCGCTCGCCGGGCGCGGTGGCCGCCCAGCCGGGCAGCGCGGCCTTCGCGGCGGCGACGGCGGCGTCCACGTCGGCGGGTCCCGCGGTGGCGTACGTCCACACCGTGCGGCCCGTCGCCGGGTCCACGACGGAGTGCGTGTCGCCGCTGCCGCCGGTTCGCGGGCGGCCGTCGATGTACTGGGCTCCCGCGAACCGTTTCGCCACGTCCGTCACGTGGTCCATCACGTTCTCCTCGCCTCCGCGCCCACTCCTGGCGGCGTGGCCAAACTCTGGATTGATCGCCGATCCTGGCAGAGGAGCTGTCCTTCAACAAGTGATTCCGTTGTTGCCTTTTGGTTACGCGACGAATTCTGTGTGAATCCGGCCGTCGCGGCGATCCCCGGCGGCGTGACCGGGGGACGTCTGGGGGCCATGGTGCGACGTCGGCCGTCCCCGCCCGCCGTCACGGCGTCCCCGCCCGCCGTCACGGCATCGCCGCCCGCCGTCCCAGCGCCGTTTCCCGGTGCCGTTTACGATGAACCGCACCGATCGGACCCCTGGGAGGACCCCCGCATGCCCGACACCGCGCCCGGCTTCGGCTCCGGCCTCGACACCTTCATCGCCGGACTTCCGAAAGCCGAGTTGCATGTCCACCACGTCGGGTCCGCGTCACCGCGGATCGTCGCGGAACTGGCCGCCCGGCACCAGGACTCCGCGGTCCCCGCCGACCCCGCGGCCCTCGCCGACTTCTTCACCTTCAAGGACTTCGCGCACTTCATCCAGGTCTACCTGTCGGTGGTCGACCTGATCAGGGACGCCGAGGACGTACGGCTGCTCACCTTCGAGGTGGCCAGGGACATGGCGCGGCAGAACATCCGCTACGCGGAGCTGACCGTCACCCCGTTCAGCTCGACCCGGCGGGGCATCCACGAGCAGGCGTTCATGGAGGCCATCGAGGACGCGCGCAAGGCCGCGGAGTCCGAGCTGGGCGTGACCCTGCGCTGGTGCTTCGACATCCCCGGCGAGGCGGGTCTTGAGTCCGCCGAGCAGACCACGCACCTGGCGCTCGACCTGCGCCCCGAGGGCCTGGTCTCCTTCGGTCTGGGCGGACCGGAACTGGGCGTGCCGAGGCCGCAGTTCAAGCCGTACTTCGACCGGGCGCGCGCCGCCGGTCTGCACAGCGTGCCGCACGCGGGCGAGACGACGGGCCCCGAGACGATCTGGGACGCGATCAACGAACTGGGCGCGGAGCGCATCGGCCACGGCACCAGCGCGGTACGCGACCGGCGGCTGCTCGATCACCTCGCGGAGCAGCGCATCCCGCTGGAGGTCTGCCCCACCTCCAACATCGCCACCCGCGCGGTCACCGAGATCGACCAGCACCCGATCAGGGAGATGATCGACGCGGGCGTGCTGGTCACGGTCAACAGCGACGACCCGCCGATGTTCGGCACCGACCTCAACACCGAGTACGCGGTCGCCGCCCGGCTGCTGGAGCTGGACCACACCGGGGTCGCGGCGCTCGCCAAGAACGCCGTCGAGGTCTCCTTCCTCGACCCGGCGGGCAAGCGGGCGCTGGCCGCCGAGATCGACGCGTACACGGCGGCGTGGCGGTGACCGTCGCGGTCTCCCACCGGGGCGACCCGTACCACGAGCGCGAGAACACCCTGCCCTCCGTGCGGTCGGCGCTGCTCAAGGGCGCGGGCGCGGTGGAGGTCGACGTGAAGCTGACCGCCGACGGCGTGCCGGTGCTGCTGCACGACGAGACGCTGGAGCGGCTGTGGAAGGTGCCGGAGGCGGTCGGCGACCTGTCGTTGAACGACGTCGTGGACCTCACCGACGGCCGTGTGCCCACCCTGGCGGACGCCTTCGCCGAGCTGCTGCGGCACCCCGGCGGCGGCCGGATGATGCTGGACCTGACCTCGGTCGGCCAGGTGAAGGCGACCGTGGCCGCGGTGGCGGAGGCGGGCGTCGGCGACCGCGTCTACTACTGCGGCGGGCTCGGCGCGATGCTGACGGTGCGCGACCTGGACGCGTCGGCGGAGATCGCCATGACGTGGACGACGGTGGCCCCACCGCCGCGCTCGCTCCTGGACGAGCTGAAGCCGCGGTGGATCAATCTGCGCTTCGGGCTGATCGACGCCACGACCGTGCGGTGGGCCGCGGACAACGGGCTGCTGGTCGGCGCGTGGACGGCGGACTGGCAGCGCAACATGACCCGGCTGCTCGACCTGGGCGTGGACGCGATCACCACGAACCGGCTGGACGCCTTGCAGCGGCTGCTGCGGCGCCGCGCCTGACCGCCCCTCCCCCGCGGGGCCCGCCCGCGGGGGAGGCCGGACGGCCGGCTCAGCCGTCCAGCGAGGTCATCACGTGCTTGATCCGCGTGTAGTCCTCGAAGCCGTAGCCCGACAGGTCCTTGCCGTAGCCGGACCGCTTGAAGCCGCCGTGCGGCATCTCGGCGACCAGCGGGATGTGGGTGTTGATCCACACGCAGCCGAAGTCCAGCCGCTTGGACATCCGCATGGCGCGCCCGTGGTCCTTGGTCCACACCGAGGAGGCCAGCGCGTAGTCCACGCCGTTGGCCCAGGCGACGGCCTGCTCCTCGTCGGTGAAGGACTGGACGGTGATGACGGGGCCGAAGACCTCGCGCTGGATGATCTCGTCGTCCTGCCGCAGCCCGGACACGACGGTCGGCGCGTAGAAGTAGCCGCGCTCGCCGACCCGGTGGCCGCCGGTCTCGACCTTGGCGTGCGCGGGCAGCCGCTCGATGAAGCCGCTGACCTGGGCGAGCTGGTTGGCGTTGTTCAGCGGCCCGTACAGCACGTCCTCGTCGTCCGGCAGGCCGGTCCTGGTCTCGGCGGCGGCCTTGGCGAGGGCCGCGGTGAACTCCGCGTGGATCGACTCCTGGACCAGGACGCGGGTGGCCGCGGTGCAGTCCTGCCCGGCGTTGAAGAATCCGGCGACGGCGATGTCCTCGACGGCCTTGGCGATGTCGGTGTCCTCGAAGACCACGACGGGGGCCTTGCCGCCCAGTTCGAGGTGGACCCGCTTGACGTCCTTGGCGGCCGATCCGGCGACCTCGATGCCCGCGCGTACCGAACCGGTGATGGAGGCCATCGCGGGCACCGGGTGCTCGACCATCGCCCGGCCGGTGTCCCGGTCGCCGCAGACGACGTTGAAGACGCCCTTGGGGAGGATGCCGCCGAGGATCTCGGCGAGCAGCACGGTGGAGGCGGGCGTGGTGTCGGACGGCTTGAGGACGACGGTGTTGCCCGCCGCGATGGCCGGGGCGAACTTCCATACGGCCATCATCATCGGGTAGTTCCAGGGCGCGACCTGCGCGCAGACGCCGACCGGCTCGCGCCGCACGATGGATGTCATGCCCTCCATGTACTCACCGGCCGAGCGGCCTTCGAGCATGCGCGCGGCGCCCGCGAAGAAGCGGATCTGGTCCACCATCGGCGGGATTTCCTCGCTGGCGGTCAGTCCGATCGGCTTGCCGGTGTTCTCGCTCTCCACCGCGATAAGCTCATCGGCGCGCGCCTCGATCGCGTCGGCGATCTTCAGCAGCGCCTTCTGCCGCTCCGACGGGGTGGCGTCGCGCCACGCGGGGAAGGCGGCCGCCGCGGCGGCCATCGCCGCGTCCACGTCGGCCGCGCCGGACAGCGGCGCGGTGGCGTACGCGTCGCCGGTCACCGGGCTGACCACCTCGGTGGTCCGGCCGTCCGCGGCGTCGCGGAACTCTCCGTCGATGTAATTGCGCAGAGTACGGAGTTCGGTCACGGCGCTTGCTCCCTGGTCGTACGAGTCCGGTGTCCACGGGCTGAGACGTTCCCCAGCTTAGCCGCAGGACTGCCGTATTCGACACACCCATCCCCCCTCAACAACCGATTCGGTACCACAGAGGGCCGTCGGCGACGATTTTCATCGTGAAGGGCTTGCGCGACCGTCGACCTCTCCTGCACAGTGGGGCGCGTGGCCACTCGGGACAAGAACGGCGGAGCGCCGTCGATAGACGCGGTGTCGAACGCGATCATCGAACAGCTCCAGCAGGACGGACGCCGTCCGTACGCGACGATCGGCAAGGCCGTGGGCCTGTCCGAGGCGGCGGTGCGGCAGCGCGTACAGAAGCTGCTCGACCAGGGCGTCATGCAGATCGTCGCCGTCACCGACCCGCTCACCGTGGGCTTCCGGCGGCAGGCGATGGTCGGCATCAACGTGGACGGCGACATCGACCCGGTCGCCGAGACGCTGACCGCGCTGGACGAGGTCGACTACGTCGTCATCACCGCCGGTTCCTTCGACCTGATGGTGGAGATCGTCTGCGAGGACGACGACCACCTGCTGGACCTGGTGAACAAGCGGATCCGGGCACTGCCCGGCGTCCGCTCCACCGAGACCTTCGTCTACCTCAAGCTGCGGAAGCAGACCTACACCTGGGGAACCAGATAGCCATGACCTCCACGAACCCCGCACCGTCCGCGACTGCCTCGGACTCCTCCAGGACCGCCCACGACCACCTGTGGATGCACTTCACCCGCATGTCGTCGTACGAGAACGCCCCCGTGCCGACCATCGTGCGCGGCGAGGGCACGTACATCTACGACGACCACGGCAAGCGGTACATCGACGGTCTGTCGGGGCTCTTCGTGGTCAACGCCGGTCACGGCAGGCACGAGCTGGCCGAGACCGCGTACAAGCAGGCCCAGGAGCTGGCCTTCTTCCCGATCTGGAGCTACGCGCACCCCAAGGCGATCGAACTGGCCGAGCGGCTCGCGCACTACGCGCCCGGCGACCTCAACAAGGTCTTCTTCACCACCGGCGGCGGCGAGGCCGTCGAGACGGCCTGGAAGCTCGCGAAGCAGTATCACAAGCTGACCGGCAACCACACCAAGTACAAGGTGATCTCACGGGCCGTCGCCTACCACGGCACCCCGCAGGGCGCCCTGTCGATCACCGGGCTGCCCGCCCTGAAGGCCCCTTTCGAGCCGCTGGTCCCCGGCGCGCGCAAGGTGCCCAACACCAACATCTACCGCGCCCCGATCCACGGTGACGACCCCGAGGCGTTCGGCCGCTGGGCCGCCGACCAGATCGAGCAGCAGATCCTCTTCGAGGGCCCCGACACCGTCGCCGCCGTCTTCCTGGAGCCGGTGCAGAACGCGGGCGGCTGCTTCCCGCCGCCCCCCGGATACTTCCGGCGCGTCCGCGAGATCTGCGACCAGTACGACGTGCTGCTCGTCTCCGACGAGGTCATCTGCGCCTTCGGGCGGCTCGGCACGATGTTCGCCTGCGACAAGTTCGACTTCGTGCCCGACATGATCACCTGCGCCAAGGGCATGACCTCCGGGTACTCCCCCATCGGCGCCTGCATCATCTCCGACCGGCTCGCCGAGCCCTTCTACAAGGGCAACAACACCTTCCTCCACGGGTACACCTTCGGCGGCCACCCCGTCTCGGCCGCCGTCGGCATCGCCAACCTCGACATCTTCGAGCGCGAGGGCCTCAACCAGCACGTCCTGGACAACGAGGGCGCCTTCTTCGACACCCTCAAGAAGCTCAACGACCTGCCGATAGTGGGCGACGTCCGCGGCAACGGCTTCTTCTACGGCATCGAACTCGTCAAGGACAAGGCCACCAAGGAGACCTTCACCGACGAGGAGACCGAGCGCGTCCTGTACGGCTTCCTCTCCAAGGAGCTGTACGCCGCCGGCCTCTACTGCCGCGCCGACGACCGCGGCGACCCCGTCGTCCAGCTCGCCCCGCCGCTCACCTCCGACCAGTCCCTCTTCAACGACATCGAGGCCATCCTGCGCGGCGTCCTGACCGAGGCGTGGACCAAGCTCTGACGCTTCCAGCGCGCTCCCGCGGCGTGAGACGCCATCGCCGTGCTTTTTTTGGAGGCGCGGGGAACTGGGGCACCCGCCTGCGTCAGGCAGGCGTCGGGGGCTTGTCACCCGGACGGGCGGCTCGCGGGGGACGTACGCCGTGCCTGCGGGCCGCGGGGGCTGACGGCGCCTAACCTCCCCGGAGGGGATTGGTTCGCGAACCGCGGAGGTAACGGCATGGTGGCCCCGCCGGACAATGACGTGTTGTGGGCCCGTTCGCTGCGCCACGCGCACGACGGGTCCCCCGCGCTGCTGGGTGTGTCGCTGGGCGTACGGCAGGGCGAGATCCTGGCCGTCGTGGGTCCGCGAGGCGCGGGCAAGTCGACGCTGCTGCGCTGCCTGTCGGGGCAGTTGGTGCCGGACGAGGGCGAGGTGTGGTTCAACAGCGCCCCGGTCCACACCCTCCCCGAGACGGCCAGGGACGAGCTGCGCAGGGACCGCTTCGGCTGGGTCGGCAGCACCTCGCAACTGCTGCCCGAGCTGACGGCCTGGGAGAACGCGGCGCTGCCGCTGCTGCTGCGCGGCACCAAGTACCGCGCGGCCAGGGCCGCGGCGCAGGAGTGGCTTGACCGGCTCGACATCGGGGCCGCCGCCCGCAAGCGCCCGGCCGAACTCCTCCAGGCCGAGCGGCAGCGGATCGCGGTGGCCCGCGCCCTGGTCACCACCCCGGAGATCGTCTTCGCCGACGACCCGGGCGCGCCGCTGCACCGCCCCGACCGCGCCCTGGTGATGCGGACCCTCACCAGCGCGGCCCGCTCGCACGGCATCACCGTCGTGCTCAGCGCCTGCGACCACGACATCGCGCCCTTCGCGGACCGCGTGATCCCGCTGCTCGACGGCCGGGTCAACGCCGCGATGCCCGCGCAGGAGCGGGATTCCGAGCCGACCGCGACGACGACGCGGGCCGCGTCCGTATGACCTCGACTGTCCACACCGCCCGTGCCCTTACGGGTGCCCGCTTCGGCGGGGCCGGTGCCGTGGCCATGGCCCGTACGGGGCGGCGGCCCGTGTCGGAAGGGAGCCGGGCGTGCTGAGTTTTCGTGTCGTACGCGGGGCGCGGTACACCGCGCTGGTGCGGTGGGTGCTGGTCGCCGCCGCGTCGGCGGCCACCGGGCTGCTGCTGCTGGCCGCGCTGGGATACGCCCTCGGGCACCCGCACCGGCCGGCCGACGCCGCCGCGCGGCTGGCGTGGTGCGCGCTGCCGGTCGTGGTGACCGTGCAGTTCGCGGTCGCCGCGGGGCGGGCGGTGCCTGCGCGATGGCCGCGTCCCGGACTGGCCGCGGTGGGCCTCGGCCGGGTCGGCGTGGCCCTGCTCGCCGCGTCGGCGACCGCCCTGACCTGCGCGGTCGGCAGCGCGGTGGCCCTGCTGGCGTTTCTGCACCTGCGCGGCGACCTGACGGGCGCGCTGCCCCTCCACGGCGCCGCCTCCGACCTCCTCGGCGGCGGCGAACAGGTGCCGCTCGCGGGCGCGTTGACGCTGCTCGCGCTGGTCCCGGTGAGCGCCGCCGTCATCGGCGCGGCCCAGTTGTGGCCACCGCGCACCGTCTCCACCGCGCCCGCCCCCGCGACCCGCAAGGTCTCCGCGGCCGATCCGCCCGGCGGCCTGCCCTGGGGCGTCGCCCTGATCGCCGTCGGGCTCGCCGCCGAGGTGGCCGCGCCGCACGGCCACGAGGTGCCGCTGCCCGGCGGTCTCGGCTCCATCGCGCCGCTCGCGCTCGGCGGCTGGGTCGTCGCCACCGCGGGCATGGTCCTCGCGGGCCCCGGCCTCGTGCACGCCTGCGGACGGCTGCTCGCCGCCTTCCGCCCCGGCGCGCTCCGGCTGCTGGCCGGACGGGCCCTCCAGGAGGAGGCCGGTGCGATCGGCCGCCCGCTCGGCGCCCTGTGCGCCACCGCCGCCGCGGCCGTGGCCGCGTACGACCTGCACCGCGGCGGCGCCCGCCCCTTCGGCCCCCTCACCGCCCTGGCCGGTGTCCTGATCGTGGTGTGCGTGCTGGCCACCGCGGGCACCGCGCTGCTGGAGGCCCGGCGCGGCCGGGAGCCCGCGATGGCCGCCCTGCGCCAGGTCGGCGCCTCCCCCGCGCTCCTGCGCGGCGCGGTCGCGCTGCGGGCGGGCGTCCTGCTGGCCGCCGCCGTCCCCCTCACGGCCCTGGTCGCCGTACTCACCACCGTCCCGCCGGGCCGGTGAGCCGCACCGAGGACTATCGTTCAGACGTGCCCGCCGACATCCCGCCCGCAGCGCCCGACACTCCCCGAACTCCCGGACGGGACAGGGAAGTTGAGTCGCTGGCCGAATTCGACCAGGTCGCCCTGAGCGGTTCCTTCGCCGGATACCGCGTACAGGCCGTCGACCTGACCGACCGTACGTTCGCGCTCCTCGTCACCGACACCTCGCAGGCCGTCTTCCTCGGCTGCCCGATGGAGCCGCAGGCCCTCGCCCATGTGCGCGCGGGCGGCGCGCTGGTCTTCCCGCCCGTCCCCGACCTGCCCTTCGACCCGTACCGGGGCGCGCTCTACAGCCCCGACGAGCTGTACGCGGGCCTCGACGAGGACGGCTACGAGCGGACGCCGGACGCCCGTACGCACGCCTGGGCGCGCTCCGCCGCGGCGGAGGGCGACATACTCGCCTCGATGCTGCGCTCGATCCACGACGACGCCGTGTCCGACGCCCTCGACGAGCGCCTGCGCGGCCTCAGCGTGGTCGGCGTCATGGGCGGCCACGCCATGGAGCGCGGCTCCGACGCCTACGCGGGCGCCGCACGGCTCGGCCGCGACCTCGCCAGGGCCGGGCACACCGTCGCCACCGGCGGCGGCCCCGGCGCGATGGAGGCCGCCAACTTCGGCGCCTACGCCGCGCCCTACGACGACCTGATGCTCCGCAAGGCCCTCGCCGTCCTGGCCGGCGTCCCGTCCTTCGCGCCCTCCGTCGGCGACTGGGCCCGTACCGCCTTCGAGGTACGCGACCGCTGGCCGGACGGCGGCCCCTCCTACGGGCTGCCCACCTGGTTCTACGGCCACGAGCCGCCGAACGCCTTCGCCTCCGGCATCGCCAAGTTCTTCGCCAACGCGACCCGCGAGGACGGGTTGCTCTCGCGCTGCACCGGCGGGGTCGTCTTCCTCCCCGGCGCCGCCGGGACCGTCCAGGAGATCTTCGACGCCGCCACCCCCGACTACTACTGCTCCCGAGGGGTTCCCGTACCCCTCGTCCTCGTCGACCGCGTCCACTGGACCACCACTCTCCCCGCCTGGCCCCTCCTCACCGTCCTCGCCTCCGGCCGCCCCATGTCCCCCCTCCTCGCCCTCGTCGACTCCGTCGCGGAAGTCCCCGCCGCCCTGTCCAAGCTGGCCACCCCCTAGAACGGCTCTCTGACCGAGACGGTCAGCCGACCTTTTTCCCAACGGGGCGGATCGGTTGTCGTCGGACCACCGGCCGGTGGCGGATTGCTCGCGCGGTTCCCCGCGCCCCTGAAGGACCGGCCCTAGGGGCGGTGGGGGGCGTCCGCGAGGAGGACGACCTCTTCGGGGGCGAAGGTCACGGCGACCTCGGCACCGACCTCGGGTGCCGCCCGCCAAGGGCACCCGGCTTCGAGGCGCGGCCCCGCCTCCGGCGCCAGGACGAGCGTGATGTGGTCGCCACGAAACGTGCGGGCGACGACAGTGCAGCGAAGCCCGGACCCGGGTCCGGTGAGGCGCACCCCGGCGGGCCGGATGAGCAGGTGGCAGGGCCCCTGCGGGGTGCCGGAGGGCACCGGCACCTTCCCCCACGGCGTATCGGCGACGCCACCCCCGACGCTGGCGTCCACGATGTTGTCGAAGCCGAGGAAGCGGGCCACGAAGGGCGACACCGGCCGCTGCCAGACCTCCAGCGGCGTACCGGACTGCGCGATGCGCCCGTCGCGCATCACCACGACCCGGTCCGCGAGGGCGAACGCCTCGCTCTGGTCGTGCGTGACGGCCAGGACCGTCGTCCCCAGGCGACGGAAGAGTTCGCGCAGCTCCACGACGAGCCGTTCGCGCAGCGCCCGGTCGAGCTGTCCCAGCGGCTCGTCGAGCATGAGCAGGCGCGGCTCGGGGGCGAGGGCGCGGGCCAGGGCGACCCGCTGCTGCTCCCCGCCGGAGAGCGTGGCGACGCCGCGCCCGCCCGCGCCGGGCAGCCCGACGAGGTCGAGCAGTTCGCGCACCCGCTCCTCGCGCCGCTCGCGCGGCACCTTGTGCATGCGCGGCCCGAAGGCAACGTTGCCGCCGACGTCGCGCTGCGGAAAGAGCTGGTGGTCCTGGAACATCAGGCCGACGCCGCGCCGGTGCGCGGGAACGCCCGCCTGGTCGGCGCCGTCGAGCAGCACCCGTCCGCCGTCCAGCGGCTGGAGTCCGGCGACGGCCCGCAGCAGCGTGGACTTGCCGCTGCCGCTGGGCCCGAGCACGCACACCGTCTCGTGCGCGGCCACCTCCAGCGTGACGGCGTCCAGCGCGGCCCGCGCGCCGAACCGTACGGTCGCGTCCTCGACTCGCAGCAGCGTCATCAGAACTCCCCGGGTGAGGGGTCGGCGCCCCGGCCGCGCGGGCGCAGATTCTCCAGCACCAGCAGCGACGCGGCGCAGACCAGCATGAGGATGGTGCTCAGTGCCATGGCCTGGCCGTACGTGGACGGGCCCGCGCGGCCGAGCAGCCGGGCGACGGCGACCGGGAGGGTGGGGCTGTCGGGGCGGGCGATGAAGACGGTGGCGCCGAACTCGCCGAGCGACACGGCGAAGGCGAAGCCCGCGGCGACGGCCAGCGCCCGTCCGACGAGCGGGAGTTCGACCTCGCGCCAGACCCGTAGCGGTGACGCGCCGAGCACCGCGGCGGCCTCCCGCAGCCGGTCGTCCACGGCGCGCAGCACCGGCAGCATGACGCGTACGACGAACGGCACACCGACCAGCGCCTGGGCGAGCGGCACCAGGATCCAGGAGGACCGCAGGTCGAGCGGCGGCTTGTCGAGGGTGATCAGGAAGCCGAAGCCGACGGTGACGGCGGAGGTGCCGAGCGGCAGCATCAGCAGCGCGTCGAAGCCGCGGACCAGCCGTCCCGCCCTGCGGACCAGGGCCGCGGCGGCGAGCCCGCCGACCGTCAAGGCGATGACGGCGGCGACGGCGGCGTACCGCAGCGAATTCCAGACCGTCTCCAGCGGGGCGACGGTGAAGGTGCCGCCGCTCCGGCCCGAGCCGACGGAGCCGAGCGAGCGGTAGAAGGCGAAGCCGTAGCCGTCGGGGCCGTCCAGCGAGCGGGCGACGAGCACGCCCAGCGGCAGCAGGATCAGCAGCGCGATGACGGCGAGCACTCCGGCGAGCAGCGTCCGCTCCCCCCTGCCGCGCGGCCGGTGCGCGGTGGTGGCCGCGTCGACCAGCCGCAGCGTGGACTCCCGGCGGCGTACGGTCCAGGCGTGCACGGCGAGGATCGCGGCGACGGCGGCGAATTGCAGCAGGGTCAGCACGGCGGCGGTCGGCAGGTCGAGGAGTTCCGCGGTCTGCCGGTAGATCTCCACTTCGAGGGTGGAGTACAGCGGGCCGCCGAGGATCTGGATCACGCCGAAGGAGGTGAAGGTGAACAGGAACACCATCAGCCCGGCGGCGGCCACCGAGGGGCCGAGCGCGGGCAGCGTGACCCGCCGCCAGGCGGCGAGCCGGCTCGCGCCGAGCATCCGCGCGGCCTCTTCCTGACGCGGATCGAGCTGCGCCCACAGGCCGCCGACGGTGCGGACGACCACCGCGTAGTTGAAGAAGACGTGCGCGATGAGGATCGCCCACACGGTGGTGTCCAGGCGGACGCCCCACAGCGAGTCGGTGAAGCCGCCGCGGCCGAGCAGCGCGAGGAAGGCCGAACCGGCGACCACGGTCGGCAGCACGAAGGGCACGGTGACGACGGCCCGCAGCAGCCGCTTGCCGGGGAAGTCGAGCCGCGCGAAGACGTACGCGCCGGGCAGGGCGACGGCCAGGGTCAGCGCGGTGGACGCGGCGGCCTGCCAGCAGGTGAACCACAGCACGTGCCGGATGGAGCCGTCGCCGAGGACGTCGCCGATCCGGCCGAGCTGCCACCGGCCGCCCTGGTGCAGGCCGCGGCCGACGATGGAGATCACGGGGTAGGCGAAGAACACCCCGAAGAAGGCGGCGGGCACGGCCATCAGGGCGAGCCGGATCGCGGTGCCGCGACCGGGTACGAGCGACCGGGCCCTGCCGCGTACCGCAGGTGCCGTGCCGGTCGTGTCCGCCGTGCCGGTCGTGTCCGCCGTGCCGGTCGTGTCCGCCGTATCGGCGTGGCCCGACGTATCGGCCGCGTCCGTCTTTTCGGCGCCGGGCGTCACTTGAGGACGATCGACGACCATGCCTTGACCCACTCGTCGCGCTTGGCGGCGATCTTGTCGGGCGCCAGCGTCTTCGGGTCGGTGATCTTCGCGCCGTATGTGGTGAACACCTCGGGCTCGGCGGCGTCCTTGCGCACCGGGTCGACGTACATCTGGAGGGGCATGTCCTCCTGGAACGTCCTGCTCAGCAGGAAGTCGATCAGTGCCTTGCCGCCCGCGGTGTTCTTCGCGCCGTGCAGCAGCCCGGCGAATTCGATCTGGCGGAAGCAGGTGCCGGTGGAGACCCCGGTCGGGGACTGGGCGGGCGCGGGGGTGACGCCCACGACCTCGGCGGGCGGGCTGGACGCGTACGACACGACCAGCGGCTTGTCGCCCTTGGCCTTCTTGCCTGCCGAGGAGCCGGAGAAGCGGTCGTTGTACGCCTGCTCCCAACCGTCCACGACCTCGACGCCGTTGGCCTTGAGCTTCTTCCAGTACGACTGCCAGTCGGAGTCCCCGTAGGCGGCGGCGCTGCCGAGCAGGAAGGCCAGACCGGGCGAGGACGTCGCGGCGTTCTCGGTGACCAGCAGGTTCTTGTACTCCGGCTTGACCAGGTCCGCGAAGGTGACGGGCGGGGCCAGCTTGTGCGCGGTGAAGTACGCCCGGTCGTAGTTGACGCAGACGTCACCGGAGTCGATGGGCGTCACCCGGTGCTTGACCGCGTCGAGTTGGAGGTCGGCGGGCACCTGGTCGAGGCCCTTGGCCGCGTACGGGGTGAACAGGCCGTTGTCGAGCGCGCGGGACAGCAGCGTGTTGTCGACGCCGAAGAAGACGTCGCCCTGCGGGTGGTCCTTGGTGAGGATCGCCTGGTTGACGGCCGCGCCCGCGTCTCCGCCGCGCAGCACCTTGACCGTGTAGCCGGTCTCCTTGGTGAAGTCCTTGAGCACGGCGTCGGACGCCGCGAAGGAGTCGTGGCTGACCAGCGTCACGGTCTTGGACGTGCTGCCGCCGCTGGTCTTGGTGCCGCCCGAGTCGCTGCCGCACGCGGCGAGCGCGGTGGCGCCGACCGTGGCCAGGACGAGCGCGCCGATGGCACGCCGACGGATGGTGTTCATCTGTGCAGACTCCCTACGCCGGTATGACCCGGATCAGGTCCGAGGGTCTGCGGTCTCGTGGGCCGCACTCTCAGCGCCGTCTCAGGCGCTCCCCTGTCGGAATGTTCACTTGTCCGTACTTGTGTGATTGCACGAGCACGATAGCAGCAGGTGCGAAAGGGCTGGTCAGCGCCGGGCCCCTAACGCGCCCGGCGCCTCAGCGCTCCGAGGCCGCGAGCTGGCCGCACGCGCCGTCGATCTCCTGGCCGCGGGTGTCCCGTACGGTCACGGGCACGCCGTGGGACTCGAGCGCGGCGACGAACGCCCGCTCGTCCTCCGGCCGGGAGGCCGTCCACTTGGAGCCGGGCGTGGGGTTGAGCGGGATCAGATTGACGTGCACCCGGTGGTTCTTCAGCATCCGGCCGAGCCGGTCCGCGCGCCACGCCTGGTCGTTGATGTCCCGGATCAGCGCGTACTCGATGGAGATCCGGCGGCCGGAGACCTCGGCGTAGTGCCAGGCCGCGTCCAGCACCTCGCGGACCTTCCAGCGGGTGTTGACCGGCACCAGGGTGTCGCGCAGCTCGTCGTCGGGCGCGTGCAGCGAGACAGCGAGGCGGCACTTCAGCCCCTCGTCGGCGAACCGGTAGATCGCCGGGACCAGGCCGACCGTGGAGACGGTGATGCCGCGCTGCGACAGGCCGAGGCCGTCCGGCTCGGGGTCGGTGAGGCGGCGGATGGCGCCGATCACGCGCTTGTAGTTGGCCAGCGGCTCGCCCATCCCCATGAAGACGATGTTCGACAGCCGCGCGGGCCCCCCGGGCACCTCGCCGTCGCGCAGGCTCTTCATGCCCGCGACGATCTGGTGCACGATCTCGGCGGTGGACAGATTCCGGTCGAGACCGGCCTGCCCGGTCGCGCAGAACGGGCAGTTCATGCCGCAGCCCGCCTGCGAGGAGATGCACATCGTGACCCGGTCCGGGTACCGCATCAGCACCGACTCGACGAGCGTCCCGTCGAACAGCTTCCACAGCGTCTTACGGGTGTCCCCGTCGTCGCACGACGCGTGCCGCACCACCGTCATCAGCTCCGGCAGCAGGTCCTCCGCCAGCTTCCCCCGCGCCGCGGCCGGAATGTCCGTCCACGCCGCCGGATCGTCGGCGTACCGCGCGAAGTAGTGCTGCGACAGTTGCTTCGCCCGGAACGGCTTCTCCCCGAGCGCGGCCACCGCCTCCCGCCGCTCGACGGGAGTGAGGTCGGCAAGGTGCCGCGGCGGCTTCTTGGCCCCACGCGGCGCGGCAAAAGTGAGTTCTCCGGGTACAGGCATGATCTGACAAGTGTCGCAGATCGAAATGGGTCGGCCGGTCGCCCGCTGGTCCGGGGGCTGTCGCTCGGGCGGCGGGCCGTCGGGGTCAGCCGGTGCCGACGAAGACGGCCAGGAGGAGCCAGACCACGGGGGCGGTGGGGAGCAGGGAGTCGAGGCGGTCCATGATGCCGCCGTGGCCCGGCAGGAGGGTGCCCATGTCCTTGATGCCGAGGTCGCGCTTGATCATGGATTCGCCGAGGTCGCCGAGGGTGGCGCTGACGGCGGCGGCGAGGCCGAGGAGGAGGCCCTGCCACCAGCGGCCGTCGTCGATGACGTACTGCATGAGCAGGGCGCCCGCGACCATGGCGAAGGAGATCGCGCCGAGCAGGCCCTCGCGGGTCTTGCCGGGGCTGATGCGGGGCGCGAGCTTGTGCTTGCCGAAGCGCCAGCCGACGGCGTAGGCACCGGTGTCGCTGATCACGGTGAGCAGCAGGAAGACCAGGACGCGGCGCGGGCCGTCGTCGGCGGCGAGCATCATGACCACGAAGGTGGCCAGGAAGGGCACGTAGAAGGCGGCGAAGACGCCTGCGGTGACGTCGCGCAGGTAGTTCTCGGGCGGCTCCGTCATGCGCCACACGAGGATGGCGAGCGCGGTGAGGGCCATCGCCACCCAGGCGCCGTCCGCGCCGCGCAGATACCCGGCGATGATCATCGCCGTACCGCCGGCCGCGATCGGGATCAGCGGGGCGCGGATGCCCTTGCGCTCCGCCAGCCGCGAGGTCAGCTCCCAGACGCCGACGGCGGCGGCGACGACCACGACGCCGACGAACACCGCCTTCACGATGAAGAGCGAGGCGACGATGACCGCGCCGAGGCCGAGGCCGACCCCTATCGCCGCGCGCAGATTCCGCCCTGCGGACTTCTTCGCGGGGGGCTGCGGCGGCGGTGTCGGCTCCGGGGCGGTTGGCATAGGAGGAGTCTTCCTGCCACGCCCGGAATCGGGTGCGGAACCCGCCGGATAGATGATCGTGTCATCCGCAATCGAGCCGTCGGCCGCGCCGTTGGTGACCGTGTCCTCGGGCGCTCCCCAGTGACCGGCGCGTGGCGAAGCGCCCCAGGAAGAGTCGTTCACTGAGCTTCGCCTCGCGTCGTCGTGTGTCGGCCGGGAAGGGCTGAGGGCGGGATCGTGCATACGGTCGTTCTGCCGGTGTCCGGACGGGCGTCAGGAACGGCGCCAGGACGGGCGTGTCCGGACGGGCGTGTGTCCGGACGGACGGAGATGTCCGGGGCGGTGTTTCCGGGGCGGGCCCGGGGGCCCGGCCGGTCAGACCTCCAGCAGCTCGGCTTCCTTGTGCTTGAGCAGCTCGTCGACCTGGGCGACGTACTTCGACGTCGTGTCGTCCAGCTCCTTCTCCGCGCGGCGCACCTCGTCCTCGCCCGACTCGCCGTCCTTGACGAGCTTGTCGAGGGTCTCCTTGGCCTTGCGGCGGACGCTGCGGATCGAGATCTTGGCGTCCTCGCCCTTGGTCTTGGCGACCTTGATGTACTCCCGGCGCCGCTCCTCGGTGAGCTGCGGGAACGCCACCCGGATGATCCGGCCGTCGTTGCTCGGGTTGACGCCGAGGTCGGAGTTGCGGATCGCCTCCTCGATGTTGCGCAGACTGCTGCTGTCGAAGGGGGTGATCACCGCCATCCGCGGCTCGGGCACCGCGAACGAGGCGAGCTGGTTGATCGGGGTGGGCGCGCCGTAGTACTCGGCCACGATCTTGTTGAACATCGCGGGGTGCGCCCGGCCGGTACGGATCGCCGCGAAGTCCTCCTTGGCGACGACGACGGCCTTCTCCATCTTCTCCTCGGCCTCGAGGAGGGTCTCTTCAATCACCATGTGCTCCTGGTATTCAGAAGGCGGAGCCTGACGGTCGGGCCCCTGCGCGCGTCTTTCCTGCACGGTGTCCGACCGGCAGCCTGTTGTCCATCCCCGGACCGGGCGAACCGGGACGTGTCACCACCCGGCGCTCGGGCGGTCATTAAGCCCTGGAGCCCCGGTCGTTGACCAGCGTGCCGATCTTCTCACCCTTCACGGCCCGCGCGATGTTCCCTTCGGCGAGCAGCTCGAAGACGAGGATCGGCAGCTTGTTGTCCTGGCAGAGGGTGATCGCGGTGAGGTCGGCGACCCGCAGGTCGCGGGTGATGACCTCGCCGTACTCCAGGGCGTCGAACTTCACCGCGTCCGGGTTCAGCTTGGGGTCGGAGTCGTAGACCCCGTCGACCCCGTTCTTGCCCATCAGCATGGCCGCCGCGTCGATCTCCAGGGCCCGCTGGGCGGCGGTGGTGTCGGTGGAGAAGTACGGCATGCCCATACCGGCGCCGAAGATGACGACGCGGCCCTTCTCCAGGTGCCGTACGGCCCGCAGCGGGATGTACGGCTCGGCGACCTGGCCCATGGTGATCGCGGTCTGCACGCGGGTCTCGACGCCCTCCTTCTCCAGGAAGTCCTGGAGGGCCAGGCAGTTCATGACCGTGCCGAGCATGCCCATGTAGTCCGAGCGGGCCCGGTCCATGCCGCGCTGCTGGAGTTCTGCGCCGCGGAAGAAGTTGCCGCCGCCGACGACGAGGGCGATCTCGTAGCCGTCCGCGACGACCGCGGCGATCTCGCGGGCGATGGCGTGCACGACGTCGGGATCGACTCCGAGACCGCCTCCCCCGGCGAACGCCTCGCCGGACAGCTTCAGCAGATAGCGGCGGTGGGCGGTGGTGTGGTGGGCCGTATCGGCGCCTTTGTCCATGGAGATCTCCTCGTGCACGTACGAAGGAGGCCATTGCCGCGGGTCCTCGTGGGTTCCCTGTACGGCAATGGCCTCCTCGTCACATCTGCGGCCGGTCGGCGGGCGGCCGACCGCGTACGACCCTAGCCGGGCCGTCGGTCATTCGCTGCTTTCGTGTCCAGCGCGATCAGACGCCGACGCGGAAACGCGCGAAACGCTTCAGCGTGACGCCGGCCTCGTCCAGCACCTTCTGGACGGTCTTCTTGGAGTCCTTCGCGAAGGCCTGCTCCAGGACGACGTTCTCCTTGAAGAAGCCGTTCACCCGGCCCTCGACGATGCGCGCCAGGGCGGCCTCGGGCTTGCCCTCCTCGCGGGCGGTGGCCTCGGCGACGCGACGCTCGTTCTCGACCGTCTCGGCCGGGATCTCGTCGCGGGACAGGGCGGTCGGCGCGAAGGCGGCGATGTGCTGGGCGACGTCCTTGGCGACCTGCGCGTCGGCCTTGTCCAGCTCGACCAGGACGCCGACCTGCGGGGGCAGGTCGGGGCTGGTGCGGTGCAGGTAGGAGGTCACGTAGGTGCCGGAGAACTGGGCGAAGCGGTCGAGCACGATCTTCTCGCCGAGGGTGGCGTTCGCCTCGTCCACGTACGCCTGGACGGTCTGGCCGTCCTTGATCTCGGAGCCGAGCAGCGCCGTGATGTCGGCCGGCTTGCTGGCGGCGACGTGGGCGGCGATGGCGTCGGCCACGGCGACGAACTTGTCGCCCTTGGCGACGAAGTCCGTCTCGCACTTCAGCTCGACGAGGACGCCCTCGGAGTTGTCGGCGGCGATCAGGGAGACGACCGCACCGTTGGAGGCCGAGCGGCCCTCGCGCTTGGTGACGCCCTTCTGGCCCTTGACCCGAAGGATCTCGACGGCCTTGTCCAGGTCGCCTTCGGCCTCCACAAGGGCGTTCTTGCAGTCCATCATGCCCGCGGCGGTCAGCTCGCGGAGCTTCTTGACGTCAGCGGCGGTGAAGTTCGCCATGGGTTTAAGTCTCTTCCCGAATGGTCGGTGGATCTACGGGTGGACGGCGGGGGCATGGGCCCCCGCCGTCGTCACGCGTGGTTCACGTCGTACGCGTCGTACGCGATACGCGTCCTGCTGCTGTGCGGTTGACCGGTGGTGCCGGTGTGCCGTCGGTACGGGTCGGAACAGGCTCAGGCCTGCTCGGACTCGCCCTCCGTGGCGGCCGGGGCGGCGTCGGCCGGAGCCTCGGCGGTCTCGGCGGCGGCCGGGGCGGCGTCGGCCGGAGCCTCGGCCTCGGCGGCGGGCGCCTCGGCAGCGGCGGCGGTCGCGTCGGCGGCGGGCGCCTCGTCGGCCTTCTTCTCGCCCTCGAGCAGGTCACGCTCCCACTCGGCGAGCGGCTCGGCGACGCCTTCGGCCTTCTTGTCACCGGTGGCGGCACCGGAACGGGCGATGAGGCCCTCGGCGACGGCGTCGGCGATCACACGGGTGAGCAGCGTGACGGAACGGATCGCGTCGTCGTTGCCCGGGATCTTGTAGTCGACCTCGTCGGGGTCGCAGTTGGTGTCGAGGATCGCGACGACCGGGATGCGGAGCTTGCGCGCCTCACCGACGGCGATGTGCTCCTTCTTGGTGTCGACGATCCAGACGGCGCTCGGCACCTTCTGCATCTCGCGGATGCCGCCGAGGGTCTTCTCCAGCTTGTCCTTCTCGCGGGAGAGGACCAGCAGCTCCTTCTTCGTGAGGCCGGACGCGGCCACGTCGTCGAAGTCGATCTCCTCGAGCTCCTTCAGGCGCTGGAGGCGCTTGTAGACGGTCGAGAAGTTGGTGAGCATGCCGCCCAGCCAGCGCTGGTTGACGTAGGGCATGCCGACGCGGGAGGCCTGCTCCGCGATGGCTTCCTGCGCCTGCTTCTTGGTGCCGACGAACATGATGGAGCCGCCGTGCGCGACGGTCTCCTTGACGAACTCGTAGGCGCGGTCGATGTACGACAGCGACTGGAGCAGGTCGATGATGTAGATGCCATTGCGCTCGGTGAAGATGAAGCGCTTCATCTTCGGGTTCCAGCGACGGGTCTGGTGCCCGAAGTGGACGCCGCTCTCCAGCAGCTCCCGCATCGTGACGACGGCCATGGCCGTACTCCTTGAGGTACTCGGTTATCGCGACCGCCGGACGGCGGTCGCGCCTGACGTCCCGACGCGCCGTGCCACGAGGGACCGAGGGGCGCGGCCACCGTCCCGATGAGGGGAGTGGGTGGCGGGGCGTGCGAAGTCGACCCGGTGACCCGGATCGCCAGAGAAAGTGTACGGGACCGGTGGAGTGCCGGGCGACACCCGAGTTATCCACAGGCCAGGACCATGATCATCTTTCGCCGCCCGGATCCGGGATGCTCGTGCCATGGCACTTCACATGTGGTTGACGGTGGTGATGACAGCTCTGCTGACGGCCCTCCCCGGCGGCACGGGGACGGCGAGCGGCACGGGGACGGCGAGCGGCGCCGGTACGGCGGGCGGCGCGGGGTGCGCGGGCGCCGGCTCGGACGCGCGCTGCTGGCCCGTGGCAGGGCCGGGAGTACGGGGGCGGCCGGCGGTGCTGCGCGCCTTCGAGCCGCCCGCGACGCCCTATGCCGCGGGACACCGCGGGGTCGACTTACGCGCGGGGCCGGGGAGCGTGGTGCGGGCGGCGGCTCCCGGCGAGGTGACCTTCGCGGGGAAGGTGGCGGGCACCGATGTCGTCGTGCTGCGGCTCGACCGGCCGGACGCGAGCCTGCGCGTCACCTATGAGCCGGTACGGGGGACGGTCGCGGTCGGCACCCGGCTCGCCGCGGGCGGGCCGCTGGGAGCGGTGACCGACTCCGCCGTCCACCGCTCACCCGGTTGCCTCCACTGGGGCCTCCTGCGGGGTGACGTCTACCTCGACCCGTTGACCCTGCTGCCGCCGTGGCTGCTGCGCGCGGGGCCCTCCCGGCTGCTGCCGGTGTTCGGCGCGGCGGCGGGCGGGACGGTACGGAAGGCGGTGGCGGCAGCCCGGGTCAGGGGCGACCGGTCACCCCGTGCAGCGCCATCGTGACGGCCGACTCGGTGATGTGGACGGGGTCTTCTGCGGCGCCGAGTTCGATCCGGCGGACCGCGGCGTCGACCACGCCTTGCAGGAGCATGGCGGTCAGGCGGGGCTCGGCGTGGCCGAGGGCCGCGAGGGCGGCGCCGACCATCGTGACCAGGCCGCCGTGGGCGGCGCGGATCTTCTCGCGGGCGCCCGCGTCCAGTTCACCGGCGGAGATCGCGACGACGGCGCGGTGGCGGCGGTCGCCGACCAGCGCGAGCTGGCTGCGTACGTAGGCCTCGATCTGGCCCTCGGCGGTGTCGGCGGCCTGCATGGCGGCCTCGACCTCGGCGGCCCAGACGGGGAAGTCCACGGCGCACAGCTCTTCGACCACCGCGGCGCGGGAGCGGAAGTACTCGTAGACCGAGGAGCGCGCCAGTCCGGTGCGCTCGGCCAGGGCGGGGAAGGTCAGCGCCTCCGTGCCGCCCTCGGACAGCAGCGAACGCGCGGCGTCCAGCAGGGCCTGGCGCTGCATCGTCCGGTGTTCGGCCACCGAGGCCGCTCGAATCCTGGGCATCCCACCACTGTAGACACTGTGCCGCGCCTGTCACCGCCCGACGTCGGCCAGCTTTGCCCGTAGTTGGAGGACGGACTTGGTGTGGATCTGGCTGACCCTGCTTTCGGTGACGCCGAGTACCTGGCCGATCTCGGCGAGTGTCAGGCCCTCGTAGTAGTAGAGGGTGACGACGGTCTTCTCGCGTTCGGGAAGGGTGTTGACCGCGCGGGCGAGCAGTCGGCGCAGCTCACGGTCCTCGGCGACCTCGACGGGGTTGTCGGCGCCGGTGTCCTCCAGGGTGTCGACGAGGCTGAGCCGGTCGCCGCCCTCGCCGCCCGCGTGCAGGAGGTCCTCCAGCGCGACGACGTTGGCCAGGGACAGCGCGCTGAACACCGCGTGCAGGTCTTCGATCCCGACGCCCATCTCCGCCGCCACCTCGGGCTCGCTCGGAGTGCGGCGCAGCTTGGCCTCAAGGGTGGCGTAGGCGCGTTCGACGGCGCGCGCCTTCTGCCGGACGGAGCGCGGGATCCAGTCGAGCGCGCGCAGTTCGTCGATCATGGCGCCGCGGATACGGGTGATCGCGTAGGTCTCGAATTTGATCGCGCGTTCCGGGTCGAACTTCTCGATCGCGTCGATGAGTCCGAACACCCCGGAGGAGACGAAGTCGGCCTGCTCGACGTTGGCCGGGAGTCCGACGCTGACCCGGCCCGCCACGTACTTCACCAGCGGCGAGTAGTGCAGGATCAACTGCTCCCGCAGCCGGGCGTCCCCCGTGGACTTATAGGTCCGCCACAGTTCGTCGAGCGACGTGGGGGCGGCTGGCCGAGGGGAGGTGCGGGGGGCGGTCGCCGCCGTCGCCCGCTCGGACCCGGGGGTGTACTGGGGCATGTGCCGTTTTGAGCCGTTCTGCCGAGACGTGGGCGGGAAATCGAGCCTCCGCGAGCGTAGCGTGACCATAGTGTCGCTTATTGCTACATCATCCGTATGGGACATGCGCAGATACGTTCCTCTACCGGTGCGCGCTCACCGGACCGGCTATACCGCCCGGTACGGGGCCCGCGCGGGAGCCCCTCGGGTCATCATGGTGGGCCGCCGGGCCGCCCACGGCCGGTCCTACGATCGTCCCAGGTCACGGCGGTTTCCTGTCACCTGATGGTGTGTCGATGGCGTCAACCCTCCCGACGCGGCGCGCCGTCGTGCGCGGTACGGACCAACTTCCACCGCCCGTCGTCGCGTTCGACGAAGCCGAGGGCCTGCAATTCGTAGAGCCGTCTCAGCGTGTCGTCGCTGGTGGACCCCACGGCGAGGGCGATCTCCTCTTCGCGGGCGTCCCGTTGACCGGGGAGCGCTTCCAGTACGCGGGCCGCCGCCGGGTCGAGCAGATCGCGCGGCAGTACGGGTCCGCGGCGGGCGGGTGCGAGGTCGGCGCCGATCTCCCCCACCATCTCGATGACTTCGGCCGCGTCGGTCACCACCACGGCGTCCCCGCGCAGCAGTTCGTGCACCCCTTCCGACAGACCGCTCGTGCAGGGCCCCGGCACCCCCATCGTCACCCGCCCCAACTGGGCGGCCCGCCGCGCGGTGACCAGGGAACCGCTGCGGTAGCGCGCCTCGACCACCACCGTGCCGCGGGTCAGGGCGGCGATCACCCGGTTCCGCAGCACGAATCTGCTGCGGGTGGGGTGGTCGCCCGGCGGCAGTTCGCCGACGAGCAGGCCGCGTTCGGCGATCTCGCCGATCAACTGGGCGTTGCCCGGCGGGTACGGCACATCGACGCCGCTGGCCACCACGCCGATGGTGGCGCCGCCCGCCCGCAGCGCGCCCCGGTGCACCACACCGTCCACCCCGTAGGCGGCTCCCGAGACCACCACCCAGCCCGCCCGCGCCAGTCCCCCGCCGAGCCGCGCCGCCATGTGGGCGCCGTAGTCGGTGCAGGCCCGTGCGCCGACCACGGCCACCGAGCGCAGTGCCCACAGCCGTAGCGACGGCTGCCCGCGTACCCACAGGCCGTACGGGCGCTGCGGCCCGAGGTCGTCCAACTGCCCCGGCCAGTCGGCGTCCTCGGGGCAGACGAACCGTCCTCCGGCCCGGCGTGCGGCCTCCAGATCCCCCTCGGGGTCGGCGCGAACCGACCGCGTCCGGTATCCGTCGGTCCGCCGCGGACCGGCTCCGGGCAGCGCCTCCCCCTCCCGTAGCGCGCGCAGCACCTCTTCGGCTCCCCTCTCCCGCAGCGCCCGCCCCACTACCTCGTCCCCGGGATCGGCGATCCGCGTGATCGCCACCCGCGCCAACCGCTCCGCCTCCGGCACGGCAGCCGCCAAGGCAGGTACCGCCAAAGCGGGCACCGTCGGCGGGGGCACCGCCGGCGTCGGTGGACCGGCCCCACCGGCCGCGGCGCCGACCTGAGAGCCATCGGCGGCCTGCGAACCCCGGACCCTCCCTGCGCCACCCTCGGCGGCTGAACCAGTGGCCGTCTCCTCCCCCGGCGGCCCGGCCCCATCGGGGCCCGGCGACCCCCTCCGCCGCCGCATCACACACCTCCCGCTACGGGCACCCCGCGGCTGACACCGGTCCTGAGGTGGAGCGCCTGGAAGACGTCGTCGACATCGGGGCGGTCGTGGCCCGCGAGGTCGGCGAGGGACCAGGCGACGCGCAGGACGCGGTCGAGGCCACGGGCGGTGAGCAGGCCGCGTTCCATGTCGCGCTCGGCGGGGTGCAGGGCGCCGGGGGCGACGTGCCAGCGGGTGCGCATCTCGTGGCCGGGGATCTCGCTGTTCAGCTTCCAGGGGGTGTCCCGGTAGCGGGCCGCGGCACGCTCGCGCGCGGCGACGACCCGGGCGGCGACGGTGGCGGTGGATTCGCCGGGGCCCTGGCCGAGGAGGTCGGATCTGCTGACGGATTCCACTTCGACGCGCAGGTCGACGCGGTCCAGCAGCGGCCCTGAAAGCCTGCCCTGGTAGCGGCGGACGGCGGTGGGCGAGCAGTCGCAGCCCTCGCCCAGCATCGAGTAGCGCCCGCAGGGGCAGGGGTTGGCGGCGAGCACCAGCATGAAGCGGGCAGGGAGCCGCATCACGCCCGCCGCGCGGGCGACCACGACATGGCCCGATTCGAGCGGTTGCCGCAGCGCCTCCAGCGCCCGCACGCTGAATTCCGGAGCCTCGTCAAGGAACAGCACCCCGCGATGGGCGAGCGAGACCGCGCCCGGTCGGGGCAGTCCGCTGCCGCCGCCGACCAGCGAGGGCATGGTGGCCGAGTGGTGCGGCGCGCAGTACGGCGGGGCGTCGACCATGGGCCGTCCTGGCGGGAGGATGCCCGCCACCGAGTGGACGGCGGTGACCTCCAGGGACTCCTGGCGGGTGAGCGGCGGCAGGATGCCGGGCAGCCGCTCGGCGAGCATCGTCTTGCCCGCGCCCGGCGGGCCCTTCAGATACAGATGGTGTCCGCCGGCGGCGGCGACCTCCAGCGCGGTGCGGGCGGTCCGCTGTCCGGCGACGTCGGCCAGGTCGGGGCCGTGCCCGGTGAGCGAGGCGTCGCCGAGGCCGCCGGCCAGTCCGGTCCCGACGCCGCCGCCCGGCACGGTCAGCCCTGCCAGTATCGGGTCGGGGCGGCCGTCCGCCCGCGCCGGGTCCAGGTCCTCCTCGGGGGCCAGCTCGTCGTTGAGGAGGGCGACGAGCTGCCGCAGGGTGCGGATGCCGAGGACGGAGACGCCGGGGACCAGGGATGCCTCGGCCGTGGTGCGCTCCGGCACCACGACCTGCCGGTATCCGGCGTCGGCCGCCGCCAGGACGGCGGGCAGCACCCCGCGGACCGGGCGGACCCGTCCGTCGAGTCCCAGTTCGCCGATCATCATGAGATCGGCGATGGATCCGGGGGCGATGCGGTCGTTGGCGGCGAGGATCGCACACGCCACGGCGAGATCGAACCCCGAACCGCCCTTGGGCACCGAGGCCGGGCTGAGGCCGACGGTGAGCTTCTTCTGCGGCCAGACCTCGCCGCTGTTCACGATCGCGGCGCGCACCCGGTCGCGGCTCTCGGTGAGGCTCTTGTCGGGCAGTCCGACCAGGGCGAAGGCCGCCACGCCGGGTTCGAGGTCGGCCTGGACCTCGACCACGACGCCTTCGACGCCGATCAGCGCGACCGAGCACGTACGGGCGAAGCCCATCACGCCACCCCCCGCACATGCTCGACGCGGGCCGCGCCGCGGGCGGGCAGCAGGATGCCGACCAGGTCGATTCTCACGCCGCCCGGTGGCGCGCCGCCGTGTTCCGCCGCCCAGCGGTCGGCGAGCGACCGCAGCCGGTGGATCTGCCGCGGCCCGAGCGCCGCCATGGGGTGCTGGAAGCCGCCGTCACGGCGGGTCTTCACCTCGCACACCACCAGGGCGTCCCCCTCGGACGCCAGAATGTCGATCTCCCCGTCGCGCCCGCACCGCCAATTCCGGTCGAGCACGGTCAGTCCCGCGTCCTCCAGCCTGCGGGCCGCCAGCCCCTCGCCGTACCGCCCCAATGCACCTCGTGCGTTCATGCGTACCACCTCCGTCACTCACTGTGACAGAGTTCGACCGCCGAAGATGATCTTGGTCCCAGCCTGTGGATAACTCCCCGCGACACCACCGCGGTCCCGCACCGTAGCCCGCGCCGCGACCATGCACCGGGGGCCCGCGCCGCGACCCCGCGCCGCGATCCCGTACCGTGGCCCGCACCACCACCCGGACCCGCGCCCCACCAAGAGCGCACCGGCACCCCCGAAGCCCCCTCAAAAAGGGCCTCAGCTTCAACTATTGAAGCCCGACTCGTCCGACGGCAGATCCAGATCCGCCTTGTTCAGCTCCTCGATGTTCACGTCCTTGAACGTGAGGACGCGGACCTGCTTGACGAAGCGGGCGGGCCTGTACATGTCCCAGACCCAGGCATCGGCCATCGAGACCTCGAAGAAGACCTCACCCTGGACCGAGTGCACCTGCATCTCGTAGTCGTTGGTGAGGTAGAAGCGCCGCTCGGTCTCGATCACGTACTTGAACAGGCCAACGACATCGCGGTACTCCCGGTAGAGCTTCAGCTCCATCTCGGTCTCGTACTTTTCGAGGTCCTCGGCGCTCATGGCATGTTCCCCTTCAGCCGTACGTGCCCCCCATTGTGCGTCAGTCGCGCTCCGTCCCCAGGGGGATCGGGGATTGCGGGGGGCCTTCGCCGAGCAGCGTACGCAGCAGCTCAGCGAGTCTGATGGGGTACACCGTCTCACGAGTGCGCAAAAGTTCCTCGCAGGTCCACCAGCGCAACGACGAGACACTTCTGCGTTCCAGGTCCGTCTGGCCGCTGGTGTCGACGTCGACGGTGTCGGTACGGCCCAGGTGGTACCACTCGTCCTGCTCCCAGCGCCGCCCGTCGAAGCTGAAGGAGCTGGTCCGCTCCCACAGCACCGGGCCGAGCCGTACATCGGTGATGCCGGTCTCCTCGGCGAGCTCGCGCAGCGCCGTCTCCTCCAGGCTCTCACCGCCCTCGACCCCGCCGCCCGGCGTGAACCACGAGCCCACCGCCGGATCGGCCGGATCGACGCCGTTCAGCAGCAGGATCCGGTCCGCCGGGTCGAGCAGCACCACACGGGCGACGCGCCGACGCACCACGGTCACCTGCGCCGCCTCAGCAGCCCGGCCACCGGTCCGTACGCCGCGCCGCCGAGAATCAGCACGGCGCCCACGACCACCATGACGACGATCCAGCGCAGCGGCCCCTCGGCGGACGTACCGCCGCCCGGCACGGCCTTGAAGGCGGTCGTGGGCGACAGCGTCCCCATCCGCCCCATGGGCCACACCGTGCCGTCCACGCGGCCCTTCACGGCGCTCACGGGGACCGCGCCGTGCTGGGCGTCGCTGAGGCGGATACGGGAGTCCTGGGAGACCGCGCGGTTGTCACCGAGCAGGAAGAGCGAGCCGCGCGGCACCGTGGTGCTGAACTTCGTCACGGAGGCGGGAACGCCGGGAAGGCCGGAGCCGCCGGGCGCGGCGGAGGCGTCGGAGCCGTCGAGATAGCCCTCTTCGTCGACCGCCGTGCCGTTCACCGTGAGGCGGCTCTGGGTGTCGCAGCACTTGACGACGTCGCCGCCGACGCCGACGACCCGCTTGACCTCGGGCAGGTCGCCCCAGAGCTTGTCCTGGAAGACCACCACGTCGCCGCGGCGCACATCGGAGCCGGAGACCTTCTGGGCCAGCACCCGGTCGCCCGGCTGCACGGTCGGCTGCATGGAATTGGTGGGCACTGTGTACGGCCGGTACTCGACCGCTCCCCAGGCGAAGCCGCCGAGGAACAGGGCACAGCCAAGAGCGATGGCCAGCCCGGACACCGTACGTCCGAACCGGCCCTCACCCTTGCGTATCGCACTGCTGCTGCTCATGGACCGGAACCCTACCCGGCGGTACGCCCCGGACCGTAGGCCCGGACGCCCGTCGGTGCTCGATCGGGCGCCCGCCGCCGCGGGCCGGGTACGTCCGTCAGTCCTCTTCCGTCTCCGCAGTGACCGGCGGCTGTGCGCGCAGCAGCTTGCGGCGGCGCATCAGCACCAGCGGCGCGGCACCGAGGAGGCCCACCGCGGCCGGGCCCGCGGTGCCCGCCGCGTTGATGCCCGGCTGGCTGAAGGTGCTGGGGATGGAGAGCCAGTCCCAGCGGTTGACCGGCCAGGCCACCGTCACGGCGCGGCCGACGACCTCGTTGTCGGACACGGTGCCGCCGCCGGGCAGCGTCATGTGGTAGCGGGAGTCGAGGGAGTCCTGGCGGTGGTCGCCCATGACCCAGATCCGGCCCTTGGGCACGGTGACCTTGAACGGCCGGTCGGGGGTGCAGGGGGTGTTGCCCGCGAAGACGTACGGCTCGTCCAGCGCCTTGCCGTTGACCTTCACCGGTCCCGTGCCGTTGCACTCGACCGTGTCGCCGCCGACGCCGATGACCCGCTTGATCAGGTCCTTCTCCTCGGCGGACGGCATCAGGCCGATGAAGCTGAGGCCCTTTTGCACGCCCCTGGTCACCGCGTTGCCGCTGGCGGGCGGATTCTCGCCGAGCCAGCCGCCCGGGTCGTGGAAGACGACGACCTCGCCGCGGCTCGGCTTGGAGCCGAACCAGGGGGTGAGCTTGTCGACCAGGACGCGGTCGCCGCGCTCCAGAGTGTGCTGCATGGAGTCGGACGGGATGGAGAACGCCTGCACCAGGAAGGTCTTGATCAGCAGCGCCAGGACCAGCGCGATGCCGATCAGGAGCGGCAGTTCCTTCCAGAACGACCGGTTCTTGCTCGCGGAGCCGCCCGAGGAGTGGGACGGCGGCTCGTCACCCGAGCCGGGGTCCCCGGGGCCGCCGGGGCCCTGGGGGCGGTCAGCGGGACCGCCCGCCGCGGGGTCCCGCGGGTCCGTGCCGTCCGCCGGCCCCACGGGGGCCTCCGGAGCCTGGCCGGGAACCTGACCCGCATCGGCGTGGCTGCCGGGGTACGACCCGCCGCCCGGGTACTGCCCGCCGCCGTACTCCGTACTGTCCGCGGGCTCGGGGACTCGGCCATCGGCCTCCGACTTGTCGACAGACGGCACCGTGACATCCCCTTTTTCGGGCTCGCCGGATCCAGACCGTGCGCCGACCACCAGGTCCCCCACATCCACTCCTCACTCCAGTCCGCCGCCTGCCCCGTTTCCGGCGCAGGCCCGCCACTCCCATAACGAGCGGGAGTTCCGCAGGAGTCGGTGTCTGGCTCGTTCCTTGGCCGTTGTTGGCCTGGGCCACCCTAGCCGTCCCGGCTGTGGCCGCGGTCGCCGCCACCTGCGCGTCGGGGACGGACGCGAACGTGCCGGGTTCCTTCAGTCGCTCCCAGTGACCGAACGGCCAGGCGATGACGAAGGCCCTTCCCACCACCAGATTCAGCGGAATCGTGCCGCCTCCGGGCTTGTCCGTGTGGTACCGCGAGTCGGCCGAATCCGACCGGTGGTCGCCCATCACCCAGAGCCTGCCCTGGGGTACGTGCACGGTGAATTTCATCATTGAGGGTGGATTACCGGCGTAAAGATACGGCTCACTGAGGGGCACGCCGTTGACGGTGATGCGCCCGTCGGCGTCGCAGCACTTCACGGTGTCGCCGCCGACGCCGATGACCCGCTTGATCAGGTCCTGCTCGTCGGCGGACGGCAGCAGGCCGATGTAGGTGAAGAACTGCTTCACCTGCTTGATCACCACGGGGTCGGGCTTCTTCTGCTCCTCGGGCGGCAGCCAGCCGCCGGGGTCCTTGAAGACCACGACGTCACCGCGGTGCGGCTCGGCGCCGAACCACGGGGTGAGCTTGTCGACCAGCACCCGGTCGCCGATCTTGATGGTCTGCTCCATCGACCCGGACGGGATGACGAACGCCTGGAGCAGGAACGTCTTGAGCACCAGCGCGATCAGCAGGGCCACCATGACCAGCAGCGGCACCTCCCTGGCGAGCGAGCGGCGGCGCTTGCGCTTGACCTTGCGGGCCAGTTTGCGGCGCTCGATACGAGTGCTGCCGCCGCCGGGCGGTCCGCCGTACGCGCCGTCGCCCGTGCCGCTTCCCGGGGCGCCGCCCGCGCCGGAGCCCGCCGCGCCCGTCACCGGGGCGGCGCGGTGGTGGCCGTAGCGGGGCCGCCCGCGGTTACCCATGGTGACCCGCGGCGGGTGCGGGGACGGCGGCGAAGGTCGCGGGGCGGTTGAGCCGGGTCCAGTGGCCGAACGGCCAGCCGATCCACTCGGCCCGGCCGATCACCTTGCCGAGCGGTACGGTGCCGCCGCCCGGTTCCCCGAGGTGGTCCCGTGAGTCGCGGGAGTCGTCGCGGTGGTCGCCCATCACCCACAGCCTTCCGTCCGGCACCACGATGTCGAAAGGTACCCGCGAGGGCGCGTCGCCGGGGAAGAGGTAGCCCTCGTCCAGCGGGCGGCCGTTGACCAGCAGCCTGCCCTGCTTGTCGCAGCAGGTGACGCGGTCGCCGCCGATGCCGATGACGCGCTTCACGTAGTCCGTCCCACCCTGCTGAGTGAACGATCCGTCGCCGTCGAAGACGATCACGTCCCCGCGCCGCGGATGGCCGCCGAAACGGTACGCCAGCTTGTTGACCAGCACCCGGTCGCCGACCCGCAGCGTGTTCTCCATGGAGCCGCTGGGCACTTGGAAGGGCTGCACGACATACGTGCTCACCAGCAGCAGCGCGACGACGCAGCCGACCGCGAGCAGCACCGTACGCCGCCACTCCGCCCACCAGCGCGGCACGGCCTCGCGCACGAGGACCCGCATCGGGGACCGGGATCCGGGACCCGCCGCATCGCGTCCTGACACGACGAAACGCGACCGCTCCTCCGTATCCGCCTCGTCGGCGGGAGAGGAACGGTCGCGTTCCGGAAGTGTCGCTTCGCTGTCCATCGAGGCCAGAGCTTATCCGGCCTTCCCATGGATCAGTTGTCGCGCTTCTCCTTGATCTTCGCGGCCTTGCCGCGCAGCTCACGGAGGTAGTACAGCTTCGCGCGACGGACGTCACCGCGGGTGACGACCTCGATCTTCTCGACGATCGGGGTGTGCACGGGGAACGTGCGCTCGACGCCGACGGAGAAGCTGACCTTGCGGACCGTGAAGGTCTCGCTGATGCCCGCGCCCTGGCGGCGGATGACAACACCCTTGAACTGCTGCACACGGGAGCGGTTGCCCTCGATGACGCGCACGTGGACGTTGACGGTGTCGCCGGGGCGGAAGGCCGGGACGTCGGTGCGCAGCGAGGCGCTGTTGACGCTGTCGATCAGGTTGGGCATGAGATTCTGCTTCCTCGCCGATGCCACAGGTCATCGACGGAATGTCGCGATGCGGATTTGCCAAAAAATGGGGTGCCACCGCGTCGGACGGACGTCGTTCCCCCTGTGGCAGGGGCGCGCGCCGGACGGACAGCAGCGGCTCATTCTTCCACGGCCTCCGGGCTGGGCCCAAATCGGCCGTCGGGGCCGGGGCCCCAGCCGAGGATGGAGAGCATCTCGCGGTCCTTCTTGTCGAAGGCCGCGGGGTCGCAACGCTCCACCAGGTCGGGCCGGTTGGCGACGGTACGGCGCAGCGCCTCGTCCCGCCGCCAGCGCGCGACCTTGCCGTGGTGGCCGCTGAGCAGCACGTCGGGGATGCCGCGCCCGCGCCACTGCGGCGGCTTGGTGTAGACCGGGCCCTCCAGCAGATTGGCCATCGGTCCCGGCGCGAAGGAGTCGTCGCGGTGCGACTCGGCGTTGCCGAGGACGCCGGGCAGCAGCCGGGCCACCGCCTCGGTGATCACCAGGACCGCCGCCTCGCCGCCGGCCAGCACGTAGTCGCCGATGGAGACCTCGTGGACCGGCAGCCGGGTCGCGTACTCGTCGGTGACGCGGGTGTCGATGCCCTCGTAGCGGGCGGGTGTGAAGATCAGCCAGGGGCTGGCGGAGAGTTCGACGGCGAGCGCCTGGCTGAAGGGCCGGCCGCTGGGGGTGGGGACGACGAGCGCGGGGCGGCGGGCGCCCGCCTCGTAGCCGTCGGCGAGGGTCTGGTCGAGCGCCTCGCCCCAGGGGCCGGTCTTCATGACCATGCCGGGTCCGCCGCCGTACGGGGTGTCGTCCACCGTGTTGTGCCGGTCGTACGCCCACCCGCGCAGGTCGTGCACCCGCACGTCGAGCCGCCCGCTCGCCCGCGCCTTGCCGACCAGCGAGACGTTCAGCGGCTCCAGGTACTCGGGGAAGATCGTGACGACGTCGATCCGCATGTCACACGCCGTCCGCGTCGTCGCCGGACGTGGCGCCGTCATCCGTGGCGTCGGCATCAGTGGCACCGTCATCCGTGGCGCCGCCCGCGCCCTCGCCGGACGTCGCCACTTCCGCGTCGGCCTCGTCCAGCAGCCCCGGCGGCGGGTCGATCACCGCGCGCTGCTCCTCCAGGTCGATCTCCGGCACGATCTCGCCGACGAACGGGATGAGCACCTCGGTGCCGTCAGGCCGCCGGACGATCAGCAGGTCCTGGTACGGGAGATGGCTGATCTCGGCGATCCGGCCGACCCCGCGCCCGTCGACCGTCACGACGTCGAGGTCGATGAGCTGATGGTCGTAGAACTCCTCGGGGTCCTCCGGCGTCTGCTCCGGGTCGACCTCGGCGATCAGCAGCGTATTGCGCAGCGCTTCGGCGGCGGTGCGGTCGGCGACGCCCTCGAAGCGCAGCATCAGCCGGCCGCTGTGCACGCGTCCGGTGGCGATGGTCAGCGGGCCCGTGGCGGCCGGGTCGGTGGCGAGGACGGCTCCGGGCGCGAGCCGCAACTCCGGCTCGTCGGTCCGCACCTCGACGCTGACCTCACCCTTGATGCCGTGGGCGCGGCCGATCCTGCCGACTACCAACTGCATGTACGGCTCACTCTCCGACTCCGGAACAGGGATGAAAAGGGTACGAACGCGGCGCGGGCCGGGAGCGGCGACTGCCACCCCCGGCCCGCGCCGGTGTTCTCTGTGTCGGCCCGCTCAGCGAACCTGGTCCACGTCGACGAGGTCGACACGGACACCACGGCCGCCGAGGGCGCCCACGACGGTACGCAGCGCGCGGGCGGTACGGCCGTTGCGGCCGATCACCTTGCCGAGGTCGTCGGGGTGCACCCGGACCTCGAGCACGCTGCCGCGACGCAGGGTGCGCATACCCACGTGCACATCGTCAGGATTGTCGACGATGCCCTTCACGAGGTGCTCAAGGGCCTCCTCGAGCATGCTCAGGCCTCGGTCGACTCGGCCGCGGCCGGAGCCTCGGCGGTGTCATCGGCCTTCTTCTCGGACTTCTCGGACTTCTTCGCCTTCGGGGTGATCGCCTCACCCTTGGGCTCGTCCGCGCTGTCCTTGGCGGCGGCCTCGAAGAGGGCGCGCTTGTCGGCCTTCGGCTCGGCGACGAGCAGCGGTGCCGGGGCATCGAGGCCCTTGTACTTCTGCCAGTCGCCGGTGAGCTTCAGGATGGCGAGCACGGGCTCGGTCGGCTGAGCGCCGACGGAGAGCCAGTACTGCGCGCGGTCCGAGTCGACCTCGATGCGCGAGGGGTTCTGCACCGGGTGGTACAGGCCGATCTCCTCGATGGCCCGGCCGTCACGGCGGGTACGGGAGTCGGCGACGACGATGCGGTAGTGAGGCGAACGGATCTTGCCCAGACGCTTCAGCTTGATCTTGACTGCCACGGGAGTGGGTTCTCCTGGAATTGACGTGTTTGGGCACAGCGGACTTCCACGTGGGGTTGTGGGAGTCGTCGCGCCCGGTGGACGCGTCAGCCGAAGGAGAGAGGGTTCCTGCACGGCTGTCGAGTTCTCGACTGGACATTCTGCCACACTCAGCCGACCCCGACGACCTCCGGGATCCGGAACGGCTGCCCGCAGGCCCCGCACATGATGGGCGCCTGGGCCAGCACCGACGGGACGACCCGGACATTGCGCCCGCAGTCGCACACGGCCTTGACCCGTACCCCGCCGCCCGACGAGCCGTGCCTGGCGGCCGGCCCGCGGAAGGAGCGTGCGGTGTCGGCGGTGGTGGCCACGGTGTGCGCCTTGAGGGCGCGCTGTAGCCGGTCGATGGTGACCCGGTAACGCTTCCGGGTGTCCGGGCGCATCACCACGAGGGAGAAGCCGCTGCTCGGGTGCGGCTCCTCCGCGTGATCGAGGCCCATTTCGTCGGCGATGGCCAGGAATCGGCGGTTGTGGTAGCGGCCGGCACGCGAGGTGTCACGGATTCCGCGGGCAGCGGCGATCCCGTGCACGGCCTCGTGCAGCAGCCTTTCGAAGGAGAGCTCGTTGCCGCAGGCGGACGACGACTCTCCGATCAGGGACTCGGGCGCGGCCAGGTCGGGCAGCTCGGGATGGTGCCGTTGAATATCGGCCCAGGCGACTGCCAGCTCGGCGGCGAGAACAGGTGGTGTCGTGCTCACGCCGTGACAACGAGCCGGGCGCTCCCGGTGTTCCGATACCGGGCTACCGTAAATAATTTGCACTGATCGGTCAGTTCCGGATGATGCGCATGACGAAGGGCGGGTGTGCAGGTCTGTGGAGAACCCGCGCACCCGCCCCATCGACGGACGATTCACATATAACGCACGCCGCTTTTCGGTCAGCGGACGCGAGCGGCCTCAGTAGGCGCGCGCGACGATCGCCAGCGTGCCCGGGGTGTCGTCGGCGTCCGGCACCGAACCGTCGGGCGCGACCAGGCAGCGTACGGAAACGCCCTGCTCAGCCAGCTTGGCCTCGCCCTCGGGACCGAGGTCGGCCCAGGGGATGCGGGCCCAGCCGGTGGCGGCGGCCTCGGCGGCCTCCTCGATCGTCGTGACGTCCACGGTGCGGGACGTCCGGCGCTCGCGGGACTCGCGCAGCAGCGTCGCCTGGTCCTCTTCGAGCACCTTGGGCAGCAGGTCGGCCAGGGTGTCGATCGCGACCGGCTCCTTGCCGCCGGGAATCCGGCGGGCCAGCATCGCGGTGCCCGCCTCCAGGTCGCGCGGCCCGATCTCGACGCGGACGGGCACGCCCTTCAGCTCCCAGTCGACCGCGCGGCGGCCGAAGGGGGTGTCGGTGCGGTCGTCCACGTGCACGCGCAGCCCGGCCGCGCGCAGCGTCTCGCCGATCTCCCGCACCTTGGCGACGACCGCCTCGTCGCCCTTGATCGCCAGCACCACGACCTGGGTCTGCGCGAGCCTCGGCGGCACCCGCAGCCCGTTGTCGTCGCCGTGCGTCATCACCAGGGCGCCGATCATCCGCGTCGTGCTGCCCCAGGACGTCTGCCAGACGTGCTCCTGCGTGCCGTCCTTCGACAGGTACTGCGTGTGGAACGCCTTGGCGAAGTTCTGCCCCAGTTCGTGGCTGGTGCCGAGCTGGAGCGCCTTGCCGTCACCCATCATCCCTTCCAGGGTGAGGGTGTTGATCGCGCCCGCGAACCGCTCCTTGGCGGTCTTGCGGCCGAGGACGACGTCCATCGCCAGCACGTTCTCCATGAAGTCCGCGTAGACGTCCTTCTGGATCCGGGCGGCGTAGGCGCGCGCGTCCTCGTACGTGGCGTGGGCGGTGTGGCCCTCCTGCCAGAGGAATTCGGTGGTGCGCAGGAACAGCCGCGGGCGCAGCTCCCAACGGACCACGTTCGCCCACTGGTTGATCAGCAGCGGCAGGTCGCGGTAGCTCTGCACCCACTTGGAGAAGTACTCGTTGATGATCGTCTCGGACGTGGGCCGGACGACGATCGGCTCTTCCAGCTCCTTGCCGCCGGCGTGCGTCACGACCGCGAGCTCGGGCGCGAAGCCCTCGACGTGCTCGGCCTCGCGCGTCAGGTACGACTGCGGGATGAAGAGCGGGAAGTACGCGTTCTGCGCGCCCGCTTCCTTGATCCGCGCGTCCATGTCCTGCTGCATCCGCTCCCACAGGCCGTAGCCGTAAGGCCGGATGACCATGGTGCCGCGCACCGGGCCGTTGTCGGCCAACTCGGCCTTGCTGATCAGGTCCTGGTACCAGCGCGGGAAATCGTCCGCCTGGGGGGTGAGAACGGGAGCCTTTGCCATGACGCAGATGTTACGGCCCCGCCCGCCCCGAGCGTGAATCGGTCCGGTCGGCCCCGGGACCGGTGCGGCGCCTGGGCGGGTAGTTCCAAAAATGGGCACTCCGGACCCTGGACGGCGTCGGGATTCAGCAGTTGTCTGGCTTTCGGGGACGCAAGCGGCAGGTACGGCACCACGGGGGCAAAACGACGGCGCACATCTGATTGGGGCGGTCGATGGCTTCTACGCTCTATCGCGGAACCAGGTCCGACGCGGAGAGCAGGGCGCGGGACTGGGCGGAGATCCAGGAACGGATGCTCGTCCCGCTGTACGAGAGCGTGTACGACCGGCTGGAGGTCGGCGCGGACACCCGGTTACTGGGCCTCGGCTGCGGCGCGGGGCTCGCGCTGCTGCTGGCGGCGGACCGGGGCGCGGCCGTCACCGGCTTCGAGACGGACGAGCAGCGGCTGGCGCTGGCCCGCGAGCGGCTGCTTCCCGCGCATCCCTGGGGCGGACCGGCGCGCGCCCGGGGCAGGACGCGGCTGACGGCGGGTGTTCCGCACCGGCTCACCGGCGGCTTCGACCTGGTCACGGCCTTCGACCCGGCGGCTCCCGCGGCCGAGTTGCTGCCGTCGCTGTGCGCCGCCGCGGCCACGGCGGACCCCGACACCGCGATCGTCCTGGCGGGCTGGGGTCCGCCCGAGCGGTGCGCGACCTCGCGGGTCCTGCGGGTGGCGACCCGGCTGGCGGAGCCGCGCGGGCCCGCCGCCCGGGAGGTACGGCTCAGCGGCCGGGACGACCTGGAGAATCTGGCGCTCGCCGCGGGGCTGCGCCCTGACGGCTCGGGGCGGGTGTCCTGCCCCTTCGGCTACCCGGATCTGCCGAGCGCGGTGCGCGGTCTGCTCTCCACCGGGCTCTTCGACGCGGCGGTCGAGGCCACCGACCGGCAGCAGGTCGACAAGGAGATCGCCGAGGCGCTGCACCCGTACCGCCGGCCGGACGGCTCGGTGCGGATGGAGAACGTCTTCCGGTATCTGATCGTCCGCACGCCGGACGCGGGTGGTCCCGGCGGAGACCGGCCCGGCGGGCAGGCCGCGCGGAGGCGGGCGTAGGCGGGCGTAGGTAAAATCTTGCCCCGCTCCGATAACGGTTCCGCGTCCGAACCCGCGTCGGCGTCGTATACGAAGCGGCGCACGCGGTCCGGCCGGCCCACCCGCCGAAACCTCGCGGGGCCGTAGGAATCCGGTGGTCCGCTGGCATCCGGTGGCTCGCGCAGAACCAGGCGGTCCGCGGAAATTCGGTGGCCCGCCCCGCCGCGCGTCGGACAGGGTCGGCGGCATGCCCGACACTCCCCCGCCGCTCCCGGCCGCCGCCCCGACCACCGTCCGCCTGACGAAGGCCGGCCGCGAGAAGCGCCGCTATCCCGCGACCGTGCTGCACGACGACGGCGTACGCGTGACCGTACGCGCCGACTGGGCGGCGCCCGCGGCCAGGGACTTCGGCTTCGTCCGCTTCGAGCCCGGCGACGTGTTCACCGAGACCTACTGGCGCGACCGCTGGTACGCCGTGAAGGAGGTGCGCGACGGGCGCGGCTGCCTCAAGGGCTGGTACTGCGACATCGCCAGGCCCGCGCTCGTGGCCGCCGACGGCCTCACCGTCGAGGATCTGGACCTCGACCTGTGGGTATCCGCCGACGGCACGGCCGTACTGCGCCTGGACGAGGACGAGTTCGCGGCGAGCGGCCTGCCGGGCACCGACCCCGAGGCCGCGGGGCGGGCCGTCCGCGCGCTGGACGAACTGGAGGCGCTGGCACGGGCCGGAGGGCTGCGCGGGCTGCTGGCCTGAGCGCCGGGCCCTGCGACCGCACCCCTACGTATGCGGATACGGATACGCGTACGGCGGCCGGTCGTCAGTCGGACGGCAGGCCCGGCCACTCCTCGGCGGTGAGCGCGAACCGCTCGTGGTCGCGCCACGCGTCGTTGATGAAGAGCATGCGCGGCGAGAAGCCCTCGTGGCGGAAACCGAGCCGCTTGGCCATCGCGACCGAACGGCTGTTGTCCGGCTGGACGTTGATCTCCAGGCGGTGCAGCCCGAGCCCGTTCGGATAGCTGGTGAAGCAGCGGTCCACCACCAGCCGCAGCCCCTCGCTCATCCGGCCGGTGCCGTTGTACGGCAGGTAACTGTCGTAGCCCAGCGCGGCGTTGCGGAAGCGGGCCCGCACGATGTTGGCGACATTGCACTTGCCGACCAGGCCGCCGTCCTCGTCGTTGAAGATGAGGAAGGTCCGCAGCTCGCCGCCCTGCTGCCGCAGCAGCTCGTGGAAGCCGTCCGGGTCCACCGGATTCCACGGTCTGAGGTGTTCCGCTGAGCGCAGCACCGCCGCGCGGTGGGCTTCGGCGTCTGCGGGCCTGGGCTCTCGAATGGAAACGCGCATGCGCCCATCATCGCCTCCCGTACGGCGTGCGCGCCTGCGGGATGCGCACGCCGCCGGGTCCCGTCGCCGGGCTCAGCCCATGAACTTCTTGAACTCGTCGGGCAGTTCGAAGTTCTCGCCGCCCGGGGGCAGACCGAACGGGCTGTCGCCCTCCTGCCCCTGGCCCTGCTGCTCGCGGCGGGCGGCGGCAGCCGCGGCCTCCGCCTTGCGCTTCATCGGGTTGCCCGACTGCCGCTTGCCCTTGGCCTGCTTCTGCTGCTTCTTCTGCCGCCCCGGACCGCCGCCCATGCCCGGCATCCCCGGCATTCCGGGCATGCCGCCGCCCTGGGCCATCCGCGACATCATCTTGCGCGCCTCGAAGAACCGCTCCACCAGGCCCTTGACCGCGCTGACCTCGACGCCGGAGCCCTTGGCGATACGGGCGCGGCGCGAGCCGTTGATGATGTGCGGGTCCTGCCGCTCGCCAGGCGTCATCGACTTGATGATCGCGGCGGTGCGGTCGACGTCCTTCTCGTCCAGATTGTTGATCTGGTCCTTGATCTGGCCCATGCCCGGCAGCATGCCGAGCAGCTTGGAGATGGAGCCCATCTTGCGGACCTGCTCCATCTGGGCCAGGAAGTCGTCGAGCGTGAAGTCCTTGCCGCCCTTGCTGCTCTGCAGCTTGGCGGCCATCTTCTCGGCCTCGGCCTGGCTGAAGGTCTGCTCGGCCTTCTCGATCAGCGACAGCATGTCGCCCATGCCCAGGATCCGGGAGGCCATCCGGTCCGGGTGGAACGCGTCGAAGTCGTCCAGCTTCTCGCCGTTCGACGCGAACATGATCTGCTTGCCGGTGACGTGCGCGATCGACAGCGCGGCGCCGCCTCGGGCGTCGCCGTCCAGCTTGGACAGCACCACGCCGTCGAAGCCGACGCCGTCGCGGAACGCCTCCGCGGTGTTGACCGCGTCCTGGCCGATCATCGCGTCGACGACGAAGAGGATCTCGTCGGGGCGTACGGCGTCGCGGATGTCCGCGGCCTGCCGCATCAGCTCCTCGTCGACACCGAGGCGGCCCGCGGTGTCGATCACGACGATGTCGTACTGCTGGGTCTTCGCGAACTCGATGGAGTCCCCGGCGACCTTGACGGGGTCGCCCACCCCGTTGCCCGGCTCGGGCGCGTAGACGGCGACGCCCGCGCGCTCGGCGACGACGCTGAGCTGGTTGACGGCGTTGGGGCGCTGGAGGTCGCAGGCGACCAGCAGCGGGGTGTGTCCCTGGCCCTGGAGCCACTTGCCGAGCTTTCCTGCGAGCGTCGTCTTACCGGCGCCCTGGAGGCCCGCGAGCATGATCACGGTCGGCGGCTGCTTGGCGAACCTCAGGCGGCGGGTCTCGCCGCCGAGGATGCCGACCAGTTCCTCGTTGACGATCTTGACGATCTGCTGCGCGGGATTGAGCGCCTTGGAGACCTCCGCGCCCAGGGCGCGCTCCTTGACGTTCGCGATGAAGGAGCGCACCGCGGGGAGGGCGACGTCGGCTTCGAGCAGCGCGATCCGGATCTCGCGCGCGGTGGCATCGATATCCGCCTCGGACAGACGGCCTTTGCCCCGGAGGTTTTTGAAGGTTGCTGCAAGGCGGTCGGAGAGGGTATCGAACACGTCGGTCGTGGATCCTCGCGTCGGGGGTGGGCGGTGGTCGTCCTCAAGGGTACTTGGCCGACCCCCGTTCGGTTCGCCCCGGATTCATTGTCGCCGCCGCGCGACCGCCCCCTCACCGCAGCGCCTTCTCGACCTGGCGGGCCACCTCGGCCGCGCGGGCGGGCGGCAGCGGCTCGCCGTCCTTGCCGACGACGTAGAAGGCGTCGACCGCGTTCGCGCCCAGGGTGGAGATGCGCGCGGAGCGGACGGTGACGGCGGTGGCGGTCAGGGCGAGGCCGATGCGGTGCAGCAGGCCGGGGGCGTCGTGGGCGCGGACTTCGAGGACGGTGGCGGTCTGCGAGGTGCCGCCGGGGGCGACGCTGACGCGGGGCGGCGGCGGGGTGATGCCGCGCCGCCGCGGATAGGCGGCCTCCCGCTCGGCGAGCCTGGCCTCGATGTCCAGGGTGCCCTCGACGGCGCGGGCGAGGTCGGCGCGGAGCCTGGCGGCCTCGGGCAGCGCGCCGTACTCGGCGGAGACCCGCCAGGTCAGCAGCGCGATCGGGCCCTCGCCGAGGGGGTCGACGGCGCGCAGGTCGGCGGCCCTGACGGTGAGCCGGTGCAGGGCGAGGACGCCCGCGGCCTGGGCGACCAGGCCGGGCCGGTCGGGGACGGCGAGGACGAGTTCCACGCCCAGCGCCTCGTCCTGGGCGTCGCCCTCGGCCTCGGGCTCGGTGTGGGCGTGCAGCGCCAGCACCGGGCCGCCGGTGCGGGCGGCCTCGATGACCAGGCGTTCCTCCTCGGCGGTGGGCTCGCGGTCGGCGACCTGCGGCAGCGCGCCGCTGTCGAGGGCCCCGGCGACCCGGTCGACCAGGTCGGCCAGGAGCGAGGCCCGCCAGGTGCTCCAGGCGGCGGGCCCGGTGGCCAGCGCGTCGGCCTCGGTGAGGGCGGCGAGCAGTTCCAGCGTGGAGGTGTCCCGTACGGTCTCGGCGACCGACCGGATGGTCTCGGGGTCGTCGAGGTCGCGGCGGGTCGCGGTGTCGATGAGCAGCAGGTGGTGGCGGACCAGCAGGGCGAGGGTGTCGACGTCGGCCTCGTGGAAGCCGATCCGGGTGGCGACGTCGCGGGCGATGACCTCGCCCGCCTCGCTGTGGTCGCCGGGCCAGCCCTTGCCGATGTCGTGCAGCAGCGCGGCGGTCAGCAGCAGGTCGGGGCGGCCGACGCGGCGGGTCAGCTCGGCGGCCTGCACGGCGGTCTCCACCAGGTGCCGGTCGACGGTGAAGCGGTGCACGGCGTTGCGCTGCGGGCGGCAGCGGACCCGCTCCCAGTCGGGCAGGAGCCGGGTGATCAGCCCTTCGGCCTCCAGCGCCTCCCAGACCTGGACGGTGGACTCACCGGCGCCCAGCAGCGTCACGAGCTGTTCGCGGGCCTCCCCCGGCCACGGCACGGGCAGCGGCTTGGCCGACGCGGCGAGCCTGCGGACGGCGTGCAGCGACAGCGGCAGCCCGGCCTGGGCCGCGGCCGCCGCGGCGCGCAGCGCCAGTACGGGGTCGCGGTCGGGTCTGGCGGCCAGCGCCAGCACGGCCTCGCCCTCCTGCTCCACGACGCCGTCGGCCAGCGGTACGCGTTCGGGGGTGTGGACGGCGGCGGGGGTCGTACGGCCGCGGCCGAGCAGTCCGCGGCGGCGGGGGCGCTGCTGGCGTGAGCGCAGGACGCGGCCGACCTCGCGCCAGGTGACGTCGGAGGCGTACGCGATCCGCCGGGCGGCCTCGTAGACCTGGCGCAGCAGCGCGTCGGCGTCGAGCAGGCCGAGCGCGTCGGCGACCTGGTCCTGCTCCTGGAGGGCGAGCCGGTCGGTGGCGCGGCCGGTGGCCAGGTGCAGGGCGTCGCGGGCGTCCAGCAGGGTGGTGCGGGCCTCTTCGAGGCCCTCGCGGGGCGCGTCGGCGAGCCAGGAGGCGGCGACGGCCCGCAGCGCGGTGGCGTCGCGCAGGCCGCCGCGGGCCTCCTTGAGGTCGGGTTCCAGCAGGTACGACAGCTCGCCCTGGCGTTCGGCGCGCTCCTGGCACATCTCGTGCAGCGCGGGCAGCCGCTTGGGTGCCTGATTGCGCCAGTCGGCCAGGACGCTGCTGCGCAGGGCCGCGGTGAGCGCGGAGTCGCCCGCGATGTGCCGGGCGTCGAGCAGGCCGAGCTGGACCTTGAGGTCCTCCCCCGCGGTCTGCCGGGCCTCCGCCGGGGTGCGTACGGAGTGGTCCAGGGCCAGGCCGAGGTCCCAGACCGGGTACCAGATGCGGTCGGCGAGGGCCGCGACGGTCTTCTGCGAGTCGTGCAGCAGCACCAGGTCGAGGTCGCTGCGCGGTGACAGCTCGCCGCGCCCGTAGCCGCCGACGGCCAGCAGGGCGAAGCCCGTGGTGCCGGTGGCCGCCGCGGCCTCGGTGGCGAGCTGCGCGAGCCACTGGTCGGTGAGGGCGGCCAGGGCCGCACGGCGCGGCGGCCCGGACCGCGCCTCCTCGTTGAGGAGACGCAGCCGGGCCGCCGCGTAACTGCTGTCCTGCGCTTCGACGCTGTCGGTCACTCGTTCTCCACGCTGGGGGCCAATGGTGTGGTCCTGATGCCCCTCCCGGCGAACACCGCCGGTCACGGCACTAAAGCGCGTCGGGGCCGCGCTCGCCGGTGCGGACCCTGACGGCCGTGTCGACCGGCAGACTCCACACCTTGCCGTCACCGATCTTGCCGGTTCTGGCCGCTTTCACGATCACTTCGATGAGCTGTTCGGCGTCCGCGTCCTCCGCCAGTACCTCTATGCGGATCTTCGGCACCAGGTCGACGGTGTACTCCGCGCCCCGGTAGACCTCGGTGTGTCCACGCTGCCGACCGTAGCCGCTGGCCTCGGTGACCGTGAGGCCGTGGACGCCGAACGCCTGGAGTGCTTCCTTGATCTCGTCGAGCCGGTGGGGCTTCACGACGGCGGTGATGAGCTTCACGCGTCCACCTTCTTGCTGGAGGCGTCCGCCTCGCTGTTCGCACCGGGCACGGGGACGGAGGACCGGCCGCCGACACCCGCGAAGTCGTACGCGGTCTCGGCGTGCAGGACCTGGTCGACGCCGGTGACCTCTTCGTCGTCGGTGACCCGGAAGCCCATGGTGACATCGATGAGCTTGGCGAGGATCGCGGCGCACACCAGGGAGTAGCCGAGGACCGCGCCGACGCCGATGAACTGGAGGCCGAGCTGGTGCCAGCCGCCCCCGTAGAAGACGCCCTTGGCGGTCTGGCCGACGCCGCCGGTGGCGAAGAAGCCGATGAGCAGGGAGCCGACGATGCCGCCGACCATGTGGACGCCGACGACGTCGAGCGAGTCGTCGTAGTTGAAGCGGTACTTCAGGCCGACGGCCGCGGCGCAGGCGACACCGGCGATCAGACCGACGGCGATGGCGCCGAGCGGGGAGACCGAGCCGCAGGCCGGGGTGATGGCGACCAGACCGGAGACCGCGCCGGACGCGGCGCCCAGGGTAGTGAAGGAGCCGTGCCTGATCCGCTCGTAGATCAGCCAGCCGAGCATCGCGGCGGCGGTGGCGACCTGGGTGTTGGTGAAGGCCACGGCGGCGACGCCGTCGGAGCCGAGCCAGGAGCCCGCGTTGAAGCCGAACCAGCCGAACCACAGCAGGCCGCAGCCGAGCATGACCAGCGGGAGGCTGTGCGGGCGCATCGGGTCCTTCTTGAACCCGTTGCGCTTGCCGATCACGAGGATGACTCCGAGGGCCGCGGCGCCGGCGTTGATGTGCACCGCGGTACCACCGGCGAAGTCGATGACACCCTTCTTGAACAGCCAGCCGTCGGAGGCCCACACCCAGTGCGCGACCGGGAAGTAGACGACCGTGGCCCACAGGGTGATGAACAGCGCCCAGGCGGTGAACTTGACGCGGTCGGCGAGGGCGCCGCTGATCAGCGCCGGGGTGATGATCGCGAACATGAGCTGGAAGACGGCGAAGACATAGACCGGGATGCCGTATCCGGGCCAGAGCTCCGAGATACCGATACCGCGCATGCCCAGCCAGTCGGTGCCGCCCATGAAGCCGCTACCGCTGTCGAAGGCGAAACTGAATCCGTACAGCGTCCAGAGAATGGTGATGATGCCCAGACTGATAAAACTCATCATCAACATGTTCAGGGCGCTCTTGACGCGCACCATGCCGCCGTAGAAGAAGGCGAGACCTGGGGTCATCACCATCACTAGGGCGGCGCTGATCAGCATGAACGCCGTACTTCCGGTATCGAGCTTGGGCGCATCCGCGGCCAGCGTGATGATGGCTGGTGCCATCGGCGTCTCCTCGTCATCCGAACGGCCCGTGCGGGCGGTGCAAGGGTTGGGCCGGTTTTCGCCAAGAGATTCGCTCAGGCGGGTTTCCGACGATGCCGCACGGTGTTTCGGCGCCGTGACGAAGAAGTCGCGCGTGTTACGTGAAGGTGAACCGGCCGTACGTGACCGGAAGGCTGTATACGCGTGTGACGTGGGATGGGATACGAAGCGGATACGGACCGGCCACGAGTCGGGGAAGCCGGTCGGATACCCGTCGGTATACGGGACGGCCGGGACAGGCGTGACAGTAATGCCGCGTTACGCGGAGGGCCGCGCCACAGCGGACGCGGCGGCGTTTACGCGGGCGCGTTGACGTGTACGGACGCGGTGACGTTCACGCGGACGCGGCGACTTCCGGGAGTTCCGCCGAGAGCCGGTCGGAGAGCGCGACGACCTCGGCGACATCGCCGTAGTCGCGTACCGCGGACTGGGTGGTCTTGCGGATACGGGTGTTGACGCGCTCGGAGCGGACCCGCTTGGCGACGGTGATGGCGTGCTCGGTGAAGTGCGCGGCCTGCTCCGGGTTCTGCTGGAGCAGGTGCACGGTGGCCATGCCCACCAGATTGAGCGCGTACGCGCGTTGGTGCACCGGGTCGTCGCTGAACAGCTCGACGGCGCGCTCCATGACGGGGTGCGCGAGGGAGGCGTACGTGGGGCTGCGGCCCGCGATGTAGGCGAGGTCGCGGTAGGAGTGCGCGTTCTCCGCGTTCAGTTCGGCCTCGTTGAAGAAGCTGATCCAGGACGGGTCCTCGGCCGGGCGGGAGTCGCTCCAGGTGTCCTCGGCCATCCGGACGGCGCGGTGGCACTTGTTGACCTGGCCCATGTTGGCGTACGCGCGGGCCTCCAGTGAGTGCAGCATCGCCTGGGTGGTGGCGGTGGCCGAATCCCGACTGCCGTACTGCGCGAGGTGGATGAGCTCCAGGGCGTCGTCCGGCCGGTCCAGGTGGATCATCTGACGGCTCATCGAGGACAGGATGAAGGCGCCGAGCGGCCGGTCGCCCGCTTCCTTGGCCGCGTGCAGCGCGAGGACCAGGTACTTCTGGGCGGTGGGCTGGAGTCCGACGTCGTAGCTCATCCATCCGGCGAGCGCGGCGAGGTCGGCGGTGATCCGGTACAGCCTGCGGGCCACGGCCTCGGGCTGCGGTTCCTGGAGCAGGTCGGTGACCTCGTGGAGCTGGCCGACGACGGCTTTGCGGCGCAGGCCGCCGCCGCACTGATTGTCCCACTCGCGGAACATCACGGTGGTGGACTCCAGGAGCTGCAACTCCTGTTCCGACAGCCGCGAGGGGCGTCCCGCGGTGTCGCGGGGCGCGGTGAGCAGCGGGCCGTCGGCCCCCGTGGGGCCCTGCGGGCCGCCCGCGGCGGAGCCGGTGGGCACCAGCCAGCGCTGCATGGGCTCGATGAGCGCGGGGCCCGCGGACAGCGCGAGCGAGGCGCCGAGGAAGCCGCGGCGGCCGAGCATCAGGTCGCTGCGGGAGAACTCGTTGATCAACTGGACGGTCTGCGGGCCCGCCCACGGCAGGTCGACGTCGCCGCCCGCGGCGGGCTGGTGCGCGGAGCGCAGCCCCAGGTCCTCGACGGGCACCACGCAGCCGAAGCGCTCGGAGAACAGCTCGGACAGGATGCGCGGGATGGGCTCGCGGGGCTGCTCGCCGTCGAGCCAGCGGCGCACGCGTGAGGTGTCGGTGCTGACGTGGTGGGCGCCCAACTGGCGTGCCCTGCGGTTCACCTGACGGGCCAGCTCGCCCTTGGACCAGCCGCTGCGCACGAACCAGGAGGTCAACTGCGCGTTGGGCTGCTTCTCTTGTGTGCCGCCCACGGTCAAGCCCCCATCCGAACTAGCTCAACCCTTTGGATACCAGGGCTGGTTGAGTCCTGTCGACACCGCACGCACCGCCGTAGGCATGCCTGCGGCACAACCGAGCAGGCGTGCGGACGGCCCTCGTCGGCCTACGAACCGAAAGTAATCCTACGATCACCCGTCCGCGACCGTTGTTGCGGAAACGCCACCATTCGCCACCCCTTCGAATGAACTCGACTATGGCGACAGGCGATTCACTTGACACATGCCGGTCGGACGAGGTCAGGCGGGTGCGTAACCATCGGGCGCGGCGATCCGTTGGAGGTGTCATGGTGTTCACGATCGGCAGCATGCGGGAGATCCGGCAGCAGCGGACCGGAGGGCGGTCCGGGGTTCGGCCCGGCGCGCGCCGGCGAACGCGCGCCGCCGTGTGCACCACTGTCGCGGAGTACACGGGGTTGTGCGGCTGGGCCGTGGTGCCCGGCGCGCGGGCCTCGCGCGGCGGCGGTTCGTGCTCGTGCGGCGCGGACGACTGCAAGGAGCCGGGCGCGCATCCGCTGCCCTTCGCCGACGAGATCCCTGCGGGCACCACGCTTGAGCGGGCCGCCCATGCCTGGTCACAGGTGCCGGGGGCCGCGGTGCTGCTGCCCGCGGGGCGGACCTTCGACGTGCTCGACGTGGCCGAGGCGTCCGGGCGCCGGGCGCTGGTACGGCTGGAGCGGATGGGACTGCGGCTCGGTCCGGTCCTGCTGACGCCGACGGGGCGCGCGCAGTTCTTCGTCGCGCCGGGCGCCGCCGCCGAGCTGCCGCACCTGCTCTACCGGATGGGCTGGGACGACGCGCGCCTCGACCTGCGCTGCCTGGGCCCCGGCGACCATGTGACGGCTCCCCCGTCCGACCTCGGCGGCCACGGCCCGGTCCGCTGGCTGCGCGAGCCGGTCCTCGACTCGGCCGCCCAGCCCCCCGAGGCCCGCCTCCTGCTCGGCACTCTGGCGTACGTCAGCCACCGCGACAGCGCCTTCGCCTGAGCCCTGCCGTCCCGCTCGGCGCTTGCCGCTTGCTCCTCGCCGCCTGCCGCCTGCCGTACACAACCAGGTACGAGTAAGGGACGCCCACCTGGGTGAGCGCCCCTTACCGCAGCCGTACGACAGGCCCTAGTCCCCGATGAGCGCGTCCACGAAGGCGCCCGGCTCGAACGGGGCCAGGTCGTCGGCGCCCTCGCCGAGGCCGATGAGCTTGACCGGGACGCCCAGCTCCCGCTGGACGGCGACGACGATGCCGCCCTTGGCGGTGCCGTCGAGCTTGGTGAGGACGATGCCGGTGATGTCGACGACCTCGGCGAAGACGCGCGCCTGGACGAGGCCGTTCTGGCCGGTGGTGGCGTCGAGGACGAGCAGCACCTCGTCGACCGGGCCGTGCTTCTCCACGACGCGCTTGACCTTGCCCAGCTCGTCCATCAGGCCGGTCTTGGTGTGCAGGCGGCCCGCGGTGTCGATGAGCACCGCGTCGGCGCCCTCGGCGATGCCTTCCTTGACCGCGTCGAAGGCGATGGAGGCGGGGTCGCCGCCCTCGGGGCCGCGTACCGTACGCGCCCCGACGCGCTCGCCCCAGGTCTGGAGCTGGTCGGCGGCGGCGGCGCGGAAGGTGTCGGCCGCGCCGAGCACGACGCTGTGGCCGTCGGCGACCAGCACGCGGGCGAGCTTGCCCGTGGTGGTGGTCTTGCCGGTGCCGTTGACGCCGACGACCATCAGGACGGCCGGGGACGTCTCGTGGCTCTCGGTGTGCAGGGTGCGGTCCAGCTCCGGGTCGAGGAGCGTGATCAGCTCTTCGCGGAGCAGCCCGCGCAGCTCGTCCGGGGTCCGGGTGCCGAGCACCCGCACGCGGGTGCGCAGCCGCTCCACCAGTTCCTGGGTGGGCGCGACGCCGACGTCCGCGGTGAGCAGGATCTCCTCGATCTCCTCCCACGTGTCCTCGTCGAGGCGTTCGCGGGAGAGCAGCGTGAGCAGGCCCTTGCCCAGCGAGTTCTGCGAGCGCGACAGGCGTGAGCGCAGCCGGACGAGGCGTCCCGCCGTGGGCTCCGGCTGTTCGAGCACCGGCGCCTGGGGGACCTGCACCTCCTCCACCGCGTCGGGCGCGGCGGTCGCGCCGGGCAGGGCGACCTCTTCGATGGTCCTGCGGGGCTCCTCCCGCGGGGCCTCGGCCTCGTCACCGACGTGCGGTTCCGCGGGAGGCGCGGTGACGGACGGGCTGCTCGGCGGCGTCGGCGGGAGCTGCCGCTTCTTGCGGCGGCTGCCGACGACCAGTCCACCGGCGCCGAGGATCACGACCAGGGCGATGACTACGGCAAGGACGACGATTTCCATGGTTTCTTTCGGAGCCTTTCACCAGGTCAGGGCGTGTGCATGCTAGCCCACCGACGCTCGGGACCACCGAGGCGTCACGGCTCGGTCAGGCACACGCGCACGTCAACCGTACGGGAAACCCCCCGCCCGCCCAGGACCCGCGCCCGTATCCGCGCCGCGCGGGCGGCGCGCGGGCGCCGAGCGAGCGGCGAGCGGGCGGCGAGCGGGCGGCGAGCGGGCGGCGGACCGCGGCCTTCCCGGCCCGCCCCAGCCGTCCCCGGACCGTCGCGGCCCTGTGAATCTGACGCTGCGTCAGCTAATCTCCGGTCGCCCGCATCCGGCGAAGGGGGCCGTCCGCCATGACCGTGACCGTCGTGCGCATGAATCTGATCGATCCGGGGGCCGAGCCGAAGGCACTCGGCGCACGGTACCGGGCGGCCCTGGAGATGGCCAGGTACGCCGACGAGCACGGCGTCACCACCGTGCAGACCGAGGAGCACCACGGCGCGGAGAACAACTGGCTCTCGGCGCCGCTGGCCTTCGCGGGAGCCGTGCTCGGCGCCACCAGCCGGATCTCGGTGACGGTGTCCGCGCTGATCGGGCCGCTGCACGACCCGCTGCGGCTGGCGGAGGACCTGGCCGTACTGGACCTGGTCAGCGGCGGGCGGCTGGTCACGGTGGCCGGGATCGGCTACCGCCCGGAGGAGTACGCGGCCTTCGGCCAGGACTGGCACCGGCGCGGCGCCCTCCAGGACGAGGTGCTCGACACGCTGATCGCGGCCTGGACCGGCGAGCCCTTCGACTACCGCGGCCGTACCGTACGCGTCACGCCCCGTCCGTACTCCCGGCCGCATCCGCCGCTGCTGATCGGCGGCAGCTCACGGGCCGCGGCCCGCAGGGCGGCCCGGCTCGGCCTGCCGTTCTTCCCCAGCGCGCACCTGCCGGAGCTGGCGGCGTACTACGAGGAGCGGCTGGCCGCGTACGGCACGGAGGGCTGGTGCCTGATGCCCCCTGCCGACGTGCCGCTGCTGCACATCGCGGAGGACCCGGACCGGGCCTGGGCCGAGTACGGCGGGCACCTGCTGCACGAGGCGCGTACCTACGCGTCCTGGCAGTCGGGCGACATCCACTCGGCGGTCCGCTCGGCCGCGTCGGGCGTGGCGGAACTGCGCGCGGAGGGCGTCTACCGGATCGTCACACCGGCGCAGTGCGTCGCCCTCGCCGAGGCGGGCGGTGACCAGGCGAGCCTGGTGCTGCACCCGCTGTGCGGGGGCATGCCCGTCGACGAGGGCTGGCGGAGCCTGCGGCTGCTCGCGGAGCAGGTGCTCCCCAAGCTCGCCGCGTAGCCTCCGGGGACCGCGGCCCGGCACCCGGCACCCGGCACCCGGCACCCGGCGAGCTTGGCGCCCGGCTATCCCATCTCCTCCAGCGTCTTGCCCTTCGTCTCCTTCACGAACACCAGCACGAACGGGATGGAGAGCGTCGCGAAGCACGCGTAGATGACGTACGTGCCCGACAGATTCCAGTCCGCCAGGCTCGGGAAGCTCGCGGTGATGGCCCAGTTGGCGATCCACTGCGCGGAGGCGGCGACGCCGAGCGCCGCGGCCCGGATCTTGTTGGGGAACATCTCGCCGAGGAAGACCCAGACGATGACGCCCCACGACAGGGCGAAGAAGAGCACGAAGCAGTGGGCGGCGATCAGGGCGACCGTGCCCTCGGTGTTCGGCAGGGTGGCACCGGACTTGGACGAGAAGGCCCACGCCTCCAGGGCGAGCGCGACGGCCATGCCGGTGGAGCCGATCAGCGCCAGCGGCTTGCGGCCGATCCGGTCCACGAAGATCATCGCGATCACCGTGCCGATGATGTTCACGATCGACGTGGTGAAGGAGTAGAAGAACGAGCTGCTGGGGTTGATGCCGACCGACTGCCAGAGCGTGGACGAGTAGTAGAAGGCCACATTGATGCCGACGAGCTGCTGGAAGACCGACAGGCCGATACCGATCCAGACGATCGGCAGGAAACCGCCGCGGGAGCCGAGCAGGTCCTTGAAGGTCGACTTGTGCTCGCGCCGCATGGCGGTCTCGATCTCGGCGACACGGGCGTCCAGGTCGGTGTCCGAGCCCTCGACATCGGCGAGTACGGCCTTGGCGTCCTGCTCGCGCCCCACGGAGATCAGGAAGCGCGGCGATTCGGGGATCGCGAACGACAGCAGCCCGTAGACCACCGCGGGGATGACCATCACACCGAGCATGACCTGCCACGCCTCCAGGCCGACGATGTGGCCGCGCTGGTCGCCGTGGGCGCCCTTGAGGATGGCGTAGTTGACGAGCTGTGAGACCGCGATGCCGAGCACGATGGCGGCCTGCTGGAACGAGGCGAGCCTGCCGCGGTAGGCGGGCGGCGAGACCTCGGCGATGTAGGCCGGGCCGATGACCGAGGCCATGCCGATCGCGAAGCCGCCGATGATCCGCCACAGGGCCAGGTCCCACAGCGCGAAGGGCAGTGCCGAGCCGACGGCGCTGACGGTGAACATCACCGCGGCGATCTGCATGCAGCGGATACGGCCGATCCGGTCGGCGATCCGGCCCGCGGTCGCGGCGCCGATGGCACAGCCGATCAGGGCGATGGCGATGACCTGGGCGAGCGTGCCGGAGCCGATGTTGTACTTGTCACGGATGGCCTCGACGGCGCCGTTGATGACGGAGCTGTCGTAGCCGAAGAGAAAGCCGCCCATGGCGGCGGCGGCCGTGATGAAGATGATGTGGCCGATGTGCTCCGGCAGCGGGTTGTGATCTGCCGAGGCGGAGGCTCGTGCGGTGCTGGTCAAGATGGCTCCTCGGGCTCGGCGGTGAGCCCTCACATGAGGGTCTGGATCTTCGAGTGTCAGCCGACGCGTCGGTCACCACCACTCGGGAACCGGGCCTGACCCGGAGCCCTACGCGGCCGGCTGCTTGCCGTTCCGCAGCCGTTGGCTGATCACCTTGGAGACACCGTCGCCCTGCATCGATACGCCGTACAGGGCATCGGCGACCTCCATCGTCCGCTTCTGGTGCGTGATCACGATGAGCTGCGAGCTCTCCTGAAGCTCCTCCATGATCCGGATGAGCCGCTGGAGATTGGTGTCGTCCAGCGCGGCCTCGACCTCGTCCATCACATAGAACGGACTCGGCCGTGCCTTGAAGATCGACACCAGCATCGCCACCGCGGTCAGCGAGCGCTCACCGCCCGACAGGAGCGACAACCGCTTGACCTTCTTCCCGGGCGGACGCGCCTCAACCTCCACACCTGTGGTCAGCATGTTGTCCGGGTCGGTGAGCAGCAGCCGACCCTCCCCACCTGGGAAAAGCCGCGAGAAGACGCCCTCGAACTCGCGGGCGGTGTCATGGAAGGCGGCGGTGAAGACCTGCTCCACCCGCTCGTCCACGTCCTTGATCACCTGGAGCAGGTCGGCCCGCGTCCTGCGCAGGTCCTCCAGCTGCTCGGTGAGGAATTTGTGCCGCTCCTCCAGCGCCGCGAACTCCTCAAGCGCCAGCGGGTTGACCTTGCCGAGCTGCGCGTACGCCTTCTCCGCCGCCTTCAGCCGCTTCTCCTGCTCGGGGCGGTGGTACGGGCGCGGCTGGTTGCGCGGGTCCTCCGGGTCCTCGGGCAGGATCTCGCCCTCGGCGGGCGGCGACGGCGGCACGAGCTGGTCGGGGCCGTACTCCGCGACGAGCCCCGCGGGCTCCATGCCGTGCTCCTCCAGCGCCTTGGCCTCCAGCTGCTCGATCCGCATGCGCTTCTCCGCGCCCAGCACCTCGCCCTTGTGGACGTCGCCGGTCAGCCGGTCCAGCTCGCTCTTCAGGTCCCGGCCGCGCCGCCGCTCCTGGCCCAGCTCCGCCTCGCGCTCCGCCCTCGCCTGCTCGGCGGCGGCCCGCTCCTCCTCGGCGCGGCCCAGCGAGATCTGGACGCAGTCCAGCAGCGCCCGGGCGCCCTCCACCACGGCCGCCGCGACCGACGCCTCGTAGGCGAGCCGGGCCCTGCGCTGCTGGGCGCGGGCCCGGGTCTCGCGCTCGGCGCGCGCCGCCCGGTCCAGGCCGTCGGCCCGGCCCGCCAGGCCCTTGACCCGCTCCTCGTGCGTACGGACCTGGAGCCGCGCCTCCATCTCGGTCTGCCGGGCGTTCGCGCCGTCGGCGGACAGCCGGTCCCGTACGGAGGTGTCCGGCTCCTCCTCGCCAGGCTCCTCCTCGGCCTCGCTCAGCCGGTACGACAGCTCCTCGAACTCCTCGCGGGCCGCCGCCAGCGCCTCCTCGGAGCGGCCCACGGCCGCGGCGGCCCGGTCCGCCTCCCCCGCCGCCGCCCTGGCCTGGCCGCCGAACCGGCCCAGCTGCTGCGCGACCGAGGACTTCTCCTTCTCCGCCGCGCGGCGCAGCTGCGTCAGCGCCTCGACCTCGCGCGTCGCCACCGCCCGGCGCTCCTTGGCGTCCTGCTGCTCGGCCGCCAGCGCCGCACAGCGCGCGTCGAGCTGTTCCAGCTCGGCCGTCGCCTCGTCCACCTGCGCCTGCACTTCCAGCAGGCTGGGCGCCTTCGCCGAGCCGCCCTGCGCGAGATGCGCGGACAGCACATCGCCCTCCGCGGTCACCGCGGTCAGCTCGGGACGCCGTCCGACCAGCGCCTCGGCCTCCTCCAGCGACTCCACGACGACGATCCCGTCCAGCAGCCGCCGCACCGCGGGCAGCAGCTCCCCGTCCGCGGCGACCAGTTCCACGGCCCACCGCGCCTGCCCGGGCAGCCCTGCGGCCTCCGGCCTCGGACCCGGCACACCGGCGCCCGCCGTCGCCGCCGGAAGGCGACCCCCGTCACCGGCCACGGCGGAGCCGCCGCCCGCCTGCCCCGGCAGCGCGGCACGCCGCCCGCCCGCTTCGGCCGCGTCCGGCCCCGGGTCGCCGGAAACGCCCGCGTCTGCCGGGCCCGGGCCCGACCCGCCGGGCCCCGCGCCGCCCCCGGAAACGCCCCCGCTCGCGAGGCCCTGACCGTCCCCGTCGGCCGCGTCGCGGGCGGCCTCCGTCGGCGGGCGGTGGTCGCGGGCGACGACGGGCTCGGCGGCCGGGGCCGCGAGGAGGAGGGCCGCGCGGCCCGCGTCCTCTTTGCGGAGCAGGCGCAGCGCGTCCGCGGCGGCGGAGGGGCCGGTGACCGCGACGGCGTCGGCGGCGGCGCCGAGCGCGGCGGCGAGCGGGATCTCGTAGCCGGGGGTGACGCGGAGCAGCGCGGCGGCCGAGCCCAGGATGCCGGGCAGGGCGTCGCGCCCCTCGCCCGCGCTGAGCAGCGCGCCGGTGCCGTCCTTGCGGCGGAGCGACGGCGCGAGCGCGTCCCGGCGGGCGGCGACGGCGGCCCGGCGGCGCTCCGCCGCGGTGGCGGCCTCGCGCGCGGCGCTGAACGCCTCCTCCGCCGCGGCCTGTTCGCGGCGCGCGGCCTGGAACCGCTCCTCCAGCTCCGAGTCGTCGGCGTCCAGGCCGTCGACCTGCGCGCGCAGTTCCTCGTACTCGCCCTGCGCGGACTCCGCCCGGTCGCGGGCCTCGTCGCGGGCGGCGGCCAGGCGGCCGATCTCGGCCTCGGCGGAGGCGGCCTTGGAGCGGGCGGCGTTGACCTGGGCGTGCAGCCGGGCCAGACCCTCACGGCGGTCGGCGATGGCGCGGGCGGCGGTCCTGAGCCGGGCCTCCTCCTCGGCGAGCCGGCGCTCCAGCTCGGCGCGGTGGTCGACGGTGTCGTCCAGGGCGCGCTGGGCCGCGTCCAGCGCCTCGGACAGCTCGGCCTCCTGCTCGCGGATGCGGGCGGCCTCGCGTTCCATGTCCTCCGGGTCCCGGCCGCGCCGCTCCTCGGCGGGCTGGGACGTGGCGTGCCGGTGCCGCTGCTCGGCGAGGCCGATCGTGCCGCGTACGCGTTCGGCGAGCTGGGACAGCGCGTACCAGGTGGCCTGCGCGTCGGTCAGCCGCGGCGACAGGGCGCGTACCTGCTCCTCCAGGCGGGCCTCGCGCTGGACGGCGGCGGCCAGTTCCGTCTCGACGGCGTCGCGGCGCTCCTTGAGCGCGGCCTCGTCGGCGACCTCGGCGCTCAGCGCCTCCCGCAGCGTGACCAGGTCGTCGGCGAGCAGCCGCAGCCGGGCGTCGCGCAGGTCGGCCTGGATAACGGCGGCGCGGCGGGCGACCTGGGCCTGGCGGCCGAGCGGTTTGAGCTGGCGGCGCAGCTCACCGGTGAGGTCCGTCACACGGGCGAGATTGGCCTGCATCGCGTCCAGTTTCCGCAGCGCCTTCTCCTTGCGCTTGCGGTGCTTGAGCACACCCGCGGCCTCCTCGATGAAGGCGCGGCGGCCCATCGGGTCGGCGTGCAGTACGGAGTCGAGCTGGCCCTGGCCGACGATGACGTGCATCTCGCGGCCGATGCCGGAGTCGGAGAGAAGTTCCTGGATGTCCAGCAGGCGGCAGGTGTCGCCGTTGAGCTGGTACTCGCTGCCGCCGTTGCGGAACATGATCCGCGTGATGGTGACCTCGGCGTACTCGATCGGCAGGACGCCGTCGCTGTTGTCGATGGTCAGGGACACCTCGGCGCGGCCCAGCGGGGGGCGGCCCGTGGTGCCGGCGAAGATGACGTCCTCCATCTTGCCGCCGCGCAGCGACTTGGCCCCCTGCTCCCCCATCACCCAGGACAGCGCGTCGACCACATTGGACTTGCCGGACCCGTTGGGGCCGACGACGCAGGTGATTCCGGGTTCGAAGCGCAGGGTCGTCGCCGAGGCGAACGACTTGAAACCGCGCAGCGTGAGGCTCTTGAGATGCACGCCGGTCGACTCTACTAGCCGTCCTCGGTTTCACCGAGGAAGGCGCAGGGCACATCATGCGTTAAGAAGCGAACGTCCAGGCGGGGAGCGGGTGGGGAGCAGGGCGAGGGGACAGCGCGCGGAATGACGAAAGGGACGCCGAAGCGTCCCTCGCGGATTCTGCAGATTCTCAGGCGGTGTCCGGGGACACCTGTCCGGGCCGGGGACCGGTTCAGGCGAGCACGGGCTCCGCGCGAGATACGTCGATGCTGCTGAGCAGCGACTCTTCGTGCGATGCGACAGTCAGAGCGTCGTTCTCGGCCTGCATCCGGACAAGCTCGGATTCCAGATCCTGAACGCGCTGCTGGAGCCTTCGCATCTCGGCGAGAAGTCGCGGGTCGGGACCGCCGACGTAACCGAGAAGCGCCTTTGCCATGATGGATGGTCCTCCACGCTGAGTGACCGACCGAATGCGGTTTGGGTCGTGGGTGAGGGTTGCTCGCCCGCGCAGGGTGAGTGCCGTGACCGCCGCTGAACAATCCTGGAGCCACGATGCGCGGGGCTTCCAGAGTCTCACCAAATAACGGGACGGTCAACACGATCACAGCCCAGTCGTCGGGTCCGCCTCAGAAAACACGGCGCTGACGGCGCCGCGGGCTGCCCGCGTGGCATAGGGATCATGCTCGATGGGGGCAGCCTGACACGGCGATCGTCGTATGGCAACCAAATTGCTCAGCGGATCTCGAAACCTTCGTATCCGCCCCGCGGCCGGCCCCAGATCTCGGTCACTCCGTCGACCCGTCCGGGCGTGTCCCCGCGGCGCAGCCACTCCAGCAGCCGCTCGCACTGTTCGCGCGTGCCCTCGGCCACGACCTGGACCCGGCCGTCGCCCAGATTGCCCGCGTAGCCGACGAGGCCGCCCAGTTCCAGGGCGGTGGCCCGGGTCCACCACCGGAAGCCGACGCCCTGGACGCGGCCGCGCACCCACGCGGTGAGCCGGACATCTTCGTTCATGTCCGCACGCTATCCCGCCAGTTGGATCAGCAGCACATCGGCGGGCGGCGTCATTCGCTACAGTCACCCGACAACGGGGTCACCCGTTCGGGTTAATCCGCCGAATCGGGCCGCCAGAACCGAGCCGACCAGAGGAGCGCGAAGGATGGGCCGTCACAGCCGTCATGCGCAACCGGCAGCGCCGGAGACGGGACCCCGCTCGCACCGCGGGCGCCGTAAGCACCACCCGGTCCGTACCGGACTGCTCGCCACGTCGGCCGCGATGGCCGTGGGCGCGGTCGCCGCGTCCTCCGGGATGCTCAGCGGCCTCACCGCCGGTCTCGACTACCGCCAGGGCGACGCGGGCCACACGCAGGCCGACGGCCCGGCGGACCCGTCACGCGACGGCAGCGACATGCCCTCGCCGCTGGGCGACAGCACGGCGCCGACCCCCGGGCAGACCACCGGCTCCCCCGGCACCCCGTCCTCCGGTACGCCGTCGAAGCCGGGCACGATGCGGTCGAACACGGCGACGCCGTCCCGTACGGCCACCAGCCCGGCCGCCGCCCCCACGCCGACCCGTACGACGGCCGCGCCCACCACCCCGGTGCCGACCACCACCGCGGCCCGCACCCAGCCGCCCACGACCGCCGCCCCGGCCTCCGCCGACGCCGTCACGGCGGCCCGCGCGGCGATCCTCTCCCTGGTCAACACCCAGCGGGCGAGCGCGGGCTGCTCGCCGCTCACCGCCAGTTCCTCCCTCGACGGCCTCGCGCAGGCGTTCAGCGAGGACATGGCCGCCCGCGGCTTCTTCGACCACACCGACCCCGACGGCAAGACCCCGTGGGACCGCGCCAAGGCCCTGGGCATCACCAACCTCGGCGGCGAGAACATCGCCCGCGGCCAGGCCACCGCCCAGGCCGTCATGGACGCCTGGATGAACAGCCCCGGCCACCGCGCCAACATCCTCAACTGCGACTACAAGACCCTCGGCGTCGGCATCCACTACGGCAGCGGCGGCCCCTGGTGGACCCAGGACTTCGGCTTCTGAGGCCGCTGGAGCCGTCGCGGCCTGTGGAGCCGTGGGAGCCGTGGGAGCCGGAGCCGCCCTGGCCAGGGCGCTAACCGGGGGATCGCGCACCCCTGAGGTGCGCGCTGTGCGGGGGTACGCTGGCCGTATGACAGACAGCGACCGGACGGCGGAGTGCGCCGGGGCCACCGTGAAGGACGACGGCAGGCTCGCCTTCGACGTCTTCGCGCGCTCCTGCCCGTCGCGCGGGACGCTGGAGCACGTCACCGGGCGGTGGGGCGGCCTGACGCTGGGCGCGCTCTACGAGGACACGCTGCGGTTCAACGCGCTGCGCCGCCGCGTGGACGGGGTCAGCGAGAAGATGCTGTCGCAGACGCTGCACGCGCTGGAGCGCGACGGCCTGGTCGTCAGGGACGCGCGGCCGACGAATCCGCCGCACGTCGAATACCGGCTCACCCCGCTCGGCCGGGACACCGCCGCGCGCCTGCTGTCACTGATCGCACTGGTCGAGGGCCGGATGCCGGAGGTGCTGGCCGCGCGCGAACGCTACGACGCGGAGCGCGGCACCGGCTGACAGCGCGGGCAGAAGTAGCTCGACCTGTTCATCCACGGCCGGCGCCTGATCGGTGTGCCGCAGCGGCGGCACGGCTCGTCCTCACGGCCGTACGCGTCCAGCGACCGGTCGAAATAGCCCGATTCACCGTTCACATTGACGTACAGGCTGTCGAAGCTGGTGCCGCCCGCGGCGAGCGCGTCGCCCATCACCTCGCGGATGTGCGTGACCAGCTCCGCCGTACGCGGCCTGGTCATCGACGCCGTCGGCCGCTCGTAGTGCAGCCGCGTGCGCCACAGCGCCTCGTCGGCGTAGATGTTGCCGACCCCGCTGATCAGCGACTGGTCGAGCAGCGCCCGCTTGATCGTGGTGCGCTTGCGGCGCAGCGCCGTGTGGAAGGCGTCCTCGTCGAAGGCGTCGTCCAGCGGGTCGCGCGCGATGTGCGCCAGGACCGCCGGGAGGCCGTCCGCCGCGCCCGGCACCGCCTCGTGCAGGGACAGCCCGCCGAAGGTGCGCTGGTCGACGAAGCGCAGTTCGGTGCCGAGGGTGTCCTGGAAACGGATACGGATCCGCAGGTGGGTCTCGGCCGCCGCGGTTTGCGGCTGCACCAGGAGCTGACCGCTCATCCCCAGGTGGGCCATGAGCGACAGGTCCTCGGTGACCGGCAGCCACAGATACTTGCCCCTGCGGTGCGCCTCGCCCATCGCCGCGCCCTTGAGCCGCGCCGCGAAGTCCTCGGGCCCGGCCACGTGCCGCCGTACGGCCCGCGGATGGAAAACGGTGGCCGTCTCGACGGTGCGGCCCGAGACCCAGCGCGAGAGTCCGCGCCGGACGACCTCCACCTCCGGCAGCTCCGGCATGACATCCCCTCATGGTCCACGCGGTGCGTGTGCCCCTGCCATGGGCGCGGGGAACCGCGCGACAGGCCCCCCACGGCCGGTGGTCGGGAGACGACCGGTCTGCCCCGCCGGGGCCGGTGGTGACCTGCGGCCGCGTCGCGGCCGATCGCGCGGTTCCCCGCGCCCCTTCGGGGCTCAGCTCGCCGCTGAGGCGGCGGCTTCGCGGATGGAGCGCCAGGCGGACTCCGCCGCCTGCTGCTCGGCTTCCTTCTTGCTGCGGCCGGTGCCGGTGCCGTACTCGACGCCACTGACGCGGGCGGCAGCCGTGAAGGTCTTCTCGTGGTCGGGTCCTGATTCGGTGACCACGTACTCGGGAACGCCGAGCCCTTCGGCTGCGGTGAGTTCCTGGAGGCTGGTCTTCCAGTCCAGTCCCGCACCGAGGTTGGAGGACTGCTCGATGAGCGGGTCGAAGAGCCGGTGCACCAGCTCGGAGGCCGCTTCGAGCCCCTGGTCGAGATAGACCGCGCCGATGACGGCTTCCAGGGTGTCCGCGAGGATGGATGCCTTGTCCCGGCCGCCGGTGCCCTCTTCGCCCCGGCCCAGGCGGATGAACGCGCCGAGGTCGAGCCCGCGGCTCACGCCCGCCAGGGCACGCGAGTTGACCACCGCGGCCCGCAGCTTGGCCAGTTGGCCCTCGGGCAGGTCGGGGTGGGTGCGGTAGAGGGTGTCGGTGACCACCAGGCCGAGCACGGAGTCCCCGAGGAACTCCAGCCGCTCGTTGGTGGGCAGCCCGCCGTTCTCGTACGCGTACGAGCGGTGGGTCAGCGCACGCACCAGAAGGGCGGGCTCGAGGGTGTACCCGAGCCGCCCTTCCAGAAGCGTGGGGGACGAGGCTTTGTCCGCCGTGGCCGACTGTGGCGCTGAGGCGTCTGACATGGAGCCTGTCACCTGCCGATCAGACGTCGATGACCTGACGGCGGTTGTACGTGCCGCAGCTCGGGCACGCGATGTGCTGGAGCTTCGGCTCGTGGCAGCGCTCGCACGCCACCAGGCTCACGGGCGCAGCCTTCCACTGCGAACGGCGGTGGCGCGTGTTGCTGCGCGACATCTTCCGCTTCGGAACAGCCACGGCTACTTCTCCTGGTTCTCGTCGGCACCATGGTCGGTACCGAAACTCTGGTTGAGATCCTTCAAGGCCGCCCACCGGATGTCGGTGACCTCGTGGTGGTGGTCCGGGTCGTCCGCGAGGCGAACTCCGCATTCGGAGCACAGCCCTTCGCAGTCCTCCCGGCACACCGGCTGCAACGGCAGTGCGAGCACCACCGCGTCGCGCAGTACGGGTTCGAGGTCGAAGAGATCGTCCTCGAGTTCCAGCGCGTCCTCGTCCTCGGCGTCGTCACCGGCTTCGTCCTTGCGGGCGGTCCTGGTGTCGGCGTCGGGGTAGGAGAACATCTCCTGGAATTCCGCGTCCAGCTCACGCTCGACGGGCTCCAGACACCTTACGCACTCCCCCGTGACCGGCGCATGGGCGGTGCCGGTGACCAGCACACCCTCCATGACCGACTCCAGGCGGAGCTCCAGCTCGACCGTGGCGCCCTCCGGCACCCCGATGACATCGACGAGGCCGAGGTCCTTGGGGGCCGGCACCGAGCGGGAGACCTTCCTCATCGCACCAGGACGCCGACCCAGCTCGTGTGTGTCGAACACGAGTGGGTTGCGGTGGTCGAGGCGGGTGTTCAGGGCTTCCTGCTTTCATCGGTACGGCCTGCCCCGCGGCCCTCGCGGGCGACCCTTGCGGGCGGGCAGGCCAAAGCGCCGGGAATTCACACGGCTGGAAGTGACAGGATACTGGACCACCCCGCCCGCACCCAAACGGAGCCTGTCCGGGGCCGCCGACAGGCTCCCGCGGGCGTCCTCAGCGGCCCTGCTCCAGCTCTCTCAGCCGGTTGAGGTCGATCAGTCCGGTGTCGAAGAAGCTGGTCTCGTCCAGCGCCGCGGGCTGCTGCCCCTGCGGCTGCTGCTGCGGATAGCCCTGCTGCTGGTACGGGATCTGCTGGTCGTACTGCTGCTGGTCGTAGCCGTAGCCGGCCGCGTCCTGCTGGTACGCGGGCTGCTGCTGGCCGTACGGGTCCTGGGCCTGGGTGCCGTAGTCGACGTAGGCGCCGGAGTCGGCGGCGGCCTGCTGGTACTCGGGCCGGTAGCCGCCGTCGCCCTGGTAGCCGCCCTGCTGGTACGCGGTGTCCTGCTGCGAATAGCCGTAGCCGGGAGCCGCCGCGGCGGCGGCCTGCTGCGGGGCCGGGTCGTAGCCGTACTGCGCCAGGTCGGCCTGCTCGGGGGCGGTGGGCGCGGCCAGGCCCGCCATGTAGTCGGCGTCGCTCTGCCGCTGCCCGCCGTGCTCGCCGTCGCCGTCCGCGGCGTCCTGCGCGGCCATCTGTGCGGCGAGGTCGTCGATCGGATTGTGGCCGGTGAGCTTCAGGCGCCCGCGGCCGACGGCCTCCAGGGTCTTGCTCAGGACGGCCTCGAAGGCGCCCAGCTTGGCGTCCACGTACTCGTCGGCGCGGCGGCGCAGGGTCTCCGGGTCGGCGCTGCGCTCGGGGGCGTCCGCGTCCTCCTCGGCCTGGTCGTAACCCTGGTCGTAGCCGTTGGGGTCGTGGCCGAGCAGCTTCTCCCGGCCGCGGTCGACCGAGCCGATGGTCTTGGTGAGGACCACTTCGAAGTTGGCGAGCTTGCTGTCGACGTAGTCGTCGGCCTCGGCGCGGATCTCGGCGGCCTCGCGGCGCGCCTCGGCGACGATCCGCTCCGCCTCGTCCTGCGACTGGCGGGCCACCTGGGTGTCGGAGACCAGCGATCCGCGTTCGGCGTGGGCCGATTCGATGATCCGCTGGGCTTCGGCTCGGGCCTCCCCGACCATCGTCTCCCGGTCGCCGAGCAGTGCCTGCGCCTGGGAGAGGGAGTCGGGAAGCGCGGCGGCGACCTCGTCGAGCATGGCGAGCAGCTCGGCACGGTTCACCACGCAGGAGGCCGACATCGGCATCGACCGGGCGTTAGCCACGGTGGCCGCGATCTCATCGAGCTTCTTCTGGACGTCCACGGGGGAGAGCCTAGCGCTGTCGGAGTTTGGGCTTGAGCGCGTCGAGGACGACGGACGGCACCAAGTGGGAGATGTCGCCGCCCCATTGGGCGACTTCCTTGACCAGACTCGAGGACAGGAAGCTGTAGGCGGGGTTGGTGGGGACGAAGAGGGTCTCGACACCGGTGAGGCCGATGTTCATCTGGGCCATCTGCAACTCGTAGTCGAAGTCGCTGACCGCGCGCAGGCCCTTCACGATGGCCGGGATCTCGCGCTGCTTGCAGAAGTCCACCAGCAGGCCGTGGAACGACTCGACCTTGACGTTGCCCAGGTCGCCCGTGACCTCCTCGATCAGCGCGATGCGCTCCTCGATGGTGAACAGGCCCTGCTTGGACTGGTTGATCATCACGGCGACGTACACGGTGTCGTACAGCCGTGAGGCGCGGGCGATGATGTCGAGGTGTCCGTTGGTGATGGGGTCGAAGGACCCCGGACAGACGGCGCGGCGCAAGAGTGGTTCCTCGCTCTCCGTACGGCGGGTGCTACGGCTCATGGTGCGGGTTCATGTCGACTCCGCGGGCTCATGACCCGGCGGTGACCCGGGCGGCGCGACCGTACCAAAGCGTCGCTTCGCCGTACCGCCGGGACCGCAGGCCCGTGAAACCCGGGGGCCAGCCGAATTCGCCGCCCCGGGTCCTGCGCTCCACGGTGACCAGCGCTTCCTCCGTCAGCCAGTCATTGGCCAGGAGTGTGAGCAGGATCTCCCGCAGTTCGCCGTCCTCGACGTCGTACGGCGGGTCGAGGAAGACCACGTCGTACGGCCGCGGCGCCGGTCCCGCGACGATCTTCTCCGCGCGTCCCGAGCGCACCTCGGCGCCGGGCAGTTTCAGCGCCGCCACGTTCTCCCTGATCACTCGCGCCGCCCGCGGCTCGGCCTCGGCCAGCAGGACGTGTTCGGCGCCGCGCGAGAGCGCTTCGAGGCCGACCGCGCCGGAGCCCGCGTAGAGGTCGAGCACCCTGGCCCCCTCCAGCGTGCCGCACAGCGACTGAAGGGTGGAGAACAGCCCCTCCTTGGCGCGGTCGGACGTCGGCCTGGTGCCGTCGCCCGGCGGTACGGCGAGGCGCCGCCCCCCGGCGGCGCCGGCGATCACGCGGGTCATGGAACTCACTTCCGGTGCGGGGACCTGGTCCGACGCGCCCCACGATACGGGCCCGGGCCCGGCTACCCCTTTTCCAGATACTCCTCGCGGTCCGCGTCCAGCAGGCTGTCCAGGGCGCTGCGGAGATCGGGGTGCGCGGTGAGTTCGGGATCGGCGGTCACGACCGCGGTGGCCTCCTCGCGGGCGGCCTCGATGACGTCGCGGTCGTCCATGACGGTGAGCACCCGCAGCGAGGAGCGGCTGCCGGACTGGGCCTGGCCGAGGACGTCGCCCTCGCGGCGCTGCTGGAGGTCGATCTCGGAGAGTTCGAAGCCGTCCAGCGTCCCGGCCACCGCGTCCAGGCGCATCCGGGCCGGGGTCGCCTCGGGCGCCTCGGAGACCAGCAGGCACAGGCCGGGCGCGGAGCCGCGGCCGACCCGGCCGCGCAGCTGGTGGAGTTGCGAGACGCCGAAGCGGTCGGCGTCCATGATCACCATGGCGGTGGCGTTCGGCACGTTCACCCCGACCTCGATGACCGTGGTGGCGACCAGGACGTCCACCTCGCCCGCGGTGAAGCGGCGCATCACGTCGTCCTTGGCGTCCGGCTGCATCCGGCCGTGCAGCACCTCGACGCGCAGCCCGCGCAGGGCCCCCTGGGCGATCTGCTCGGCGACGTCCAGCACCGCCAGCGGCGGCCTGCGCTCGTCGTCGTCGGGCCCCGGCTCCTTGTCCTTCTTGGCCGCCTTGGCCTTGCCGCTCCCCTTGCCCTCCTCCTCGTCGCCGATCCGCGGGCACACCACGTACGCCTGGTGCCCGCCCTCGACCTCCTCCCGTACCCGCTCCCAGGCCCGGCTGAGGAAGTGCGGCTTCTCGGCCGCCGGTACGACATGGGTGGCGATCGGCGAGCGCCCGGCGGGCAGTTGGTCCAGTACGGACGTCTCCAGGTCGCCGAAGACCGTCATGGCGACGGTCCGCGGGATCGGGGTGGCCGTCATCACCAGCAGGTGCGGCGGCTGGGCGGCCTTGGCGCGCAGCGCGTCCCGCTGCTCCACGCCGAAGCGGTGCTGTTCGTCGACCACGACCAGGCCCAGGTCGTGGAACTTCACCTTGTCCTCGATCAGCGCGTGCGTGCCGATCACGATCCCGGCCTCGCCCGTCACCAGGTCGAGCAGCGCCTGCCGCCGCGCGGGCGTCCCCATGGAACCGGTCAGCAGCACGACCTTCGTCCCGAGGTCCGAGCCGCCCAGCATGCCCGAGGACTCGGCCAGTTCGCCCATCATCTCGGTGACGGAGCGGTGGTGCTGCTGGGCCAGCACCTCGGTCGGCGCGAGCATCGCCGCCTGGCCGCCCGCGTCCACCACCCCGAGCATCGCCCGCAGCGCCACCATCGTCTTGCCCGAGCCGACCTCGCCCTGGAGCAGCCGGTGCATCGGGTGCTCGGCCGCCAGGTCCTCGAAGATCTCGCCCGACACCCTCCGCTGGCCGTCGGTCAGTGTGAACGGCAGCTTCGCGTCGAACGCCGTCAGCAGCCCGTCCCGGCCCGGCCGGCGCGGCACCGCGGGCAGCGCGGAGTCCGCCGCCCTGCGGCGGGCCAGCGCCACCTGGAGCACGAACGCCTCGTCCCACTTCAGCCGGTCCCTGGCCGCCGCGATGTCCGCCTTCGTCCGCGGCCGGTGGATCCGCTCCAGCGCCTCCGGCAGCGGCGCGAGCCCGCGCGCCTCGCGCAGCGCCGCGGGCAGCGGCTCCCCCACGCCCTCCCAGCCGATCGCCGTCAGCGAGTTGAGCGCGGTGTCCACCGCCTGCCCGATCCGCCACGAGGTGATCTGCTTGCACGCCGGATACAGCGGGATCAGCCGGTTCGCGAACGCGTCCAGCGCGTCCTTCTCCGCCCCCTCGTCCGCGTCCAGCAACTGGTAGTCCGGGTGGGCCAGTTGGCGCGTCCGGTTGAAGACCGAGACCTTCCCCGAGAACATCCCGCGCCGCCCCGGGATCAGCCGGTGGGCGTGCGCGTGCGCCGCCTTGCTGAAGAACACCAGGGTCAGCGAACCGCTGCCGTCGGTCACCACGACTTCGAGCCGCACCCCGGACCCGCGGCCGTACGTCCGCTTGTCCGCCTTCGCGATCTGCGCCACCACCGTGACGTACTCGTCCACCGGCAGATCCGCCAGCCGCGTCAGCTCCCCGCGCTCGGCGTACCGGCGCGGATAGTGATGCAGCAGGTCACCGGCGGTGTGCAGCCCGAGGTGGTCGGCGAGCACCTTCGCGGTACGGTCACCGACGATTTTCCGCAGCGGATCGTCCATGGGGTTCGACATCGGGATCTATCTTGGCGCACCCCACCGACAAATCCCCCTCGGGCAGGTCCGCGCGGCGGTCCGCGGGAGGGGCGGGTTACTCGACGCCCACCAGCAGGGGGCAGGTGCCCTGGCCGCCCTCGTAGGTCACGGTGTCCACCGCCAGGTGGGCCTCGCGGACGTGGGACTCGATGTGGGCGGTGAGGTCGGCGGGGGCGTCGGGTCCCGGGATGAGGGTGACGAGTTCGCCGCCGGCGGCGAGCATGCGGTCCAGGACGGCGGTGGCGGTACCGGCGAGCGTGGTGCCGATGACGGAGACGTCGCCGTCGATGAGGCCGAGGATGTCGCCGGCCTGGCAGATGCCGGCCGAGGTCCAGGAGCGGTGCTCGGCGACGGCGAGTTCGGCGTAGCGGGTGGCTCCGGCGGCGGAGGTCATGGCGACGACGTCCTCGTCGAAGCGCCGGGAGGGCTCGTGGACGGCGAGGGCGGCCAGGCCCTGGACGGCGGAGCGGGTGGGGATGAGGGCGACCCGGACGCCGTCGGCGCGGGCCTGTTCCGCGGCGGCGCCCGCCGCGTGCCGCAGGTCGCGGTCGTTGGGCAGCAGGACGACCTCAAGGGCGTGGGCGCGGCGGATGGCGGCGGCGATCTCGCCGCTGGCGGGCTGTTCGCCGGGGCGGACGGCGACGACGGTGGCCCCGGCGCGGGCGCACAGTTCCGACAGGCCGTCGCCGCGGACGACGGCGACGACGGCGCGGTGCGCGGGTTCGGTGCGCGGCCTGGTCTGGTCGGCGAAGTGGGTGACGCGGATGCGGTACGGGCGGCCGGCCTCGATGCCCGCCTCGATGGCGGCGCCGACGTCGTCCACGTGGACGTGCACGTGGAAGAGTCCGTCGCCGCCGACGACGACGAGGGAGTCGCCGAGCGCGTCGAGCCGGGCCCGCAGCAGGGTGACGGCGGAGTCGGCGGCCTCCAGCAGGAAGATCACCTCGAAGGCGGGGCCGTCGGGGACCGCGTCGTCGGGGCACAGGTCCTCGTCCTCGACCGGGACGGTGTGCCCGGCGCGGAAGTCCGTTCCGGCCAGGGGCTGTTCCGGGGCGTCGCCGGTCACGGCGTCGGCCAGCGCGCCGAGCACGGCGACCAGGCCGAGGCCGCCCGCGTCGACCACTCCCGCGCGGCGCAGCACGCCGAGCTGTCCCGGGGTGGCGGCCAGCGCGGCGCGCGCTCCGGCGTACGCGGCCCGTACGACCTCGTCGACGCCGCCCGTCGCGGCCTCCGCGGCGTCGGCCGCGCCGACGGCCACCGTGAGCATCGTGCCCTCGACCGGCCGGGCGACCGCGTCGTACGCCGATTCCGCGGCGATCCGCAGGGCCCGCCGCAGTTCGGCGGCCCCGATCCGTTCAGGGGCGTCGGCGGGCGAGGCGACCGCCTCGTTCATGCCGCGCAGGAGCTGGGCGAGGATCGTGCCGGAATTGCCGCGGGCGCCGATGAGGGCGCCGTGCGACATGGCGCGGAGCACGTCGGGGAGGGTGGGCCGGGTCGCGGGGGCGGCGGCCGTCGCGTGCGCGTCGAAGACCGCTTCCACGGCCTGGGCGGCGGACTCGAACGTCAGGTACAGATTGGTGCCGGTGTCCCCGTCCGCGACGGGATAGACGTTGATCGCGTCGATCTCCTCGCGGGCCCTGCCCAGTGCCTGGAGCGAGAGGCGGCACCAGGCGAGCACCGCGGAAGCGTCGAGCGAGGGCGGCAACAGGTCCTCCTGCGGAACACCGGGATATCGGGAACTGCCAGGTGAGCCTAGGCCCTTTCGGGGCGGTCGGGAGCGGGCCGGGCGGCGACGGGGCCGCCCGTGACCGCACGGAAACGGCCTGGTGGTGACCCCGGTCACGGGGGCGGGCGTCCGGATCTGGGCACCCGCGGACCATGGTAGTTTCGTTGTACGGGAGCGGTCGTTGTATGCTGCTCCGGTTGCCTGGGGCTCTCTCAGGCTTTTCATCGTAAGTGCATCTGAAGTCTTTGGAGTGACCCGTGGCTGCCAACTGCGACGTCTGCGGCAAGGGGCCGGGCTTCGGCAACAGCATCTCCCACTCGCACCGCCGTACCCCGCGTCGTTGGAACCCCAACATCCAGCGCGTGCGTGCAGTGGTCGGGCGGACGCCGAAGCGCCTCAATGTCTGCACCTCGTGCATCAAGGCCGGTAAGGTCTCGCGCTGACGCGTCGTCGTACATCACGTCGTAGCAGCGCAGCCTTAGCGGCTACTCGAATGCCGGTCCACCTCAGGGTGGGCCGGTTTTCTTGCGTTCTACGGGTGCCCGTGCGGCTCGGGTGACGGCTCAGCGCGTGCGCCAGCCGTGGTCGACGGGGCCGGTCCCGGCGCCGAGCGGGAAGCCCGCCGCGATGGCGCCGGTCACGTACGTCTTCGCCCGCCCGACGGCGTCCGGCACGTCGCGGCCGAGGGCGAGGTGGCAGGCGATCGCGCTGGCCAGGGTGCAGCCCGTCCCGTGGGTGTGCCGGTTGTCGAGCCGCGGGGCGCGGTACCAGTGCTCGGCGGCGCCGTCGGTGAGCAGGTCGACGGCCTCGGCCGAGCGGCTGTCGGCGAGGTGGCCGCCCTTGACCAGGACCCAGCGCGGCCCGTGGGCGAGTACGGCGTCGGCGGCGGCCCGCATGCCGGCCTCGTCGTGCACGGTACGGCCGGTGAGCTGGGTGACCTCGTCCAGGTTGGGGGTGGCGACGGTGGCGAGCGGCAGCAGCCGGGTGCGTACGGTCTCGACGGCTTCCTCGGCGAGCAGCGCGTCGCCGTGCTTGGAGATCCCGACCGGGTCGACGACGACGGGGACGCGGCCGTCCAGCGCGGCGAGGAGACCGGCGACGGTCTCGGTGAGGGCCGCCGAGGAGAGCATGCCGGTCTTGACCGCCGCCACCCCGATGTCGCCGACGACGGCGTGGAACTGGGCGCGTACCGCCGCCTCCGGCAGGTCCCAGACGCCGTGCACGCCCAGCGAATTCTGCGCGGTGACGGCGGTGAGCACGCTCATGCCGTGCACGCCGAGGGCGAGCATCGTCTTGAGGTCGGCCTGGACGCCCGCGCCGCCGCTGGAGTCGGATCCGGCGACGGTGAGCACCCGGGCGGGGGCGGCTGGCACAGGTGCGGGGCGCGGGAGGCCGGGGTCTGGGACGGTGGGGCGCGGGAGGCCGGGGTTCGGGAGGCCGGGGTTCGGGAGGGTCACTCCTCGTCCCCGAAGTGGTCCCAGCCGCCCGCCTTGTCCCAGGGCGCGCCGTCCACGGTGACCTGCGGGGTGCGGCCCGCGGGGGCGCTGACGGCGCCGATGACCCGCCAGCGGGCGGGCAGCTTCACATCGCGGGGGAAGGCGGCGACGATCGCGTGGTCCTCGCCGCCGGTGAGCACCCAGTGCAGCGGGTCGACGCCCACGGCCTGCCCGATGTCGGACATCTGGGCGGGTACGTCGATGTCGGCTGAGCGCAGGTCGATGTCGACGCCGCTGGCGGCGGCGATGTGGCCGAGGTCGGCGACCAGGCCGTCGCTGACGTCGGTCATGGCGGTGGCGCCGAGTTCGGCCGCCGCGGGGCCCGCGTGGTACGGCGGTTCCGGGCGGCGGTGGGCCTCCACGAAGGCGCGCGGGGAGCGGAAGCCGCGGGAGAGCACGGCGAGTCCGGCGGCGGACCAGCCGAGCCAGCCGGTGACGGCGATGATGTCGCCCGCGCGGGCACCCGATCGGGTGATGGCCTCGCGGCTGCGGAGGTCGCCGAGCGCGGTGACGGCCACCGTGATGGTGTCGCCGCGTACGACGTCGCCGCCGACCACGGCCGCTCCCGCGACCTGGCACTCGTCGCGGATGCCGTCCATCAGTTCGACGGCCCAGGTGGCGGGGAGTTCGGCGGGGACGACGAGGCCGAGCAGCACGGCGGTGGGGAAGGCGCCCATGGCGGCGATGTCGGCGAGGTTCTGCGCGGCGGCCTTGCGGCCCACGTCGTAGGCGGTGGACCAGTCGCGGCGGAAGTGGCGGCCCTCGATGAGGACGTCCGTGGTGGCGACCACCCGGCGGTCGGGCGCGGCGACCACGGCCGCGTCGTCACCCGGTCCGATTTTCACCGCGGGTGTGGTGGTGAGCCGGGAGGTCAACTCCCTGATGAGCCCGAACTCGCCCAACTCGCCCACAGTCCCCTTCATCCCAACGTCCCCTCGAGTCGCGGCCTGAGCCGGTTCTGCTGCGTGTTTCCCGTCAATACGGGCGTGAGACCCGTCAATACGGGGGTCAGGTACCGCGCGGGTCTCCCCGCTGTGCGCGACGACGCGATAACGTGGCGTCCCCCTTCCCACATGATCCTCGAAGCCGCCCTGGAGGTTCCGTGGTACAGGCGTACATCCTGATCCAGACCGAGGTCGGCAAAGCCTCGGCAGTAGCGGAGGTGATCTCCAAGATCGAAGGAGTCATTCAGGCCGAGGACGTCACCGGTCCTTATGACGTCATCGTCAGGGCCCAAGCAGACACGGTCGATGATCTCGGCCGCATGGTGGTCGCCAAAGTCCAGCAGGCGGACGGCATCACTCGAACGTTGACCTGCCCCGTCGTCCATATCTAGCCCCCACTATGCTCACCGGTGATGCTGTATCGCCGAGTTGTACTGACCGCCGTGTCCGCCGTCGCGTGCCTTTCTGCGGCGGCGGTCTACGCGTTCACGTCCGGTACGGACGAAGCGATCGCCGTACCGGTTCCTGACGCACGTGTCGCCGGATACTGTCACGCGCTGTACGGCGATCTGCCCGCGAAGGTCGACGGACTCTCCCGGCATGATCTCAAGCCGGAATCGGAGCTGACAGCCGGGTGGGGCAATCCGCCGATCGTGTTGCGCTGCGGTGTCCCGCGGCCCGCCGCCGACGCGGACCCCTCCACTTACGGCGCCGAGGTGGACGGCGTCTCCTGGTCGGTGGAGCAGGGAGCCGACGGTGGGGTGCTGATGACGACGACGCTGCGCAAGGCGTATGTCGAGGTGGCTCTGCCGAAGCGTTTCGCCCATGACATCAGTCCGCTGACGGATCTCGCGGACGCGATCAAGCGCACGATCCCCGAGGGGGTCTGACCCCCTCGGGGTTCGGCTGTCCGTCCGAAGGCCGCGCGCAGGCGCGGCCCCGGCGGGCTAGCGCAGGCCGGTCGAGCGGCGCAGCGCCGCCTGGATGAGCAGGTCGACCAGTTGCCGGTAGTCGACGCCCGTCTCCTGCCACATCCGCGGGTACATCGAGATCGGGGTGAAGCCCGGCATCGTGTTGATCTCGTTGATGACGAACTCCCCGCTGTCCAGCAGGAAGAAGTCGGCGCGGACCAGGCCCTCGCAGGACGCGGCCTCGAACGCCTCGACGGCGAGCCGCCGTACCTCGGCGGTCTGCTCCTCGGTGAGCGGCGCAGGAACGATTCCCTCGGCGGAGTCGATGTACTTCGCCTCGAAGTCGTAGAACGCGTGGCTGGTGACCGGCGGGATCTCGGCCGGTACGGAGGCGCGCGGGCCGTCCTCGAACTCCAGGACGCCGCATTCGATCTCGCGTCCGCGCAGCAGCGCCTCGACGATGACCTTGGGGTCGTGCCGCCTGGCCTCGGTGATGGCCGCGTCGAGCCCTTCCGGGCCTTCGACCTTGGTGATGCCGAAGGACGATCCGGCGCGGGCGGGCTTCACGAACAGCGGCCAGCCGTGCTCGGCGGCGAAGTCGGTGACCTTGCGGCGTACGGCGTCGCTGTCGCGTTCCCATTCGCGGGGGCGGATGACGGTGTAGGGGCCGACGGCCAGGCCGAAGGAGGTGAAGACGCGCTTCATGTACTCCTTGTCCATGCCGACGGCGGAGGCGAGCACGCCCGCGCCGACGTACGGGACGCCGGAGAGTTCGAGCAGGCCCTGGAGGGTGCCGTCCTCGCCGTACGGGCCGTGCAGCATGGGGAAGACGACGTCGACCTCGCCGAGCGCCTTGGGGACGGCGCCCGCTTCGGTGTAGACGACCTCGCGGTTGGCCGGGTCGACCGGGAGCATGACGGCGCCCTCGTGGTCGGTGACCTGTTCGACGGTCGGCATCCGGCGGTCGGCGATGGCCATCCGCTCGGGGGCGTCCGCGGTCAGTGCCCAGCGGCCCTCGGTGGTGATGCCGATGGGCAGGACGTCGTACTTGTCGCGGTCGATGGCGCTGAGCACGCTGGCCGCGGTGACCACCGAGACGCCGTGCTCGGAGCTGCGTCCGCCGAAGACGACCGCGACCCGCGGCTTGCGCGGGTAGTTCTCGCTCGCGTGGCCTACCACGCGCCGGTCCGCGTACGGGTCCGCGGGCCGGTCCGGGCCGGATTCGCGCCGGTCAGGGCTCTGGGAGCTGTCGTGGGATGCAAGGTTGCTCATGTCGCGATGACCCTACCGTTCCGGCTTGGCGGAGCGTGACATCAACTCCTGTACGGCCACGACGGGCGGTTTCCCGTTGTGCACGATGTCGACCACGGTGTCCGTCAGCGGCATGTCGACGCCGTGCCTGCGGGCCAGATCGGCCACGGACTCGCAGGACTTGACGCCCTCGGCCGTCTGGCTGGTGACGGCGATGGTCTCGGCCAGGGTCATGCCGCGGCCGAGGTTCATGCCGAAGGTGTGGTTGCGCGACAGCGGTGAGGAGCAGGTGGCGACCAGGTCGCCCATGCCCGCGAGGCCGGCGAAGGTGTGCGCGTCGGCGCCCATCGCCATGCCGAGCCTGGTGGTCTCGGCCAGGCCGCGGGTGATCAGGGACGCCTTGGTGTTGTCGCCCAGGCCCATGCCGTCGGCGATGCCGACCGCGAGGCCGATGACGTTCTTGACGGCGCCGCCCAGTTCGACGCCGACGACGTCGGTGTTGGTGTACGGGCGGAAGTAGCCGGTGTGGCAGGCGGCCTGGAAGCGGCGGGCGACGGCTTCGTCGCGGCTGGCGACGACGGCGGCGGCGGGCTGCCTGGCGGCGATCTCCGGGGCGAGGTTGGGGCCCGACAGGACGGCGACGCGGTCGGGTCCTGCCTTGGCGACCTCCTCGATCACCTCGCTCATCAGCTTGGCGGTGCCCAGTTCGACGCCCTTCATCAGGCTGACCAGGACCGCGTCGGGGCGCAGCAGCGGTGCCCAGTCGGCGAGGTTGGCGCGCAGCGTCTGGGACGGGACGCACAGGATGACGAATTCGGCGTCGGCGGCGGCTTCCGCGGGGTCCGCGGTGGCGGTGACGGCGGCGGGCAGTTCGAGGTCGGGGAGGTATTCGGGGTTCCTGCGGTCGGCGTTGATCGCCGCGGTCAGCTCGGGGCGGCGGCCCCAGAGCGCCACCTCGCACCCGGCGTCGGCGAGGACCATCGAGAAGGCGGTGCCCCAGGAGCCGGTGCCGTAGACGGCGCAGCGGACCGTCATGCGCCCTCCCGTGCCTTGCGCGGGTCGTAGAGACCGGCGGGCGCGGGTTCCTGGCGTACCTCGGCGAGCAGCGCGGTGACCGCGAGCATGATGGTCTCGGTGACGGCGCGCAGCACGTCGGGGGTGGGGTCCTGGCCGTAGAACGCGGTCAGGTCGACGGGTTCGCCCGCGAGCACCCGCAGCGTCTTGCGCGGCAGCAGGCGTACGCGCTTGCTCTTGGCGTACGGCGGCACGGCCTCGTTGGCGCCCCACTGGGCGACGGGGATCACGGGCGCCTTGGTGAGCAGCGCGACGCGGGCGACGCCGGTCTTGGAGACCATCGGCCACATGTCGGGGTCACGGGTGAGGGTGCCTTCGGGGTAGAAGGCGACGCACTCGCCGGAGTTGATGGCGTCGACGGCGGCGCGGAAGGCGTTCGCGGCGTCGGTGGTCTCGCGGAAGACGGGGATCTGGCCGGTGCCGCGCAGCATCGTGCCGACGAAGAAGGGCTTGAAGAGCCCCGCCTTGGCCAGGAAGCGGGGGACGCGGCCGGTGTTGTACTGGAAATGCGCGTACGACAGCGGGTCCAGGTACGAGTTGTGGTTCACCGCCGTGATGAAACCGCCGTCGGCCGGAATGTGCTCCATTCCGTGCCAGTCCCGCTTGAACAGCACAATGAGCGGCGGTTTCGCGATGACGGCCGCCAGGCGGTACCAGAAACCGATTCTGCGGCGGGACACCAGGACTCCTCTTCGTTGCTGTGACGCTGCGCTCGTAGAGGCTCGCGCAGCACCACCCGTGCGGCAGCCGCACAAGTCTGCGGCTATGGACACGTTAACGCCAGGGCCCGGCGGCCCGTGGGGCGCCTGGGGAAGGCCGCACAATGGTGCGGTGGCGATAGATGTGACCTGGAAGTGGTCCCTTGTCGTGCCGCTGAAGCCGCTGGCCGTGGCCAAGAGCCGGTTGGCCACGGCGGCCGGTGCGGTACGGCCCGCGCTGGCCCTGGCGTTCGCGCTGGACACGGTCGCGGCGGCGCTGGCCTGCGCCGAGGTGGCCGACGTGACCGTGGTCACGGACGACGAGCGGGCCGGGGCGGAGCTGGCCGCCCTGGGTGCCTTCGTGGTGCCCGACGCCCCGGCGGCGGGGCTGAACGCCGCGCTGCGGTACGGGGCGGACCGGGTGCGGGCCCGCGATCCGTACGCGGCGGTCGCGGCGCTGAACGGCGATCTCCCGGCCTTGCGGCCCGCTGAGCTGGCGTGGGTGCTCCGGGAGGCCGCGGGCGGCCAGGGGCGGGCTTTTCTGGCCGACGCGGCCGGTGTGGGGACAACCTTGCTCGCCGCTCCGCGCGGTTCGGCCCTCTCCCCCGCCTTCGGCGGCGCCTCCCGCGCCCGCCACCTGGCCACCGGGGCCCGCGAGATCGCCCTGCGACGGGTGCCGTCGGTGCGGCAGGACGTGGACACCGGCGACGACCTGCGCGCGGCCCTGGCCCTGGGCGTCGGCGAGCGTACGGCGCTGGCCGCCGCCGGGCTGCTGATCGCGGACTGAACCGCCGGCCGGGCCGGGCACCCGTGCCGTGACCGGCGGTCTCCCCCGGGCCGGGCACTAGGCTGCGGCCCATGCAGGCAACCGCGTTCACCTACGACCCCGAGACCCGCGGCGGCAGCGTGCTCCTCGACGACGGGACGCCGCTGCCCTTCGACGCCGCCGCCTTCGACGCGGGCGGCCTGCGCCTCCTGCGCCCCGGCCAGCGCGTCCGCATCCGCACCGACGGCTCCGCCGACACCCGCCGGGTGGTCTTCATCACCCTCCAGACCTTCCCGGACCCTGCGGGACCGAAGGTGTAGCGAAGGGGCTCCCTGACGCAGGGCGGTTCGCCGGTAGCCGGCGAGCCGAAGGCGGGTCCAAGCCGCCCGTGGGGGCGCCCCCGGACGGAGTCCGGGGGAGAGAAGGCGGCCAAAAAAACGAGCGCGGGCCGGGCTCCCCTGGGGGAACCCGGCCCGTCGCGGTCCGTGGGACGGACTACTACCTGGTGGCGCTCCGCTTGGCGGCGGTCTTGCGGGCGGTCGCGCGCTTGGCCGGGGCCTTCTTCGCGGCGACCTTCTTGGCCGGGGCCTTCTTGGCCGCCGCCTTCTTGGCGGTGGTCTTCTTCGCCGTGGCCTTCTTGGCGGTGGTCTTCTTGGCCGCCGTGGTCTTGGCCGCGGCGGTCTTCTTGGCGGCGGAGGCCTTCTTCGCGACCGTCTTCTTGGCCGCGGTGACCTTCTTGGCCGCCGCCTTCTTGGTGGTGGTCCTCGTGGTGGTGGAAGCGCCGCCGCTGAGGCTGCCCTTGGGCGCCTTCTTCACCGCGACGTCGTTCTTCGGGAGCTTCTTGGTGCCGCTGACCAGGTCCTTGAAGCCCTGACCCGCGCGGAACCGCGGCACCGAGGTCTTCTTGACCCGGACCCGCTCCCCGGTCTGGGGATTGCGGGCGTAACGGGCCGGACGCTCCACCTTCTCGAACGAACCGAAACCGGTGACCGAGACCCGGTCGCCCGAGACCGTCGCACGGACGATCGCGTCGAGAACCGCGTCAACCGCGTCCGCGGCGGCCTGGCGGCCGCCTACCTTGTCGGCAATCGCTTCTACGAGCTGCGCCTTGTTCACGTCTTCCCCTTCGGAAACTTGCCCGGCGAATGAGTGCGGGCTTTTTCGCACGCTAGGCGGATATATACCGCAAATCAAATACGAAACGGGCGAATCACCCTTGTGCCGCAACGAACTCGGTGCTCTACGGGATCAGCGATCCGGGATTCCGAGGTCGTCCAACTCAGCCGTTAACACGTCCAGGCGCCGTGCCGCGTCGGCGAGATCGTGCTTCGCCACAGCGGTCACCGCGAGCAGCCGGCGACTCAACTCCCGCCGTGTCCCATCAGGGACTTCGGGATTCGCGACGCGCAGATGCGCCTGCTTCAGACGCGCGGCGAGAACCCCGTAGAGCTGGAGTTGGCCGTCGCGTTCCATGCGTCGATTGTGCCATCTGCGGCGAGTTGTCGGGAGCGACAGGGCCAACCGGGTGTTCCGGGCCGTTTTCCGGACACTCCTGGACCGCCCGGACGGACCCTCCTGGGCCGCCCCCACGGGCACTTCGGGACCGGCCCAGACATCGCCCGGACACGCAGAAGCGCCCTCTGCGGACGGGCAGAGGGCGCTTCTTGGGGCCGAACAGGGCCGAACGGGTCGGTCAGACCTGCACGGTGCTCGGCTTGAAGGACGGGCGGCCGGCTTCGAACGCCGAGATGTCGGCCTCGTTGGCGAGGGTCAGGCTGATGTCGTCCAGCCCTTCCAGCAGCCGCCAGCGGGCGTTGTCGTCCAGCTCGAACGCCTCGGTCAGCGACACACCGGGGCCCTCGGCGCGCACCTCGCGGGCCACCAGGTCGACGGTGATCTCGGCCTGCGGGTCGGCCTCGACCAGTTTCCAGAGCGATTCCACCGTCTCCTGCGGCAATACGACCGTGAGCAGGCCGTTCTTCAGCGAATTGCCGCGGAAGATGTCCGCGAAGCGGGACGAGATCACGGTCTTGAAGCCGTAGTTCTGCAAGGCCCAGACCGCGTGTTCGCGCGACGAACCGGTGCCGAAGTCGGGTCCGGCGACGAGCACGGTGGCGCCCTGCCGCTCGGGGGCGTTGAGGACGAAGTTCTCGTCCTTGCGCCAGGCTTCGAACAGGCCGTCCTCGAATCCGTTGCGCGTGACCTTCTTCAGCCAGTGCGCGGGGATGATCTGGTCGGTGTCCACATTGCCGCGGCGCAGCGGTACGGCCCGGCCGGTGTGCGTGGTGAAGGCTTCCATGGGGGCTCAGACCTCCGTCAGGACAGGGGCGTCGGACAGGTCGGCGGGCGAGGCGAGGTGGCCGAGCACCGCGGTGGCGGCGGCCACCTGCGGCGAGACCAGGTGCGTACGGCCGCCCTTGCCCTGCCGTCCCTCGAAGTTGCGGTTCGAGGTGGACGCGGAGCGCTCGCCGGGGGCGAGTTGGTCCGGGTTCATACCCAGGCACATCGAGCAACCCGCGTGCCGCCATTCGGCGCCGGCGGCGGTGAACACCTTGTCCAGGCCCTCCTCGACGGCCTGCAACGCGACCCGTACGGAGCCCGGCACGACCAGCATGCGGACGCCGTCGGCCACCTTGCGGCCCTCGACGACCGACGCGGCGGCCCGCAGGTCCTCGATCCGGCCGTTGGTGCAGGAGCCGACGAAGACGGTGTCCACGGCGACCTCGCGCAGCGGCTGGCCCGCGGACAGGCCCATGTACTCCAGCGCCTTCTCGGCGGAGAGCCGGTCGCCGGGGTCGGCGAAGGACGCCGGGTCCGGCACGGCCGCGCTCAGCGGCGCGCCCTGGCCGGGGTTGGTGCCCCAGGTGACGAACGGCGCCAGGGTGGCGGCGTCGATCCGCACCTCGTGGTCGAAGACCGCGTCGTCGTCGGTGCGCAGCGTCTTCCAGTACGCCACCGCCGCGTCCCAGTCCGCGCCCTTGGGGGCGTGCACGCGCCCTTCCAGGTAGTCGAACGTGGTCTGGTCGGGGGCGATCATGCCGGCCCGCGCGCCCGCCTCGATCGACATGTTGCAGACGGTCATCCGCGATTCCATCGACAGCTTCTCGATGGCGGAGCCGCGGTATTCGATGACATAACCCTGGCCGCCGCCGGTGCCGATCTGCGTGATCACGGCGAGGATCAGGTCCTTGGCGGTGACGCCGGGGGGCAGTTCGCCGTCCACGGTGATCGCCATCGTCTTGAACGGCGCGAGCGGCAGCGTCTGGGTGGCCAGCACGTGCTCGACCTGGGAGGTGCCGATGCCGAACGCCAGCGCGCCGAAGGCGCCGTGCGTGGAGGTGTGCGAGTCGCCGCAGACCACGGTGGTGCCCGGCTGGGTCAGCCCGAGCTGCGGGCCCACCACGTGCACGACGCCCTGCTCGACGTCGCCCAGCGGGTGCAGCCGTACGCCGAACTCCGCGCAGTTCTTGCGCAGCGTTTCGAGCTGGGTGCGGGAGACCGGGTCCGCGATGGGCTTGTCGATGTCGAGGGTGGGGGTGTTGTGGTCCTCGGTGGCGATGGTGAGGTCGGTACGCCGCACCGGTCGGCCGTTCATCCGCAGCCCGTCGAACGCCTGGGGGCTGGTCACCTCGTGGAGCAGGTGAAGATCGATGAAGAGCAGATCGGGCTCGCCCTCGACGCGGCGGACGACATGGTCGTCCCAGACTTTTTCCGCGAGTGTCCTACCCATCGCTGTCCCTCCGGCCCGCACCCTCGCGGGCCAACTCGTGTGTGGTGCACGTGTATGCCGGACGCCGTCGGTTCCCCTGGTGTCTCCGCGGGAGCACGGCGGTCCTGCCCTGTGCCCCCAGCCTGACGGCTTCCCCGGAAAATTGAGCTTGCGTTTCACAGTGTGAGACGCGAATATCGTTGCATGGACAATTCTAGCGGCGTCGGCGTTCTCGACAAGGCGGCTCTGGTGCTCAGCGCACTGGAGTCGGGACCGGCCACCCTGGCCGGCCTCGTCGGCGCCACGGGCCTGGCCCGCCCCACCGCGCACCGCCTGGCGGTCGCGCTCGAACACCACCGCATGGTGGCCCGCGACATGCAGGGCCGCTTCATCCTGGGACCGCGGCTGTCGGAGCTGGCCGCCGCCGCGGGCGAGGACCGGCTGCTGGCGACGGCGGGCCCGGTCCTGACCCACCTGCGGGACGTCACGGGAGAAAGTGCCCAGCTCTACCGCCGTCAGGGCGACATGCGCATCTGCGTGGCCGCGGCGGAGCGCCTTTCCGGCCTGCGGGACACCGTGCCGGTCGGCTCCACGCTCCCGATGAAGGCCGGGTCCGCCGCGCAGGTCCTGATGGCCTGGGAGGAGCCCGAGCGGCTGCACCGCGGCCTCCAGGGCGCGCGCTTCACCGCCACCGCGCTGTCGGGCGTACGCCGCCGCGGCTGGTCGCAGTCGATCGGCGAGCGGGAGCCCGGGGTCGCCTCGGTGTCCGCGCCCGTCCGCGGCCCCTCCAACCGCGTGGTCGCCGCCGTCTCCGTCTCGGGACCGATCGAGCGGCTGACCCGGCACCCGGGGCGGATGCACGCGCAGGCCGTCATCGACGCCGCGGCCCGGCTGAGCGAGGCGCTGCGCCGCAGCGGCTGAACCGTCCTCGGCAGGGGCCGCCGGTGCGCGAACGCCCCTGCCCGGTACGGCGGTTGGCCCGTGGGAGAGGACGACGGCCGGGAACGGCGGCCGGAAACGAAAAAGGCCCCCACCTGAGTGAGGACCTCGGCCGTACCGTTACTTCTCTGCTTGCGTACCCCCGACCGGATTCGAACCGGCGCTACCGCCTTGAGAGGGCGGCGTGCTAGGCCGCTACACAACGGGGGCCCTAGCGATCCTGCATCATGACCAACGGGTGCGACCCAGGTGATCACGCGGGAAGGATCTGTACCCCCGACCGGATTCGAACCGGCGCTACCGCCTTGAGAGGGCGGCGTGCTAGGCCGCTACACAACGGGGGCTCGCACTGCAATGCACTGAACTATGCGCTGGGGTACCAGGACTCGAACCTAGAACAACTGAACCAGAATCAGCCGTGTTGCCAATTACACCATACCCCATCAAAACGCAACCCCTTGCGGGATTGTGCTTGGATCACGCCCCCGTGCCGGACCTTTCGGCCCTCTCGGGCGGCGCAGGAAGAACATTACCCGATGCGGGACACCGCTCCAAAACGAGTATCGCCGCGCAGCAGGTCAGCAAGCTCGGCGAGACCGGTGATGCGGGTGAGGTCGGGACGGGAGCCGAGGTCGTGGCGGTCCAGCCAGATGCCGACCAGGCCCGCGTCGGCCGCGCCGCGGGCGTCGATGTCCGGCTCGTTGCCCACGTACGCGACCTCGTGCGGCTCCAGGGACAGCGCCTCGCAGGCCGCGTGGAAGGCCGCGGCGGCAGGCTTGGAGACCCCCAGCTCCGCGGCGCACAGCAGCACCTCGAAGCGGTCCCGTACGCCCAGCGCGCGCAGCTTGCGGTCCTGTACGACGAAGGCGGAGTTGGACAGCACCGCGTGCCGGTAGTGGGGGGTGAGGCCGTCCAGGGCGGGTACGGCGTCGGGGAAGAGGGACCAGGCGGCCTCGTAGTGCGTGCGGTGGCGGTCGAACCACTCCTCGGCCTCCGCGTCCGTCAGCGGCAGCCCCAGGAAGTCGCGCACGCGGTCCCTGCGCTGCGCCTCGAAGTCGCACTCCCCCGCCGAGAACCGCGCCCAGTGGAGCTCGGTCAGCTCGGCCCAGCGCAGCACGGCGGCCTCCACGCTCCCGCACCCGTCCGGCAGTCCCTCGACGGCCAGATGGGCCCGCAGGCCGACGCGGTCGGCGCTCGCGTAGTCGAAGATCGTGTCGTCGATGTCCCAGAGAACCGCTCGTATCGGCATAACACCCAGGGTACGAAGCGGGTCAGCTCCGCGCGACGACCTTGTTGGTCAGGGTGCCGATGCCCTCGACCGTCACGGAGACCTCGTCACCCGGCCGGATCGGGCCGACGCCCGCGGGGGTGCCGGTGAGCAGCACGTCACCGGGGAGCAGCGTCATCGCCTCGGTGATGTTGACGATCAGGTCCTCGATCGAGTTGATCATCTGCGCGGTGCGGCCCGCCTGGCGCAGCTCGCCGTTGACCGTCGCGGTGATGGCGAGGTCGGAGGGGTCGAGGTCGGTCTCGATCCAGGGGCCGAGCGGGCAGGAGGAGTCGAAGCCCTTGGCGCGCGCCCACTGCTTCTCGGTCCGCTGGGTGTCGCGGGCCGTCACGTCGTTGGCGCAGGTGTAGCCGAGGATGACGTCGCGGACCCGCTCGCGCGGCACCTCGCGGCACAACCGGCTGATGACGACGGCCAGTTCGGCCTCGTGGTGCACCTCCTGCGAGAAGGAGGGGTACACGATCGGGTCGCCGTGGCCGATCACGGAGGTGGAGGGCTTGAAGAAGGCCCAGGGCGCCGTCGGCACCTCGTGGCCCAACTCCTTCGCGTGGTCCGCGTAGTTGCGGCCGATGGCGACGACCTTGTTCGGCAGCACGGGCGGCAGCAGCCGCACCTTGTCGAGCGGGACCCGCGTACCGGACAGCTCGAAGTCCGCGAAGGGGATGCCCTTCATGATGTTGATGACGAGGCCGTCGTGGCCGGCTGTTACGCCGTCGCCTTCGCCGCCGTCGGTGCCTTCGGCCGCTTCGACAGCCCCAAAGGCGACATTGCCGTCGATCGAGAACCTCGCGATACGCATGGGCCCAGCTTAGTGGCCGGGCCCATACGCGCCGATCAGGCGGTGGGCAGCTCGTGCAGGACGGTGCGGCGCGGGTTCGCGGTGACCTGCGGCAGGGGCTCGGCGACGGCCTGCTCGGCGGTCGTGGCGGCTTCGGTGTCCGACGCGGCGGGGACCCCGAGTTCAGCGGCGTCCTTGAGGTGCGCGAGGGTGGTGCGGCGCGGGTTCGCGATCGGACGGAACAGCATGGTGGTCTTCATCGGCCGTGTGGACCTCGGTGACTCGGGGCGCCCGCAGGGCGCGGGTTGACAGAAAACCGCGATGTGTAAAGCACCAGGCTAGTGCGGCCCTTTCCCGGAACAACGTGGCCCAGACATGCACCAGGCTGTGATTTTGCTCACTAAGTGAGTCGCAAAGCAGGCATTGCGCGCATCCGACCGGCAGACTCAAACCGGTCAAGTCCCACACAGTCGTACGATTCAGCTGTCATCGACCCGGCTGGGACAGCGAGTGACTCGTGCGAACAGGGGGGTGCTAGGTCCGGAATCCCCCGCTTTCACCACATCAAATGTCAACACTCAGTGCTTGGCCCGACGCGACGAGTAACGGATTCCAACAGGTCGGCTACGGCCCTTGTTGGGAGATCCAGCACTGTGCTGGAATTCCCCGGACCGCCGCATCACATCGAGCCGGCGCGCAGGGGGCGCGTTCGAGCACCGAGCGGTGGTGAAGGGCATCAATCGGCCTCCTCGCAACCCGGGGCGGCCTGAGCCCCCATGACTCGACACCGTCCTGTCCGCTTCATCGCGGGGGACGCCTGGTCCAGAGGTTGCGACGCTAGTGCAGGGACGTTTCAAGAGGGACAGCGGCGCTGCGGGCGACCCGGAGCAGCAGCCCGGCGGGACCGGCAACGGCCCGACACCGCAGCAGGCGGGTGACTCGGCGAGCACTGCGCCGGGCACGACGGCTGCCACCGGACGACCGAGCACGCCCAGCGGCATCGAGGCGGGCAAGATCACCGGTCTCGCGGGCAAGCCGGGGCCCCGAATAGCCATGCGCAACTGGCGCATCAGCACCAGACTCGTCTCCCTGCTCGCCCTCCCGGTGGTCACGGCCACCGTCCTGGGCGGCATGCGCATCAACAGCTCGCTGGACAACATCAACCAGCTCGAGCACATGAAGACGCTGACCGACATCACCGAGCACGCGACGCAGCTCGCCGCCGCGCTCCAGGAGGAACGGGACAGCTCGGCCGGACCGCTGTCGTCCGGCGACAAGACCAACGACGCGGTGGAGGCCTCCCGGCAGGCCACCGACCGCGAGTACAAGCAGTATCTGAACGCCAGCGACAACGTCTCCGAGCGCGACCCGGTCTTCTCCGGCGTCCGCGCCACCCTGCTGGCGATCGGCACGCAGCTCGCCAACCTGGCGGAGATCCGCGACGAGGCGTACACCTCGACCTCCACCATCTCGCAGACGGTCTCGCAGTACGACGACCTGGTGCAGTCCCTGCTCTCGCTGTCCCAGGACATGGCGCAGGCGACCAACAACCCCGAGATGATCCAGAGCACCCGCGCGCTGGCTGCCTTCTCCTCCGCCAAGGAGTACGAGTCGATCCAGCGCGCGGTGATCAGCGCCGCGCTGGCCACCGGCGGCAAGCTGAACGCCAACGACTACCAGTCGGTGAAGTACGGCGCCGCGAACGAGGACACCGCGCTCACCCGGTTCCAGAAGATCTACGGGCCCAAGAGCGCGGCGCTGCTGACCCCGATCGAGGGCGGCAACCTCACGATCAGCGCGCACGACACCACGCGCCAGCGCATCGCCGCCTCGCAGAACGCGATCACCAAGATCGACAGCTCGTACCTCGACTGGGACGACGCGGCCAAGACCAAGATCCAGGCGATGAGCCAGATCGAGCGGTCGCTGCTCAACGAGATGCAGCAGAAGGCCCTCAAGCTGCAGAGCGAGGCCAAGCAGTCCGCGCTGATCTCCGGCGCGATCATCCTGCTGGTCCTCGGCGTCGCCGTGGTCGGCGCCTTCATCGTGGCCCGCTCGATGATCCGGTCGCTGCGCAGGCTCCAGCAGACCGCCAACGACGTGGCCCAGAAGCGGCTGCCCGAGCTGGTCAAGCAGCTCTCCGAGACCGACCCGCAGGACGTCGACACCTCGGTCGAGTCGATCGGCATCAACAGCCGCGACGAGATCGGCCAGGTGGCGCGGGCCTTCGACGAGGTCCACAGCGAGGCCGTACGACTCGCCGCCGAGCAGGCCCTCCTGCGAGGGAACGTCAACGCGATGTTCACCAACCTCTCGCGCCGCAGCCAGGGCCTCATCCAGCGTCAGCTCTCGCTCATCTCCGAACTGGAGTCCCGCGAGGCCGACCCGGACCAGCTCTCCTCGCTCTTCAAGCTCGACCATCTCGCGACCCGCATGCGCCGCAACGGTGAGAATCTGCTGGTCCTCGCCGGTGAGGAGCCGGGCCGCCGGTGGACCCGCCCGGTCCCGCTGGTCGACGTGCTGCGCGCCGCCGCGTCCGAGGTGGAGCAGTACGAGCGGATCGAACTGACGTCGGTACCGTCGGCCGAGGTCACCGGCCGTATCGTCAACGACCTCGTCCACCTGCTCGCCGAGCTGCTGGAGAACGCGACGTCGTTCTCCTCGCCGCAGACCAAGGTGAAGGTCACCGGTCACTCGCTGCCGGACGGCCGGGTGCTGATCGAGATCCACGACACCGGTATCGGCCTGTCGCCCGAGGACCTCGCGGACATCAACGAGCGGCTGGCGAACCCGCCGACGGTGGACGTCTCCGTCTCCCGCCGCATGGGTCTGTTCGTGGTCGGCCGCCTGTCCCTGCGGCACGGCATCCGGATCCAGCTCCGCCCGTCCGACTCCGGCGGTACGACCGCGCTGGTCATGCTGCCCGTGGACGTCACGCAGGGCGGCCGTAACCCCAAGAACATCGGCCAGATGGGCGGCGGGCGCCCCGCGGGCGCTCCCCCGGCCGCCGCGGGCTCCGGCATCGCCGGCGCGTTCGGCAACTCGCCCAACTCCGCGCCGGTCAACCGGCCGCCGCAGCGCACCCCGGTCGCGGGCGGCCAGCAGCGTCCGGCGCTGAGCCCCGGAGCGGGCCGTCCCGGCGGTCCCCCGCAGCAGGGCGGCACGCCGCGCTGGGCGCAGGACCAGAACGGCGGCCAGCAGGGCTTCCCCGACGACCGCGGTCTCCAGGACACCCCGCGCGGCCACGAGGACGTCGAGGCGGCCTCCGCCTTCGACGCTCCCGGACAGGGCCCGCGCGGCGACTTCCAGCAGCCCGGTGGCGCCTTCGGCCGTCCCCCCGGCGGCGGTCAGGACTTCGGCCAGGGCGGTCAGGGCGGTCAGCAGGGCGGCCAGAACTTCGGCGGCCGGCAGGGCGGTCAGCAAGGCGGTCAGCAGAGCGGTCAGCAGCAGCCGGGCCAGTTCCCGCCGCCGCAGCCGCAGAGCACCGGCCCCTCCGGCTTCCGTTCCGACGTGTTCGGCGGTCGCTCGGGCCCCGCGCCGCGGCAGAACGGCCCCGCTGACACCGCGCAGTTCCCGCCGGTCCGCGACGACGACTTCGCACCGACCGGCCAGGGCAACCAGGGCCAGGGCGGCCAGGGTCACGGCAACCAGGGCAACCAGGGCAACCAGGGCGGCGGTCGCGGCACCAGCGACACCGGGCAGTTCCCGGTGCAGGGCGGCCCCAACCCGGGCCTGCCGCAGCGCGGCGCCCGCAGCCCCGAAGAGACGTACAGCACGGGTCAGTTCGCGATGCCCGGCCAGCCGCAGGGCGGCCAGGGCCAGGGCGGTCCCGGCGACACGGCGCAGTTCCCGGCCGTGCAGGCCGACGGCACCGGCGAGTTCCGGATGCCCGGCCAGCAGCCGCAGGCCCGTCCGGGCCAGGGCGGTCAGCAGGGACAGGGCGGTCAGCCCGGTCAGCAGCAGGGCTTCCCCGGCAACAACCAGTACCAGGGCCCGCCCCCCAGCGGCCCGCGCCCCGACGCCTTCCCCGGCCAGGGTCTGCCGCAGCGCGGCGGCCCCCAGCAGGGCAACGGCGGCCAGGGCTACGACCAGAACCAGCAGCAGTACCAGGACCCGTACGGGACCGGGCAGTTCCCCGTGCAGCCGCAGCAGCCGCAGCAGGGCAACACCGGTCAGTACCCGGTCCAGCAGCCGATGCAGAGCCCGCAGCAGCCCCAGGCGCCGCAGCCTCAGCAGCAGCCCCAGCAGCCCGCCGAGCCGATGGCGCTGCCCCCGGCCCCGACCCGCGGGGACGAGCCGACGCCGATCTTCTCGTCGATCGAGTCGGACTGGTTCCGCACCGGCCAGGCCGAGCGGATGCAGCAGATCCACGTGGAGCAGAGCGCGCGCGGCCAGGAGGCCCCGCCGGTCCGCCCGGTGGGCCGTACAGCTCCGCCCGCGGCCCCGCAGCGGTTCCGCCCGCAGCGCCCCGGCACGACGGCGCCCGGTGTCGCCAATGGCAACGGCAATGGAAACGGCAACGGCGGGAACGGCAACGGGAACGGCGTCCAGCGCCCCGGCGGCGGTCAGCAGCAGCCCGTACAGGCGCCGCCCGCCTCCGTGCCCGCTTCGGCGCAGTACCAGGGCCAGGCGCCCGCCGCTCCGGTGGCGCAGCCGCTGCCCAGGGAGACCCCGAACTGGCGGACCTCGCCCAACGACGCGCTGCGTCAGCGGGCCGAGCAGATCCGCGAACCTTCGGCCGGCGGGGTCACTCCGTCGGGGCTGCCGCGCCGGGTGCCGAGGGCCAACCTCGTCGCCGGTGGCGCGGCGCCGCAGCAAGCGCCGCAGGGCGGCCCGCAGATCTCGCGGGCGCCCGACGACGTACGCGGACGTCTGACCAACCTCCGCCGTGGTATCCAGCAGGGCCGCGAGGCCGGGGGCAACACCGACGGCCGTGGTTTCGGTACGAATCAGGAGCGTTAGTTGAGTGCGATGAGCCAGGCGGCACAGAACCTGAACTGGTTGATCACCAACTTCGTGGACAACACCCCCGGGGTGTCCCACACGGTGGTGGTCTCCGCCGACGGCCTGCTGCTCGCGATGTCCGACGGATTCCCCCGCGACCGCGCCGACCAGCTCGCCGCCGTCGCCTCCGGGCTGACCTCCCTCACGGCCGGGGCGTCCCGGATCTTCGAGGGCGGCGCGGTCAACCAGACCGTGGTGGAGATGGAGCGCGGCTTCCTGTTCATCATGTCCGTCTCCGAGGGTTCCTCCATCGCCGTGCTGGCGCACCCCGAGTGCGACATCGGCCTGGTCGGCTACGAAATGGCCCTGCTCGTCGACCGAGCGGGCACCGTCCTCACCCCGGATCTCCGTGCAGAGCTCCAGGGCAGCCTCATGCACTGAACCATCCGTCTCCCCCCATGTTTTTCCGTACTTCCCGCACCGCGACAGCACTGCCCGGACACGGAGGACCCTCATGACCCCGCCACCCGCTTCGCCGGGCCCGTACGGCGCGTCCCACCACGCGCCGTACGGGGTGGAAGGCGATCAGCCGCTGGTTCGGCCGTACGCCATGACAGGTGGCCGCACTCGGCCCCGCTACCAGCTCGCCATCGAGGCGCTGGTCAGCACGACCGCCGACCCGGGGCAGTACGCGGGGCTGCTGCCGGAACACCAGCGGATCTGCCATCTCACGCGCGAGATCAAGTCGGTCGCGGAGATCTCCGCTCTGCTCGCCATCCCGCTCGGTGTGGCCAGGATTCTTGTGGCCGACCTCGCCGAGGCCGGCATGGTCGCCATCCATCAGCCGGGCAGCGGCGAGGCGGGCGGCCAGCCTGATGTGACACTGCTTGAGAGGGTGCTCAGTGGACTTCGGAAGCTCTAGGCCGCAGCCGCAGCCGGCGTACGGCGCGCAGCAATCGGTGCGGTCCACCACGTCTGCGAAGATCGTGGTGGCGGGTGGCTTCGGTGTCGGCAAGACCACGTTCGTGGGTGCCGTGTCGGAGATCAACCCGCTGCGCACCGAGGCCGTGATGACCTCGGCCTCGGCCGGGATCGACGACCTGAGCCACGTCCAGGACAAGACCACCACCACGGTGGCCATGGACTTCGGCCGTATCACCCTGGACGACGACCTGATCCTGTACCTGTTCGGGACGCCCGGCCAGGACCGTTTCTGGTTCATGTGGGACGACCTGGTGCGCGGTGCGATCGGCGCCGTGGTGCTGGTGGACACCCGCAGGCTCGCGGACTGTTTCCCGGCCGTCGACTACTTCGAGAACAGCGGCCTGCCGTTCGTCATCGCCCTCAACGGCTTCGACGGACACCAGCCGTACCGTCCGGAGGAGGTGCGCGAGGCCCTCCAGATCGGGCCCGAGGCACCGATCATCACGACCGACGCCCGCCATCGCGGCGAGGCGAAGAGCGCGCTGATCACGCTGGTCGAGCACGCGCTGCTTGCCCGGCTGAAGTAGCGGGCAGGCTCGGAAGAAGGCTCAACAGACAGGCGCCAGCGGCGAGTTGCTGGTGAAAACAAGCCACGGGGACCGGCTGTGTCAGGAGACACGGCCGGTCCCCGTCTTCATAACATTTCGAGAGAGTTTCGGCGGGCGTCGAACACGGCTCGCGCTCAGCCGGTGTCGCAGCGCGTACATCTGTCATATGGTTTGACGGGGGATTTTACTTATGCCCGTTTTATCTTCGCCGTTACTGTGCCGCGTCCCATATGCCGGACGTTTGGCTGGGGCCTACATGACGTGCTGGAATTCGCAGAACCCGAGAGTAGTAACGGCCTTCGTTCGTGCCGTCGCCGAGAGGTTGTTGGTCCAGTGAGGAACACGAGGCGAGCAGAAGCGGGCCCTGCTCAGGGTCCGCGGGGGAACTTCACGCCGCCCCAACGTCCCGGGGGCGCACCCGCCATCTCGGCTCCCGAGCCGCCGGACGACCCGGGCACCCGGCTGAGCATGCGCAACTGGCGGGTCGCGACCCGCCTCAACGTCATCCTGCTGATCCCGGTCCTGGTCGCCCTCGTCTTCGGCGGCTTCCGGGTCAAGAGCTCGGTCGACACCTGGAGCCAGGCCGACGACGCCGTGCGTACCGCCAATCTGGTACGCGCCGCCACGACCTACAGTCACGCACTGATCAACGAACGTGATGTCACCGCGGTTCCGCTGCTGGCGGGAAAACGTGACGATCCGGCGGTCTCCACCGCCCGCGCCGCCACCGACGAGGCGGCCCGCGAATTCGACGCCGCCGCGGCCAAGATGCCGAACGAGGCCGGGCTCAAGCGCCGGATGGCCAACTTCAGGACCGTCGAGCCGCAGCTCGCCACGCTCCGCAAGGTCGCGTACACCCGTCAGCTCTCCGGGGTGCAGACCGAGGAGTTCTACGTCAAGATCCAGCACCCGCTGTTGGAACTGGACAATGAGCTGGGTTACGGCACCAGCAATGTCACCGCCTACGGCCGCACCCTCTACGCGGTGTCACTGGCCAAGGCCGCCGAGTCCCTGACCAGGTCGATCGGCACGCACATCCTGGTGCAGAAGCCGGTCTCCGACAAGGAGCTGGCCCTCCAGAAGACCGCGCTGGGCTCGTACCAGTACCTCCAGGGCATCTCGGTCGCGGAGTACAACGGCAGCGGTACGGCCGCGGACGTGCAGCGGCTGAAGGACGCGCAGGCCGCCGCGGAGAAGAAGGGCACCGACCTGATCGGCGAGGCGCAGCGCAAGGCGGAGGCCGCGCACACGGCGTTCGTCGTACCGCCGGACCTGCCGAAGATGGTCACCGAGATCGCCACGCCGGGGAAGACCGTCGCGCAGCTGCGCGCCGAGGGCATCACGCCCGAGTCGTACTTCGCCGCCTCCACGCTCTCCTTCGACGCCTACCACACGGTCGAGAACTCGCTGGCCGACCAGGCCGCCGCCGACGCCTCGACGATCGCGTCGAACGCCAAGCGGGACGCGATCGTGAACTCCGCGATCGTGATCGTGGCCCTGATCCTGGCCTTCATCGTGGCGGGCATGATGGCCCGCTCGATGAGCCGGGCGATGCGGCGGCTGCGCGGCGCGGCCTTCGAGATCGCCGAGACGCGGCTGCCGTCGATGGTCGACCAGCTCTCGCGGACCGACCCGGGCCGGGTGGACACCACCGTGGCGCCGATCCCGATCAACAGCCAGGACGAGATCGGCGAGGTCGCGCGCGCCTTCGACCAGGTGCACCGCGAGGCCGTGCGGCTCGCCGCGGAGCAGGCGCTGCTGCGGGGCAACGTCAACGCGATCTTCACCAACCTCTCGCAGCGCAACCAGGGCCTCATCCAGCGCCAGCTCACCCTGATCACCGAGCTGGAGAACAACGAGGCCGACCCCGACCAGCTCGAGCACCTCTTCCAGATGGACCACCTCGCCACCCGCATGCGCCGCAACGGCGAGAATCTGCTGGTCCTCGCGGGTGAGGAGCCGGGCCGGCAGTGGAATCAGCCGATTCCGCTGGTCGACGTACTCCGCGCCGCCGCGTCCGAGGTGGAGGCGTACGACCGTATAGAGCTGGTCGGCATCCCGGAGACGGACATCCACGGCAGCGCCGTGACCGACCTGGTGCACCTGCTGGCCGAGCTGCTGGAGAACGCGACGACGTTCTCCTCGCCGCAGACCAAGGTGCGGGTGACCGCGACCCGGCTGCCGGACGGCCGGGTGATGGTGGAGATCCACGACAAGGGCATCGGCCTGACCGCCGAGGACTTCGCCGACATCAACCACAAGCTGGCCGACCCGCCGACGGTCGATGTGGAGATCGCCAAGCGGATGGGCCTGTTCGTGGTCGGGCGGCTGTCCGACCGGCACGGCATCCGGGTGCAGCTCAGGCCGTCGGGCGAGCAGGCGGGTACGACCTCGCTGGTGATGCTGCCCGAGCCGATCACCCACGGCGGTGGCGGCGAGGCCCTGCTGCCGGAGGACGACGAGCGCGACTTCACCGTCTCGCGGATCGTGCCCGAGCAGTCGGTGCAGGACGTCGGCCACATGCCGACCGCGGCCGAGCTGGGCTTCGACGACTCGCGTTACGAGACCGCCGACGGTACGGCGGCGCCGACGCTCGACCCGGTGGGCCGGTCGCTGGTCCGCGAGGAGCGCCGCGCCCAGCTCGAAGCGGCCACGTCGGACCGCCAGGGCGACGAGCCCGGCTTCCCGGAGCAGAACGGTTTCCCCGGACAGGGCGGCTACCCGGAGCAGGCGGAGCAGAACGGCTACCCGGAGCAGGGCCGGCAGGCGCAGCCCCCGTACGACCCGAGCTTCGACCCCGGCTATCAGCAGCAGACCTACGAGCAGGGCTTCCAGTCCGGTTACGAGCAGCAGGGCTACCAGCGGAACGGTTTCCCCGAGAGCGCGCGGGCCTTCGACGACGGCGCGGTGCCGGGGTACGGGCAGGGCGCCCAGCAGGGCTATGACCAGGGCGTCCCGCAGGGCTTCGACCAGGGATTCGACCAGCCCTACGACCCCGCGTACGGCCAGAGCTTCCAGCCGGAGTTCACCGGTTACCAGGCCCCGTCGCAGGAGTGGCCGGTTCCGGAGCCCCCGCAGGAGCCCGAGCCGCGGGCGGACGTAACGGAATCCGCTCCGCCGCTCCCCCAGCGGCCGTCCGAGAGCGTAGGCTCCCCTTCGCTGACGGACGCGGGTTTGCCGCGCCGTGACCGCCAGCGGCCGGAACCACCTCAGGAACAGCCTGCCCAGGAGGCTCCAGAGCCCCGGCAGCACCGGGAACCGGAGCCGACGACCGAATGGCGGTCGACGAATGACGAGAACTGGCACCGGGCCGAGCAGGTCCGCGAGCCCAAGGCGGGCGGGGTCACCCCCTCGGGCCTGCCCCGACGGGTGCCCAAGGCCAATCTGGTCCCGGGTACCGCGGCGCAGACCCCGCAGGGCGGCCCACAGGTCTCCCGCGCCCCCGAGGACGTACGCGGCAGGTTGAGTAACCTGCGGCGTGGCGTCCAGAAGGGACGCACTGCTGGAACTGATACGAACGGACAGGCCACCGAGCACCCATTCGGCGGCCCCCAGAACCAGGAGCGCTAGTTGAGTCCGATGAGCCAGGCGGCACAGAACCTGAACTGGTTGATCACCAACTTCGTGGACAACACCCCCGGGGTGTCCCACACGGTGGTGGTCTCCGCCGACGGCCTGCTGCTCGCGATGTCCGACGGATTCCCCCGCGACCGCGCCGACCAGCTCGCCGCCGTCGCCTCCGGGCTGACGTCGCTCACCGCCGGAGCCTCCCGCATCTTCGAGGGCGGCTCCGTCAACCAGACCGTGGTGGAGATGGAGCGCGGCTTCCTCTTCATCATGTCCGTCTCCGACGGATCCTCGCTGGCCGTGCTGGCGCACCCCGAGTGCGACATCGGCCTGGTCGGCTACGAAATGGCCCTGCTCGTCGACCGAGCGGGCACCGTCCTCACCCCGGACCTGCGGGCCGAGCTTCAGGGCAGCCTGCTCAACTAGCTCGAACAGCGTCAACAAAGCGAAGGGCAGCGGTCGTCCGAGTACCAGCCGGGTACTCGGACGGGGGATCGCAGCCGTATCAGGAGGAGGACTCGTGAGCACGTCCCCCGGTGGAGACCCGTACGGCAGCCAGCATCAGCCGCCCCTCAACCCCTACAACTTCCCCTCGGCGCCCTCTCCGGAGCCCGAGCCGCAGTACCGGCAACCGCGTATCCAGCCCTACGCGCCGCCGCAGGGCCCCCGCCACGGCGGCGGCAGCGGCGGTCACGGGGGCGGCGGCAGTTACGGGAACGGCGGTGGGAGCGGCGGCGCGAGCAAGCGGCCCCCCGCCCCTTCCGGGCTCGTCCGCCCTTACGCGATGACCGGCGGCCGTACCAGGCCGCGTTACCAGCTCGCCATAGAGGCGCTGGTCAGTACCACCGCCGACCCCGAGCGACTGCGTGGGCAGTTGCCGGAACACCAGCGGATCTGCCTGCTCTGCCGGGAGATCAAGTCGATCGCGGAGATCTCCGCTCTGCTGACGATTCCGCTCGGTGTGGTCCGGATTCTCGTGGCCGACCTGGCTGAGGCCGGACTGGTCCAGATCCACCAGCCCGGCGGCGACGAGTCCTCGGGCGGACAGCCAGCCGTGACATTGCTTGAAAGGGTGCTCAGTGGACTTCGGAAGCTCTAGCGGGGGCTCCAGCGGGGGCGATACGGTCCGCCGGTCGACCACGTCTGCGAAGATCGTGGTGGCCGGCGGGTTCGGCGTGGGCAAGACCACGTTCGTCGGGGCCGTGTCGGAGATCAATCCGTTGCGCACCGAAGCAGTGATGACGTCCGCGTCGGCCGGGATCGACGATCTGACGCACGCGCCGGACAAGACCACGACGACCGTGGCGATGGACTTCGGCCGCATCACGCTCGACGAGGATCTGATCCTCTATCTGTTCGGGACGCCGGGGCAGGACCGTTTCTGGTTCATGTGGGACGACCTGGTGCGCGGCGCGATCGGCGCGATCGTGCTGGTCGACACGCGGCGCCTGGCGGACTGCTTCCCGGCCGTCGACTACTTCGAGAACAGCGGCCTGCCGTTCGTCATCGCCCTCAACGGCTTCGACGGACACCAGCCGTACGGTCCCGAGGAGGTCCGTGAGGCCCTCCAGATCGGGCCCGAGGCCCCCATCATCACGACGGACGCGCGCAACCGCGGCGACGCCAAGAGCGCGCTCATCACGCTGGTCGAGCACGCCCTGATGGCGCGGCTGCGGTAGGCGCCGGGTCCCCTCTCCCGTAACGGCTTCGGGCCCCACCGCGAAAGCGGTGGGGCCCGAAGCCGTCGTGGGTCGCGCCGGGCGGCCCGTGGAAGGTGCGGCTCAGCCCTGCCAGGAGTGCGGGGCGCGGAAGCCGGGGGTGCGCTCCAGGCGGCGCCAGCCGGCCGTGGAGCGGCGCTTGGGGGTGTCGGCGGCCTCGGGGGCGTCACCGGCGGCGGCACGCGCCAGCAGGATGGCGGTGAGCGCGGCCAGCTCCTCAGGAGCGGCGTGCCCCTTCTCGACGCGCACGAGGGAATCGGCGGGAGTGCTCAAGGTGGTCTCCATGACTACTGGGGCGGGTTGCCGTGCTTGCGCGACGGAAGGTCCGCGTGCTTGGTGCGGAGCATCGCCAGCGAGCTGATCAGCACCGCGCGGGTGTCCGCGGGGTCGATCACGTCGTCGACGAGGCCGCGCTCGGCCGCGTAGTACGGGTGCATCAGCTCGGACTTGTACTCCTTGACCATGCGCGTCCGCATCGCCTCGGGGTCGTCGGCCTCCGCGATCTGGCGGCGGAAGATGACGTTGGCGGCGCCTTCCGCTCCCATCACCGCGATCTCGTTGGTGGGCCAGGCGTAGGTCAGGTCGGCGCCGATGGACTGTGAGTCCATGACGATGTACGCGCCGCCGTACGCCTTGCGCAGGATGATCGAGATGCGCGGCACGGTGGCGTTGCAGTACGCGTACAGCAGCTTCGCGCCGTGCCGGATGATGCCGCCGTGCTCCTGGGAGACGCCGGGCAGGAAGCCCGGCACGTCCAGCAGCGTGACCAGCGGGATGTTGAAGGCGTCGCACATCTGGACGAAGCGGGCGGCCTTCTCGGACGCCTCGATGTCCAGCACACCGGCCAGCGACATCGGCTGGTTGGCGATGATGCCGACCACCTGGCCGTCGAGCCGGGACAGCGCGCAGATGATGTTGGTCGCCCAGCGCTCGTGGATCTCCAGGAACTCGCCCTCGTCGGCGATCTCCTCGATGACCTTGCGCATGTCGTAGCCGCGGCTGCCGTCGGCCGGCACCAGGTCGAGCAGGACGTCGCCGCGCCGGTCGGCCGGGTCGTGGCTCTCGACGGCGGGCGGGTTCTCGCGGTTGTTCTGCGGGAGCAGCGAGAGCAGGTAGCGCACCTCTTCGAGGCAGGTCTGCTCGTCGTCGTACGCGAAGTGCGAGACGCCGGAGACCTCGGAGTGGACGTCGGCGCCGCCGAGTCCGTTCTGCGTGATCTTCTCGCCGGTCACGGCCTGGACGACGTCGGGACCGGTGATGAACATCTGCGAGGTCTCGCGGACCATGAACACGAAGTCCGTGAGCGCCGGGCTGTACGCCGCGCCGCCCGCGCACGGGCCGAGCATCACCGAGATCTGCGGGATCACGCCCGACGCCTTGGTGTTGCGCTGGAAGATGCCGCCGTATCCGGCGAGCGCCGAGACGCCCTCCTGGATGCGGGCTCCGGCACCGTCGTTGAGGGAGATCAGGGGCGCGCCGGCCGAGATGGCCATGTCCATGATCTTGTGGATCTTGGTGGCGTGCGCTTCGCCGAGCGCGCCGCCGAAGATCCGGAAGTCGTGGGCGTAGACGAAGACCGTACGGCCGTGGACGGTGCCCCAGCCGGTGATGACGCCGTCGGTGTAGGGCCGCTTGGCTTCGAGACCGAAGCCGACCGCACGGTGCCGCCGCAGCGGTTCCACCTCGCGGAAGCTGTCCTCGTCGAGCAGCAGATCGATCCGCTCGCGGGCGGTGAGCTTGCCCTTGGCCTTCTGGGCCTCGGTCGCCCGCTCGCTCGGCCCGCGACGGACCTGCTCGCGGATGGCGAGCAGATCGGCTACGCGACCGCGGGCGTCGTTCACGTCCGCAGGCACCTCTTGCGATGTGGTCATGCCTCGACAGTACGAGCGGGAACCGAATAACGGGCCATCTACTTCGTACAGTGTCCGTCCGCACTTCATGGTGGATCCCAACAGAAGCGCATGCGGGCGGGGCCCCGCCGCCGGTCGGCCGGGCCCCGCTTCTTGTCGCTTTTTGCCCGTCCTTGACGGGCATTCGGGTCAGCGTCCGGCGACGGCCTCGGCCAGGGCGAGGACCCTGCGGGCCTCTTCCACGTGCAGATTCTCGATCATCCTGCCGTCCACGGTGACCACGCCTCGCCCCTGTGACGTGGCCTCTTCGAAGGCTTCGACGATCCGGCGGGACCTGTCGATCTCCTCCTGCGCGGGGGCGAAGATCCGGTTGCACGGTTCGAGCTGTGTGGGGTGGATCAGCGTTTTGCCGTCGAAGCCGAGCTGCCTGGCTTGTCGGGTCTCGGCTTCGAAGCCGGGCAGATCACGTACGTCGTTGTAGACACCGTCCAAGACGGCCTTGCCGCTGGCGCGGGCCGCGAGCAGGGCGAGCGACAGACCGGTGAGCAGCGGGGCCCTGCCCGGTACGTGCTCGGCGCGTAGTTCCTTGGCGAGGTCGTTGGTGCCCATGACGAGGACGGTGAGCCGCGGGGAGGCCGCCGCGATGGCCGCGGCGGCGAAGACGGCCCGCGGGGTCTCGATCATCGCCCAGATCGCGGTGCGGTCCGGGGCCCCGGCCCTCACCAGGGCCTCCTCGACCTCCCGTACGGTCTCCGGGGAGTCGACCTTCGGTACGACGACGGCGTCCGGGGCCGCTTCCGCCGCGGCCTTCACGTCGTCGGCGTGCCAGGGGGTGCCGGGCGCGTTGACCCGGACGGTCACCTCGCGGTAGCCGTACTCGCCGCTCGCCGCGGCCTCGGCGACGCGCTTGCGGGCGTCGGCCTTGGCGTCGGGGGCGACGGAGTCCTCCAGGTCGAGGATGAGGGCGTCGGTGGGGAGGGTCTTGGCCTTCTCCAGGGCGCGGTCGTTGGCGCCGGGCATGTAGAGGACGGAGCGGCGGGGGGTGATCCGGTCGTTCATCGGGTGTCCTCCTTCTCGGCCTGCTCGGCCCTCTCCACTTGCTCGGCCTTCTCCACTTGCTCGGCCTTCTCCGCCGCCGCGTAGGCGTCGGCCAGCTCCGGGTCGCGGGCGGCGAGGGCGTCCGCCAGTTCCGACACCACCAGGCACTGCTTGTACGTGGCGTCGTCCTGCATCTTGCCGTCGATCATCACCGCGCCCGTACCGTCGCCCATGGCGTCGATCACCCGGCGCGCCCAGGCCACGTCCTCGGGGGCGGGCGAGAAGACCCGCTTGGCGACGGCGATCTGCACCGGGTGCAGCGACCACGCGCCGACGCACCCGAGCAGGAAGGCGTTGCGGAACTGGTCCTCGCAGGCCGTCACGTCCTGGATGTCCCCGAAGGGCCCGTAGTACGGCAGAATCCCGTGCGCGGCGCAGGCATCGACCATTCGGGCGATCGTGTAGTGCCACAGGTCCTGCTGGTACGTCGCCCGGGGCGCGCCGTCGCCCTTCGGGTCCTCCCGCACCAGGTAGCCGGGGTGTCCCCCGCCGACCCTGGTGGTCTTCATCCGGCGGCTCGCGGCGAGGTCGGCCGGGCCGAGCGACAGCCCCTGCATCCGGGGGCTCGCGCCCGCGATCTCCTCCACATTGGCCACGCCGGTCGCCGTCTCCAGGATCGCGTGCACCAGGATCGGCCGTTCGACGTGTGCCTTGGCCTCGAGCTGCGCCAGCAGCCGGTCCACGTAGTGGATGTCCGCCGCGCCCTCCACCTTCGGCACCATGATGACGTCGAGGCGGTCGCCGATCTCCGTCACCAGCGTCAGCAGGTCGTCCAGCGCCCACGGCGAGTCCAGGCTGTTGATCCGCGTCCACAACTGCGTGTCGCCGAAGTCGTTCGCCTTCGCGACCGCCACCAGGCCCTCGCGCGCCGCCACCTTGCGGTCCGCCTGTACGGCGTCCTCCAGATTGCCCAGCAGCACGTCGACCTGCGGCGCCAGCGTCGGCACCTTCGCCGCCATCTTCTCGTTGCCGGGATCAAAGAAGTGGATCATCCGCGAGGGCCGGAACGGCACCTCCCGCACGGGGGCCGGTGCCCCCACGGCCAACGGCCGAAAGAAGTCCTTCGCCGAGCGCATTCCATCTCCCGTTTCATCGATCGAGGGTGGGGAGCCTACGTCTGTGCCCGCACGTATGAGCCCGCCCGCGCCCATCCGTACGCCGCTCACCTTATGACCGCGCCCCTCTCCGGGTTACCCGACAGTACGTGTGCCGTTCGTCACCGGCCCATTTTCGATATCGAGCGAGATATACTCGACACCTGAGTTGATATCACCGGAGGTGCATCCTATGAGCCGGACCGTGATCGACCTGGACGACGAACTGCTCGCCGATGTGGCCCAGGCCCTTGGCACGGGCACGAAGAGAGAGACCGTCAACACAGCCCTGCGTGAGGTTTTGGAGAACCGGAGACGAGCGCTCGCCCTCACGCGTTTGCGTGCCCAAGCCGCCAACGGGGCCTTCGACTTGGAGATCTTCGAGGACAAGACGAACTACCGCCGGTGAGCGCGGCGCAGTTTCTGATCGACACCAGCGCCCTCGCACGGATCATGCGCGCCGACGCGGAGCAGTTCGGCTGGGACCAAGCGGCAGCGGCCGGTCTGATCGCCACCTGCCCGATCACCGAGTTGGAGTTCTTCTACAGCGCACGGTCGGCCGCCGACCGTGCGCAAGCCACCGCGGACATGCGCATGCTGTTCGGCTGGGTGCCCGTGGACGACCGCGCGTACGACCGCGCCTGGCAGGTGCAGGGCCTCCTCACGGAACGCGGAGAGCACCGCAGCACCGGCGCCGTGGACTTGGTGGTCGCCGCCACAGCGGAACTGCAGGGCCTCACCCTCCTGCACCGCGACCGCGACTTCGAGCGCGTCGCGGCCGTTACCGGCCAGGCACTCCAGTGGTACGGGCCTCCGGCCGGGAAGTAGTCGGCCCCAGGGCAAGCCGGGCGCTGGGGGCCTCCTACGGGTCCACGGAGTCGGAGACGGTGGCCGAGTCGCCTCGGACGACGTAGATGGCGCTGCCCGGCGGGGACTCGTCCGAGCGGGAGCGGAGGTCGGCGAGGTCGAAGCCGGGGGGCCAGCGGGTGCCGGTCTCGGTCCAGCGGACGGCGGTGAGGTCGGCACCGCGCAGGTCGACCGAGGTGAGGTCGGTGACGGTGAAGTCGTCCAGGAGCAGCGCCATCCGCTGGTCGTCGTGGGTGACCAGGTGAGTGGCGAACTGGCGCCGCACCAGGGCGATCCGGACCGCGTCGAGGATGCGGGCGGCGCGTTCGGCCAGGGCCCGGTCGAGGCCGGGGGCGGCGGCGATTTCGTAGGCCAGATCAGCCGTCCGCGACAGGTAGGAGTCTCCTCCGGCGGCCATCCCGTGCGTCGCCTCGCGGGCGAGTCGCAGAGCCTCCCTGAGATAGCCGTCCGCGGTCAGGGGCCGGCCGGGCGCCGGTTCAGCGCGCCCGAGGAAGGTCGCCGCACGGCGGAAAGCGCTGACGAACTCGGGTTCCCTGACCATATGCCGGGCGAAGTCGAGGACCGCCGCAAGCAGGTCGACGCGGTCGAGGGCGCGCCCCCAGTCTCCGCCGTCGTCGTCCGCGAGGCGCTGTGCCAGGAAGACGGCCCGCGTACCGGCGGCGATCTGCGGCTGGCTCCGCACTTCCATGCGCCCGACGGCCGGGGTCAGCGTGGATTCAGACTTGGCCATGCCAGCAGGGAAGTTGACGTGCAGCATCGCCTCCACGAGGTTCGGACTCCTGGGCGGGGCGTACTTCGTGGTCGGGGCGGGTGGCGGCGGCGCGCCGGGAATCCGGTCCGGGTCCGGCGCGGGGAGTACGGACGCGAGGCCCGCGTCGACGTCGAGGGGCACGTCCTGCGTGAGAGCCGCGTGGCGGGACTGGAGCAGCACCTCGGACAGACCCGCCTCGATGTCGAGGACGCCGTCGAGGTCCCCGGCGAGGGAGCGGGCGCGCTCCGCGAGCAGCCGCTCGTCGTGGTGGTGTTCAGCCGTCACCGGTCGTCCTCCTCGGCGAGGAGACGCACGGCGGCGCGCCGCGCCTTCTTCAGACTGGCGCGTACGGCCTCGGGAGTCATCGTCAGTTGCTCGGCGATCTCGGCGGGCGCGTATCCGTCCAACGTCCAGGCCAGGATCTGCCGTTGGCGCGGCGGAAGACTCCTGAGCAGGGCGAGCGTCACATGCCGCTCCTCCCAGTCGGCGTACGCGTCCGGACGCGGCAGCAGCGAGGTGGGTTCCGGCACCTCGTCCACCGGGTCCTCGCGGACCGCCGCCGTCTTGCGGGCGAGCGCGCGGGCGGCGACGGTGCGGACGTACGCGCGCGGAGTGCGGACCGTGGTCCAGTAGCGGTGGACCTGGATCATCGCCTCCTGCGCCATGTCGGCCGCGACGGCCAGCGCGGCCCCGTGGTGCAGCAGAAAGACGACGAGGCCGCGTATCTCGGCGCGGTAGAAGTCCGAGAACTCCTCGTCCACGGTGCCGCGTACGCGCTCGGGGGCGCCGGTCTCCCCCGGTAAGCGCTGTGCCGACGCGGTGGTCGGCGGTTCATGGTCGGTCACGTGCTCTCATCGTCCCTTCGGCCCGCCGCGCGGCTGATCGTCAGGTGGAGCCGGTGGCCGCCACCGCGTGCGTCGTCCAGTTCCAGCCGGTCCCCCGCCCCGAGGCCATTGACGGCCTCGGCGAGATACGCGGCGCGCGCGTGCTCGTAACGCGCCCGCCAGCGCAGCCGCAGCCAATACCCCAGCAGCGCGCACCCCTTGGCCGTGAGAACCGAGAGAACGGTGACGGCAAGCGTGGCCCGGTCCATGGTGTCCCTCCCCGAGGGGCCGTGGATTTCGGCCCGCTACAGAAGAAGAGGCGCGGGACCGTACCCCGCGTGAACCCGTACAACCGGACTGTACGAGCCGGACGAGGGTGGCGCGGGTTTGGGACGGAAATAGAGATCGCATGCCCTACGGAAAGCGACCACGAAAAAACTCAGCGTGGCGCGTCATCGGCGCCACGGTCGGCCAGTTCAGGCGTGCGAGCGGTATGTCGCAGCAGCGGCTCGCCGACGAGGTGAACCTCAGCCTGGACCAGATCGCATCGATCGAGCAGGGCCGCAGACCGCTCGGCCTGCGGCTGGCCCGCCAGCTCGACCAGTTGCTCCGCACGAGCCAGACGCTGGAGGTGGCCGTCGCCGAAGTCCCGCAGGCGGAGCGGTATCCGCTGTTCGCGCAGGACTACATGGAGGAGGAGCCGCTGGCGCTGAGCCTGATGTCGTACGAGACGGTCGTCGTCCCCGGCCTGCTCCAGACCGAGGAGTACGTCCGAGCGGTGATCAACCAGGTCTACCCGCCCCTGAGCCCGGACGAGATCGAGGAACGGATCGCGGACCGCTTGGCGCGGCTGAAGGTCTTCGACCGCAAGCCCCCGCCGAACATGACGCACGTCATCGAGGAGTCGATCCTTCACCGTCCGATCGGTGGAAGGACGACGCTGCGCCGCCAGATCCAGCACCTGCGGGCGCTGGCCGATTTACCCTTCGTCACGATCCAGATCATGGCGACTGACTGCGAGCATCATGCGGGGCTGGCCGGGCCCATGGTGCTGCTGGAGACGCCCGCACACGAACACTTGGCGTACATCGAGGGACAGCGCGTCAGCGTCCTCGTCGATGATCCAGATGAAGTCAGCGTGCTCCAGCAGAAATATGGGATGCTGCGTGCGCAGGCCCTCACTCCCGAGGAGAGCAAGCGCCTGCTGGACGATCTGCTAGGAGAGCAATGAACCGCGCAGCACGGCCGAGCCCCTCCCCCGACCTCGTCTGGGTCAAGTCCAGTTTCAGCAGCGACGAGGGCGGGAACTGCATCGAATTCGCCTACGACTGGCGCAAGTCCTCGTACAGCGGCAGCGAGGGCGGGAACTGCGTCGAGGTCGCGTGCGACTGGCACAAGTCCTCACACAGCACCGGCGAAGGCGGCAACTGCGTCGAGGTCGCCGCGCATCCGCAGGCGATTCACATCCGCGACTCGAAGGACCCCGAGGGCCCGGCGCTCACCGTCACGCCCGCCGCGTGGTCGGCGTTCGTGACGTTCGCCGCCGCGCAGCAGCCCGCGCTCTGACGTATCGGGCGACACGTCCGACGGATCGCCCGCACGGCGTGAGTGCGGGCGCCGCCGTTGCGGTCCTAGACTCGGCTCATGGGTAGGACCGACCGCGCCAGCCGGGTGATCGCGGCACCACCGGCGACCATCTACGGCGCCCTCATCGACCGCGACTCCCTCGAAGCCTGGCTGCCGCCTGACGGTATGCGCGGCCGGATCGAGCACTGGGACCCCCGCCCCGGCGGCGGCTTCCGTATGGTGCTCACGTATCTCGACGCGGCCGACAGCCCGGGCAAGTCCTCGGACGCGACGGACGTCGTCACGGTCGCCTTCACGCAATTGGTCCCGCACCGCCGCGTCGTCCAGCAGGCCGTCTTCGAGGCGGACGACCCTTTGTATGCGGGCACCATGACGATGACCTGGTCTCTCACGCCCACCGACGACGCCGGCGACGCCACCGAGGTCGCCGTCACCGCCACCGACGTACCGCCCGGTATCGACCAGGCCGACCACGAAACCGGCATCGCTTCCTCGCTCGCCAACCTCGCCACGTACGTCGAACCGATCGGCTGACCGGCCCCGGCTGGGCGAGTGGTACGCAATCGTTGCAGGTAGAGGGTTGTCTCCTGCCGGTAGGCCCTGTGTACTCGGCGGCATGAGTGACAGACAGCCACCTCCATACGACGGCGACAACGGCGGACAGTCCGGCCCCTGGGAGCACAACCCGCAGGGGCAGCAACAGCCCAACCCCTATGGCCAGCCCGGCCCTTACGGGCAGGGACCCATACCGTCCTACCCCGGCGGCGGCCAGCCTGACGTCGCGAACTACGGTCAACAGCCGACCGGAATGCCCCCGTTGGCCAACTGGGGGGCGCGGGCGGGTTCGTATCTCATCGACGCGCTCATCCTCGGTGTCCCGTACGCGATCCTGCGCTTCGGCATCGGCGGCACGGCCGGGGCCCTGCTGGGCGCGGTCGTCGCCCTGGCCGGTTCGATCTACTTCTCCTACATGGAGGGTACGACCGGGCAGACGCCGGGCAAGAAGGTCGTGGGCACCCGCACGCTGCGCGAGGCGGACGGCCAGGTCCTCGGCTTCGGTCTGGCCTTCGGCCGGCGCCTGCTGCACATCCTGGACGCTCTGCCCTGCTACCTCGGCTTCCTGTGGCCCGCCTGGGACGCCAAGAAGCAGACCTTCGCGGACAAGATCGTCCACTCCGTCGTCATCAAGCCCTGACCCGCACCCTGTTGTCCGTGTGCCCCGGCCCTGCCGCCGGGGCGCCCGGACACGGATAGGCCCGCCTCCATGGACTGGGACCGCGAACGTCCCTGGCGCGACAACATATGGGTCCGCCTCGCGCCCGCCGTGCTCTACGTCGCCGTGTGCCTGTTCTGGCTGCCCGCCCCCACCGTCCCGCTCGTCGGCGGCATGGCCGGCGGCTTGGCGTTTGCGTGGCGAGACCTGAGAAGCCGGCGGCGCATCGCCTCAGAGACCGGGCTCACCCCCCGGCAGGTCGCCGTGGCCGCCCGCCTCATGCGCAAGGAGGTCATCCCCTCCGACCCCGCGGCCCGCCACGCCATGACCCTCCTCCTGCACCGCCAACGCCGGGCAGCCCGCACCACCCGCCGCCTGGCGCTCGCCCTCGCCACCCTCTTCGCCGCCCTGGGCGCCGCCGTGCTCCTGTGGGGCCCCACCGCCAAGGACCTCGCCGCCATCTACCTGGCCCTCGCCGCCCTCCTTCTCCTCACCACCCTCCCCTCCACCCGCCGCACCACCCACCGCCTGGCCCGCACCGAAGCCCACCTCACCCCGCCCCCTCCCCTGCTGGAGCAGTGATCCGCAGGCCGCGACCACCTGTTCCGGTCATCGGGAACCCCGCCGCAGTTCCCACACGTCACTCATGACCGAGGTGAAACAATGCCCCGGAGCTGACGGGGACCACGGGGGGACGGGCGTCACCACGCCGGACGGCAGCGTCTGGCGCTATCTGTACGACGCGCTGGGCCGTCGGATCGCCAAGCAGCAGTGGGGCGACAGCGGCCTCATCGCGGAGACCGTGTTCGTCTGGGACGGCGCGCGCATGACGGAAGAGGTGACGGGGCAGGCCGCCACGACCTGGGAGTACGCGCCTGGCACACACCGTCCGCTGGCCCAGATCGACGAACGCTTCTACGCCATCGTCACCGATCTCATCGGTGCCCCCAGCGAACTCATCGGCTCCGACGGCGATGTGGCGTGGCGGAGCACGCGCACGGTATGGGACCGGCAACCAGCCGTCGACGGGCAGACCGACTGCCCGCTGCGCTTCCCCGGCCAGTACGCCGACGCCGAGACCGGACTCCACTACAACCATCTGCGGTATTACGACCCGGTCACCGCCCGCTACCAGAGCCCCGATCCCCTCGGCCTGGTCCCGGCTCCCAACCACCACACGTATGTGGAGAATCCATACGACGAGATCGACCCGTTCGGCCTGAGTCCCTGTACGGAACTGGGTCGCGCCCTCAAGCCGGGCGAGATCTTCATCTACCGTGCCGTCCAGGCCAAGGAGCTGGCACAGCTGCTCAAGACGCGGCGGTTCGAGAATGTCCTCGGCATCGAGACCAAGTACTTCTCGACGACGATGGAGGGCGCGGCGGCTTATGCCCGGGCCGCGTTCAAGGCGTACAAGGAAGAAGGTCCTTATACCCTGGTCAGATCGGTGATCCACAAGGACGCGATCAACCCCGAGAGCCTGATCGACCACCTGGCGGACGCGGGCGGCGGAATCGACGCTCTGGCCCTGTCCGTGGAAGAGATGGCCCACGCGGGACGAGTTCGCATCCTTCCCTTCATGCCCCTGCCCTGATGCACCCCTTCTGAGTGGAACGCGACGTGGACATCATCATCGTTTCGGACAACGCACGGCTTCTTGAGGTGTGGCGGCGGCATTTGGGGGATGGTCTGCCGGTGGAGTTGTGGGAGGCCGAGGCCCGGGATGTGGGCGCTGATGCCGTGGTGGTGGCCGGGGTGTTCGCGCACGGGCGGTACGGGGGGAGGCCGACGCCGGGGCGGGCGCAGATTTTGCGGAACGTGCGGGGGGACGGTTATCCGGGTCTTGTCGTGGTGCCCGCCACGCGCCCGGCGATGCTGGACGGCGAGGGGCGACCGGTGGTGCGGCCGGAGTACGCCGACGTCAGCCCCGCGTATTTCGGGGTGTCGCGGGCGCTCGAGGCGGTGCGGGAGTGGAACGCGGGCGGGGAGGTGCCGCGAGTGGACGTACTGCTGTTTCCGCTCGGGCTGTTGGGAATGGAGTCCGTCGAGGACACGGCTACGCCGGAGGCCGTGGGGAGGGCGGTGCGTGAGGGGAGGGAGGCGCTGGGAGGGGCTAGCTGAGCCAGAGGGCTATCGCGTCGCCTTCGGCGGCTGCCGCTTGGAAGAAGGGGACGAGGGCCTCGTAGTGCTGGGTCGCGTATTCGAGCGTTTCGAGGGCCTCGCCCTCGACGCTCGGGTAGAGGACGCCCTCTTCGACCTCGGCTTCGGTGAGGTCCTTGGTGAGGGCGGCGGCGGGGAGTGCGGTCAGGGCGGCAGCGGCCGTGCGGACCTGGTCGGGGGTGAGGTAACGGGGCGGGCCGTAGCCCCAGTCGCCGGCGCCGGGTATCGGCTGGCCGCCGTGGACGATGTCGAGCGGGAACTCGACCCGCCGGAACAGGAAGTCCAGGGCGTCCCACGCCTTGTCGATGTCGAGACAGCGCGGCTGACCCGCGCCCGTGGTCTCCTCCGACTCGGCGTACATCAGGTCGAAGACGAACTCCTGCGTCCAGTCCGGTTCCCGGACGGCGCGGTCGAGTTCGGCGGGTGTCAGACGTGCGTAGTTCTCGATCATGCCCATGCGTCGCATGCTAGCGCCGGGGTCTGACACCCGCCGCCCCTGGAAAGGGGGTTACGGCCAGCGCATGGAGAGGTCGGGCTCCTTCTCCATGTTGCGGGAGCCGTCGTTGGTGTCGACCAGCGTGAAGCCGTGGTGCTCGTAGAAGGCGCGGGCGTCGGTGTTGCGCTGGAAGGCGAAGAGGGTGAGGCCGGCGGGGCTGTGCGCCTTGGCGCGGGCGAGGAGGCGGCTGCCGATGCCCTGGCGGCGCACCTCCGCCAGGAGGTAGAGGGCGTCGAGGACCCCGTCCTCGACGGACGCGTAGCCGACGACGGCGCCGCCCTGCTCGGCCACCCACACCGCCGAGCCGGGCAGCACGATGTCCCGCACCCACGCCTCCACTTGGGCGTCCGTCCGCTTGCGCGGCGGCAGGTACGGCATGGTCACCTCGCGCGAGGTGACGTGGACGTGCGCGATGGCGGCGGCGTCGGCCGCCACCGCGTCCCTGACGATGGTCTCGGGGGTGTCTGTCACCCGCGTGACCTTACGTATCGGGGGCCGTGGGCTCGACCCATTTTCCGTCACCCCTGACAGGACGGCCCCGCCCGGGACGGCCCCGCCCGGGACGGCTGCCGCCGTGGGCGGGGCTCGGGGTGCTGGCCGCGTGGGCGGGGGCGGCCCTGCTCGGGGGCGGGGTGCTGCTGCGGGGACGGGACGCGTGACGGAGCAGGGGGGCGCGCTCCTCACAGGGCGGGCAGGTGCAGGCGGCCCCGGCCCTCCCGCACGTGGGGCAGGACGGTCGGGTCGCCGACCAGCGCGCCGTCCAGGTCCGTCGTCACGCGCAGGGCGTGTTTGCCCAGGTAGACGGGGCCCGGCTCGGGCTCGTCGCGGTAGAGGACGAAGCCGGTGACGCGGTCGACGCGGTTCGGGAGCAGCCGCCACACGCCGGTCGCGGAGCACACCGTCGCTTCCGGGACCGCCTCGGCCAGCCACGCGGCGGCGCTCGCCTCCACGGCGGCGGCGAAGCGCTGGCTGTCGTCGAAGGGGCGGACGAGGTCGAGGCGCCCCGAGCCGGGGACGGGGACGCCGTCGCGCCATTCGAACCAGGCGCGGTAGTACGGGCGTTGGCCGGACAGGGCGGCGAGCCGCCGTCTCGCGGTCACCCGCAGCAGCGTCGGGGCGCTCGGGTCGCGGTCCTTCAGGCCCGCCACCAGGTCGGGGTGGGCGATCAGTACGGTCGTGGGCGTGGCGCCGGACCAGCGGGTCAGGCACGCGGCGATACGGGTGAGGAGGTCGTCGACCGTTCCGTTACGGGGGTCGGCCGCGATCCACGGCTCGGCGACGACGTTGCCGAGGGCGTACACCTCGTAACCGCCTGCGCGGAACGCCGCGTCGAGGCCGCGCCAGGTCCGCGCCCGGTCCAGGGCGTCCGCCACCGCCTTGCGCAGCTCGTCCTCTTCCGGCTCCGCCCGGTCCACCCTCAGCCGCACGACGGCGTCCGGGTCGTCCGTCACCCGGAACATCACCTCGGCGCCGCCGGCCGCGGGGAAGCGGGAACGCGCGCCGTAGACGGCCAGTCGGCCGGGGAAGAGGCGGTCGCCCATGCGGGCCGCCGTGCGGCGCTGCCGCCGCGTGCCGAGCAGACCTGTCGCCGCTCCGAGCAGCATCACCAACCACAGCACGGGGGGCTCCTTTCGCCTACCCCGACGCTAGCCGTCCGCCTCCGGCGCGGGCCTGAGCATCCGTACTCATCCTTCCCGGGGCGCGGCCCCGTGCGGTTCCTCTGCTGTGGGGCGGTTCGCCGATCTTTTGAGGGGCACGGGGAACCGCGCGCTCAGCCGCCGACGGTGGCGCGGCCTTTTGAAGACCGGCGCCAGCGGGGCAGATGCCGTTGTCTTCGGGCTGACAGCCCGGTGGGGGCTGGTCGCGCGGTTCCCCGCGCCCCCGAGAACAAGGCCCCGCGCTGCGGCAGCGCACGTTCCCCGCGCCCCGGAGGGGGTCAGCAGCCGCCGCAGGTGTAGAAGAGGGCGTCCCAGTGGCTGCCCTCGTCGGCGTAGATGTTGCCGGAGGCAGCCTGGTACTGGGGGTAGCCGTCACCGCGGAGACCGATGTAGGTGAAGGCGCTGTGGATGTAGTTGGTGATGCAGGTGTTCTTGCCGAAGTCGAGCTTGTAGCCGTTCCAGTGGGAGTACGTGCCGCTGGCGTGGCCGGTCTCGGTGCCGCCGGTGATGTTGAGGGCGCAGCCGCTGGCGTGCTTGAGGGTGACGGCGCCCTGGGCGGTGGTGAGGTTGAGCTGGTCGAAGGACGTACACGTCGAGACGTTGCGGTTGGAGCAGCCGCCGGAGGACGACCAGGTGATGCCCGCGCCGCTGAACATGCTCGTCGCCTGGGCGTGGGTGAGCTTGGTGACGGCGAACGCGTCGGTGGAGCTGGCCAGTCCGATGCCGGGGGCGAACACCGCGGTGAGGACGAGAGTCAGGACACTGAGCACGGATCGGGCGCGCAGACGTAGCGTCATGCGATTCCTCCTGCTGTTTCCGCTGGGGTGGGTGGTGTGCGGGTGACCGGTGTGCAGGTGGCGCAGGAGGAGTGTGCCCGAGCTCTACGCGCGTCCGCCAGTGTCCGCACATGAACGGTCCCGGTCGCGGGGAACACGACCGGGACCCGGAGCACGGCAAAGACCGGTAAAGGCCGGTAAAGGCCGGTAAACGGCCCGCGAGGGGTGACGCCCAGGGGGCGAAATCCCGCTACTGCTCCTGGGGTTCGAGGCCCGCGCGCAGCAGCCCGTACGTGTACGCGTCGTCAAGTGCCGCCCAGGACGCGGCGATCACGTTGTCCGCGACGCCGACCGTGGACCACTCGGCGGCGCCGTCCGTGGTGGTGATCAGGACGCGGGTGGTGGAGTCGGTGCCCGAACGGCCTTCGAGGATACGGACCTTGTAGTCGACCAGCGCGAAGGCGGCGAGCTGCGGGTAGATCCGGCCGAGGGCCGCGAGCAGGGCGCGGTCCAGGGCGTTGACCGGGCCGTTGCCTTCGGCGGTGGCCACGATGCGCTCGCCCTTGGCCCACATCTTCACCGTCGCCTCGTTGGCGTGGGTGCCGTCAGGGCGGTCCTCGGTGATGACGCGCCAGGACTCGGTGCGGAAGAAGCGGCGCGGGCCGCCGTTCTCAGCGCGTTCCAGCTCCTCGCGCAGCAGCAGCGCGAACGACGCGTCGGCGGCCTCGTAGGTGTAGCCCTTCAGCTCGCGTTCCTTGACGCGCGCGACGACCCGGCCGACCAGCTCGCGGTCGCCGCCGAGGTCGATGCCGAGTTCCTTGCCCTTGAGCTCGATGGAGGCGCGGCCCGCCATGTCGGAGACCAGCATCCGCATGGTGTTGCCGACCTGCTCGGGGTCGATGTGCTGGTAGAGGTCGGGGTCGACCTTGATCGCGGAGGCGTGCAGACCGGCCTTGTGCGCGAAGGCGGAGACGCCGACGTAGGGCTGGTGGGTGGAGGGCGGCAGGTTGACGACCTCGGCGATGGCGTGCGAGATGCGGGTCATCTCGCCGAGCGTGCCGGGCGGCAGGACGCGGCGGCCGTGCTTGAGCTCCAGCGCGGCGACCACCGGGAAGAGGTTGGAGTTGCCGACGCGCTCGCCGTAGCCGTTGGCGGTGCACTGGACGTGGGTGGCGCCCGCGTCCACGGCGGCCAGGGTGTTGGCGACCGCGCAGCCGGTGTCGTCCTGCGCGTGGATGCCCAGGCGCGCGCCGGTGTCGGCCAGGACCAGCCCGGTGACGGCCTGGACCTGGGCGGGCAGCATCCCGCCGTTGGTGTCGCACAGGACGACGACGGACGCGCCCGCCTCGTGCGCGGCCCGTACGACGGCGGTGGCGTAGGCGGCGTTCGCCTTGTAGCCGTCGAAGAAGTGCTCGCAGTCGACGAAGACGCGGCGCCCTTGGGCGACGAGGTGGGAGACGGTGTCCGTCACCATCGCCAGGTTCTCTTCGAGAGTGGTGCGCAGGGCCAGTTCCACATGCCGGTCGTGGGACTTGGCGACCAGGGTGATCACCGGGGCGCCGGAGTCCAGCAGGGCCTTGACCTGCGGGTCCTGCGCGGCGACCGCGTTGGGGCGGCGGGTGGCGCCGAAGGCCACCAGCGTCGCGTGTTTCAGGTCCAGTTCGGTGGCGGCGCGGGCGAAGAACTCGGTGTCGCGGGGATTGGCGCCGGGCCAGCCGCCCTCGATGAACCCCACTCCGAAGTCGTCCAGGTGCCGGGCGATCGTCAGCTTGTCGGCGACGGTGAGGTTGATTCCCTCGCGCTGGGCGCCGTCGCGCAGCGTGGTGTCGAAGACGTGGAAGCTGTCGTCCAGTTCGGCGGTCATGGCTGTCGTAACTCCTGTCGGGTGAGTGGGTTCCCGTCCGGACATGCGGATATCGGGAGGATCCAGCTCCACTTGCCCCCATCGTCCCTCGCGCCCCGCCTCCCGGCGGTGGTGGGCCGGAAAACGAAAAAACCTCTCGCGGATGCGAGAGGTCTGCACGCGGGTCTGGGCGGGTGACGCTCCCCTGTGGTCAGGGGATCAGTCACTGCGGACCGGCGTGCCTGCGGCCAATAATCACGTTGGCGTACGGGTGCACGTTGGCAGTGTGCCACAAACCGGCCCGCTCGGGACGCCGGTCTCACCATTCGGTCGCTTCCCTGGTGGGCGGCGCCCGTGGTCCGACGCGCCGCCCCTGCCCGCGCTCAGCCGCCCAGCGGGTGCATCCAGCCGTACGGGTCGGCGGCCCGGCCGCCCTGGATGTCGAGAAGCGCCTCCCGTAGGCGCATGGTGACCGCGCCGGGCGCGCCGTCGGCCACCGGCCAGCTCGCGCGGGTGGACTTGACGGACCCGACCGGAGTGATCACGGCGGCGGTGCCGCACGCGAAGACCTCGGTGAGGGTGCCGTCCGCGGCGTCCCGCTTCCAGTCGTCCACGGAGATCCGGCCCTCGCCGACCTCGTAGCCGAGGTCCGCGGCGATGGTGAGGAGGGAGTCGCGCGTGATGCCCGGCAGGAGGGAGCCGGACAGCTCGGGGGTGACGATGCGGTTGCCGTACACGAAGTACAGGTTCATGCCGCCCATCTCCTCGATCCAGCGGCGCTCGATCGCGTCGAGCCAGACCACCTGGTCGCAGCCGTGCTCGATGGCCTGGGCCTGGGCGACGAGGGAGGCGGCGTAGTTGCCGCCCGCCTTCGCGGCGCCGGTGCCGCCGGGCGCGGCGCGCACGTACTCCTCGGACAGCCACACCGAGACCGGCTTGACGCCGCCGGAGAAGTAGGAACCGGCCGGGGAGGCGATCACCAGGAAGAGGTACTCGTTGGCCGGGCGCACCCCGAGGCCGACCTCGGTGGCGATCATGAAGGGCCGCAGGTAGAGGGACGCCTCGCCCGCGTCCGGCACCCACGCCTTCTCCTGCCTGACCAGCACGTCGCACGCCTCGATGAAGGTCTCGACCGGCAGCTCGGGCATCGACAGGCGGCGCGCGGAGGACTGGAAGCGCCGCGCGTTGGCCTCGGGCCTGAAGGTGGCCACGGTGCCGTCGGGCTGGCGGTACGCCTTCAGGCCCTCGAAGATCGTCTGCGCGTAGTGCAGCGTCATGTTCGCCGGGTCGATCGAGAGCGGGGCGTACGGCACGAGCTGGGCGTCGTGCCAGCCGCGGCCCTCGGTCCACTTGATGGTGACCATGTGATCGGTGAAGTACCGCCCGAAGCCGGGGTCGGCCAGGATCGCCTCGCGCTCGGCGGCGGCCAGCGGGTGGGCGGAGGGCTTCAGCTCGATCGTGGGTGTCGTCATGTCCGTGTCCTTCGCCGTGTTCGCTGTCGTTCGCCGTCGTTCGCCGTCGTGCGCTGGCGGGTGCTGTCAGCGCAGGTCAGCCGTTGTCGTTCGCCGTCGTGGCGGCGGGGACACCGGGACAGGTCCTAGGACGTCCGAGCATCCGGTCGCACCGCGGCCCCACCGCCGATTATCGCAGCGGTGGGGCCGGGTACCTACAGGTGGGGCCGGGGCAGCCCCTGGCCTCGAGGTCGGACCGCCGCGTCAGGCGGATACCCGGGCGGCCAGCGCGTCACCGATCGCGACCGTGCTGCGGGCGGGCTGTCCGGTGCGCTCGGACAGGTCGGCCTGGACGGCGGCGTCGATCCGCCCGGCCTCGGCCTCGTAACCGAGGTGCCGCAGGAGCAGGGCGACCGAGAGCACGGTGGCGGTCGGGTCGGCCTTGGACTGGCCCGCGATGTCGGGCGCGGAGCCGTGCACCGGCTCGAACATCGAGGGGAAGTCGCGGCTGGGGTTGATGTTGCCGCTGGCGGCCACGCCGATGCCGCCGGAGACGGCCGCGGCCAGGTCGGTGATGATGTCGCCGAAGAGGTTGTCGGTGACGATCACGTCGAACCGCTCGGGCTGCGTGACGAGGAAGATCGTCGCCGCGTCCACGTGCAGGTAGTCGGTGCTGACCTCGGGGAACTCGGCGCCGACCTGCTCGAAGATCCGGGTCCACAGGTGGCCCGCGTACACGAGCACGTTGTTCTTGTGCACGAGCGTGAGCTTCTTGCGGGGGCGGGCCTGGGCGCGGGCGTACGCGTCGCGCACCACGCGCTCGATGCCGAAGGCGGTGTTCAGGCTGACCTCGGTGGCCACCTCGTGCTCGGTGCCGGTCCTGATCGAGCCGCCGTTGCCGGTGTACGGGCCCTCGGTGCCCTCGCGGACCACGACGAAGTCGATCTCCGGGGTGCCCGCGAGCGGCGAGGCGACACCGGGGAACAGCTTGCTCGGCCGCAGGTTCACATGGTGGTCGAAGGCGAAGCGGAGCTTGAGCAGGAAGCCGCGCTCCAGCACGCCCGACGGCACCGACGGGTCGCCGATCGCGCCCAGCAGGATCGCGTCGTGCGCCTTGAGCCGGCCGAGGTCGTCGTCGGTCAGCGTCTGACCGGTGGCGTGGTAGCGCTTCGCGCCGAAGTCGAACTCCTCCGTCTCCAGCTTGACGTCCTGCGGAAGCACGGCGGCAAGGACCTTGAGGCCCTCCGTCACGACTTCCTGGCCGATTCCGTCACCGGGGATCACTGCGAGGCTGATGCTGCGAGACATGCCGTGCACCCTACTCCGCGTCCCAGCCCCTGACACGGCGTGTCCGCATGCCGGACGACCGGAGGTATCCGGCATCCTGGGCGTCAGCCGGTCGCCACGCCGCGTTCACCGCGCGGACGGACGCCAGTCGGGCCACGGTAGGACGGCGCTGGGAGATTGCGCGTCATGGACACACCACAGATGGGTATCGACGCCAGGCTCGCCGGTCGGATGAGCATGGCGGAGCAGCACGAATACCTGCGCGCCAAGCTGACCCGCCGCCGGGTCATCGGCGGCAGTGTCGCGGCCGCGGGCACGATCGCCGCCTCCGGCCTCCTCAGCGGCGTCGCCGCCGCGAGCACCCCGAGCCCCGGCGCGGGCCCGACGCTGCTCGGCCGGCCCGCCACCGGGCACCACGTCGACGGCGCGCTGGTCGCCCCGTTCGGCCGCCACCTCGCCTTCGGCCCCGACCCGAAGACCCAGTTCCGGGTCTCCTGGCAGGTGCCGCTCGCGGTCCGCAGGCCGTTCCTGCGGGTCGGTCTCCAGCCCTGGTCGCTCAGCCACAAGATCGAGGCGGAGGTGCGGGCGCTGCACACCCCGCAGCTCCTCAACAGCAAGCTGCCGCCGGTCGACCAGTTCTACCTGCACGTGGCGCTGGACAAGCTGCGTCCCGACACCACCTACTACTACGGCGTCGGCCACGAGGGCTTCGACCCGGCGGACGCCGCCGCCTTCGCGACCGTGGGTTCCTTCACCACCGCTCCCTCGCAGAGCAAGCGGGAGCGCTTCACCTTCACCGCCTTCGGCGACCAGGGCGTCAGCTACCACGCGCTGGCCAACGACTCGCTGATCCTGGCCCGCAACCCGGCCTTCCACCTGCACGCGGGTGACATCTGCTACGCCGACCCGGACGGCGCGGGCCTGCCCGCGGACGGCGCGGACTACGACGCGCGCACCTGGGACTCCTTCCTCGCGCAGACCGAGTCGGTGGCCGCGCGGGTGCCGTGGATGGTGACCACCGGCAACCACGACATGGAGGCCTGGTACTCGCCCAACGGCTACGGCGGCCAAGAGGCCCGCTGGGCGCTGCCCGGCAACGGCCACGACCCGAAGAACCAGCCGGGCTCGTACTCCTTCGTCTACGGCAACACCGCGGTGATCGCGCTGGACGCCAACGACGTCTCGTACGAGATCCCGGCCAACTACGGGATCACCGGCGGCAAGCAGACCGCGTGGCTGGACCGGACGCTCGGCCAGTACCGCAAGCAGCACGGCATCGACTTCCTGGTGGTCTTCTTCCACCACTGCGCGTACTCGACCACCAACGCGCACGCCTCGGACGGCGGTGTGCAGGCGCAGTGGGTGCCGCTGTTCGAGAAGCACCGGGTGGACCTGGTGATCAACGGCCACAACCACGTGTACGAGCGGACCGACGCGATCCGCGGCGGGCAGGTGTCCCGGCAGGTGGCGATCGGTGCGACGACCCGGCCGGAGACGGACGGCGTCGTCTATGTGACCGCGGGCGGCGCGGGCCGCAGCCTGTACGACTTCCCGGCGCCGGACTCGGTGGAGGGCGCGGAGCACCACGTGGACTCGGTCACGACGTGGCACTCCGCGAAGGGCGGCGGCAAGGTCGCCGACACCGTCGAGTGGTCGCGGGTCCGCTACACCGGCTACTCGTTCATCTCCGTGGACGTCGAGCCCGCGCGGCCGGGGCGGGAGTCGACCCTGACCGTGTCCGCGCTGGCGGAGACGGGTGCGCGGATCGACCACTTCACGGTGGCGCGGCGCGCGCGGTAGGGCCGGAACCGTGAGACCGGTGGTGTGGAGCCGGTCTCATGAGGCCGGGCCACGGGGCCGGCCGCGCGCCGCTCGTGCGGGGTGCGGTCAGCGGGCCTCGTGGCCCGTGCTGCCGCCGTTGTCGCGGCGGTCCATGCTGCGCTGGAGGGCGCGGAGGGCGTTCTGGCGGGCGGTCTCGTCCATGGTGATCAACTCCAGGGAAAACTTGAGGAGATGGATGGCGGTCGCCACGGAACGGGGCGGGGAGCGGGCGCCGCGGGGGTGACCCGCGCGAAGGGCGCTGCTCGCATCCGCCGCTCGCTCGATGGAGCGAGACGTTCGGCTTCTTACAAAGTTAGGTCAGCGTGGCCGTCCTGTCGCCACAATTACTCGGACTTCCTACTATCTGAGACGACCGTCACCCATGAGGAGGCCCCCGCCACCGGATGGGGACCGGTGACGGGGGCCGCTGAGGGCAGGGCGTGGTCAGCCCTGGTGCGGGTAGCGGTAGTCCGTCGGCGGGACCAGCGTCTCCTTGATGGAGCGCGTGGACGTCCAGCGCAGCAGATTCTGCGCGGCGCCCGCCTTGTCGTTGGTGCCCGACGCCCGGCCGCCGCCGAACGGCTGCTGGCCGACGACGGCGCCGGTCGACTTGTCGTTGATGTAGAAGTTGCCCGCGGCGAACCGCAGCTTCTCCATCACGTCGGCCACCGCGGCCCGGTCCTGCGCGATGACCGAACCGGTCAGGCCGTACGCCGAGACCGACTCCATCTGCGCGAGCATCGTCTCGAAGTCGGCGTCCTCGTAGACGTACACACCGAGCACCGGGCCGAAGTACTCCTCGCGGAAGATCTCGTTGGCCGGGTCGGTGGAGACCAGGACGGTCGGGCGGATGAAGTACCCGACCGAGTCGTCGTACGTGCCGCCCGCGACGACCTCGATCGTCGGGTCGGCCTTGGCGCGGTCGATGGCGGCCTTGTTCTTGGCGAAGGACCGCTCGTCGATGACGGCGCCGAGGAAGTTGGACAGGTCGGTGACGTCGCCCATGGTGATGCCGTCGACCTCGGCCGCGAACTCCTCCTTGAAGCCGCCGTCCCAGATCGAGCGCGGGATGTAGGCGCGGGAGGAGGCCGAGCACTTCTGGCCCTGGTACTCGAAGGAGCCGCGGGTCAGGGCGGTCTTCAGGATCGCGGGGTCGGCGGACGGGTGCGCGACTACGAAGTCCTTGCCGCCGGTCTCGCCGACGATCCGGGGGTAGGACTTGTAGCCCTCGATGTGCTCGCCGACCGTGCGCCACAGGTGCTGGAAGGTCTTGGTGGAGCCGGTGAAGTGGATACCGGCGAGGTCCGGGTGGGTCAGCGCGACCTCGGAGACGGCGATGCCGTTGCCGGTCACCAGGTTGATGACGCCGTCGGGCAGCCCGGCCTCGCGCAGCACCTTCATCAGCAGGACGGCCGAGTGGGTCTGCGTCGGCGACGGCTTCCACACCACGACGTTGCCCATCAGGGCGGGCGCGGTGGGCAGATTGCCCGCGATGGCCGTGAAGTTGAACGGCGTGATCGCGTAGACGAAGCCTTCGAGCGGGCGGTGGTCGAGGCGGTTCCAGACGCCGGGGGCGTTGGCGACCGGCTGCTCGGCGAGGATCTGCCGCGCGAAGTGGACGTTGAACCGCCAGAAGTCGACCAGTTCGCAGGGGCTGTCGATCTCGGCCTGCTGGGCGGTCTTGCCCTGGCCGAGCATCGTGGAGGCCACGATCGTCTCGCGCCAGGGTCCGGCGAGCAGCTCCGCGGCGCGCAGGATGATCGCGGCGCGGTCGTCGAAGGCCATCGCCCGCCAGGCGGGGGCGGCGGCCAGCGCGGCGTCGACCGCGTCCTGCGCGTCCTGCGCGGTGGCCTCGGCGTAGCTGCCGAGCACGGCGCCGTGGTTGTGCGGCTGCACGACGTCGGAGCGCTCGCCGCCGCCCATGCGCTGCTCGCCGCCGATGAACATCGGCAGGTCGACGGGGTTGCCCGCCAGTTCCTTGAGCTTCGCCTCCAGACGGGCGCGCTCCGGGCTGCCCGGCGCGTACGAGTGCACCGGCTCGTTGACCGGCGCGGGAACCTGGGTCACGGCGTCCATGAAGCGTTTCTCCTTCGGTGAAGAAAGGGGGATCAGCGGGCGGGAGTCGACGGGCGGATCAGGGGCCCGGGACCGGCGGGCCGGATCAGCGGGCGGGGAGGAAGGAGCGGAGGAAGAAGGCGAGGTTCGCCGGGCGCTCCGCGAGGCGGCGCATGAAGTATCCGTACCAGTCTGCGCCGTACGGCACATAGATGCGCATACGTTCGCCTTCGTCCGCGAGCCGCCGCTGCTCCGCGGCCCGGATGCCGTACAGCATCTGGAACTCGTACGACCCGGCCGGCCGGTGGTTGCGCGCCGCCAGGTCCTGAGCGATGGCGATCATGCGCGGGTCGTGCGAGCCGACCATCGGGTAGCCGTCGCCCGCGAAGAGGATGCGCAGCGCCCTGACGTACGCCTTGTCCACGTCGGCCTTGGCCTGGAAGGCGACCTCGGCGGGCTCCTTGTACGCGCCCTTGACCAGCCGTACGCGCGAGCCCGCGACCGCCAGCGCGCGGGCGTCGTCCTCGGTGCGGAAGAGATACGACTGGAGGACGGCGCCGGTGCCGGGGTGCTCGCGGCGCAGCTCGTGGAGTATCGCCAGCGTCGAGTCGACGGTGGTGTGGTCCTCCATGTCGAGGGTGACGGTGGTGCCGACCTCGGCGGCCAGTTCGGCGACCCGCCGTACGTTGGCCAGCGCGATGTCGTGGCCGCCGTCGGGCAGCGTCTGGCCGAAGGCGGACAGCTTCACCGACACCTCGGCGCGGCTGCCGAGGCCGTCGTTCCGCAGCGCTTCCAGCAGCCGCAGATACGCGTCCCTGGTGGCCTGCGCGGTGGCCCGGTCGGTGACGTCCTCACCGAGGTGGTCGAGGGTGACGTCGAGGCCGGAGGCGGTCAGCGACCGCACGGTGTCCATCGCGGGGCGCAGTTCGTCGCCCGCGATGAAGCGGTTCACCACGGGACGGGTGACGGGTGCGGCGGCGACGACGCGGCGCATACGGTCGCTGCGCGAGGCGGCGAGCAACACGGGACCGAGCACGGTGGCTCCTCCGGGACGAGGGCGGTACGGGGGAACGGCCGTCCCCGGCCGTCGCCCCGAATCTAGGATTCGCCTACCCGTTGGACCAGCGACACCTGTCACGCATCAGGGTGTGGTCCCTCATACAGATGTATGAGGGAGAATGGACGAGTGCGTAGTGACTACGGCGGCAGCGGCGGTTTCAGTGGCTTCGGCGGCGATCTCCAGGAGCTGGTCGACGAGGTGTCGGCGCTGCTGGGGGCGCCCGCGACCTTGGAGGACCGGGACTTCCGGCTGATCGCCTTCGGCGTGCACGACGGTGACGACGGCGCGACGGACCCGGTGCGTACCCGGTCGATCCTCACGCGCGGCTCCACCACCGAGGTCCGCGCCTGGTTCGAGCAGTTCGGCATCACCCGCGCCACCGGGCCGGTACGGATTCCGGCCGCGCCCTCGGCGGGCGTCTTCCGCGGCAGACTCTGCCTGCCCGTGCGGCACGGCGGCGTGGTGCACGGCTACGTCTGGCTGCTGGACGAGGCCGAGCACACCGCGACCCAGCTCGACGCGGCGATGGCGGTGGCCGCCAGGATCGGCGACCGGCTCGCGGTGACGGCCCGCGAGGGCGCGGGCACCGGCCGGGCGCTGCGCGACCTGCTGACCGCCCGCACCCGCGCCGCCCGCGACAACGCGGAGGACGCGCTGCGGACGGCGCTCGGCCCGGACGCCGACGAGCCGCACGCGCTGGTCTGCATCCGGCCGCCGTCCGGCGGCGAGGACGACCTGCCGGGGCCGCGGACGATCCCGTCGGCCGCCGCGCTCTGTTTCGTGCCGGGCCCGCGCGGCGACTGCGTCGCGCTGCTGGTGCGGCTGCGCACCGTACAACTGCTGGCCACGGCCAGGTCGGCGGCGGCGCGGGTGCTCGGGGAGGTGGCCTCGGAGGGCGCGGTGGCCGGGGTCAGCGACGGGCGCAAGTCGCTCGCGGAGCTGCCGGAGGCGTGGCGGGAGGCGGGGGACGCGGCGCGCGCCGCGCTCGCGCAGCCGCTGCACGGGCCGATCGCGAAGTGGTCGGGCATCGGCCCCTACCGTTTACTGACCGCGCTCCCGGCGGACGTCCCGCCGGACCCGGTGATCGCCCCCTTGCTCTCCCCCGCGCACCGCGAACTGGCCCACACCGCCGAGGCGTTCCTCGACAACGCCGGGCAGGCCGGCCGCACCGCCACCGCGCTGGCCATCCACCGCCAGACCCTCTACTACCGGCTCTCGCGCATCGAGCAGTTGACCGGCCTCGACCTGGCCGACGGCGAGTCGCGGCTGCTACTCCATATGGCCCTGAAGGCGGCGCGGCTGTAGGGCGGCCGGGACATACGACGGCGCCGCCCCCCACACCGGGTGGGAGGCGGCGCCGTCGTACGCGTGCGGACCGTCAGTCCGTCAGGTTCACCGCGCGGGCGGACGTCGCGCCGATCTCCGCCGCGATGTCGCTGAGGACACCGGCCGGGATCGTGGAGTCGACGGTGAGGGCGACCAGCGCGTCGCCGCCGGCGGCGGCGCGGGCGACCTGCATACCGGCGATGTTGACGCCGACCTCGCCGAGGATGCGGCCGAGGGTGCCGACCACGCCGGGGCGGTCGGTGTAGCGCAGGAAGGCCATGTGGTCGGCGAGCACCAGGTCGGTGTCGACGTCGCCGACCGCGACGATCTTCTGGATGTTCTTCGGCCCGGCCAGCGTGCCGGAGACCGAGACCTCGGTGCCGTCGGCGAGCGTGCCGCGCACCGTCACCAGATTGCGGTGGTTGGGCGACTCGGAGCTGGTGGTGAGGCGGACCTCGACCCCGCGCTCCTGCGCGAACAGCGGCGCGTTGACGTAGGAGACCGTCTCGGCGACGACGTCCTCGAACACGCCCTTGAGCGCGCTGAGTTCCAGCACCTTCACGTCGTGCTGGGTGATCTCGCCGGAGACCTCGACGTCGAGGCGGGCCGCGACCTCCCCGGCCAGCGCGGTGAAGATCCGGCCGAGCTTCTCGGCGAGCGGCAGAGCGGGCTTGACGTCCTCGGCGATGACGCCGCCCTGGACGTTGACCGCGTCCGGGACCAGCTCACCGGCGAGCGCGAGGCGCACCGAGCGGGCGACGGCGATGCCCGCCTTCTCCTGCGCCTCGTCGGTGGAGGCGCCCAGGTGCGGGGTGGCCACCACGTTGTCGAACTGGAACAGCGGGGAGTCGGTGCACGGCTCCTTGCTGTATACGTCCAGACCCGCGCCCGCGACCCGGCCCTCCTTGAGCGCCGAGGCCAGCGCCTCCTCGTCCACGATCCCGCCGCGCGCGGCGTTCACGATCCGGACCGACGGCTTGACCTTGTGCAGCGCCTCGTCACCGATCAGGCCGAGCGTCTCGGGCGTCTTGGGCAGGTGCACGGTGATGAAGTCCGCGGCTTCGAGCAGCTCGTCCAGCGTGAGCAGCTTGACGCCCATCTGCGCGGCGCGCGCGGGCTGCACATAGGGGTCGTACGCGACGATGTTCATCCCGAAGGCGGACATCCGCTGGGCGACCAGCACGCCGATCCGGCCGAGGCCGACGACGCCGAGGGTCTTCTCGCTCAGCTCGACGCCGGTGTACTTGTTCCGCTTCCACTCGCCGTTCTTGAGCGCGGCGTTGGCCGGGGCGATGTTGCGCGCGGTGGCGATGATCAGACCGCAGGCCAGCTCGGCGGCGGTCACGATGTTGGAGGTCGGCGCGTTGACGACCATGACGCCGGCCTTGGTGGCGGCGGAGACGTCGACGTTGTCGAGGCCGACGCCCGCGCGGGCGACGACCCGGAGTTTGCTCGCGGCGGCTACGGCTTCCGCGTCGACCTTGGTGGCGCTGCGGATCAAGATGGCGTCGACATCGGTGATCGCGGACAGCAGGTCGGCTCGGTCCGCCCCGTTGCAGTGCCGGATCTCGAAGTCCGGGCCGAGCGCGTCCACCGTGGCGGGCGACAGCTCTTCTGCGATGAGTACGACAGGCTTCTGGCTCACGTGGTCCTCACTTGTCCTTCGTGGGCGGCCGGTCCCGCGGTCGCTCCAGGGAGGGAGGGGATGGCATGCCGCGTGGAAGACGCACGACGCTGTGAGCCTGACGCGCTTGTTAAGGCAGTGTATCGGCGCGTTGACGGGCACCCTACGCCTTGGTGTAAGGATCACCCGAAGGTGGTTGTACGCCACGGCCAAGGGGCTTCTCACCCGCCGGACAGACCCCTTGGCCCGCCCGGCGGCCGAGAGCCCCCGAGACCGTGTGAGGGGTGTTACGCCTCTTCGTCGACCCAGCTCATCAGCTTGCGCAGCTTGCGGCCGGTCGTCTCCAGCAGGTGGTCCTCGTCGGCCTTCTTGTACTCGTTGTACTTCGGCAGACCGGCGTTGTACTCGGCGATCCAGTTGTTGGCGAAGGTGCCGTCCTGGATCTCGCCGAGGATCTTCTTCATCTCGGCCTTGGTGTTCTCGTTGATGATCCGCGGGCCGGAGACGTAGTCGCCCCACTCGGCGGTCTCGGAGACCGACCAGCGCATCTTCTCCAGGCCGCCCTCGTACATGAGGTCCACGATCAGCTTCAGCTCGTGGAGGCACTCGAAGTACGCGATCTCCGGCTGGTAGCCCGCCTCGACCAGGGTCTCGAAGCCGGCCTTGACCAGTGCGGAGGTGCCGCCGCACAGGACCGCCTGCTCACCGAAGAGGTCGGTCTCGGTCTCCTCGGTGAAGGTGGTCTTGATGACGCCGGCGCGGGTGCCGCCGATGCCCTTGGCGTACGACAGGGCCAGCGGGAAGCCCTTGCCGGTGGCGTCCTGCTCGACGGCGGCGATGCAGGGCACGCCGCGGCCTTCCTCGTACTGACGGCGGACCAGGTGGCCGGGGCCCTTGGGGGCGACCATGCACACGTCGACACCGGCCGGCGGCTTGATGAAGCCGAACCGGATGTTGAGGCCGTGGCCGAAGAAGAGGGCGTCGCCGTCCTTCAGGTTGTCCTTGATGGACTCCTCGTAGACCTTGGCCTGGATCGGGTCCGGGACCAGGATCATGATCACGTCGGCCTCGGCGGCGGCCTCGGCCACCGACACCACGCGCAGGCCCTGCTCCTCGGCCACGGTCTTGGACTTGGAGCCCTCGTGCAGACCGACGCGCACGTCGACGCCCGAGTCACGCAGCGACAGCGCGTGGGCGTGGCCCTGGCTGCCGTATCCGATGACCGCGACCTTGCGGCCCTGGATGATGGACAGGTCGGCGTCGTCGTCGTAGAACAGCTCGGCCACTTCGGGTCTCTCCTTGGATCGGGTTGTACGGTCCACCGTACGACGGGTGGGGACACGGGGGTTGCGGGGTCTCGCCATACGGATTCGGGCGAGGAGGCGTTACGTGACGCCGCGGTGCTACGCGGAGCGGTCCAGCGCGCGCAGGCTGCGGTCGGTGATGGAACGGGCGCCCCGGCCGACGGCGATGGTGCCGGACTGGACGAGTTCCTTGATGCCGAAGGGCTCCAGCATCTTGAGCATGGCCTCCAGCTTGTCGGCGCCGCCGGTGGCCTCGATGGTGACGGCCTCCGGGGAGACGTCCACGGTCTTGGCGCGGAAGAGCTGGACGATCTCCACGATCTGGGAGCGCGAGTCGTTGTCGGCCCGCACCTTCACCAGAACGAGTTCGCGCTGAACCGCCGACGCGGGGTCGAGTTCGACGATCTTCAGCACGTTGACGAGCTTGTTGAGCTGCTTGGTGACCTGCTCCAACGGCAGTTCGTCCAGCACGTTGACCACGATGGTGATGCGGGAGATCTCGGGGTGCTCGGTGGTGCCGACCGCGAGGGAGTCGATGTTGAAGCCGCGCCGGGAGAACAGCGCCGTGATCCGGGCGAGGACACCGGGCTTGTTCTCCACCAGGACGGAGAGGGTGTGCTTGGACATGGTCGGGATTCCTTCTCTCACGTGTCCGCGGTCGCTTCAGTCGTCCAGCTCGTCGCTGAAGTCCGGGCGGACGTCGCGGGCGGCCATGATCTCGTCGTTGGAGGTGCCTGCGGCGACCATCGGCCACACCATCGCGTCCTCGTGGACGATGAAGTCCACGACGACGGGGCGGTCGTTGATGGAGTTGGCCTTGGCGATGACCGCGTCCAGTTCCTCGGGGGTCTCGCAGCGCAAGCCCACGCAGCCCATCGCCTCGGACAGCTTCACGAAGTCCGGGACGCGAGTGCCGCGGTTCTGGATGGAGCCGACGCCCTGCGTGGAGCCGGGGACGTTCTCGGCGCCGGAGTGCAGCACGGTGTTGGAGAACCGCTCGCCGTAGAAGAGGTTCTGCCACTGGCGGACCATGCCCAGCGCGCCGTTGTTGATGATCGCGATCTTGATCGGGATGTTGTTGAGCGCGCAGGTGACCAGTTCCTGGTTGGTCATCTGGAAGCAGCCGTCGCCGTCGATCGCCCAGACCGTGGCGTCGGGGCGGCCGGCCTTGGCGCCCATGGCGGCCGGGACCGCGTAGCCCATGGTGCCCGCGCCGCCGGAGTTGAACCAGGTGGAGGGCTTCTCGTACTTGATGAACTGGGCGGCCCACATCTGGTGCTGGCCGACGCCCGCGGCGAACAGCGTGCCCTCCGGGGCGAGTTGGCCGATCCGCTCGATGACCTGCTGCGGGGACAGGCTGCCGTCGGAGGGCAGGTCGTAGCCGAGCGGGTAGGTGTTGCGCCAGAAGTTCAGGTGCTCCCACCAGCCGGTGTAGTCGCCCTTGTGACCGGCCTCGTGGTCGGCCTGGACGGCGACGATCAGATCGGCGAGCACCTCGCGGGCGTCACCGACGATCGGGACGTCCGCGACGCGGTTCTTGGAGATCTCGGCCGGGTCGATGTCGGCGTGCACGACCTTGGCGTACGGCGCGAAGGTGTCGAGGCGGCCGGTGACGCGGTCGTCGAAGCGGGCGCCGAGGGCGACGATCAGGTCGGCCTTCTGGAGCGCGGTGACCGCGGCGACGTCGCCGTGCATGCCGGGCATGCCGACGTGCTGCGGGTGGCTGTCGGGGAAGGAGCCGAGCGCCATCAAGGTGGTGGTGACGGGCGCGCCGGTCAGTTCCGCGAGGATGCGCAGCTCGCCGGTGGCGCGGGCCTTCATGACGCCGCCGCCGACGTAGAGCACGGGGCGCTTGGCCTCGTTGATCAGCCGGGCGGCCTCGCGGATCTGCTTGGCGTGCGGCTTGGTCACCGGGCGGTAGCCGGGCAGGTCCTGCTGCGGCGGCCAGGAGAACGTCGTCTCGTTCTGCATCGCGTCCTTGGCGATGTCGACCAGGACCGGGCCGGGGCGGCCGGTGGAGGCGATGTGGAACGCCTCGGCGATGGTGCGCGGGATGTCGGCCGCGTCGGTGACCAGGAAGTTGTGCTTGGTGATCGGCATGGTGATGCCGCAGATGTCCGCCTCCTGGAAGGCGTCGGTCCCGATGGCCTTGGCGGCGACCTGCCCGGTGATGGCGACGATCGGCACCGAGTCCATGTGGGCGTCGGCGATCGGCGTCACGAGGTTGGTCGCGCCGGGGCCCGAGGTGGCCATGCACACGCCGACCTTGCCGGTGGCCTGCGCGTAGCCGGTGGCGGCGTGTCCGGCGCCCTGCTCGTGCCTGACCAGGATGTGCCGGACCTTCGCGGAGTCCATGAGCGGGTCGTACGCGGGCAGGATCGCGCCCCCGGGAATGCCGAATACCGTGTCGGCGCCAACGGCCTCGAGGGAGCGGATGAGCGACTGCGCGCCCGTCATGCGCTCGGGGGTGGCTGCTGCGGCGGGAGCCGCGCTGCGGGTCCGCGGCTGCGGATGGTGGGACCCGTTGGCCTGCTCGGTCATCTGCGTTCTCTTCTCTCGAAGATGGGGGTGATGAGGGTTTTGTGGGGGTGTCCGACGGGGGCCGGACAACAAAAAACCCCTCGTGCCGTGAGGCAAGCGAGGGGAGCGCGTCGGTGCGTGTGCGAGGCTGTACGGCCTCGGTCAGCCGACGCGCTTTCCAAGTACGAGAATTCGGGTGCGCATGGCCTTGACCTTCCTCCCGGACCCCGGCGGGTGTCAAGCCGGTGGGACACGCGTCTCAGTATTTGAGCGACGCGAGGGCAGCGGAAGTCCGTTCGATGTGACCTGTTCACGGGGTGTTTCCCGCGGTACGGGATAGCCGCCGCGGGTCAGCGAGCCGCGCAGCCGGTGCTCGTCCAGCGGCCCCGAGAAGGCCATGCCCTGGCCGTGCGTACAGCCCATGTCGCGCAGGACGTGCAGTTGCTCGGGGCGGTCCACGCCGTCGGCGACGCTGCCCACGCCCAGGTCGTGGGCGATCCGCAGCAGACCGCGGGTGATCTTGTGCAGCCGGGCCGACTCCACGACGCCCTCCACGAAGCAGCGGTCGAGCTTGACGAGGTCGACGGGGAGTCTGCGCAGCGCGATGAGCGAGGCGTAGCCGCCGCCGAAGCCGCCGAGCGCGATCCGTACGCCCATCCTGCGCAGCGCCGACAGCCGCCGCTCCAGGTCGTCCAGGGCGATCCGGGGGTCGCCGCCCGCCAGCTCCAGGACGAGGCCGCCGGGGGGCAGTCCGTGCCGGGTGAGCATGGTCTCGATGCCGGACACGGGGAGGTCGCGGTGGAGCAGGCGGTGGGCGGGGAGCCGGACGGCGACGGGGACGGTGTGACCGGCCCCGTACCGCAGCGCCGCCTGCTCCACCGCCTGTTCCAGCAGCCACCGCCCCAGCTCTAAGGAACGGTCGGTGTCCTCGGTGGCGCGCAGGAATTCGGCGGGGGTGAAGAGGATGCCCTGCGCGGACCGCCAGCGGGCCTGCGCCTCGACGGAGGTGACCCGGCCGCTGTCCAGTTCCACCACGGGCTGGTGGAGCAGGGTGAACTCGCCGTCGTGCAGCGCCTTGCGGAGCCGGCCGGCCAGTTCGGTGCGGCGGACGACGTCGGCCTGCATCTGCGGTGCGTAGACCTCGACGCGGCCCTTGCCCGCCTGCTTGGCGCGGTACATCGCCAGGTCCGCGTTGCGCATCAGCTCGCCGGGGGTGGCGCCGGGTTCGGCGAAGGCGATGCCGATGCTGGCGGCGACCCGTACCTCGCCGCCCTCCACGCGGTACGGCTCGCAGAGCACCGACCGCAGGCGTTCCGCGATGTCGAGGATCTGGAACTCGCGCTCACGCGGGTCGGCGCTGGCGCCGCAGACCAGGGCGGCGAACTCGTCGCCGCCGAGCCGGGCCGCGGTGTCGCCGGAGCGCAGCGCGTCCCGTATCCGCCGGGCGGCCTGGACCAGCAGTTCGTCGCCCGCCTGGTGGCCGACCGTGTCGTTGACGGCCTTGAAGCCGTCGAGGTCGACGAAGAGCAGGGCGGCGTGGGCGTCACCGGCCCTCCGGCCGCTCAGGGCGCGGGTGACGCGCTCGGTGAACAGCGCGCGGTTGGGCAGGTCGGTGAGCGGGTCGTGCGAGGCGTTGTGCTGCAACTGGGCCTGGAGCCTGACGCGTTCGGTGACGTCCCGGCTGTTGAAGATCAGGCCGCCCTGGTAGCGGTTGACGCTGGACTCGACGCTGAGCCAGCAGTCGTCGGCCATCGAGCCGTCCTGGTTGCGGGTGTGGCCGGAGCGGATGCGGCACTCGATCCTGGTGGCGGGTTCGTCGCCGGGCGGCGCGGCGAGGAATCTGCGGACCTCGTGGACGACGCGTCCCAGGTCGTCGGGGTGGATGTGCGCGGCCAGTTCGGTGCCGACCAGTTCCTCCGGGTCGCGGCCGTAGACGCCCTGCGCGGCGGGGCTGACGTAGCGCAGCACTCCGGTGGGCGCGGCGATCATGATGACGTCGCTCGACCCCTGGACCAGGGAGCGGAAGTGATTCTCCTTCTGGGCCAGTTCCTGGGTGAGCGAGATGTTGTCGAGCAGCATGATGCCCTGGCGTACGACGAGGGCGAGGACGACGGTGCAACCGGTGAAGAGGACGACGCGGTCGCACTTCTGGCCGGTGATCACGTTGTAGAGGATGCCGAGGGTGCAGACGGCGGCGGCCAGATACGGCGTGAGGGCGGCGAGCGAGCCGGTGACCTTGCGGGTCGCGGTGGCGGTGCGCCGCACCGGGTCGGTGCGGGTGCCGGTCCACGGCGCGTACGCCAGCAGCATGCTGCCCGCGAACCAGCCCGCGTCGAGGATCTGGCCCGAGCGGTAGTGCTCGCGCAGGATCGGCGAGGTGAACAGGGCGTCGCACAGCACGGTCATGGCGAGCGCGGCGATGGCGGTGTTGACCGCGGCGCGGTTGGCGGCCGAGCGCCGGAAGTGCAGGGCGAGCACCATGCTGACCAGGACGATGTCCAGCAGCGGGTAGGCCAGCGAGAGCGCCATGCGCGCGGTGCTCGGGCCGTCCCAGGCCGCGGTGTGGGCGAGCGCCAGGCTCCACGACAAGGTGAGCAGCGAGCCGCCGATCAGCGACGCGTCCAGCGCCAGGCAGACCCAACCGGCTCTGGTGACCGGGCGTTTGGCCAGGACGAGCAGGCCGATGATGGCGGGCGGCGCGAACATCAGGAAGCAGAAGTCGGCGGCGGAGGTCTGCGGCACCGGGCGGCGCAGCACCACCTCGTACCAGCCCCAGATGCCGTTGCCGAGCGCGACCATCGCGGAGGAGACCGCGAACAGCAGCCAGGCGGGGCGGTGTTGGCCGCAGACCTTGCGCGCGTAGACCAGCGAGGAGACGGTGGCGGTGGCCGCGGCGGCGGAGAGTCCGAAGTCGCCCATGACCAGGGCGACTTCGCTGGAGCCCCAGCCGAGCACGGCGCCGGTGGTGTAGCCGCCGCACAGGACCGCGACCAGGAGTTGGGGCAGCAGGCCCGCCCGGCCGCCGCGCGCCGAAGGGCGGGCGAGCACCGCCCCGGTGGAGCTCACCGTGCGGTCCGGTGTCGTCGGCGCGGGCCGAACGGCCGCGGTGTGCTGCTCAGTACGGCGCTCTGGGCCCGCGCGCTGGAGTGACCGGAGTGAATCCATCGGCCGTGCATCGCCCGTCGCCCCCCTTCACTTGCTCGTCGTTCACATCACCGTGGCCGTCCCTCCCGGCCCCGGTGAGTCCCCCGATCGGGACGATACACCAGATCCGTCACTCAGGGACATAGTTCCTCTACTCAGCGTAACCACAGGGAAGATGGCGGACGCGCGTGCGGTCGCCGCGTGCCGAAGGGCCGTCCTCCCCCGTGCTGTAGGCGTGCCCGTCCCGCCTCACGCATACGCGTCGGCCGCGTCCCGACGGCCGTGCGCGGGACGTCTCGGTCCGCCCATCGGCCGGTCGGCCGGTCGCTCGGCCAGCCGGGTCAGCTCGTCGCGACGACGTTCTCCAGCGGTTCACCGGCCGCGAAGCGTACGAGCTGCTCGCGGATCAGCCGCTGGGCGCGCGGCATGAAGGCCGAGGTGCTGCCGCCCACGTGCGGGCTGATCAGCACGCCCGGCGCGTGCCACAACGGGTGCCCCGCGGGCAGCGGTTCGGGGTCGGTGACGTCGAGCGCCGCGGTCAGCCGCCCCGCCCCGGTCTCGGCGAGCAGCGCCTCGGTGTCGACGACCGGGCCGCGCGCCATGTTCACCAGCAGCGCGCCGTCCTTCATCCGGGCCAGGAACTCCGCGCCGGCCAGGCCGCGGGTCTGCTCGGTCAGCGGAGTGGTGAGCACCACCACGTCGGCGGACGGAAGGAGGCGCGGCAGCTCGGAGAGGGCGTGCACCGGTCCGCGCGGCGCGTTCCTGGCGCCGCGCGCCACCCGCACCACCTCGCACTCGAACGGGATCAGCCGCTCCTCGACGGCCGCGCCGATCGAGCCGTACCCGACGATCAGCACCTCGCGGTCGGCGAGCGCCGGGTAGAAACCGCCGTGCCACTCCTCGGCGTCCTGGCCGCGCACGAAGCGCGGGATGCCGCGCAGCGAGGCGAGGACGAGCGCGAGGGCGAGTTCCGCGGTGCTCGCCTCGTGCACCCCGCGCGCGTTGCACAGGCTCACGCCGGGCGGCAGTCGCTCCAGGTGCGGCAGGATGTGGTCCACTCCGGCGCTGAGCGTCTGCACGGCGCGCACCCCGGTCATCCGCGGCAGCGGCAGCGCTCCCGCGGTCGCGCCCTTCATGTAGGGGACGACGTAGAAGGCGGCGTCCGCCGGGTCGGCGGGGAAGTCGCCGTCACCGTCCCAGAAGACGTACTCGAAGGCGTCCGGCAGTCCGTCCACGCCCTCGGGCGGCACGGAGAGCCACACCTGGGGACGGCGGTCTCGGGTCATGTCGTTCATGGTCAGGAGGCTATGACACAGTGGGGCGGCGGCTGGGATCGGTCCGGCGGATCACGAACGGCCCTTTGAGGGAGGACGGTCGGGTGGAGCGCAGGACAATCGGTGCAGCAGCTCTCGAAGTGGGCGCCGTGGGCCTGGGATGCATGCCGATGAGCTGGGCGTACAGCACCTCGCGCCAGGACGGCGAGACGTCGCTGCGGGCCGTGCACACCGCGCTCGACACGGGTTCGACGCTGCTGGACACCGCCGACATGTACGGCCCGTTCACCAACGAGCTGCTGCTGGGGCGGGTGTTGAGGGAGCGGCGGCGCGACGCGTTCGTCTCCACCAAGTGCGGGCTGCTCGTCGGCGAGCAGCACATCGTCGCCAACGGCCGCCCCGGGTACGTCAAACGCGCCTGCGACGCGTCGCTGCGCCGCCTCCAGACCGACGTCATCGACCTCTACCAGCTCCACCGGGTGGACGCCGAGGTGCCCATCGAGGAGACCTGGGGTGCGATGGCGGAACTGGTCGCGGCGGGCAAGGTGCGGGCGCTCGGCCTGTGCGCGGTCGGCGCGCGCGGCAACCGCCGCACCGGCGCGCACCTGCACGACGAGACGATCCGGCACCTCGTACGCGCCCAGCAGGTCTTCCCGGTCAGCTGTGTGCAGGCCGAGCTGTCGGTGTGGGCGGCCGAGGCCCTGGAGTCGCTGCTGCCGTGGTGCGCGGCGCGCGGGATCGGCTTCATGGCCGCGATGCCGCTGGGCAACGGCTTCCTCACCGGCACGCTGACGCCCGGCGGCGGTTTCGAGCCGGACGACCTGCGCGCCCGGCATCCGCGCTTCACCGCCGAGATGATGGCCGCCAACCAGCCCGTGGTGGCCGGACTGCGCCGGGTGGCCCAGCGGCACGACGCGACCGCCGCCCAGGTCGCCCTGGCCTGGGTCCTCGCCCAGGGGCCGCACGTCGTGCCGGTCCCCGGCGCCAAGTCGGCCCGCTGGACGGCCGAGAACGCCGGGGCCGCGCGGCTGCGGCTGACCTCGGAGGACCTGTCGGAGATCGCGGAGCTGCCCGCCGCGCGCGGCTCGTGGGACTGACGCGGGTCTGCCGTGCGGCCCCGGCGGGTACGGGTGATCGGCGGGCGGGACGCCGCTCGCGTGTGATGTGCTGGGGCGAAACGAGGGAGTGAGCGCCGTGAGGTCTTGGAGCGCAGTGCGCCGCGGGCGGGTCCGCCGGACGGCGGCCGGGACTGTGGCCGCCGTGGCCGTACTCGTCCTCGGCGGCTGCTCGTCGGACGGCCCGAATCTCGTCACTCCCCGGCCGTCGGGCAGTGGCGCCTCGCCGTCCGCGCCCTCCCCGAGCGGCGGCACGGCCGGGACCACCGCGCCGCCCGCCAGCCCGTCGGAGTCCGCCGCGCCCGCCAAGGGCACCGCGAAGGTGACCGGCACCGTCGCCTCCGGGCTCGACACCCCGTGGGGCGTCGCGACGCTGCCGGACGGCACCATGCTGGTCGGCTCCCGCGACACCGGCCGGATCGTCCGCGTGGACCCGGTCAAGAAGACCACCAGCGCGGTCGGCACCGTGCCCGGCGTCCAGGCGGGCGGCGAGGGCGGTCTGCTCGGCCTCGCGGTCTCCCCCGACTTCGGCTCCGACCGGCTGGTCTACGCGTACTTCACGACCGCGTCGGACAACCGCATCGTCCGGATGCTGTACGACACCTCGCACGCCGAGGGCCAGCAGCTCGGCGCCCCCGACACGATCCTGCGGGGCATCCCCAGCGGCACCATCCACAACGGCGGGCGGATCGCCTTCGGCCCCGACAAGATGCTGTACGCCGGGACCGGTGAGACCAACCAGCGCGGGCTCGCGCAGGACAAGTCCTCGCTCGCCGGGAAGATCCTGCGGATGACGCCCGACGGGCAGCCGCCGAAGGACAACCCCACGCCCGGTTCCCTCGACTACTCCGACGGCCACCGCAATGTGCAGGGCCTGGCCTGGGACGACAAGGGCCGCCTGTGGGCCTCGGAGTTCGGCCAGGACACCTGGGACGAGCTGAATCTCATCGAGCCCGGCAAGAACTACGGCTGGCCGGTCGTCGAGGGCATCGCGCACCGCGCGGGGTACGTCGACCCCGTCGTCCAGTGGCACACCGACCAGGCGTCGCCCAGCGGGATCGCCTACGCCGCCGGGTCCATCTGGATGGCCGCCCTCCACGGCGCCCGCCTGTGGCGCATCCCCCTCGACGGCGTCCACGCCGCCGCCGCCCCGCAGTCCTTCTTCACCGGCGTCTACGGCCGCCTGCGCACCGTCGTCGCCGCCGACGACGGCACCTTGTACCTGACGACCAGTAACACCGACGGCCGCGGCACTCCCGCCAAGGGCGACGACCGCATCCTGCACCTCACGGTGAGCTGACCCGCGCGGGCGGCGTCAGGACGCCGCCGGGGCGAAGAGGTTCAGCCGGTGGGCCAGCGCGGCGGCCTCACCGCGGGTGGACAGCGAGAGCTTGGCGAGGATGTTGGAGACGTGGACGCTCGCCGTCTTGGGTGAGATGAACAGGACTTCGGCGACCTGACGGTTGGTGAGGCCGTCGGCGACCAGGCGGAGCACGTCGCGTTCACGGGCGGTGAGCCCGAGGGATTCGACGGGGTCCGCGGCGGGGGGCGCGGGGCTGTCCAGGGGCAGGCGACCGCGCTGGGCCAGTCGGGTGATCCGGTCGCGCAGGGGGCGCGCGGCGAAGGCGTCCGCCGTCGCGTACGCCTGCGCGAGCAGGCACCCGGCCTCCTCACGGCCCTCGGGTCCCGCGGCAAGCAGCGCCTCGGCGTGCCGGTGGCGTACGGCGGCCAGTTCGTACGGCCGTTCCTGGCGGGCGAAGGCGAGCGCGGCGGCGGCCCACAGGTCGGGCTCCGTACGGCCTTCGGCGCGGGCCAGTTCGGCGTCGACCACCAGGGCGTACGCCTCGGCGAGCGGCGTCGGCCGGGACAGCTCGCGGGCGGCGGCGCGGATACGTTCCAGGACGCGCGGTTCGGCGGCGCCGTCGGCCTCGGCGGCGGCTCCCGCGGCGAGCAGGGGCCAGGCGAAGCGGGTGGTCCCGGTGGCGAAGCCGCTGTCGATCGCGCCGAGGAGTTCGCGGCGCGCGTCGTCGAACCGGCCCTGGGCCGAGGCCAGTTGGAGCGCGAGGGTGCGGCTCGGGATGAGGTGCTGCGGCTGCGTGTCGTGGAGGAGACCGGACCGGGCGGCGGCCTGGTAACGGACGGCGGCCTCGGTGTCGCCGAGCAGCAGGGCGAGGAATCCGTGGTGCATCTCGATGCCCGCGCGCGGATACGAGCCGTCGGCGTACCGCAGCGCCTCGGCGAGGGCGACGGCGGCCTCCGCGTACCGGCCGAGCGAGATCAGCGACTCCCCCTCGTTGGTGAGCAGCCACGAGCGGATGCCGAGCGAGACGCGCGCGCCGATCAGCCGCTGGCCCTCGCGGGCGACGGCGACGGCCTCGCGGGAGCGGCCCGCGCCCTCCAGGACGGAGGACAGATTGCCGTAGGTGCGGGCGATGGCGCCGGGCACCGCGTGGTCGCCGCTGAGCAGCCGCCGTACCTCCTCGACCTCCGCGATGCCGCCGTCGATGTCACCGCCGTCGGCCTGGAGCAGGCCGAGGGTGACGCGGGCGTGCAGTTCGGTGTCGCGGGCGCCGGCCTGCCGGGCGTACTCGACGGCGCGGCGCCCGATGTCGATGCCCTCGGCGCCGGATTTGTGCACCATGATCCAGCTCGCGATCATCGTGAGGACCTCGGCGTGCGCGGCGGACGGCGGCTGGCCGCGGACCAGTTCGCGGGCGCGCGACAGCTCGTCCCAGCCGTCGCCGCGGCCGAGCGCCTCGGTGACGCGGGAGCGCTGCGCCCAGAACCAGGCGGCGCGCAGCGGGTCGTCGCCGCTGTCGTCGCGGTCCATCAGCCGCAGTGCCCGCTTGGCCATCGCGTGCGCGCGTTCCCGCTCGCCGCCGAGCCGGGCGGCGACGGTGACCTCGGCGAGCAGGTCGAGCAGGCTCAGCGGGGTGTCGGGGTGGCAGCCGCACGCCGGGTACGCCTCCGCGTAGTCGGCGGGCCGCAGCTCGGCGCGGGTCTCCTCGGGGGCGTCGTCCCACAGTTCGAGCGCGCGTTCCAGCAGCCGGTACTGCTCGGCGTACGCGTGCCGCCGCCTGGCCTCGACGGAGGCGCGCAGGACGGCGGGCAGCGCCTTGGCCGGGTCGTGGGCGGCGTACCAGTAACTGGCGAGCCGCGCGGCCCGCTCGTCGGCGCGGACGAGCGTCGGGTCGGCCTCGACGGCCCGCGCGTACCGCCGGTTGATCCGGCTGCGCTCGCCGGGCAACAGGTCGTCGCCGACGGCCTCGCGGACCAGGGAGTGCCGGAAGCGGTAGCCCTCACCGCTGTCGGAGGGCAGCAGGATGTTGGCGCCCACGGCGGTGCGCAGCGCGTCCAGCAGGGCGTCCTCGTCCAGTCCCGTGATGGCTTCGAGCAGCCGGTACTCCACCGTGCTGCCGCCTTCCGCGACGAATTTCGCCACCCGCTGGGCGTCGTCGGACAGCGCCTCGACGCGGACCAGCAGCAGGTCGCGGAGGGATTCGCTGATGCCGGTGGCGCAGCCGCGGGTGATGCTGCACGCCAGCTCCTCGACGAAGAAGGGGTTGCCGTCCGAGCGGGTGAAGACCTCGTCCACGACGGCGTCCGCGGGCTCCGCGCCGAGGATCGACGCGAGCTGACGGCGCACTTCGGCGCGGCTGAAGCGGGGCAGCTCGATGCGCTTGACGGTCCGCAGCCGGTCGGTCTCGGCGAGGAAGGGCCGCAGCGGGTGCCTGCGGTGGATGTCGTCGGCGCGGTAGGTGCCCGCGATCAGCACGCGGGCGCGCTGGAGGGAGCGGAAGAGATACGCCAGCAGCTCGCGGGTGGAGCGGTCGGCCCAGTGCAGGTCCTCCAGGACGACGACGAGCGTACGGTCGGCGCCGAGCCGTTCCAGCAGGCGGGCGGTGAGCTCGAAGAGGCGGACCCGGCCGTCCTCGTCGTGCGGGTCGCGCGGCAGGCCGCCGCCGGATTCGGCCAGCTCGGGCAGCAGCCGGGCCAGCTCGGCCTCCTGCCCGGCCGCGGCGGCCGTCAGCTCGGCGCCGAGCGCCCGGTACAGGGCGCGCAGCGCCGTCGAGATCGGGGCGAACGGCAGTCCGTCCGCGCCGATCTCCACGCAGCCGCCGACCGCGGTGACCGCGCCGGCCGCCCGCGCGGCGGCCACGAATTCCTCGGTCAGCCGGGTCTTGCCGACCCCCGCCTCCCCGCCGATCAGCACCGCCTGCGGCTCCCCCGCCGCCGCGGCGGCCAGCGCGGCGCCGAGCTTCGCCAGCTCGGCGTCACGGCCAATGAACTCGGGACTCAGCGACTGCGTCTGCACGCTGCCGAGCATCGCACGCCCACGCCTTCTCCCGACACCGATTACCCGGGCGGCGCCTTGCCCGTCCCTCCCGCCGGGCGCGGGAGAGGGGCCGCCCGCCGGGGGCGGCCCCTGCGCCCGCGCACCCGGCAGCGCGGTCGCGGTGGTCCGGGCCGGCGCCGGGTGCGGCGCAGTCATGCGGCTTGGTGGCGGGCTCGGCCGCGGGACGGGCGCGGGGAGGCGGGGGCCTCCGCGGCCGAGTCCGCCTCGGTGCCGGTGCGGGCGGCGGTCCTAGTGGTCCTGCGGTTCCTGCGGGCGGCGTCGCGGGCGGCCTTGGCGTCCCGGGCCAGCCGCCAGGCGTCGGCGCGGTGCTGGAGGTCGTCACGGCGGGCCTGCTGGAGTTCGTAAGCGAACATCGGTCTCTCCCCTTGGATGATGTGCTTGTTCCGATGCCACAAGCTTCGTCTCCAAGGGGGTCCCGCCACATCGGGCAGTTGCCGCAACTCTCGGCCCCAGGGGGCCTTAGACGGCCGCCCCGTACGGGGTGCGGGTGCCTTAGACGCTCACCGCGCGGAGGTCAGGACGCGGGGACCGTAGGGAGGTCGGCGAACACGTCGAACCACATGGCGCCCGCGATGAGCAGGCCGATGAAGGCCAGGACGACACCGCCCCAGGCCAGCGCCTGGCTCCAGTGGCCGCGGGCGGCGCGGGCCCGGGAGGCCGGGTGCAGCAGCACTCCGCCGCAGACGATCAGCGCGACGACCGCGAAGATGCCGTTGACCAGGGCGATCGCGTGCCAGGGCGTGCCGTATCCGGCGGCGATCTGCTGCTTGGCGGTGCCGCTGGACGTCTTGATCTGGCCGATCAGGCCCTGCCGCTGGGAGACGACGTTGCTGAGCCAGGTGCCGGTGAGCGAGGACAGCGCGAGCGCGGCGCCCGCGACGGCGGCGGCGCCGGTCACGATGGCGGAGGCGGCGGACGGCGCCGCGGGCTCCGCGGCGAGGGCGTCGTCCTCCTCGTCGGCGTCGGCTCCGTCGCCGATCACCTCGTAGTCGGTCTCGTCCACGACTTCGAGGTCGGCCGCGGTCTCCGCGGCGGGGGTGCCGGGCTTCTCCTGCGCGGACGCGGTCCCGGTCCCGGTCCCGCTCTCCATCCCGCTCTCGTTCTCGGCGTCGGTCACTGTGGGGGGCTTGGTGGTCTCCATGGTCCGCACCGTAGGGATGCTTTCTGAGAGCGGACTGAGAGTCGTCTGAGAGTGCCCGCCTCAACCTGTGAGATCCACTGTCCACATCCCGGCCGACTCACGTCGCCGGGCACGGCCGAGGCCACCCTCCGGCGACGTGGGCCGCCCACGGCCGAGGGCGGCCCCCGCCACCGGGAACCGCCCTCGTATAACCGTCCGGCACGCGCGGGCGGCCTGGCCTCAGCCCTGCACGCCCAGCTTCTCCAGCACCAGCTCACGGACCCGCTTCGCGTCCGCCTGCCCGCGCGTGAGCTTCATGACGGCGCCGATCAGCGCGCCCGCCGCGGCCAGGTTGCCGCCACGGATCTTGTCCGCGATCGCCGCGTTGGCCGCGATGGCCTCGTCCACGGCCGCGCCCAGGGCGCCGTCGTCGGACACGACCTTCAGGCCGCGCTTGTCGACCACCTGGTCGGGGTCGCCCTCGCCCGCGAGAACGCCCTCGATGACCTGGCGGGCCAGCTTGTCGTTGAGGTCGCCCGCCGAGACCAGCGCCGCGACCCTGGCCACCTGGGCCGGGGTGATCGGCACATCGGCCAGCTCGGTGCCGGACTCGTTGGCGTGCCGGGCCAGCTCGCCCATCCACCACTTACGGGCCGCCGCCGCGTCCGCGCCCTCGTCGATGGTGGCGAGGATCAGGTCGAGCGCGCCCGCGTTGAGCACCGACTGCATCTCGTGGTCGGCGATGCCCCAGCTCTCCTGGAGCCGCTTGCGGCGCAGCCGCGGCAGCTCGGGCAGGCCGGCGCGCAGCTCCTCGACCCAGTCACGGGCCGGGGCGACCGGCACCAGGTCGGGCTCGGGGAAGTACCGGTAGTCCTCGGCCTCCTCCTTGATCCGGCCGGAGGTCGTCGACCCGTCCTCCTCGTGGAAGTGCCGGGTCTCCTGGAGGATCGTGCCGCCGGAGGACAGCACCGCCGCGTGCCGCTGGATCTCGAAGCGGGCCGCCCGCTCCACACTGCGCAGCGAGTTGACGTTCTTGGTCTCGCTGCGGGTGCCGAACTTCTCCCGCCCGTGCGGGCGCAGCGACAAGTTGACGTCGCAGCGCATCTGGCCCTGCTCCATCCGGGCCTCGGACACGCCCAGCGCCTTGATCAGCTCGCGCAGCTCGGCGACGTACGCCTTGGCGACCTCGGGGGCGCGCGCGCCCGCTCCCTCGATCGGCTTGGTGACGATCTCGATCAGCGGGATGCCCGCGCGGTTGTAGTCCAGCAGCGAGTGCGAGGCGCCGTGGATCCGCCCGGTGGCGCCGCCGACGTGCAGCGACTTGCCGGTGTCCTCCTCCATGTGGGCGCGTTCGATCTGCACCCGGAAGACCTCGCCGTCCTCCAACTGGACGTCCAGATAGCCGTTGTACGCGATCGGCTCGTCGTACTGCGAGGTCTGGAAGTTCTTCGGCATGTCCGGGTAGAAGTAGTTCTTCCGGGCGAAGCGGCACCACTGCGCGATGTCGCAGTTGAGCGCGAGGCCGATCTTGATCGCGGACTCCACGCCGACCGCGTTGACCACCGGCAGCGCGCCGGGCAGGCCAAGACAGGTCGGGCAGGTCTGCGAGTTGGGGTCGGCGCCCAGTTCGGTCGAGCAGCCGCAGAACATCTTGGTCCTGGTGCCCAGCTCGACATGGACCTCGAGGCCCATCACCGGGTCGTACGACGCCAGCGCGTCCTCGTAGGACAGCAGCTCCGTGACGGTCACAGTTCCCTCTACCTTCTCAGTCCGTCCGGTCAGCCGGTCAGGATGTCGTCGTCGTTCGCCTGGCGCAGCTCGCGGATGAGCAGGGCGACGCCGGTGGCCACCGCGGCCACCCGGATCAGGCCGTCGACCAACTGGAGGGTGTCCTGCTCGCCGCGGGCGGTGCGGACCTTCTTGATGTTGCTGAAGGCCGCGAAGAGCGTGCTGCCGATGGCCAGGTACGTGCCCGGCTTGCCCTTCTTCTTCACGGTGCTCATAGCTGGGGTGCCTCCTCTAGCAAGGGGTGGCCCCACTTCTTCACGAAGGCGGCCTCGACGGCGGCGCCGACCCGGTAGAGCCGGTCGTCCTTGAGTGCGGGTGCGATGATCTGGAGTCCCACCGGCAGCCCGTCCTCGGGGGCCAGTCCGCAGGGCAGCGACATCGCCGCGTTGCCCGCGAGGTTCGCGGGGATGGTGCACAGGTCCGCGAGGTACATCGCCATCGGGTCGTCGGCGCGCTCGCCGATCGGGAAGGCGGTGGTCGGCGTCGTCGGCGAGACGATCACGTCGACGCTCTCGAATGCCTTCTCGAAGTCCCGGGTGATCAGCGTGCGGACCTTCTGCGCCGAGCCGTAGTACGCGTCGTAGTAGCCGGAGCTGAGCGCGTACGTGCCGAGCATGATGCGGCGCTTGACCTCGGGGCCGAAGCCCGCGTCACGGGTCAGCGCGGTGACCTCCTCGGCCGACTTCGTGCCGTCGTCGCCGACCCGCAGGCCGTAGCGCATGGCGTCGAAGCGGGCCAGGTTGCTGGAGCACTCCGACGGCGCGATCAGGTAGTACGCGGCGAGCGCGTACGTGAACGACGGGCAGGAGATCTCCACGATCTCGGCGCCCAGGTCGCGCAGCAGCTCCACCGACTCGTTGAACCGCTGGACGACACCGGCCTGGTAGCCCTCGCCGCCGAACTCCTTGACGACGCCGACCCGCAGGCCCGCCACGCCGCCGTTGCGCGCGGCCTCGACGACCGGCGGCACCGGCGCGTCGACGGAGGTGGAGTCGAGCGGGTCGTGCCCGGCCATCACCTCGTGCAGCAGCGCGGCGTCCAGCACCGTACGGGCGCAGGGGCCGCCCTGGTCGAGCGAGGACGAGAAGGCGACCATGCCGTACCGCGAGACGCCGCCGTAGGTGGGCTTCACGCCGACCGTCGCGGTCACCGCGGCGGGCTGCCTGATGGAGCCGCCGGTGTCGGTGCCGATGGCCAGCGGGGCCTGGTACGAGGCGAGCGCCGCGGCCGAACCGCCGCCGGAGCCGCCGGGGATACGGGTCAGGTCCCACGGGTTGCCGGTCGGGCCGTACGCGCTGTTCTCCGTCGAGGAGCCCATCGCGAACTCGTCCATGTTGGTCTTGCCGAGGATCACCACGTCGGCGGCCTTCAGCCGCTTCGTGACGGTCGCGTCGTACGGCGGGATCCACCCTTCGAGGATCTTCGAGCCCACGGTGGTGGGCACGCCCTCGGTGGTGAAGATGTCCTTCATCGCCAGCGGCACACCCGCCAGCGGGCCGAGCGGCTCGCCCGCCGCGCGCTTGGCGTCCACGGCGCGGGCCTGCTTGAGCGCGCCCTCGCGGTCGACGTGCAGGAAGGCGTGCACCTTCTCGTCGACGGCCTCGATCCTGGCCAGGTGCGCCTCGGTGACCTCGACCGCGGTCAGTTCGCCGGACGCGATCTTCTCCGCCGTCTGAGCGGCGGTCAGCCTGATGATGTCCGTCATGGTCTTAGTCCTCCCCCAGGATCTGCGGCACCTTGAAGCGCTGCTGCTCCTGCGCCGGGGCGCCCGACAGGGCCTGCTCCGGGGTCAGCGACGGCCGGACGTCGTCCGGGCGCATGACGTTGGTCAGGGGCAGCGGGTGCGAGGTCGGCGGTACGTCCTCGCCGGCCACCTCGGACACGCGGGCTACCGCGCCGATGATGTCGTCGAGCTGTCCGGCGAAGTGGTCCAGCTCGTCGGCGGACAGTTCCAGCCGTGCCAGCTTGCCGAGGTGGGCGACCTCCTCGCGCGTGATGCCAGGCATGCGATTGCGATCCTCTGCGGGGTGAGATGTCGGTGGACCCCTCATCCTACGGGCCCGGGGGCACGCCCCCAGACCCCATTTCCCTCCCGCGCGCGGCAACCCGATCTTTTCGGGGGCGCGGCCCCGGTACGGTGCGCTGACGCGGGGCCCTGCTTTTCAGGGGCGCGCCCACCTGCGCAAGCGGACGCACAAGGGCCGTGCCCATGGGCGCGTCAGGGTCGGCGGATCTCCGGCAGAGCCGAATGCTCGGGCTCGGGCTCGGGCGTCGCCGCCAGCGCGGCGACAGGCCGCTGCCACCCTCGTTCACCGCGGGCGCGCAGCCACGCCGTGGCTTCCTCGGGAGGCATGGCGGCGGCGACGAGCCACCCCTGGACGGCGTCGCACCGCAGGTCACGAAGGCGTTCCCAGGTCTCGTCGTCCTCGACGCCCTCGGCGACGACGAGGAGGCCGAGGGAGTGGGCGAGGTCGATGGTGCAGCGCACGATCTCGGCGTCCTCGTTGTCGATGACCAGGCGGGCGACGAAGGAGCGGTCGATCTTGAGTTCGCTGACGGGGAGCCGTCGCAGGTGGACCAGGGAGGAGTAGCCGGTGCCGAAGTCGTCGAGGGACATCTTGACGCCGTGTCCGGTGAGCCCGTTGAGGGTGTCGGCGGCGCGCTGCGGGTCTTCGAGCAGGACGTGCTCGGTGATCTCCAACTGGAGCGAGCCCGGCGGGACCTGGTGCCGGGCGAGGCGGGCGGCGACGGCGCCCGCGAAGCCGGGGCTGTGGACGTCGCGGGGCGAGACGTTGACGGCGACGGGGACTTCGAGGCCCATCCGGCGCCAGCGGGCGACCTGTGCGAGGGCGGTGTCGAGGACGTACTCGGTGAGCTGCGGCATGAGCCCGGACGTCTCGGCCATCGTGATGAACTCTTCGGGGTTCACCCGGCCGCGCTCCGGGTGTTCCCACCGCACCAGCGCTTCGAGTCCGGCGACCTGGCCGTCGAAGCGGACCTTGGGCTGGTAGTGGAGCTGGACGTCCCCGGCGTCCAGGGCGCGGCGCAGGTCGCCGAGCAGGCCGAGCCGGTCGGGGGTGTTGCCGTCGCGCTTGGCCTCGTAGACCTCGACGCCGCTGCGGTCCAGCTTGGCCTGGTACATCGCGACGTCGGCGCGGCGCAGCAGCCCTTCGGCGTCCACCGCGTGGTCGGGGAAGACGGCGACCCCGGCGCTGGCCTCCAGCACCAGGGTCAGGCCGTCCAGGCTGATCGGGGAGCCGAGCGCCAGGGCCAGCGCGCGGGCGACGCGCTGGGCGCGGGTCGGCGAGTCGCAGATGGGCAGCAGAACGGCGAATTCGTCGCCGCCGAGCCGGGCGGCCTCGGCGCCGCGCGGCAGCGCGAGCCGCAGCCGGTCGGCGACCTGGAGGAGCAGCCGGTCGCCCGCGAGGTGCCCGAGCGTGTCGTTGACCGAGCGGAATTTGTCGAGGTCGATGAGGATCAGGGCGCTGCGCTCGCCGCGTCCCTGGGCGATGTCGAGCGCCGACCGGACGCGTTCCAGGAGCCATTGACGGTTCGGCAGGCCGGTGAGCGGGTCGCGGAGCTGTTCCTCGGCGCGCGCGTGCGCGATCCACAAGGTGGAGTCCAGCGCGATCAGCGGGACGGAGAACAGCGGCAGCAGGACGGGCATGTCGCAGGCGACGACCAGGATCAGCGGGGAGATGCCGAGCAGGGCGACGCCGACCATGCCCTGCCGGATGAGCGCGGTGCGCGCGACCGTGGGCAGGCCGCCGCCGCGCGGGGCGAACGCGAGCCACAGCAGCAGCCGGGTCGCGGTCAGATAGGCCAACGCGGTGACGAGGATGGCCGGGGCGGCGGACAGCGTCCAGGCGGCGGGCCGCCAGGGGCCCTCGACGGAGGGGTGGTCGCCGAAGCAGTAGAGGGTGAGCGCGCCCGCGCCGATGCCGAGGATGTCGATGGCACCGTGCAGGGCGGCCTCCCGCCAGCGGTGCCTGCGGGCGGCCCCGACCAGGACGACCACGGCGAGGCTGACGAGGACGGCGGGCACCCAGCCGTAGAGCAGGAGCATGGCGAGGGTGAGGGCGGCGCCGGATCCGGTGCCGCCCCACCAGCGGTCGCGGCCCATCGCGACCAGGTGGCCGACAACGATGCCGGTGAGTACGGCCAGGGCCCAGCCGATGGTGCCGCCGGGGAACAGCGCGTGGCCGCTGACGACCATGCGGACGACGCCCGCGACGAGCGCGGCACCGGCCACCGCCGGCACCCCTATCCGGATCGACGGCCGGGTCGCGCACGGGAGCGGTGTCGCGGCCTGGCTGCTGGGCAGCGGCGCCGCTACGACGCCCTCCGTCGTTTCCATGCCCGTCCCTCTCGCAGCCTGGTGTGGCAAGCAGGTCCACCGCGCCGGTGCCCGCGGTGGGACCCGCTGAGGCCGCTGGAAGGTTCATGCCCGGCGGGCGCGCTTCTCAACAGTAGGCCGTGACACGCCACCTCGGGCACCGATCGGCAGGGGTTCCCGGAATGCGACCTGGGCGATCGCCGTATTCTGATATAGGCCGAACGGGTGACATCCCAGGGCCATTCAGCCGGATTCGGCGGCCGTTTCTGTGCCGTCGGCGTCCGCCGCTTCCGCGTCTTCGGCCACCGGCTCGTCCGCGGCACCTTCCTCCGTTTCCGCCGCCTCCGGCGGATTCACCGCCACGGCTCTGGCGGCTTCGGCCCCCTGTTCGAGCAGGACGGCGAAGCCCGGCTCGTCCAGCACCGGCACCTTCACTTGGAGCGCCTTGTCGTACTTGGAACCGGGGTTGTCGCCGACGACGACGAAACTCGTCTTCTTGGAGACCGAGCCGGTGACCTTCGCACCGCGGCTGACCAGGGCCTCCTTGGCGCCGTCCCGGGTGTGTCCGGCCAGTGTTCCGGTCACGACGACGGTGAGTCCTTCGAGGGGACGCGGTCCCTCGTCCGAGCCCTCCTCGGTGAACTTGACGCCCGCGGCCCGCCACTTCTCGATGATCTCCAGGTGCCAGTCCTCGGCGAACCACTGCTTCACCGACGCGGCGATGGTCGGGCCGACGCCGTCGACTGCGGCCAGTTCCTCCTCTGCGGCGTCCTTGATCCGGTCCAGGTCGCGGAATTCGCGGGCCAGCGCCTCGGCTGCCACCGGGCCGACATGACGGATCGACAGACCGGTGAGGATGCGGGCCAGCGGGCGCTCCTTGGCCGCGGCGATGTGCTCCAGCATCGCCAGCGCGTTCTTCTTCGGCTCGCCCTTCTGGTTGGCGAAGAAGGTGACGATCTTCTCGTCGCCGCTGTCGGCGTCCCGCTTGGGCAGGCCGGTGTCCTGGTCGAGTACGTAGGAGCGGATCGGCAGCAGCTCCTCGATCTCCAGGCCGAACAGGTCGCCCTCGTCCTTCAGCGGCGGCTCGGAAGGCTCCAGCGGCTGCGTCAGGGCGGTCGCGGCGACGTATCCGAAGTTCTCGATGTCGAGGCACTTGCGGCCCGCGAGGTAGTAGATCCGCTCGCGCAACTGGGCAGGGCAGTAGCGGGCGTTGGGGCACCGCAGGTCGATGTCCCCTTCCTTCATGGGCTGGAGGGCGGTGCCGCAGTCCGGGCACTCGGCGGGCATCACGAACTCCCGCTCGCTGCCGTCCCGCAGGTCCGCGACCGGCCCGAGGATCTCCGGGATGACGTCGCCCGCCTTGCGCAGCACGACGGTGTCGCCGATCAGGACGCCCTTCTTCTTCACCACGTCCTGGTTGTGCAGCGTCGCGAACTCGACCTCGGAGCCCGCCACCGTCACCGGCTCGACGACCGCGTACGGCGTCACGCGCCCGGTGCGGCCGACGCCGACGCGGATGTCCACCAGCTTGGTGTTGACCTCCTCGGGCGGGTACTTCCAGGCGATCGCCCAGCGCGGCGCCCGCGAGGTGGAGCCGAGCCGTCCCTGGAGCGGGATCTCGTCCACCTTGACCACGACGCCGTCGATCTCGTGCTCGACGTCGTGCCGGTGCTCGCCGTAGTACGCGATGACGTCGGAGACCTCGGCGAGCGAGTCGACCACCTTGTTGTAGCGGGCGGTCGGCAGGCCCCACTCGCGCAGCAGCTCGTACGCGTGCGACTGGCAGTCGATGTCGAAGCCCTGGCGGGCGCCGATGCCGTGCACCACCATGCGCAGCGGGCGGCTCGCGGTGATCCGCGGGTCCTTCTGCCGCAGTGAACCGGCCGCCGCGTTGCGCGGGTTGGCGAAGGGCTTGTCGCCCGCCTCGACCAGCCGCTCGTTCAGCTCCTCGAACTTCTCGCCGGGGAAGTACACCTCGCCGCGGATCTCCACCAGTTCGGGCACGCGGTCGCCCGCGAGCCGGTCGGGGATGTCGGCGATCGTCCGCACGTTGGGCGTGATGTCCTCGCCGGTCCTGCCGTCGCCGCGCGTGGCGGCGCGGGTGAGGCGGCCCTGTTCGTACGTCAGATTGACCGCGAGGCCGTCGACCTTCAGCTCGCACAGGAAGTGGTACGGGCTGTGCGTGTTGTCCGGCGGGCCCAGCTCCGCGGCGACGCGCTCGGCCCAGGTGGCCAGCTCCTCCGGCGCGAAGGCGTTGTCGAGCGACAGCATCCGCTCGCGGTGCTGGACGGAGGTGAACTCCGTCTCGTACGCGCCCGCGACCTTCTGGGTCGGCGAGTCGGGGGTGCGCAGGCCCGGGTGCTCCTCCTCGACCGCTTCGAGTCGGCGCAGCAGCGTGTCGAATTCGGCGTCGCTGACGACGGGCGCGTCGTTGACGTAGTAGCGGAAGCGGTGCTCCTCGATCTGCTCGGCGAGGCGTGCGTGCTCCTCGCGTGCCTCGGCGGGGATCTCCGCCGCGCTCGCCTCGCCCCGGCTTGCGTCGTCGTCCACGGCTGCCACGAAACTGTCCCTTCCCTCACTCAGGGTTGTCGACGAGCGATCGCGCCGCCTTCGCGCAGTGCACCAGGGCGGCACGGGCATAGGCCGGAGAGGCCCCCGCCAGACCGCAGGAAGGGGTGACCGCGACCGAGGAGCCCAATGCCCCCGGAGCCAGCCCCAGCCTGCGCCACAGCGCCCGAACACCACTGACGCTACCGCCAGGGTCCGACAATGGGGCATCCTTGCCGGCGACGACACCGGCGAAGAGCGCGGTGCCGCCTTCCGCGGCCTCCCCGAAGTCGTCCCAGTCACGCTCGGTGAGCAGGTCGAAGTCGAAGGAGATGCCGACGACCCCGGCGCGCCGCAGCAGACCGAAGGGCACCTCGGGGGCGCAGGAGTGGACGACGGCCGGTGCGCCGACCGCCGCGATCAGGTCGCGCAGCGTCGACTCGATGACGGCGCGGTCCACCGCGCGGTAGGTCTGGTAGCCGCTGGCCGTCCTGATCCTGCCGTGCAGCACGGAGGTGAGCGACGGCTCGTCGAGCTGGAGCACGATCTGGGCGCCGGGGACCCGGCGGCGCGCCTCCTCGACGTGCAGCCGCAGGCCCTCGGCGAGCGATCCCGCCAGGTCGCGTACGGCCCCGTGGTCGCGCAGCGCGGCCTCGCCGTTGCGGGTCTCGACCCCGGCGGCCAGCGTCCACGGGCCGACCGCCTGGATCTTGAGCGGCCCTTCGTAGCCCTGGGTGAACTCCTCCAGCGCGTCCAGGTCCTCGCCGAGCCAGGACGTGGCCCGCTTCGAGTCCCGTCCCGGCCGGTCGCCGAAGCGCCAGCCGCTGGGCTCCACGCGGGCGTAGAGGTCCACGAGCATGCCGAGGGTCCGGCCGATCATGTCGGCGCCGGGGCCCCGGCCGGGCAGCTCGGGCAGGAAGGCCATGCCCGCCGTGGCCTCCACGGCCACCCGCGCCGCCTCCCGGGCGTCGCCGCCCGGCATGGACCCGACACCGGTCGCGGTGCCCGCGGGCAGGGAGAAGTCAGTCTGGGTACTCACGTCCGAAAGCGTATGCGCTCCGCGGCCGGTCGCTTTCCCTCGCGGCGGTCGCCCTCTCCTCCGGCGGTCGTCCTCTCCTGCCGGCCGCCCTCCCCTACGGCGGGCCGTTCCACACCAGCGACAGGTGGACTCCGTAGATCGCGGAGGCGACGGCGGCGAAGGAGAGGGTGCAGGCGATGGTGCGCGGGTGGGTGCGGGCGAGGACGCGGGCCAGCGGGATCAGCAGGGGGAAGCCGGGGAGCAGGAAACGGGCGCGGGCGATGTAGACGCCCGCGCCGAGGGTGAGGACGGCGAGGAGCGCGCCGCTGAAGAGCAGCAGCGGCAGCGGCTGGCGCTGCACGAGGCTGAAGGCGAAGAGCGCGAAGCAGGCCACGACGACGAGGGTGACGACGACGAAGGCGACGGGGACGTCGCTGCCGCGCGGGCCGAGGAAGACCCAGCGGAAGCGCCGCAGCAGGTAGCCGCCCTTGCTGAAGCGGTTGCCCCAGGCTTCCTGGACGGCGAAGTAGCCGTCGGCGCGGTGCACGCGCACGCCCACCCAGACGACGAAGGCCAGCCATCCGGCGGGCGCGAGCAGCATGCCGAGCGCGGGCCGCCAGACCGGCCCCCACCAGGGTCCCTCGCGCGGCTGCCGCAGTGCCCGGACCGCGGCGAGCCCGGCGGTGAGGCCGACGGCCGCGGCGATGGCGACGCCGGTGGGCCGGGTGAGTCCGGCCAGCGCGGCGAACGTCCCGGCCCACACCCAGCGTTTGGCCAGGGTGGCGTAGAGGGCGGCGGCGCAGAGCGCGGTGAACAGCGACTCGGTGTACGCCATGCTCTCGACCAGCGCGTGCGGCAGGCAGCCCCACAGCACCGCGAGGATGACGCCGGTACGCCGCCGGTGGAGGCGGTTGCCGACCAGGAAGATCAGCCAGGCCGCGGCCATCGAGGCGGTCAGCGAGACCAGCCAGGACGCCTTGGCGTCGCCGACCGGCAGGACCGCGTCCGCGACGCGGCAGAGCGCCGGGTACAGCGGGAAGAACGCGAGGTTGCTCCAGCCGTGCCAGGCGTTGGGCATCCCGGTGACCGTACGGTCGTAGCCGTGCTCGACCACGTCCTGGTACCAGCGCGAGTCCCAGGACCCGTACAGCACCGTGCCGGGTGAACGGCCGCGCCGCTCGGCGAAGTAGCAGAGCAGGACGATGCCGAGGGCGCGGGCGGCGCCGTAGCCGAGCAGCGCGGGGGCGGCGAGCCGCAGGGCGGCCTCGGCGCGGGTCCGTACGTCCCGCCCGGCGCTGCTCGGCCGGGGTACTGCGGTGGCAGAGGCCATGGTCGGTCCGCTCCCTCGGATCGGGGTGGGGCGCGGATGACCTTAAGGTGCGGAAGTGACGAAAGCGGTCGGATATCGGCTGCGCCGGAGCAATCGACCGGCATAAGTACACGGTTGGGCGACCGCCCCCTGCGGGAAGCCCACCGAAACCGGCGGGGCGGGGGGGCCGCCCGCCCGAAACGTGACGCGCCCCCGGCCGCCGAGACGCGACGCGCCGGTCCGGGGCCGACGCATGACCGGGCACCGGGCGGCCTCACGCGCGGCGCGCGCCACCCGCCACAGCCCGCACCCCGCCGTCGCCGTCAGCCGTCAGCCGTCGCCGTCAGCCGTGCCGGAGGCGGCACACCGCCGCCGTCAGGCGCGCCCGAGGCGTTACCGGCCCGGTCGGACCGTCAGGTCGGTGATCTCCGCGTCCCGGGGCAGGTCGATCGCGGTGAGGACCGTGGTGGCGACCGACTCGGGCGCGATCCAGCGCTCGGCGTCGTACTGCTTGCCCTCCTGCTGGTGCACCTTGGCCTGCATGGGCGTGGCGGTGCGGCCGGGGAAGACGGAGGTGACGCGCAGGCCGTTGGCGTGCTCCTCGCGGCGCAGGGCGTCCGCGAGGGCCTTGAGGCCGTGCTTGCTGGCCGCGTACGGGCCCCACTGCGCGTGCGCGTCGAGTCCGGCGCCGGAGTTGACGAAGACCACATGGCCGCGGGAGAGCCGCAGTTGGGGCAGGAACAGCCGGGTCAGCTCGGCGGGGCCGACGAGGTTGACCGCGAGCGTCTCGTTCCACACCTTCGGGGTGAGGTCGCCGATGTCGCCCAGTTCGACCACGCCCGCGATGTGCAGCAGCGAGTCCAGCCGGTCGGGCGGCGACTGGTGGCCGAGCGCCCAGGACAGCCGGGACGGCTCGGCGAGGTCGCCGACCAGGGTCCGCGCGCCGGGGAAGGCGGCGGCCAGTGCCTTGGCCCGGCCCGCGTCCCTGGCCAGCAGCCACAGTTCGTCGCCGCGCTCCAGCAGCCCGCGCGCGACCGCGGCGCCGATGCCGGAGCCGGCTCCGGTGACCAGGTGGATGCTCACACGTTCTCCGTCAGGTAGGTCATGGCCTCTTCGCCGGTGTCGGCGAAGGCCACCAGATCGGCCAGCGGGAGCGGCAGGAAGCCCTCCGCGTCCATCCGGTGCAGTTGTTCCCTGAGCCCGTCGTAGAAACCGGCGCTGTTGAGCAGCACGACGGGCTTGGCGTGCAGCCCGTGCTTCTTCAGCTCCAGGATCTCGGTGGCCTCGTCCAGTGTGCCGGTGCCGCCGACCATGATGACGATCGCGTCCGCGCGCCGCAGCAGTTCCGCCTTGCGCTCGGCGAGGTCGACCGCGGTCACCATCTCGTCCGCGTTCTCCCGCGCCTTGGACCGGAGGAATTCCACCGACACCCCGACCAGCCGGCCGCCGCTCTCCTGGACGCCGTCCGCGACGACCTTCATCAGGCCGACGTCCGAGCCGCCCCAGACCAGGGTGTGGCCGCCGCGCCCGATCAGCTCGGCGAATTCACGGGCAGGGGCCGTATACCGCTCGTCGAGATCGGCGGCGGAGAGGAAGACACAGATGTTCATACGGTCACGGTATCGGCGCCCGCGCGCGCTCCTGCGGCCTGATCGGCGTTCACGGCGGCGGTCCGTTCCGGCCGCGGGTCCGTCCGGTCGCCGGTGGCCCGGTCCGCGGCCGAACCCGCCCGGTCCGTCGTGGCGATCGTCGCCGAGCCGACGACGCGCGTGCCGTCGTACAGCACGACGGCCTGGCCCGGCGCGATGCCGCGCACCGGCGCGCCGAAGCCGACCCGCAGCTCGCCGTCCACCAGCTCCGCCGTCACCGGTACGTCCTCGCCGTGCGCCCGCAGTTGCGCGGTGTACGCGGCGGGGCCGGCCGGCGGGGTGCCGCACCAGCGCGGCTTGATCGCGGTGAGCGATGTCACGTCGAGAGCGTCGAGGGGGCCGACCGTCACGGTGTTGTCGACCGGCGAGATGTCCAGGACGTAGCGCGGCTTGCCGTCGTCCGCGGGGACGCCGATCCGCAGGCCCTTGCGCTGGCCGATGGTGAAGCCGTAGGCGCCCGTGTGCGTGCCGACCCGCGCGCCGTCCTCGTCCACGATCGCGCCCTCCGCGGTGCCGAGGCGCTTGGCCAGGAAGCCCTGGGTGTCGCCGTCCGCGATGAAGCAGATGTCGTGGCTGTCGGGCTTGCGCGCCACCGCGAGCCCGCGCCGCTCGGCCTCCGCGCGGATCTCGTCCTTGGTGGTCAGGGTGTCCCCCAGCGGGAACATCGCGTGCGCGAGCTGCCGCTCGTCCAGGACGCCGAGCACGTACGACTGGTCCTTGGCCGCGTCGCTCGCCCGGTGCAGCTCGCGCGTGCCGTCGTCCTTGACCAGCACGGTCGCGTAGTGCCCGGTGCAGACCGCGTCGAAGCCCAGCGCCAGCGCCTTGTCCAGCAGCGCGGCGAATTTGATCTTCTCGTTGCAGCGCAGGCAGGGATTCGGCGTCCGGCCCGCCGCGTACTCCGCGACGAAGTCCTCGACCACGTCCTCCCGGAAGCGCTCCGCGAGGTCCCACACGTAGAACGGGATGCCGATCACGTCGGCCGCCCGCCGCGCGTCCCGCGAGTCCTCCACCGTGCAGCAGCCCCGCGCGCCCGTCCTGAAGCTCTGCGGATTCGCCGACAGCGCCAGGTGCACGCCGGTCACGTCGTGCCCCGCCTCGGCGGCGCGCGCCGCCGCCACGGCGGAGTCCACACCGCCGCTCATCGCGGCCAGTACGCGCAGCTTCTTGCGATCGGCGTCAGGGAAGTCATTCACTCCCCCAGAGTAACGGCCTCCCGGCCCGGCCCTCAGGTCTGGCCCGCGGCCCTGGCGCGTTCGACGGCCGGGCCGATGGCGGCGGTGAGGGTGGCGATCTCGGCGGGGGTGGTGGTGTGGCCCAGGGAGAAGCGCAGGGTGGCGCGGGCGTGGGTGGGGGGCTGGTGCATGGCGAGCAGGACGTGGCTGGGCTGGGCGACGCCCGCGGTGCAGGCGGAGCCGGTGGAGCAGGCGATGCCCTGGGCGTCGAGGAGGAGCAGCAGGGCGTCGCCCTCGCAGCCGGGGAAGGTGAAGTGGGCGTTGCCGGGGAGGCGGCCCGCGGGGTCGGGGTCGCCGTTGAGGATGGCGTCGGGCACGGTGGCGAGCACGTCGCGGACGAGGGTGTCGCGCAGGGCGCCGATGCCGCGGGTGAAGGCGGTGCGGCGCTCGGCGGCGAGGGTGCCTGCGGTCGCGAAGGCGGCGATGGCCGGTACGTCGAGGGTGCCGGAGCGGCTGCGCTCCTGGCCGCCGCCGTGCAGCAGCGGTACGGGGGTGTCCTCGCGCCGCAGCACGAGCGCGCCGACGCCGTACGGGCCGCCGATCTTGTGGCCGGTCACCGTCATCGCGTCGAGGCCGCTCGCGGTGAAGTCCACCTCGGCCTGGCCGAACGCCTGCACGGCGTCGGAGTGCATCGGAACGCCGAACTCCCGTGCCACCTCGGCCAGTTCGGCGACCGGCAGCACCGTACCGACCTCGTTGTTCGCCCACATCACGGTGATCACGGCCACGTCGTCGGGGTCACGCTCGATCGCGGCGCGCAGTGTCTCGGGGTGGACCCGGCCGTAGCCGTCGACGTCCAGCCACTCGACGACGGCGCCCTCGTGCTCCGCGAGCCAGTGGACGGCGTCCAGCACCGCGTGGTGCTCGACCGGGCTGGCCAGTACGCGGACCCTGCGCGGGTCGGCGTCCCTGCGCGCCCAGAACAGGCCCTTCACCGCCAGGTTGTCCGACTCGGTGCCGCCGCCGGTGAAGACGATCTCGCTGGGGCGCGCGCCAAGTGCCGCGGCGAGCGCTTCCCGTGACTCCTCGACGGTCCGCCGGGCCTGCCGCCCGGCGGCATGCAGTGCGGACGCGTTCCCGGTCACCGTGAGGTGGGCGGTCATCGCCTGGACCGCCTCCGGGAGCATGGGCGTGGTGGCGGCGTGGTCGAAGTAGGCCATGGTGCCCCGATTCTACGTTCGCCGGAGCAACCTTCCGACCCCCACCCGCGTCCGCCCACCCCACAAGGCGCCTCACCCCGGCGACCAACGCCCCCGGCGCGAGGCAACCGATTGGCCGGAGCGATGGATGGCGGATGCTCATGGCTACCGTCTTTCGCGGTGCGGGCGCCCACCGGCCGCCTTGTCGCGCCGATGGCGGAATACCTCGGAAACCACTCCGCACATGAGGAATCCGTACCAGATGGCACCCGCCAATGTGGCGTCGGCCACCCCCGAACGCCGCATCGCGAAAGCCGTCAATCCTCCAGCCGCGCAGAACGCGAAGACCTTCGCGAACGTGGGAAACAGGTGTGTCCTCACCGCTCCATGCCCCCTCTCCGGGTGGGACCCGGCGCCTCACCGTATGGCCAATGGCACCGGCGTGGTGGCCGACCGCGGCGGGAGGGGGTCAGGGGCGGGGGGCGCGGGCGAGTTGGCGGGACTGGGCCACGAGGCGGTTGGCGGTGTCCCAGACTTCGGCGTCCTCTTCGAGGAGGCCGCCGGCGAGATTGCGGGTGGTGAGGGCGATGCGGAGGGGGCCGGGGGCCGGGCGGGCGCGGAGGTGGACGGTGAGTTCGAGGGTGGGGACCCAGCCCTTGAGGCCGATGTCGAAGGCGGTGGGGGGCAGGGCGTCCACGGCCAGGAGGAGCGAGAGGACGTCGTGGTCGCGGCCGTCGGCCAGGCCGAACCAGCCGCGCATGTCACCGCGCCCCGAGGGCACGCCGACGGCCCAGCCCGCGGTGGCCGGATCGAGCCGGAGCGCGATGCGGTCGAGGAGGGCGCTGGAGCCGGGCAGCGGCGCGCCGCCCTCGGGGGCGTCCTCGGGGCCGACGCAGTCCGCGTACTCCGGCATCGACGGCTCGGGCGCGGTGGTGCGTACGTCGTCGGGCAGCGCGCCCAGGTCGCCGTAAGCGGCGATGACCCGCATCCGCTCGACCTCGCGGCCCTGCTCGTCGGTCTGGTAGAGCGACGCCTGCCCGCTGGAGAGGGTCCGGCCCGCCCGTACCGTCTCGGTCCTGATCACGGCGGGGCCGGGGCCTGAGGCGGTCAGGTAATGGGCGGTGATGGTGAAGGGGTCGTCGTGCGGCAGCGCGTCGCGCAGGGCGCGGGCGACGACGGCGAGCAGATACCCGCCGTTGACGGCCGCGGCGATGGTCCAGCCCGGTGACAGGTCGATGTCGTACGTGCCGGGCTCGCCCGGCCGGGCCGTCACCGTCGTGTCGCGGTCGAATTCGCTGTCGCCGAGGGTCGCGCGGGCTGTCGCATGTGCCATGCCCCGATGTTACCCAGCGGTAGAGACTCCGCGTCCACCGCTGGCGGGTTCCCGCCGCGGCGACCGGCCGCGCGACCCCGCCGTTCATACGCACGGCCCGGCACACGCACAGCCCGCGTACGCGCGGCCCGCGTACGCGCGGCCCGCGTACGCGCGGCCCGCGTACGCGCGGCCCGCGTCCGTACGACCGGCATACGCACGGCCCGGCCCGGACGGAGTCCGCTACTCCCCCTCCGCCGCCGCGCTCCTGCGGTGCCACGCCCGCGGCGCCCGCCAGTGGAACCGCAGCGCCAGCAGCCGCAGGACGAAGGCGACCAGCGCCGCGAGCCCCGCGGTCACACCGCCCAGCACGTCGAAGTGGATCAGCAGCGCGACCGTACTCGCGCCGACCAGGGCCGGGACGGCGTACAGATCGCGGTCCCAGCGCAGCAGCGACGGCACCTCGTTCGCCAGCAGGTCGCGCAGGACGCCGCCGCCCGCCGCCGTGGCGAGGCCGAGCGCGACGGACGGGGTGAGCCCGAGCCCGTACGTGTGCGCCTTGATCGTGCCGCTCACGCAGAACAGCCCGAGCCCGGCCGCGTCGAAGACGTTCATCGTGGCGGTGATCCGCTCGACCTCGGGGTGCAGGAAGAAGACCAGCGCGGTGGCGACCAGCGGCGTCGAGAAGTAGCCGACGTCGGTGAAGGCGGCGGGCGGCACCGCGCCGATGACCAGATCGCGGAAGACCCCGCCGCCGAGCGCCGTGACCTCGGCGAGCACCGCCATGCCGAACACGTCGTAGTTCCTGCGGACCGCCGCCAGCGCGCCGGAGATCGCGAAGACGAAGATCCCGACGACGTCGAGCGTGTGCTGGACGGTGGGCGTGAACAGATCCGTGGCCATGCCGATGTTGTACTACGGCCCGCCGTACGAACCGCGAGGCCCACCGTACGAACCGGCGCCGGACCGGCGGCGCCGGCCGTACGGCCAGAAAGCAGCGACCGCACGGCCCGCCCCGTCACGACTGCCTACGGCGTGACAGCCGCGCTGTCCTGCTGGTTGTCCGGCTGGTTCTCCGGGTGGTGGCACGCCACTTGGTGGCCGGTCGCCAGCGGCGCCAGCGGCGGCTCCTGCGTCTTGCACACCTCCGTCGCCTTCCAGCACCGGGTGTGGAAGCGGCAGCCGCTCGGCGGCGAGATCGGCGACGGCACGTCACCGGTGAGCAGGATGCGCTTGCGCTGCGTGCGCCGCCGCGGGTCGGGCACCGGCACCGCCGACATCAGGGCGGTGGTGTACGGGTGGAAGGGCGCGCTGTACAGCGCCTCCCGGTCCGCGATCTCCACCACCTTGCCGAGGTACATCACCGCGATCCGGTCCGAGACATGGCGGATCACCGACAGGTCGTGGGCGATGATCACATACGTCAGGCCCAGCTCCGACTGGAGGTCGTCCAGCAGGTTCACCACCTGGGCCTGGATGGACACGTCCAGCGCCGAGACCGGCTCGTCGGCGACGACCAGCTTCGGCTTGAGGGCGAGCGCCCGCGCGATGCCGATCCGCTGCCGCTGACCGCCGGAGAACTCGTGCGGGTAGCGGTTGTAGTGCTCGGGGCTGAGCCCGACCAGCTCCAGCAGATTCTGCACTTCGCGCTTCACACCGTGCTCGGTCGCGACCTTCTGGAGCTTGTACGGGGCGCCGACGATCGTGCCGATGGTGTGCCGCGGGTTCAACGAGGAGAAGGGGTCCTGGAAGATCATCTGGACGTCACGCCGCATCGGGCGCATCGCCCCGGTGCTCAGGTGCGTGATGTCCCGGCCCTGGAACTCGATCGTGCCGCCGGTCGGTTCGAGCAGCCGCGTGATCAGCCGTCCCATCGTGGACTTGCCGCAGCCCGACTCGCCGACCACGCCGAGCGTTTCGCCCGCCGCGACCTCGAAGTCGATGCCGTCCACGGCCTGTACGGCGCCGACCTGGCGGCGCAGCAGGCCCTTGGTGATCGGGAAGTGCTTGACCAGACCGGTCACCTTGAGCAGCGGCTCGCCGCCGCGCTGCCGCGGCAGCGGGACGCTCTTGTCGAGCGAGGGCCTGCCCGACGACGTGCCGCCGTCCGGCGCGGCGTTGTCCGAGGGCGCGTCGTCCGCAGCGGCGTTGTCCGGGGGCGTGCCGTCCGACTGTGTGCCGTCCGACGAGGACGCGTCCTGCGGCGGCTCGTCCGGCGAGGGGTTCTCGGCCACGGGTTCTTCCTGACCCTTCACAGCTTCGGTTCGATCTCTTCGGTCCAGATCCGGAGGCGGTCGGCCTCGCCGAGGTGGCAGGCGGCCATGTGGCCGGGGCCCACCTCGCGCAGTTCCGGCACGTCCGTCTCCGCGGCGCCGCCGGTCAGCGCCGCGTACGGGCAGCGCGGGTGGAAGGCGCAGCCGGACGGCACGTTGATCAGGCTGGGCGGGGTGCCCTTGACCGGGTTGAGCCGCTCCAGGCGCTCCCGGTCGAGACGCGGCATGGAGCCCAACAGGCCCCAGGTGTACGGGTGTCGGGGCGCGGTGAACAGCGTCTCGGCGGTGCCGCGCTCCACGGCCCGGCCCGCGTACATCACCAGCAGGTCGTCGGCGACCTCGGCGACCACTCCGAGGTCGTGGGTGATCATGATGACCGCGGAGCCGAACTCCTTTTGCAGGTCCCGGATCAGGTCCAGGATCTGCGCCTGCACGGTCACGTCGAGCGCGGTCGTCGGCTCGTCGGCGATCAGCAACTCGGGGTTGTTGACCAGCGACATGGCGATCATCGCGCGCTGCCGCATACCGCCGGAGAACTGGTGCGGGTAGTCCGAGAAGCGCTTCCTGGGCTCCGGGATGCCGACCCGGTCCAGCATCTCCACGGCCCGCTCGGCCGCGACCTTCCGCGACACCTTCTGGTGCACCCGGTACGCCTCGACGATCTGCGCGCCGACCGTGTAATAGGGGTGCATCGCGGAGAGCGGGTCCTGGAAGATCATCGCCATCTTGCGCCCGCGCAGCCGCCGTACGTGGTCCGGGTCGGCGGCGACCAACTCCTCGCCGTCCAGCCAGACCTCGCCGGATATCCGGGCCCGCGAGGTGCGGTGCAGGCCCATGATGCCCAGCGACGTCACGGACTTGCCCGAGCCGGACTCGCCGACGATGCCGAGCGTACGGCCGCGCTGTAGGTCGAAGCTGAGGCCGTCGACCGACTTCACCAGGCCGTCGTCGGTGTCGAAGTGGATCCGCAGGTCACGTACCGACAGATACGCGTCCCCCGCGGGGGCCGGGCCGGGGTCCGCCACCGGCTCCCCGACGACGGACGCCGCCTTGTCGAACCCGACGGCGCCGCCCTCGGACGCTTCGGACGTGCCGCTGTCGGGGGCACTGCCGTCCGTGGTGCTCACGAGTACCTCACGCGGGGGTCGATGGCGGCGTACAGCAGGTCCACCACAAGGTTGCAGAAGACGATGAAGGTGGCCGCGACCATCGTCACGCCGAGCACGATCGGCAGGTCGTTGTCCTTGACGCCCTGCACGGCGTAGGCGCCGACTCCCTGGAAGGAGAAGACGCGTTCGGTGATGATCGCGCCGCCGATCAGCAGGCCGAAGTCCATGCCGAAGATGGTGACGATCGGGGTCAGGGCCGCGCGCAGCGCGTGCTTGCCGACGACCGTCCGCTCCGGCAGGCCCTTGGCCCGCGCGGTACGGATGTAGTCCTCGCCCATCGTCTCCAGCATCCCGGCTCTGGTGAGGCGGGCGTACAGCGCGGAGTAGAGGAAGGCCAGCGCGATCCACGGCAGGATCAGATTCCACGCCCATTGGGCGGGATCGGTGGTGAACCCGACGTATTCGACGTTGTCCCAGATCGTCCACTTGTAGGAGAACAGGCCGAGCAGCACCATGCCGGTGAAGAAGATCGGCAGTGAGACACCGGCCAGGGCCACGCCCATGGAGATCCGGTCGAAGACCGTGCCGCGCTTGAGCGCGGAGATGACGCCGATGACGACACCGGAGACCACCCAGATCACGGCCGCGCCGATCGCCAGCGAGAAGGTCACCGGGATACGGGTCTTGATCTGCGGCCACACCTCGACGTGCGACTTGAAGGAGTAGCCGAAGCAGGGGCGGTGGCAGACCGCCGCGTCCGGGCCGAACTTGTAGTTCGCGCCCATGACGATGGCCTTGATGAAGTGCCAGTACTGCTGGTAGAGCGGCAGGTCCAGCCCGAGGTTCTTCTTGACCGCCGCGATCGACTCGGGGTTGGCGTCCTTGCCCACGTACTGGGTGGCCAGTTGGGTCGTGCTCTGGCCGCCGATCTTGGGGACCAGGAAGAAGATCGCGAAAGTGACCGCGCTGACGACAAGCACCAGGATTATCGCGGCGATCACGCGTCGAATGATGTACGCAGTCACAGCGGTTCGGCGCCGGGTCCGCCGGGCCGGGGGTCAACCCCGGTCCCGGCGGACGCCGATGCCTTCACCTGCCTTCCGGTGTTCGGTGCTCTCGCTTACTTGGAGGAGCTGAGCAGCAGGTAGTCGTACATGCCCAGGTACGCCTGAGTGATCGTCACGTTCGTGGCGCTCTCCGGGCGGTACAGCAGGTTCTTGCGGTAGATCAGCGGCACGACGGTGGCGGTGTCGAGCACCATCTTGTCGATGTCGCCCCAGGCCTTCTCACGGGCGGCCGCGTCGGTGTTGGCGATCGCGTCCGACAGCGCCTTGTTGATGGCCGGGTCGTTCAGCTCCATCAGGTTGTTGCCGCCGGAGGGCTTGATGGCGCTGCCGTCCACGATCTGGTCGAGGAAGCCGTAGCCGGTCGGCCAGTCGGCGCCCCACGCCATCATCATCAGGCCGAGCTGGTGCTCGTGCACGTAGCTCGGGACACCGGCGAAGTTGGCGAAGTACTTGCCCGCCGGGTAGCTCTTGATGTTGGCGGTGATGCCGACCTGCTTGAGCGAGTTCTGCACCGCGGTGGCCTGCGCCATCTCGGCCGGACGGTCCGAGCGGGCGGTCAGGTTGGTGGTGAAGCCGCCCGGCTTGCCGCAGGCGCTCAGGGCCTGCTTGGCCTTGGCCACATCGCCCTTGTTGCCCTCGGTCGGGTACTGGTCGAACTTCGCGTAGCCGTTGACGGTCGGCGGGAGCAGCGTGGTGGCGATGTCGCCCTTCACGCTGCCGCCGATCGCGGTCTGCACCGAGACCTTGTCGATCGCGTACTCGACGGCCTTGCGGCACTCGATGTTGTCGAACGGCGCGACCTTGGAGTTGATCGCCATGTACGCGGTGGCGCCGGCGTACGAGTCGTCGGTGCTGCCCTTGTACTTGGGGCCGAGCACCTTGCCCTGGGTCTGCGGGGTGACACCGGTACCGCCGGAGTCCACCGTGGTGTTGCCCGCCAGCAGGTTGTTGTCGATGGTGACCGCGTCGACCTTGAACTTGATCGTGTACTTGTCCGGCAGCGGGTTGCGCACCGGGTCGGTGGCCTGGCTCCACTGCGGGTTACGGACCAGCGTGGCGCCCGCGCCCTCGGTGTACGAGGAGAACTTGTACGGGCCGGACGACACGATGTGCTTCACGTACCCGGCGCCGTCGTCCTTCGCCTGCGGCACGGGGGCCGTCTGCGAGAACGTCGCCAGGTAGTCGAAGTCCGCGAAGGGCTTCGCCAGGTGGAAGACGATCGTGGTGTCGTTCGGGGTCTCGATGGACGCGAGCCCGTTGGGGTTCTTGTCCTTGTACGGACCCTGGTACTTGTCGCCGCCCGCGAGGTACGCCTTGAAGTACGTCGGGCCGTTGGACAGCGCCTCGGGCGCGAAGTTGCTGCGCTCGATCGCGTACTTGATGTCCTTGGTGGTGATCGGCGTGCCGTCTTCGTACTTCAGGCCGGACCGGATGGTGTACGTCCAGGTCTTGGCGTCCGGGCTGGCCTTGCCGAGTCCGGTGGCGAGGTCGGGGACGACGGTGAGGCCGTCCTTGCCCGCGGCGGGCTTGAAGGTGAGCAGGGTACGCGCGTAGAGGCGGGAGAAGTTCTGCACCCAGCCGTAGTACGTGTTGCCCATGTCCAGGGAGTCCGGCACGTCGGAGTTCTCCATCACGACCGTCCCCCCCTTCTTGTCGGACTTGTTGACGATGGAGGTGAGCGCGGCGTCGGAGCCGGAGGCGGACTTGCTGCTGCCGCCGCTCGGGTTCTTGCCGCCCTTGTCGTCCTTCGAGTCACTGCTGCACGCGGATGCTCCCAGGGCCAGAGCCATGGCAAGCGCCAGCGCGGCTGTCGCTTTTCTGCTGTTCATGCCGAGGAAAGCCTCCAAATCGAATGGATATACGTGGTTTCAGCGGTGGTACGGGCGGGCTGGTACCCGGTACGGGCGGTGCGGCGTGGCGTGCTGCGGCCGTTCACTTGCTGCGCGGGTCGAGGGCGTCGCGCAGTCCGTCGCCCAGCAGGTTGAAGGCCAGGACGGTGATGAAGATCGCGAGGCCGGGGACGACCATGTACTGCGGGTCGGCGTAGAAGAGGTCGACGGCGTCGTTGAGCATGCCGCCCCACGAGGCCTGGGGCGGTGCGATGCCGACGCCGAGGAAGCTCAGGGCGGCCTCGAAGAGGATGTTGGTCGGGATCAGCAGCGTCGAGTAGACGAGGATCGGCGCGACCAGGTTGGGCAGCAGTTCCTTGAAGAGGATGAAGGGGCCGCGGGCGCCCATGCTGCGGGCGGCTTCGACGAACTCGCGTTCGCGCAGGCTCAGCGTCTGGCCGCGCACGATGCGTCCCATGTAGGGCCAGTTGAAGAAGCCGATCACGAAGATCAGCACGCTGATCCGCAGCGGCAGCCCGTTCATCCCGAAGGCGCCGTCCTGGAGGGAGGCGGAGATCGAGATCGCGAAGAGCAGCAGCGGGAAGGCGAGGAAGGTGTCCATCAGACGGCTGATCAGGCTGTCGACCCAGCCGCCGTAGTACCCGGCGATGACGCCGAGGACGGTGCCGATGATGTTGGACAGGATCGTCGCGCCGGTCGCCACCAGCATCGAGACCCATGAGCCCTCGATGATCCGGGCCAGCAGGTCACGGCCGAACTGCGGGTCGATGCCGAGCGGGTGGGCCCAGCTCATGCCGCCGAAGGGGCCCTTGGGGGCGACGCGGACGGGGTCCACGAGGTCCTGGTGGAAGGCGGTCGGGTCGAGGCCGAAGACGTGCTCGATCGGCTTGGCCAGGATCGCGAGCAGCACCAGCAGGATGACGACGACACCGCCGGCCACCGCCACCTTGTCGCGCTTGAAGCGCATCCAGGCGATCTGACCGAGGGACCGGCCCTCGATCTGGCTCCGCTCGACCCCGCTGAGGATGGCTTCCGGCTGTGCCTCGGCCTGCCCATGGGTGGTCTCAATCGGTGCGGTCATGGTGTGACTGACCCCTCTCGCCGGCGGGTAACCGGCGCGCGCCCGCCGCTGTAGCGGCTTTACTCATCAGTCGTGCTGCTGGTGCGAGTCTCATGAATTGCGTGATGCATGAACTGGCTCTGCAGAAAGTGCTGTTGGTACGAGGCGGTGCAGGTGGTGCAGATGACAACGGGGGACCTGAGGCCCTTGCCGCTGGATTCTTCTGCGATGTGTCGATCACCCGCCAGCCCTCACCACGAAGGGATGCGCAACTGTGATGTGGTGATTCATCGACCGTTACCGACGCGTACCTCGGGGTACGGTCGTGTGGTGAACGAGCGGCTGCGTGCGGTATGCGACCTGATGGTGCCGGTGGTACGGGAAATGGCGGGGCGTCACGAGTACGACGGCCGCGTCCAGGACCTGTCGCCGGACGGCGTCCGTCGCGGCCTCGACGCGATGGCCCGCGCCCAGCGCGCCGCGGGACCGCTGGAGTCCGCCCACGACGACCGGCACCTGACGGTCTTCGAGGAGGCGCTGCGCGTGCAGTACGGGGAGCTGGAGCTGCACAGGCGCGACCCGTACCCGCATCTGTCCAATCTCGAACTCGCCTGCTACGACCGGGAGTACGCCTCCGGGCGGGAGCGCGCCAAGGCCCGCCGCAAGCATCTGGCGCGCTGGCCGGAGGCCGTGGACGCGGCGGTGGCGTCACTCGACCGGGTGAGCGCGCCGGTCGCGGACGCGCTGCTGGGCGCCGTACGCGGACTCGCCGCCGGGCTCGACGCCGAGGACAGCCCCGACACCGCCGCCGCGCTGGCCGCGCACGGGCGGCTGGTCGCGCACATCGAGCGGGCCGCCGAGCACGGCGACCCCGACCCCCGGCTCGGCGGCAACGCGCTGGCCGCGCTGATGGGCAGTCAGGAGGGCCTGAGCGTCGACCTGTCGGCGCTCGCCGTCGAGGCCGACCGGGAGCGGGCCCGGCTCACCGAGCTGCTGGTCGACTCCTGCCGCGCGTACGACCGGCACCGGCGGGTGGACGAGCTGCTCCCCGAGCTGATGGCCGACCACCCCGACGCCGACGGCGTCATCCCCGAGGCGGCCAGGCTCACCGACGAGGTGATCGCCTTCACCCGCGCGCACAAGCTCGCGCCGTACGTGGACGGGGACTGTCTCGTCGGGCCCGCGCCGCCCTCCCGGCGCTGGGCCATGGCCATGATGAGCTGGGCCGCGCCCGCCGAGGCCGATGCCGCGTCCTGGTACCACGTCACTCCGCCGGAGCCGGACTGGCCGGCCGAGGAGCGCGAGGAGTGGCTGACCGTCTTCAGCCGCACCAGCCTGCCGTCGATCACCGTCCACGAGGTCGCTCCCGGGCACTTCGCGCACAGCCGCTCGCTGCGGCGGGCCGCGACGCCGGTGCGGCGGGTCCTGCACAGCCTCTCCTTCGCCGAGGGGTGGGCGCACTACGTCGAGGAGGTCTGCCTCGAAGAGGGGTTCCGGGCGCGGGACCCGCGCTTCGCCATCGGGGTCGCGCTCGAAGCGCTGGTCCGCGTGACGCGGCTGACGTGTTCCATCGGGCTGCACACCGGGGCGCTGTCCCTTGAGGACGCGACCCGGCTCTTCATGCGCGACGCCCATCTCGCCCGGGCCGGGGCCTCCGCCGAGGCGCGGCGCGGCACCTTCGACGCGGCCTACGGGCGGTACACCTGGGGCAAGCTGGAGATCATGCGGCTGCGCGAGCGGGCCAAGCGGAAGGCTTCCTTCACCTTGCCCGAATTCCACGCCGCCCTGCTCGCCCTGGGCAGTCCGCCGCTCGGCCTGATGTCCGCCGCCCTGGACGATTCCGGCGCTTGAGGGTCGCTCATCGCCGTTCGGGATCCGCCGGACAGGCCCTAGCGGGGGCCCCAGGCCGGGCCGCCGGCGAAGGCTTCGCGGTCGAAGAAGGGCTGCCCGTTGGCGCGCATCCACATGGCGACGGGATCGTAGGCGTCGGCCATGGCGACGGTGGAGACGGGCAGACCGTCGGGGACACCGGCGACGGACTGCTGCATCATGAGGCGGACGGACTCGACGGACTGCGGAGAGTCGTCGTAGACCTCGACGCCGATGGCGAGATAGGGCTCGCCGAGGGTGGGCTGGACCCAGGCGCGCCGGAGGGCGCGCACGGCGGGCGTGCGGTGCGCGGCCTGCGCGAGCAGAGCGTAGAACTGCGGAATCTGTAGCGAGGGTTCGCCGATCTGGAGCGGCCCGGCGGGCAGCAGGTCGAGCCCGGCGGCGATCCGGCGCAGGTCGAGCCAGGGCACCCCGACCCCGCCGCCCGGCGCGTGCGGGTTGAGCCAGAGGCCCCAGCGGTCGGGGAAGAGGGTCAGGGCGATGTCGCGCCCCGAGACGACCTCGTACTCCCGGGTCCAGCCGCTGGCGGCCAGCTCACGCGGCGAGGTGACGCACGGCGCATAGCCGTGACCGCCGATCCGGAGGTTGCCGTACTGGGCATCGGCCGAACCGGGCGCGCCGTGCCAGAGCAGCATCCACACCTGGCCCTCGGCCAGCGACGCGAGCAGGTTCTCGTATGCGTCGAAGCGACCGGGCGCCACCTGGAGCAGCATCTGCTCCACATGGCCGGCCGCCGCCGCACCGCCTTGCGCGCCCGCGATCACGTGGGACCGCCCCTTCCCCTCGTTCGGTCTGCCCGGCGCACACCTGTGCGCCGCCCGCCATCAAACCAGGTCACGTCCTGGATCCCCACCCATGCCGTACGGCCTCCCGCCGGTCGGTCCCGTTCGGTCCCGATGAGTCCGGTTCGGTCCGGTTCAGTCCCGCGTGAAGAACGGCCGTACGGTCTCCAGCATCCAGTCCGCGACCGGGTCCTGTGCGACGTCCAGCAGAATCAGGTGGACGGGCCAGGGCAGCGGCGCGGCGCCGAGGGCGCGGCCGATGGCGTCCATGGCCGCGGCGCGGTCCACGTCCTGCCAGCGGTCCAGCTCGACCCCGACGAAGAGCGCGGGCGGCTCCTCCTCCACGGCGGCCAGCGCGCGGCGGGCGGACAGCACGACCGGGGTGACGGCGAACTCCCCCGCGGCGGTGGCGAGGAAGTCCACCGGCTCGTCGTCGTGGTCCGGTTCCCACAGCCGTACGCGAGCGCCGACCGTACGGCCGGGCGTGCCGTCCTGCTCGTACCGTTCGGCGGCGCCGCCGCGGCACAGCTCGGCGACGGCGGCGGGCGGCAGCGGCACTCCGACGGCGCCGCCGGGGTTCAGGGCGATGCCGACCAGCGGCGGCAGGCCGCGGGCGAATTCGTGGACGGGCGCGACGGTGCAGGCCATGCCGTCGGCGGCCTGCCGGAACTGCTGCTCGGAGCTGAAGACCGGCACATAGGTCGCGCCCTCCAGTTCGACGGTGGGCAGGTCGAGCCCCGGCGCGTCCGGCGCCCCGCCGTTCGGCAGCGGCACCCAGACATGGGAGCGCCCCAGCACCTCCAGCAGCCGGGGGGCGGCCGAGGGGTTGCCGAGGCTCGCGGTGAGCACCTCTTCCAGCTCGTTGGCCGGCCATATGTACGGTGCCGTGTACGGTGCCGGAATCTCCATGTCCACCCTTGTCCGCCCATGTGCCACTGTCCTGCCCGGAAACCCTAGCGGCTGGCGTGCAATGATTGGCGGCACAACTTGCATACCGGCCGTTGGAGGCCGCGCGGGAGAGTTCCGTCCCCTCACCGGGCCGGGCGCCGAAGGAGCAAGCCCTCCCTTGAATCTCTCAGGCACAGATACCGCGCGGGCGAGGCAGATCTGAAAAGCGGGCGGCTCCCTTGACGGGGAGCGGCCCCACCCAAGGTGCAAACCGGGACCCGCGAGGGTCACGGTGAACCTCTCAGGTTCCGATGACAGATGGGGAGACCCGGGGCGAGCATGCCCCGGCCCGCCCTGTCCGTCCCGTGCCGTCACCCCTCTGGGAGCCCTCCGATGAGCCAGCCACCGACCTCCCCGCGCCACACCGCCCTCGACGCGTCGCACCGCGCGCTCGGCGCGACCATGACCGACTTCGCGGGCTGGGACATGCCGCTGCGGTACGGCAGCGAGCGCGACGAGCACACCGCCGTCCGCACCCGCGCCGGACTCTTCGACCTCTCCCACATGGGCGAGATCACCGTCACGGGACCGCAGGCGGGCGAGGCCCTCGACCACGCGCTGGTCGGCCACCTGTCGGCGCTCGCGGTCGGCAGGGCCCGCTACACGATGATCTGCGCACCCGACGGCGGCATCCTGGACGACCTGATCGTGTACCGGCTCGCCGAGCAGGAGTTCATGATCGTCGCCAACGCCTCCAACGCCCAGGTGGTGCTGGACGCCGTCACCGAGCGCGCGGCCGGTTTCGCGGGCGCCGCCGTACGCGACGACCGGGACGCGTACGCGCTGCTCGCCGTCCAGGGTCCGGAGTCCCCCGGCATCCTGAAGTCGGTCACGGACGCGGACCTGGACGGGCTGAAGTACTACGCGGGCCTGCCCGGCACGGTCGCCGGGGTGCCCGCCCTGATCGCCCGTACCGGTTACACCGGCGAGGACGGCTTCGAGCTGTTCGTCGCGCCCGCCGACGCCGAGCGGCTGTGGCAGGCGCTCACCGAGGCCGGGGCCGCGGCCGGGCTCGTACCGTGCGGCCTGTCCTGCCGGGACACGCTGCGCCTGGAGGCGGGCATGCCGCTGTACGGGCACGAGCTGACCACCGCGCTGACGCCGTTCGACGCGGGGCTCGGCCGGGTCGTGAAGTTCGACAAGGCGGGCGACTTCGTGGGCCGGGCGGCGCTGGAGGCCGCGGCGGAGAAGGCGGCGGCCACCCCGCCGCGCAAGCTGGTCGGGCTGATCGCCGAGGGCCGCCGGGTGCCGCGCGCGGGGTACGCGGTGACCGACGCCTCGGGCGCCGTGGTCGGCGAGGTCACCTCGGGCGCGCCGTCCCCGACGCTGGGCGTGCCCATCGCGATGGCGTACGTGGACGCCGCGCATGCCGCGCCCGGTACGGAAGGGGTCGCGGTCGACATCCGCGGCACCCGTGAGCCGCACCGGGTCGTGGCGCTGCCGTTCTACAAGCGTGAGCGCTGACACGCTCGTACCGCCACCTGGTACCGGGCCTGTCCGGCCGGTACCGGACCTGTCCGTCGAGCCGACCGACCGCGCCGTCCCCGCGCGCGGGCACCCCTTCGCATCCGGGAGAATTCCGTCATGAGCATCAACCCCCAGAATCTTCGGTACACCAAGGAACACGAGTGGCTGTCGGCCCCCGAGGCCGAGGGCGTCACCGTCGGGATCACCTCGCACGCCGCCGACGCGCTCGGCGACGTCGTGTTCGTGCAGCTTCCCGCGGTGGGCGACGCCGTCACGGCGGGTGAGACCTGTGGTGAGCTGGAGTCCACCAAGTCCGTCAGCGACCTGTACTCGCCGGTCACCGGCGAGGTCACGGAGATCAACCAGGACGTCGTGGACGACCCGGCCCTGATCAACTCCTCGCCCTTCGCGGACGGCTGGTTGTTCAAGGTGCGCGAGCCGCAGGCGACCGACGAGCTGCTGTCCGCCGCCGAGTACGACGCCTTCATCGCGGGCTGACCTTCCGGCCTCCGTCACGGGCCGGTCCCCCGGCCGTCACGGCGGGCCGGCCCCCGGCTGTCATCGCGGGCTCGCTTCCCGCCGGGCCCGCCGTCATCGCGGGCTCGCTTGCCGCCGGGCCCGCCGTCACCGGCCGTTCGCCGGCCCCCGGTATTCATCGACCTTCTGACCAGGAAGATCTCATGTCGCTGCAGAACCAGTCCCTGCACGAGTTCGACCCGGACGTCGCCGCCGCGGTCGACGCCGAACTCCACCGCCAGCAGTCCACCCTCGAAATGATCGCGTCGGAGAACTTCGCGCCGGTCGCGGTCCTCGAGGCCCAGGGCTCCGTGCTGACCAACAAGTACGCCGAGGGCTACCCGGGCCGCCGCTACTACGGCGGCTGCGAGCACGTCGACGTGATCGAGCAGCTCGCGATCGACCGCGTCAAGGCGCTGTTCGGCGCCGAGGCCGCGAACGTGCAGCCGCACTCCGGCGCGTCCGCGAACGCCGCCGCGATGACCGCCCTGATCAAGCCGGGCGACACCATCCTGGGCCTCGACCTGGCGCACGGCGGCCACCTGACCCACGGTATGAAGATCAACTTCTCCGGCAAGCTGTACAAGGTCGCGGCCTACCACGTCGACGAGCACACCGGTCTGGTCGACATGGCCGAGGTCGAGAAGCTGGCCAGGGAGCACCGGCCGCAGCTCGTCATCGCGGGCTGGTCGGCGTATCCGCGCCAGCTCGACTTCGCCGAGTTCCGCCGGATCGCGGACGAGGTCGGCGCGTACCTGATGGTCGACATGGCGCACTTCGCGGGCCTGGTCGCGGCCGGTCTGCACCCCTCCCCCGTGCCGTACGCGGACGTGGTCACCACCACGACCCACAAGACGCTCGGCGGCCCGCGCGGCGGTGTGATCCTCTCCAAGGCCGAGCTGGCCAAGAAGATCAACTCGGCGGTCTTCCCCGGTCAGCAGGGCGGCCCGCTGGAGCACGTGATCGCCGGAAAGGCGGTCGCCTTCAAGGCCGCCGCCACCGACGAGTTCAAGGACCGGCAGGCGCGTACGCTCCAGGGCGCCAAGATCCTCGCCGAGCGGCTGGTACGGGACGACCTCACCGAGGTCGGCGTCTCCGTCCTGTCCGGCGGCACCGACGTCCACCTGGTGCTGGTCGACCTCCGCGACTCCGCGCTCGACGGCCAGCAGGCCGAGGACCGCCTCCACTCGGTCGGCATCACCGTCAACCGCAACGCGATCCCCAACGACCCCCGGCCGCCCATGGTCACCTCGGGGCTGCGCATCGGCACGCCCGCGCTGGCCACGCGGGGCTTCGACGCGGAGGACTTCCGGGAGGTGGCGGAGATCATCGCGGCGGCCCTCAAGCCGAGTTACGACGCCGCGGCTCTCCGGGACAGGGTCGCCGCCCTGACCCGCAAGCACCCGCTCTACGCGTAGCCCCGTAGGGGCGAGGGGGGCACCTCCCGGCCGCAGGCCGACGGAGGAACCGCGTGCTCAGCCGGAGCGCTCCCGCAGGTCACCACCCGCCCCGGCGGGCAGTCCGGTTGTCGCCGGACCGCCCGCCGGTGGGGGCTGGTCGCGCAGTTCCCCGCGCCCCTGGGGAACCCTCCTCCGCGGAGGAACCGTGAAGGGGCCGTGCCCCTTCGAGATCTGGAGTCCTCATGGCAATATCCGTATTCGACCTCTTCTCCGTGGGCATCGGCCCCAGCAGCTCGCACACCGTGGGCCCGATGCGTGCCGCGGGCATCTTCGTGCACCGGCTGAAGAACGAGGGACTGCTGGCGCACACCGTGTCGGTCCGGGCGGAGCTCTTCGGGTCGCTGGGGGCGACGGGCCACGGGCACGGGACGCCGAAGGCGGTGCTGCTGGGGCTCGCGGGCCACTCGCCGCGGACGGTGGACGTGGAGACGGCGGACGACGAGGTCGCGGCGGTGCGCGCGGCGGGCAGGCTGAGCCTGCTCGGGGCGCACGAGATCGCCTTCGACCCGCAGACGCAGATCGTGCTGCACCGGCGCAGGTCGCTGCCGTACCACGCCAACGGGATGACGCTGTTCGCGTACGACGCGGACGGCGCCCCGCTGCTGGAGAAGACGTACTACTCGGTGGGCGGCGGCTTCGTCGTGGACGAGGACGCGGTCGGCGAGGACCGGATCAAGCTGGACGACACGGTGCTGCGGCACCCCTTCCGCACCGGGGACGAGCTGCTGCGGCTCTCGCGCGAGACGGGGCTGTCGATCTCGGCGCTGATGATGGAGAACGAGAAGGCGTGGCGTACGGAGGAGGAGATCCGCGCCGGGCTGCTCGACATCTGGCGGGTGATGGAGTCCTGCGTGCGGCGCGGGATGTCCCGTGAGGGCATCCTCCCGGGCGGCCTGAAGGTCCGCCGCCGCGCGGCGCAGTCGGCGCGCCAGCTGCGCGCCGAGGGCGATCCGGCCGCGCACGCGATGGAGTGGGTCACCCTCTACGCGATGGCCGTCAACGAGGAGAACGCGGCGGGCGGCCGGGTCGTGACCGCCCCCACCAACGGCGCCGCGGGCATCATCCCGGCCGTCCTGCACTACTACCTGAACTTCGTCGCGGCGCCGACCGCCGGCGCCGTCGACCAAGAGGACGCCGTCGTGCGCTACCTGCTGGCGGCGGGCGCGATCGGCATGCTCTTCAAGGAGAACGCCTCCATCTCCGGCGCCGAGGTCGGCTGCCAGGGCGAGGTCGGCTCGGCCTGCTCGATGGCGGCCGGCGGCCTCGCCGAGATCCTCGGCGGCTCCACGGAACAGGTCGAGAACGCCGCCGAGATCGGCATGGAGCACAACCTCGGCCTCACCTGCGACCCGGTCGGCGGCCTCGTCCAGATCCCCTGCATCGAGCGCAACGGCATGGCCGCCGTCAAGGCCGTCACCGCCGCCCGCATGGCCATGCGCGGCGACGGCCGCCACCACGTCTCCCTCGACAAGGTCATCAAGACCATGAAGGAGACCGGCGCCGACATGAAGGTCAAATACAAGGAAACCGCCCGGGGCGGGCTCGCCGTGAACGTGATCGAGTGCTGAGCTTTAGCGCCTGAGCTGGGGTTTCCCGTCTTTCGGCGCTGTCGGAGCCTTCCCGGTTTGCACAGCGAAAGTCCCCGGGAAGTCCCTCCGACAGAGTGGAGAGTCCCTGACTCCGCGTAGGCACGCACGGGCTCGGCCGTTGAGGCAGTGCTTCACGGTGCGAAACCCGAGCACCAAAGAACAGGGCAGTAGACGAGCGACCCAGGAGGTCGCCACTGGCCGAGCGCATCACGACAAGGAATGTCACCGACCCTGCGGAAATCCGCACGCCCAAGGGTGCCGCACGGAAGATCTTTCGCAGGCGTTGGCGCTGCCCTCGGGAATGGGGTTTGCTAGGCCCTCCCTGAAGGGAGGACCTAGCGGGCTGTGTTCCCCAAGGGGGGACGAGTTGTGCGGCTGCTTGACGCGACAGCGCTCGTCGCGAGTTCCTACTCGTGACGGTTGTCCCGCAGCGCTCTTACGATATCGATGGCCATAAAGCCTATACCGACGCCCATGAGGGCCACAATGGGCCACGAAGAGTGGCTTATCGCTTCGATCATTACGGCCGCGAGCAGTAGGGCGATAAGCGCCGGGATAGTGATCCGGACAGGTCTAGGCATCGATCAGCACTTCCGTTCGTTGATTCGCCAGAATCCGGTGGGGAGATCTGTGACGAAGGTGACACAGCGTGCTCGCACTGCCGCGTGGGACGCCTTGGCCGTGACTGCCCACAGCCCCCAACGGAGCGCGTAGGCGATAGCCTTGACAGCGGGCCACGGAATCGTGGATTCGATCATGCCGAAGAAACCCCCCGCCACACCGGTCCCCCAGGCAACGTGCCTGGTCAGTTGCAGGATCGTACTGTTCGGGTCGCTGGCCGCTGTGGCGACGGCGAGGTCGCCGCCGATGCTCTGGACGTCGCGGGTGGGTATGCCGGTGGCGTCCTGGGTGGTCCACGCCGGAGCCGGTGGCGGACCAGTAGGTCGTGAGGGTGGCCCCGCGTCGGTGCCCGTGGACTTGGGCAGGGTGGCCTTGATGACGAGGCCCTGAGCGTCGTAGGCGGTGGTCTTGACCAGGTTCAGTCCGGCCGGGTCGGTGTCCTTGTTCGGACCGGCGTCGGCCGCCACGCTTGTGGTGTTGAACACCGATACGGTCGACAGCAGTTGAGCACGTAGCCCGAGAGATCCTCGACACGGCCGAACCGTCAGTAGAATGCGGGGACTTACCGTAGTGAGTACGGCACGCAGCCCGGGGGCGAACGACCGAGTGCACGAACTCGCCGTGACGGAACAGGAAGTCGTGGTCCACGTCTTCGTCCCGCTCGACGCGCCGCATGCCGACGTCTGGCCGACCGCAGTCCGCGTGATGTGGCAGCGCTTCCGTGCCCTCCAGGGCGCGAACCAGCCGGTGTGGGCGACGGCACCCACCGAGATCCCGGAGGTGCTGCCGGACGCGGCGCTGCACGGCTCGGTGACGGTGGCTGCCGTCCAGTCGCCCGGGGGCCTCGACCAGGCGATCGTGCGACGTCACGGTGCCGTACTGAATCTGTCGCTGCTGCTCGGGGCGCGCGAGGACCGTGCGTGGCCGGAGTTGGAGCAGCGGGCCGCCGACGTGCTCGGCCCGCTCGACGCCAGCTGCCTGGGCGCCGTGGTGCTGCTGGTCGGCAAGCAGCCGGGCGGGGCGGTCGGCGGGCTGGACCTGCTGGAACCGGAACGCGAGGACGACGACCGGTACCTGCGCCGGCTCCTCCTGCTCGGGCATCCGGAGCAGGACGCCTTCCTCGGTGCCTGGGCGTGGTCGGCCGACAGCAGTGCCGAGATGCCGCCGTTCGTCAGCTACCTGATGCATATGGCCGCTGTCCGGCATCAACTGCGGGTCCACAAAAGGCTCTCCGCCATCGACGGCGGCGACACGGGTCTGCGGGCCTTGGTACGGCTCCCCTACGGCGGCGGGATCGGCGAACTGCCGCTCGGCGATCCGGCGCGGGCACTGCGCGCCCTCCGGCACACCGTGGACGTCACGTGGACCAACGCGCGACTGGCCCTGCGTCGGAGCCGCGAGGCACACGGCGGCGATGTGACCGACACCGACGTGCTGGACGACGACCGCGAGGTCGTCGACTGGTTCGTCCAACTTCTTGAGGACGGCATCACGCGCGTGGAGACGACCGACAGCCTGCCCGTAACGGCAACCGCCGAGCGTCAGGGCGCACGGCAACCGCCGCCGGACAACGACGAATCGGAACCGTCGGCGGAGTTGGCGCCGGTCGCGGCGACGGCGCCGACGCGGCCGGACGGCTGCCCCGTGCGAGTGCTCGCGGTGACCGACGAGTGGTTTCCCGCGCACGGCGGCCTGACGGCGTTCAACCGAGGGCTGTGCCTGGCGCTGACGGCGGCGGGCGCCGAAGTCCACGTGCTGGTGGAGAATTTCACCGCCAAGGAACAGGCCGACGCGGAGGAGCACGGGGTGCGTCTGCTCGCCGCGGCCCGGCCGGGCCGTACCGGGCGGCAGTCGCTGATGCGTCGCGCCGAATTGCCGGAGGGAGTCGTGCCGGACCTCGTCATCGGGCACGGCAGGGTCAGCGGACCTGCGGCGCAGGCACAGGCGGAGGACCATTTCAGGGGGGCGCGGCGGCTGCACTTCCTCCATGTCGAGCCGGACCAGGCGGAATGGTCCAAGGAAGACGAGGGTGACGACGTGGGTGCCCGCGCCGAGGCCCTCACGGAGTTGGAGTTCGACCTGTGCCGAGGTGCCGCCCGCATCATGCCGGTGGGACCGCGCCTCGAGGAACTGCTGGAACGGGAGCGAGGTCTGCCGGGATACCGGGACCTGCCCCCGATACAGCGCATCGACCCCGGATTCGACGGCGAGCCCGACCCGGTGGACGGACCGCGCTCCGGTCGGACGCAGATCCTGTTCATGGGGCGCCTGAAGGATGCGCAGTTGAAGGGGCTGGACATCGCCTGCCGGGCACTGGAGAAAGCGGTACCGCCGAGGTCCGGGCCCGGACACTGGGAACTGCTGGTCCGCGGCGCGCCCGAGGACACCTCCCGCAGCCTGAGCGAGTACGCGAAGGACTTGATCGGCCATCCGGCCATCGACGTCAAGGTACGGACCTACACAGAAGACCAGGAGAAGATCCGCAGGGATGTGCGGCGGGCCAGTCTGGTGCTGATGCCGTCCCGAGCCGAGGCGTTCGGTCTGGTGGCGCTCGAGGCGATCGTGGCCGGGGTGCCGGTTCTTGTGAGCGGCCGCAGCGGGCTGGGCATGCTGCTTCGCGAGATCCTGCCCGCGGAGGCGGAGCAGGTCGTCGTTGACGTGGACGGTTATGAGAAGCGGCTGGCGGCGGACGCCGCCGCGTGGGAACGGGCCATCAACTCGGTGATGTTCGACCGGCCGAGCGCCTTCGCCCGGGCCGCCCGCCTGCGCGAGGCGATGGCTGAAAGAGTGACGTGGGGCACGGCCGCCGCCCACGTGCTGCGGTGCGCGGAGGCGGACGGCCGGCCCCAGGAGTCCTGAACCGACGGTCGTGCCGGGGTCTTCCGGTGTGTGTCCTCAGTGAGTCTGCATGGCTGTCGTCCTCCCGGGCCGGCCCGGCGAACAGCGCGCCGCCGGTGTCGGACCCCACCGGAACACGCGGATCCTCAGCACTCCCGGCCGCTCTGGAAGACACTGGACAAGTCTGGAGGCGCGGTACGAATCCGCACGGGTCGTATGCGTCACGATCCGGGTACGAGACACGCGGCGGGCACGCCGTACGGGTGTGCACGTCAGCCACGTCCGCCAAGGCGTAGGGCCGGTACGGAGGGAAAGCGGTGGCAGGGGATCGGACCCCGGCGACGGATGAGGACCCGTCGGTGCTCAGGCAGCGGCTGGCCGTCGAGTTGGCCCATGCCGTGGTCCGCGCCGAGAAGCGGCTCGGCCGCGCGTTGGACCGGGCCGAACTGGCCAGACGGCTGAACGTCTCGCCGAGCAGCCTGTACGCCTACCTCAACGGGACGACGCTCGCGGGGGTGGGCGTCTTCGATGAACTGCTGGTCGCACTCGGTGTCGGCGGCCCGGAAGCCGGTCGGCTGAGCACGCTCCGGGACCGCGCCGAAGCGGCCCGGAGGCTCCGCCCCGCCGCGGCCAGAGCGACCGTCGGCACGAGCGGTCCGCCACCGTCCTCCCGCGTGCCCCACCAACTTCCCCCGTCTCTGCGGAATTTCGTCGGCCGGGAGCCCGAACTGCGGCGGCTTGACGGGCTACTGGAGCCGGATTCGGTCGCGGCGGTCCGGCCGGTGGTGATCACCACCATCGAGGGCACTGCGGGAGTCGGCAAGACATCCCTGGCGCTGCACTGGGCACGCCGGGTGGAGGAGCACTTTCCCGACGGTCAACTCCATCTGAATCTGCGGGGCTTCGACTCGGGAGTGCCCATGTCCCCCGCGGAAGCGCTGCACGACCTGTTGCAGTCGCTGGGCGTGACGCCCGACGCGATCCCGGCCAGGGTGACCGCCGCCGCCGGTCTGCTGCGTACCGTGCTGGCAGGCCGTCGGGTGGTGGTGGTGCTCGACAACGCGCGCTCGGCCGATCAGGTTCGCCCGCTGCTGCCGGGCGGGCCGGGATCGCTGGTGATCGTCACCAGCCGCAACCGCCTCGACGGACTGGTGGTACGGGACGGGGCGTTCCGGGTCACCCTGGACGTGCTGCCGCGGTATGCCGCCCGGGCCCTGGTGGAAGGGCAGATCGGGGCCGACCGGCTGGCGGACGAACCACGGGCCGCTGACGAACTCGTGGACCTGTGCGCCCGGTTGCCCTTGGCCCTGAGCGTTGCCGGCGCGAGGGCGGCGCTGGAGCCCAAGGGCTCGATCGGTCTTTTCGTCGCACGGCTCCGGCAGGCCAACGCGCGGCTGGGCATCCTGGAACTCAAGGACGCGGACGTCAACCTGCGGTCGGTCTTCCAGGGTTCGTACGCCCTGCTGCCACCGCCCGTGGCGCGGCTGTTCCGGCTGCTCGGCTGCCACCCCGGCCCTGACCTCGACGCGACCGCGTGCGCGGCGCTGCTCGGCGAACAGGCGCCGCCGGACGAACTGCTCGACGCGCTCACCGCCGCCCATCTGGTGCGGCAGCACGCGCCGGGCCGGTATGTACTGCACGACCTGTTGCGGCTGTATGCGAGGGAGTTGGCGGACGACGGCCCGGCCGCCGAGCGCGCCACCGCCGTCGAGCGCCTGCTGCGGCACTATCTGAGTGCCGCGCGACGGGCGGACCGCCGCCTCGAACCGTGGCGGCGCACTCCGGTCGAGCCGACTGGCACCGAACCGCCCGTTGAGAATCACGCGGCGGCCATGGCGTGGTTCGAGGCCGAGTTGGGCACGCTACAGGCGGTGATCGCGCTGGCCGCGCGGAGCGAGGGGCTGGAGTCGTACACCTGGCGCCTCGCCCAGGCGTGCGCGGTCTATCTGCGTCGCTCGGGGCGGCGGTTCCAGCGCGGTCTGGTGCACGAAATCGCCCGGGACGCGGCCGCGAAGGCCGGGGACCGCCGGGCCTGGGCGTCGGCCACCCGCCGACTGGCGGACGCCCTCTCCCGCCTCGACCGGTCCGACGAAGCCCTGTCGCTGCTCTACGAGGCGCTGCGCGAATGCCGCCGGCTGGGTGATGACGACGGCGCGCGCCAGGTGCGGCTGTCCCTGGTGCGGGTGTACGCCGCGCGCGGCGACCACCGGCGGGCGCTCCCGCAGGCCCGGCTCGCGCTGGCGATGGCCGAGCGGACCGCGGATCCGCTGCCGCTGGCAGATGGCCTCAGCGCCCTGGCCCAGGAGCAGGAACGCTCGGGGGACCACGCGGCGGCGCTGGTACACGGCCGCCGGGCGTTCGACCTGTACGCGGAACTCGGCCATCTGGACGGCCAGGCGGCGATCCTGCTCACCACCGGGCGGGCCGAGCAGAGTTCGGGCCGGCACGCGGCGGCGATCGGCACCTATGAACGGTCCCTGGCTCTCGACCGGGCGGTGGGCGACCGCTACCGCGAGGCGCACGCCCTCGATCATCTGGCGGACGCGCACGCCGCGCTCGGCCACGACCGCGACGCGTACGCGCTGCGGCGGGAAGCGCTCGATGTGCTGCGGACCCTGCACCACCCGGACGCCGCCCGGATCAGCGCCAAACTGCCGGACGCGCCGATCTCTCAGTAGCCGGGCGGCACTTCGGGGTCGGGCTCGGGTGCGGCAGGGGCGGGTCCGTCCTGCCAGCACAGTCCGTAGCCGTATCCCACCCGCATCGCGTCGAACTCCACTGCCACCGTGCCCTGCCGGTCGGGGCGCAGGAGGGATGTCCCCGGCGCTCGCTGGTAGATGACGGCGGTCGGGACTCGGCTCAACTGCCAGACGGACAGCGGCGGACGTCCGGGGGCGAAGCGCACCCGCAGGCTGAAGCGTTCGCTGCGGGTCAGCGGGACATGGACGAAGTGCGGTGCCATCGGCTGGTCCTGGGGGATGCGCAGCCGGAGCGTGTACGTGTGGCGGGCACCTGTGCGCAGCGGGGTCGGGAGGATCAGCCGCTGTTGGAAGAAGCTCTCGTAGGGGTGCTCGGGCAGATCGAGGCGGCCGCCGTCGAGGATAGAGACCTCCAGACCGTGGCCGTCGGCCTCGTCGTCGGTGCGGCGCGGCACGCTGAACGCGACCGGGATCTCGGCCAGGCCGTCGCAGGTGGCGACGATGACCCGCCGCTCCACCGCCTCGGGTGTCACGGTGTCCAGGCGCAGCCGGGTCTCGACCGACTCGGTGTACCAGCCGTGCGGATCGGTACGGGCGCAGCCGCTCGGACAGAGTTCGCCGTGCGCCCCGCCCGCGATCGACCGGGTCCAGGGGGGCGGCGAGACGATGACAGTCCCGGGCACGGCGTCCTTGTCCAGGGCGCGGTGCACCTCGGCCCAGAACGCGCCCCACTTGTCGATGTCGCCGCCGCAGGCGCCGACGATCGCCATCGTCACCGGGAGCGTCGGGTGCGAGTCCCCGCGGAGCGCGTCGGTCATGGTGGTGCGACCGTACCCGGTGTGACGGGACAGTTGGTCGAAGGTCAGTCCCGCGGTCCGACGCAGATCTCGCAGCCAGAACGCGAACAGCGTGACGGGCGAACCGTCGGGAGGCAGTTCCTTTTGCGGACGGCCCATGCCCCGAACTCCCTTTCGCCGCCTGCTGCCACCGCCGAGTCTGGCACAACGCCCGGTGGCCTGGGAGCGCCCGGCGGCCGGTGCCGGTGCCGTGCGGAGTTCTCCGGAGATCGTCCGGGTACGCCGGAGAACCATTGTGCCCATTCTCCGTCCGTTGCTAGACACGTACTGCCGCCGGACACGTATCGACCGGACACGCGGACCGGTTCGCGGCCCACGTCGCCGTGGACGGCACGGTCGAAGCAGGGAGGGATCATGAAAGTCGCTTCGGACGCCACAGGCTCCTCACGGCTCCCGGCCGATGTCGTTCTGCGGATGGAGCGGTTCGGCCGTTTCGAATTCGATGCCACGGGGATCGAATTCGGCGCTGATCTGGTGTGGAGCGAACTACAGGCGCCGTTTCTGGAATTCGCCCAGTCCGACAGTGACCGGTTCACCACTCAACTGGCCGCGGCCGTCATACCGGCAGGCGGCTTCGCGCTCTTCGGAGCGGCCAAGACGGTCTGGAACCTGCTCGGCCCGGACTTCGCGCATCCCTGCTACGACGCCTTGCGGATGGACGCGCTGGAGTTCTTCCGAGCTCGCGGGGTACCCGGCAACCGCCTGTCCGCAGGGGATCGCGAGTTCTGGCGACTGCACCGGGGACCCGACGAGCCTTGGCTCGTCGGCCGACCGCCCCCGGTGCCCGGGGCGGCTCTCCCACCGCTGGCAACAGGGGAACTGCGCCCGGTCGCCCGGATGTCGGCCGGACCTCACGCCGAGACCGTGTACGCCAGGGCCGATGTCCAGGACGGCTGCGTGGCGGTGGTCGAGGCATGCGGTCGGGGCCGCGATCCGGCCGGTTGCCGGTTCGACTGGTTCGGCGCCGCGACGCAGTACGAACTCTATCTGCGGATCGGCGAGGCATTACAAGTCCCGGCCCATTGGGTCGCCGACGAGCTCATGCCGTTCATTCCCTTCTCCGCGCCGAGCCTCTGACCGGCCGACCGAAAAAGCCGCACGTCACGGTAACCGCTCCCGTACTTCCGGAAACCGTGCAACAAAACCCACCGCGGTTCCGTTTCAGTGAGAAGGTCGTGGCGGAACGCAGTTCCCGCACAAGAGCACCGCCCCCACGGCACCACGGGGTTCACATCGGGGAGTTGAGCAGATGACCAAGCAGCCGGTGGATATATCCACCACGGCCTCCGTGGAGGACGCAGCGGCCTTGTTCCGCACGGATATGCGAGCGAACTGGTTCGGGGAGAACAACACCGGAATCGCCACGACGTTCACGGAGAGCGGTGGTTCACCGCTCGGCATCCACCACACCGATATGCCGGACCTCGCGCTGACGGCCGAACTCGTGAGCCGGGGAGAGAGCACCGAGCGGTTGTCGGTCCACCTCCTCATCTGGGACCGGGGGGAATGCCGGAAGATCCGGCTCGAAGCCGAAGGCAACGTGCGCGCCCTGCGCATCCTTGCGAACCGCAAGATGCGCCGATTCGTCGTCTCGCTCCAGGAGGAAGATCCCTCCCTCACCTACACGGGCATCTGAGCGGACAAGGGGAGGGGCCGCAAGGCCGGTCCGCCCGCCCGACGAATGAACGTCCGGCTTCGCGCCGGGCGTTCATTCGTGTCCGAAGGCCGTGGCCGAGACGTCCCGTTCCAGCGCGGCCCGGTGGATTCCGTATGTCGTGAGGTGCGATGCCTTGATCACGATGCAGTAGCGGTCCACCGAGACGAGGGCCCTGCCGAGCCGGTCGTACTCGCGCCGCAGGAAGTTGATGGCCGCCTGGTTCGCCGCGGAGGTCTGGCCGCATATCAGCAGCACGGGGCGGCTGGACTCCGCAGGCGTGAACTTGGCGACGAGGGCGTACTCCTGATTGCCGCGGTCGAAGAGGAAGCGGTCACCTCCGACCTCGATGGCCACCGAGTCGGGCCCGCCGTTGTAGGGGTGGATGGTCACGCCCGGCAGGTGGGCGGCCAGATGGCCGCCGGTGCGGATGTTCGAGTCGCCGATCGGTCCGCCGACACAGAATTCCGTGCGGTCGGCGTTGCTGCCGCGGAACTCTCCGGACTCGACGGTCACCCGGCAGCCCAGCTCACCGGCGAGCATGGCCAGTTCGATGACCGCCCGCACGTCCCGGTGCTGTGCGGTCCCGGGGGCGTTGTGCTTGTTGCTGAGCACGATGAGGCAGGTTTCGCCGGGGCGGACGCCGAAGAAGGCAGCCTTTCTATTCAGTGCGCGGGACCGCCTGCCCCGCTCCCACAGCCAGCCGAAGCCGAGGCCCAGGAGGCTCGTCACCAGCCCGATCGCTATGTTCACCAGCACTGAGATAATCGCGCCGCCCTCCCCGGACAGTCCCCCATTGTGGGCAGTTCACCGTGCGGCCGGAAGATCTCGACCGGTCACACCCATGACCACGTCATGCCTTGCCGTTGCCCGCGGGCGGTGCCTGGCCGCCGCCGCCCGCCGGCTTCGAGGCCGGGTCCAGGGTGTGGATGAGAGCGACGACCCGTTCGCGCACCCGGGGCGGCGACTGCTGCTTGCCGTCGGGTGCCGTAGTGCCGTGGGGACCCATCCGTCCGACACGCCGACCGTTCGTCTCCAGCTCCGCCGTCACCTCACCGACCAGGACCGTGTCGCCCTCACCGACCGCTTTCGTCAGCACGGCGATCCGCTCGTCGACCTCCTCCCACGAATCCGGCGGCAGCCGCCAGGCCAGCACCGCGTCAAGGACCGCCAATGCCTCGAACCTGGCCGTCCTTCCGATCCGTCGTGCTCCGTCCGACGTACCCATCACTGCCTCCTGTTGATCTTGCTGTTCCTGGAAGTGCTGCTGATCCTGGAAGTGCTGTCGGTCCTGGTGGCGCTGTCGGTCCTGTCGACCGTCGTCATCGGCGGCCGGAAAGGCGTACTGCCTCAGCGGCCGGTGTGGATGTAGGGCGCCCACGCCGCCGGTGAGGCGGCGTGGCGAGCGCGAAGTTCGCGTACCACCCCGTGCAGGGCGACGGCGCAGTCGCCCACGTCGATGCCGCCGCCGTAGCGCCGCAGCGAGCGGTACAGCCGACGGGCGAGGCCGGCCGAGACCAGGTCCGCCGCCTCCCACAGTGAGCCGATCACCTGGGGGTATCCCGCGGTCAGGAACGCCGACGTCAGGTGAATCGCCTCGTCCGGGAGCCGGTCGGTCCGCGAGGTGTTGCAGGCGAGCAGCACGGCGAGCTGGGCGTACGGCAGTTCGTGGCGGTTGACGGCCCGCACCTCAAGGGGTCCGTCGGCCAGCAGCAGGTGGCTCTTCGACGGGTTGTCGGGGTCGCTCACACCGTGACAGGCGAAGTGCACCGTGGACGCCGACGGCAGTGCGGCCAGCACCCCGTCGACCGTGGCGTCGGCGTCCGCGATCACCCGCAGTCCGGCCAGCGCGCCGGCCGCGGCGGAGATCTCCGCCGCGGCCGCCCCGGAGCCGCCGTCCGTACCGGTGGCGCGGCCCACCGCGAGGTGCCGGGCGGCGCCCTGCGCCGCGGGGCGACGTTCCAGTCGGGCGTGCCGCAGCGCCCTGATGCTGGGCGTGTAGGAGGAGGCGACCCGGTCGAGCACGGAACGGCGCTCCCCCAGGTCCGCCTTGCGCTGGTAGCCGGCGGCGTGCAGCGGCAGATGCGCCAGCGGGCCGGAGGCGGACCACCACAGCCGAGGGACAGCGTGTCTCGGCGTCCCGTCCGGGATCGGCTCGGTGAGGCCGGCCGCCCGCAGCACCGGTTCCGCGACCTTGTCCCACAGCCACTCAAGGGTCCGGAAGATGGTCTCGGCCGCCGCGGCGCGCACGTCCTTCGGGCTGTCCAGATCCACGGCGACCGCGGCAAGGAAGTCCCGGGCCGTGTGGGCCAGCAGTCCTTCGGTCACGTCGAGTGTCACGGTCCTGATGCCCCGGGACGTGACCACCAGCGCGTCACATCGCAGCCGGTCAATGTTGATCAGCACGATGGGCCCCTGTACCGCCTCCGCCTGCATCTGCATCGCGGTCGGCGGCAGCAGGAAACTGCCGAAGCCGGGGTGGGACCGGATGTCACGGAGGAGCAGCCGCCACTGCTCGGCCGCCCGGTGCTGCGCCCGTACGCCCGAGGTCTCGTCCCGCGACGCGATGTCATCGGCCTCCCGCATCCGCCCGGCGAGGTCGGTGAAGCGCGCGGCGAGCCGTGGATGAGCCTCTGCGAGGTCGGACACGTCGCCGCGCGCCTCCAGGTCCTGGCTCATGAGGACGGCACGGCCCTGTTCCAGCAGCGCGGCCGCCTGTTCGGTCCGGCCGGCGGCGAGCGCCACCGCGCACCCGGTTCGGGTCAGGCTGGTGCCCGTCGAACTGTCCGGGGACGGCCCTTGGAGGGCAGTGTGCACGGCGCGCTGGCGATCGTCGCGGTGCAGCGCCCGCGAGGTGAGCAGCGGCAGCATCTCCAGCGCGACGGCCGCGGCGTCCGCGGCCCGTGCCCAGTCCCCGAGCTCCACCCGGCGGCCGAGCGCGACGCGCGCGTTCTCGAATCTCACCGCTGGGGGCAGCTTGGCCTCTGCCTCAGGCTGCCACCGCACCTCGGCTTCCTCGACCCCGATCAGGTCTCGGCGGAGGTCGTGGTCGGCCATCACCACCAGGTCGGTGATCGTACGCAGCGTCGGCCGCAGGCGTTCACGCTGCTCCGCCATGCTGCCCCAGTGGCCGGGGGCGTCCGGGAGCGCCTCCAACGTGCGGGCCACCTTCCGCACCAGCCCGACCGCCTCCTTCGACATGTCCGGGTCGCGGCGGAGCATCGAGACCCCGGCGAGGGCCTTGGCGTAGAACATCGCGCAGGCGACCCACTGCGGTGACTCGGGGCGGACGTGGTCCACGGCCCACCGCAGGCCGTCGCAGGCCCGGAGCATCGTCGCGGCGTCGCCGCGGAGCGAACCGTACGCCTGCCGGTGCTCCTCGACCGCGCACAGCAGTTCGATATAGCGGGAGCTGGTGGCCGGGAGGGTGGCGAGTACGTCGTCGCCGGCCCGCACAGCCCGCTCCAGGTCCGCGGCGTCCCTACTGATGAGGTACTTCGCGGCCCACACCTGGAGCAGGGCCGCGGCCGTCCATCCCCGGCGGCCGGCACTGAGTCCTGGTTCGGCCAGCCTGGCGAGCAACTGCTTCTCGGCGAGCGCCAGTCGGCGCGGGTCCGACGGAGACGTGTCGACCCCGACGAGACTGCGGAGGACCGCTTCCGCGTCTGGTGGCAGACCCGTCAGGTCGGACTCCAGGGCAGGGTCGGAGACGAGGCCGGGCGCGGGCGCCGGGCAGGGCGGCCAGTGCGGTGAGGTGGAGGACGCGGGTCCCCCGTCGCCGCCCGGTGCGCGTTCGCGGTCCGGCCCGCGAGGAGTTCGCGCCTCCGGGTCCGGAGCACCGCCGAAGGAGGCCATCTCCTCCGGTCCTGCGCCCGGTGACCGGTAACCGGGGCTGCGTGGCGGTTCGTACAACCGGATCGGCGGCAGCGGGGGAAAGGTCAGGAGTGGACCCATCCACGGCCGCACGAGGCGGAGAAGACCTCCCGACTTGAACGGGAGCATTCCCATCAGCCGCACCATCTCGGCGGTCGCGGCGCGCTTCTGGGCGATATGCGGAAGCAGCGGGTCGCCCGGCCGCAGGTCCCGCTGCAACATCGCCCACAGCTCGTCCGACCTGGCGACGTCCCGCCGGGATCCGCTGAGGACGGCGCGCGCGGCCAGCAAGGACGCCATGTTGACCGCGTAGACGCCGCCGTCGTCCGGTGGCCCGTCGGCCCGGAACGCCTCCATGTGCGCGATGGCCTCGTCGGCCGTCTTGAGGTCGAGTTCGTAGGTCAGTACGGACATCAGGGCTATCGCCAGCAAGAGGTGCACCGGGGCGGCCTCGTGGGGCCGATAGTCCGTGCCGTGGACCCGCGCGTGCTCCACGCCCGCCAGCGCCAGTCGGCCGGCGGTGACCGCGAAGGCGGCCGAGGCGCGGTCCTTCGGGTCCGCACGGAATCTGACGACGGCGGCGTGTGCGGCCGTGCGCCCGACCAGTTCCGCCTCCAGGTGGTCGGGCGTGACGGCGTCGTGGGCGGCTCGGGCCAGCCGCCACATCTCGGGGAGCGCCGACTCGTCGCCGGACTCGTACCGGAAGCACGCGGACTGGGCGAGCCGTACCAACAGGCAGCAGCGTGCGATGTCGTCCCGCGGGAGCGAGTCCGCCAGCCGGGCCGCCGCCGACTCGATGGGCAGGACCGGCTGGAAGTGCCGGGGCAGCGGCAGTTCGGGGTAGGTGGCGGCGACCCTTACCGGGTCGTCGGCCGTACGCCCCTGCTTCTGCGCGCCGAGATGGTGCTGAACGTCGCGCGACAACCGGTAGTCGCCGAAGCGGAACGACAGGGTGCGCTCGGCCAGCCACAGGTGCAACACCCACGCAGGCCGCCCGGGATCGTCCCGCGCGCCGGTGTCCAGCGCGAACTCCAGCAGCGCCGCGGCGGCCACCGCCGCGTCGCGGCCGCCGCTCGACCAGGAGGACAGCAGCAGTCCGTCGGCGGCGGACAGCCAGCTCCGCGGGTCGGCGCGGACCGCGCCGACCCGGCGTTCGATGTCGGACGACCAGGACGCTTCACAGCGTCGCATCACGCGGTCCACGACTGCTCTCATATCCGGCATGTCGAGTCCTCTCTGAAGGGTGGGACGGTCGGGACTTGCGGGTCGGCCGCGCGGCACGTGGCGATCGGCGGGCCGCGGGGTGGGGCGGTCGGCTGCCGACGAGCGCGCGCCCGGACGGGCGGTCATGTCCGAGCGCGCGCCCGGACGGTTCAGCAGACGAGGTCCAGGACGACGGAGCGGTTGCGTTCGGCGGGGCCGGGCAGCAACCGGCCTTCGCTGTCGAGGTCTTGGACGTGGCCCGGCCACCGCGTGCCGACTCCCCGCAGCGTGATGTCGTGGGCGGGCACACCGAGCGAGACGAGGACGTCGCGGACCGCTGTTGCGCGGTCGAGGGACAGTCGCCTACGGCCATCGGCCGTTCCCGCGGACGCCGTCGTACCGATGAGCCGGATCTTCGCGTGGTGGGCCACGGCCCAGTCGGCGAGTTCCCTCAGGGCGGCGGCGGCAGCAGGCCGGTCGCGCAGTACCGACGTGTCGGGCAGGAATCCGACACTGCCGCTGTTCCGCAGCACGTGGTTCCCGCAGGAGGGCGGATACGTTTCCAGGGGACGCACCGTGACGACGGACACGGCGGGGGTGTGCGGTACGGCGGCACCCGTGGCCGGCACGGGGTCGGCCGCGACGCACTCGGCCCCCGCCTCGACGGCGATCGCCTTCCATATGGCGACGAGGTTCTTGTGCTCCGGGAGCGGCAGTCTGGCCTGCGGCGGCGCCGTGTCGCCGACGCCGCTGAAGAGGACGGAGATACCGGTGAGCTGCGGGAGCGAGCCCTGCCTCTTCAGGAAGTCGGCGACATCGGTGGCCTGGGCGTCCAGCACGCCGTCACGGCGGAAGTCCAGTGGCGCGACAGTCTGAAGCCCGGAGTCGGCCACCACGACCGTGCCGCCCGGACCGACGTTCCCCGCGGCCTCGGCCAGCGCCGCGAGCAGGTCGGCCTCGGGACGGCCGGCTTTCATGCGGTGGATCGTGTTCGTCAGCGACTTCACGAATGTGTCGTGGTCTTTGGCGCTGCGGGAACCGTTCTTGCCCGTGTCCTCGAAGGCCCCGCGGAATTCCACGTCGGGTGCGCCGTCCACTCCGACCACGGAGATCAGCTGACCCCCGTCGATCGCGGTATCCACCAGTGAGAGCGCGGCGGGTGTCAGTCGGGGCGCGGGTGTGTTGGCTCGGGCGCCGAGGACGAGGGCGACGCGGCCTCGGCCGGTGGCGCACGCGGCGGCCTGCTCCCGCTGCTCCGACGCGCTGTTCTTGGCCGGGTGACCGCAGCCGGATGCCGCAAGCGCCACGGCACCCAGCAGGCAGAGAGCGGTGAGTCCGCGGAGAAGGGATCGTAATCTCGGTGATGCCATGGTGTGTGCTCCAGGAGTTCGAATCGATCGACGGCGCGGGGCCAGGTTCAATGAGCCCGGCCGCCCGGAGGCGACCGGGCGACCGGATGACGAGCGGGAAGTGGCGGGACGCTGCGCGGACGTCAGGGGCTGGTCCAGTGCCGGCCGCACGACGGGCAGCGCAGGCCCAGACGGCAGTTCGAGCAGTCCGGACACGGCAGCAGACGACGAGCGCAGTGGGGGCAGAACTCGGGCCGGGGAGCGGGCGGCCGCATCGGGAACGGGCGCGGCTGCGGGCTCACGCCGCCGCCCCTTGGCCGTTCTCCGCATCGGGCTCGTCGGACTCCCCCGGTCCGTCGGGCCGATCGGCGGCGCGCAGGTCGGGGCCCTTCCAACCGCCGGGGACGAGCCGGTCCCCTGAGTCGGTGAGTCCGTCGGTGGCCGCCGGGTCCGCGATGTGCACGGCCATCAGGAACCGGGCGTAGTGCTTCAGGTCGTCGGCCCAGCCGAGGCATTGCCCGGTAGCCACCTCCCAGCGCCGGTGGTCGCGCTCGCGCTCGGCCAGCTCCTGCTGGTGGCGGTGGACGGCACGGACATGGCGTGGCGTCAGCCGCTGCACCTCCTGCCGGGCGGCCGCACGGTGTGCCAGGGCCATTCGGTACGCCGTGGCCAGCGGATTGTGGGCGAGGTACGCCGTGACCGCCGCCAGCAGGCCGCCGGCCAGGTAGAGGCCGAGGAACAGCAGGGCCGTGCCGAGATTGGCGCTGCCGGTCAAGTCGTCGGCGGGCGCCCCCGCGGTGCTCGGGAGACCGAGGGTCTCGAGCCCGCTGCCCCCCGACGTGGCGGGCGTGTTGGTGGCGCGGACGAAGAAGCACACGGCGCCCATGAACAGCCAGACCATCGTCAGCACCACCGCGAGAGCACCCACGGCCGGCGTGGACCGCTCCACGAACCTGCGGGCGAGTACACCCACCTGGTGGCTCACAGCCAGCGCCAGGCCGGTGAACCCGAGGACAAGCGGAATGATCATCCACCCGGCCTCGTTCACCAACAGGCCGACGACTTGGTAGAAGGCGATCCCGTCTGCCCCCACCGCCAGCACCAGCGCGAGGTAGGGGTAGTAGTGCCTGGTTCTGCCGACGACCAGATCAGGGTCGGCGAACGGCATGTGACCGGGCGGGACGGTTCTGCTCATGGGGTCGGTCCTCCTTGCGGGGGCGGGGTGGGTTCAGCGGGCGACGCGGCCTCGGCAGGCCCGGCGGGCGACACGCTCACAGTGGCGGGCGGGGAGAGACGGGCACGGAACGCGCTCAGGTCGCTCTCGGCCCGGCTGAGGTCGTCCTTGGCGTGGTCGAGTGCCGTCTGCGCGTCCGAGAGCTCCTCGGCGGCCACGCCGATCAGGTGGTCGCAGACCGCCTCGCGGAGCTTGTGCTCGGATTCGAGCCGGGTGACCCACTGGACCGTCCAGGCGTCGATGAGGTTGTCCAGCGCGGTGCCCGTACCGGCGTCGATGGCGTTGGGGGCGAGTTCGCCGACGAGTTGGCGCACGGTCTCCTCGGCGGTGCCGAGATCGGCCGGTGGCGCCATCCGGTAGAGCGCCGGAATGGTCCAGCTCGGGTCGCCGTCGACCACGGTCGAAAACGTCGGCTCGGGCTGTTCGGGCGGGCGCTTGGTCTTACGGCGGAGAAAGGGAAGGTCCACGGAGGGTCCTCTCGGGGCGGGTGTTCACGGGTCCGTCGGTGGTTGGGCCGTCCAGGGAACGGCCGTTCACGAGTCCGGCGGGATTCAGCCGAGTTCGGGACGGTGGCCCGCAACCCAGGCGGGCAGCTCGGGACCGCCGTACTTGGCCTCACCGTTGATCCGGGCACCGTCCGCGTGTCGCCGGACCAACTGCCGGTCGTAGGCCATGACACGGCGCATGGCCTGCTCGTGCAGGTAGACCGCGCGTGCCGCGGCGGCTTCCTGCCGCACCGCGATACGGGCCTCGACCGTGTGCAGTTCGACGGTCAGTGCGGCAGCACGCCCGGCGGCCTGTTCGGCGGCGGAGCGCAGGTCGGCGAGCCGGCGCGACCATTCGCGCGCCCGGCGGGCGCGCACCACCGCCTCGGCGGTCTTGTGCTCGCCGCCGCGCCGCCGGTTCTGCTCTTCCTCGCTCAGGGGGCCGGCCGACTCGGCGACGGCTGCTTCGGCCTCGGCGGCGAGCCGTTCGGCCTCCTGTACGCGGGCCCGGAGGACCAGCGCCCGGCCCCGGTCCTCGGCGGTCTCCCTGAGGCAGAGGATCCATTCGGCCTGCTGACCAGCGGCGGCTCCGCGACCGAGGAACTCGGGCGTCGGGGTGCCGCCGACGCCGCTCTCGCCGAGCGCGGGCAGTCCGGCCTTCGCGTCGCGGTTGGCATGGTGCCGGTCCACCAGGCGCAGGTGGATCGCATAGCGCCGGGGCTTGGGCAGGGGTGCGGGCTTGGTACGGCCGTTGAGGCGAGGGGACATCTGGGGCCTCCCGTGGGCTTGGCAGGCACCGCGAAGCGGTGCGACGGACGGGAGGGACGCCCTGTGCACCCTCGCAAGTCCATCGACATGAAGCGTCTCTTCTTGTCTAACCAGAGTCAACTCTGTTTGTGAATATTCTCTACTTCAGGAGCAAAAGTTATCTGGGGTTTACAGATCGCTACAAGCCAGTACTCTCGTGACGTGCACTGACCTGCGATTAGAGGAGAGACGGCCAGTGATCCTCAAAGCCCAGATCCCCCCCATCCCGGAGAGCCGGGGCCGGCAGATGCCGGCCCGGCTCGCCCGCAAGGTGGGACCGCTCTTCGGAGTCGCCTGGGACGGCGCCCCGGGCGGCATGCATTCCTGGTGCTGCGACTACGCGCAGGTGACGCTCGCCGAGATCATGCGCGGCGCCCCGCGCCCCGCGAAGCCGTCCGAACTGGGGGACCACACCGACCGCGGCCTGCCGGACAGCGAGGTGACCAAGGCGGGGCACACTCCGATCGCCAACGCCACGGCGTCGCGCTACGGCCCCGACACCAAGGCCGCGTTCGTCCTCATCGGCACCAATGTGCTGCTGGCGCCGGTCACCGAAGCCCTCGGTCGGGCGCTCGACGAGATTCCCGTCGAGGACCCGCACCTGCTCATCGGCGCCTTCGCGTACAGCCTGCTCGAAGTCTTCCGCTCGGAGCCGATCCTGCTTGTCGCCGCGCTCCAGGCGCAGGGCGTGCAGCACGCGCTGGGCGCCCTGGACGCCCCGGTCCGGAGCGAGGGCGTGCGGAGCCTCGCCTCCCACGAGTACGGTCCGATCCGGGCGCGGTACGACGCCGATCACGCGCCGCTCGGTCTGGACCTCGTGGAGAAGTTGGCGACGGTCCTGTGCGCGCGCCTGCGCCCCAGGGAGTCGAACGAGGTCGGCATGAACGAGCCGCTGCCGGGCGGGAGCGCCCGCGACCGCTTGCGCCGCACCGTCGTGGGCATGGCGCAGGCCACGCTCTTCGACCTCTCCGCGGTCACGGACGACGCCGCGGTGCGCATCGTGGACAACAAGAAGGGCCGGAGGGCTGAGCTCCATCTGCACACCGAGGTACGGGTGCGGCGCTTCGCGCAGGCGGTGCTCCCCCACGTCGAGCTGCCACCACAGGAGACCCCCGCCCGGATGGCGGACAAGCTCAGCTTGCTCCAGTCCGTGATCGAGGAGACCCCGTCCGGTCCCGATCTCGACGTCAAGGCCGCCCTGACCGTGCGACAGGGCCTGGTGACGGCGACGCTGGCGCTCTTCGAGGACCGGGACGAGTCGACCCGGCACGTACGGGCCCGCATGCTGGAACAGTTCGCCGACCGGGTCCGCGAACTGTTCGGCGCGGACTCCCCCGAGTTCCTGTTGGAGCGGCTGCACGCGCTGGCCGATCTCGTGCAGTTCCCCGCCGCGCAGGACGAGGACCCGTCACACCCGCAGATCGTCACCCGGCGTGCGGGGTGGCTGCGCGAGGGCGTCGCGCTGGCGAAGACGCTGATGGGCCGGGTCAGCGGGGGCAGCGTGGACGGCGGATACCTCGCCACCCGCCTCGACGACCTGCTGGTCGGCGTGAACCAGTTGCGCAAGGCCCAGTATGAGGCTCACGTCACCGGGCTTCCCGACGCGGAGCAGATCACGAGAGAGCTCATCCCGCTCTGGGACGACTGCATCGAACTGCTCACCTGCTTCTTCGAGAACGGCAGCCCGCGCTACTACGTGCGGCTGCACAACTACTGCGCCTTCCTCGTCGGGGCGGGCTCGAACGTCGAGATGCGCGAAGAGGGCCTGGAGCTGTACGACAACGAGGTGATCCCGGTCCGCCGCCGGATGAACGAGTTGGGCACCGCGTTCACCTCCCTGCGCAACGTCCTCCAGGTAGCGATGCGCGGGCACGTCTCGCTGGCCCGGGACCTTGACGACCCGCAGCGCTCGCGCGAGCACCTGGCGGCCGCCCGGACGTACGCAGCGGAGATCCGGGCCAACACCGACGAGGTGGACCGACTGCTGGAGTACGCGGGCGAGCGGGCGACCGGGTTCGTCATGGCGCTGAGCCTGGCGAACTGCTTCCTGACCTCGGCGGAGTACGCGCTACCGGACGATAGGGCGGACCGCGCCAGGTGGGCCGAGCAGGCCGCGGAGCTGATGGCCGTCGCGGCACCGTACGTCTCCGGCGGCCAGAGGAACCGCGCAGACCGCAGAAGGGAGTTCGAGAACCTCGGCAGCCGACTGCGCGCCCTCGACAGCGCCGCCGCGTGAGACACGCGCCGGGCATGAACCGCGCCGGCGAGGAGTACGGGGACCGGTCGCAGCCGGCCCCGTGACAAAGAGCACCGCGCACACGTCGACGACCGTCGATACCCCCGCCGCACGGGTCTGGCCCCCGCGATACGGTGCGCGTTCCCGCCGCGGCCCGCTGAGTCAGCGGCGGCGGAGGGAGGGGTCGAGGAGGGCGGGCGGGGTGTCGAACTTCTCCTGGGGGGCGAGGTCGGTGCCGGGCGGGACGATGGCGTCGAGGGCGTCCAGGACGTCGGCGGTGAGCACGGTGTCGGCGGCGGCGAGCTGCGAGTGCAGGTGGTCCAGGGTGCGGGGGCCGATGATCGCGCTGGTCACGGCGGGGTGCGCGGTGACGAAGCCGAGCGCGAGCTGGATCATCGTCAGGCCGGCGTCGTCGGCGACGCGGGCGATCCGCTCGACGGCGTCGAGCCTGGCCCGGTTGGACGGGACGGTCAGGTCGAAGCGCTCCGGGAGGTGGGCGGAGCGGTTGGTGGTGATGTCGCGGCCCTCGCGGACCGCGCCCGACAGCCAGCCGGAGGCCAGCGGGCTCCAGGCGAGCACGCCGAGCCCGTACTCCTCGGTCACCGGCAGGACATGGGTCTCGATGCCGCGCTGGAGGATCGAGTAGCTGGGCTGCTCGGTGACGTAGCGGGCCAGGTGCTGCTCGCGGGCGGCCCACTGCGCCTGCACGATGCGGTACGCCGGAAAGGTCGAGGAGCCGAAGTAGCGGATCTTTCCCGCGCGTTGGAGGTCGGTGAGGGCCGACAGCGTCTCCTCGTCGCTGGTGCGCGGGTCCCAGCGGTGCATCTGGTAGAGGTCCACGTGGTCGACGCCGAGGCGGCGCAGGCTGTTGTCCAGTTCGGTGACCAGCCAACGGCGCGAGCTGCCCCGGTGGTTGCGCTCGTCGTCCATCGGCATGGTCGCCTTGGTGGCCAGCACGATGTCGTCGCGGCGCCCGGCGATGGCCTTGCCGACCATCTCCTCCGAGTCGCCGTGCCCGTACATGTCGGCGGTGTCGATGACGTTGATTCCGGCTTCGAGGGCGGCGTCCACGATGGCGGTGGCCTCGTCCTGCGTGGTGCGGCCGATCGCGCCGAAGTTCATCGCGCCCAGCGCGAGGGTACTGACCTGCACGCCGGTGCGGCCCAAAGTGCGGTACTGCATGAGTGGAATCCTCCGTGCTCTGGCATCATGAGATAAACGGAACATTGTTCCGCCACAAACGACGATACGGAACGACGTTCCGGATAGCAAGCGCGACTGCCGGGGACACGGGACGGAGGACGGTGCGGTGAACGACGGAGAAGGCGGCGCGGGCGTGCGGGGCGGCGCGGACGCGGGGGGCGGCGCGGACGCGCGCGGCGATGCGGACGGCAGGGGCGGCGCGGCAGGCGGCGCGGGCGCGGCCCCCCGGCCCAAGCGTGCGGACGCCCGGCGCAACAAGGAGGCCCTGCTCGACGCGGCGGCGGCCGTCTTCGTGACGTCAGGCGTCGAGGCGCCGGTACGGGACATCGCCGCCGAGGCGGGCGTCGGCACTGGCACGATCTACCGGCACTTCCCGACCCGCGCCGACCTCATCATCGCCGTCTACCGGCACCAGGTCGACGCCTGCGCGGAGGCCGGTCCCGCGCTGCTGGCGGCCGACCCGTCCCCGTACGCCGCCCTCGGGCAGTGGATCGACCTCTTCGTGGACTTCCTGGTCACCAAGCACGGGCTGGCGGGCGTGCTGCACTCCGACGAGGCCGGGTTCGACGCGCTGCACGCGTACTTCCTCGACCGGCTCGTGCCCGTGTGCACCCGGCTGCTCGACGCCGCCGTCGCCGCCGGCGAGATCCGCTCGGACGTCGAGGCGCGGGTGCTCATGCGGGGGGTCGGGAATCTCTGCATCGGGGCGGACAGCGATCCGGGGTACGACGCGCGGCGCCTGGCCGGTGTCCTCGTCGCCGGACTGCGGCTGCTGCCGTAACGGTTCCCGGCGCCGTTCTCAGCGCCCCAGACCGCCCGAAGCCCCCCGTACGCCCCCGCCGGAAGCCTCATGCCCCCTTACGCCCCCGCCGGAAGGCGGCTGTCCAGCGCCCGGATGAACCCGGCGACGGTCGCGGTCATGGCGCGCCGCCCCTCGCGGAGATAGACGCGGGGGTCGGTGATGTCGTCCACGGCGAGGCGGGCGCGGACGGCGCCGGTCATGGCGATGTCGAGCCCGGTTCCGACGGTGACCTTGCTGATCCCCTCGGCGGCGGCGAGGCCGAGTTCACCGGCGGTGGCGCCCGCCGTGTCGCGCAGGACGAGGGGGACGTCGAGGGCGGTACGCAGCCGGGCCAGCAGTCGGCGGTCCGGGTGCGCGCCGAGCGGGACGGTCAGGGCGTCGACTCCCGTCGCGGCGACGAAGGCGCGGGCCGCGGCCGGGCCGCCGCCCGGCTCGGGACCGGTCGCCGCGCCCGCGGGGACGGCCGCCGCGTCGGCCTCGATCCACAGATTCTGCTCGTGCGCCCACTGCGCGGCGTCGCGCGTCACCGCCACGTTCTCCGCGTACGGCAGGCGCGCCGCGTCGTACATGATCGAGCTGAAGCCGCAGTGCGCGGCCTGGGCGAGGAGCGCCGTCCTGCGCACCCGGTCCAGATGCAGCGCGACCGGTACGGCGGCGGCCCGCGCGGTCTCCGCGGCGGCGCGGGCGAGCGGCAGCAGGCGCCCGTCGTAGTACTGCACCACGCTCTCGCTGACCTGGATGATCACCGGGGAGCCGACCGACTCCGCGCCTTCGACGACGGCTTGTACGTGTTCGAGGGTGATCGCGTCGAAGGCCGCGATGGCGCGGTGCTCGACCGCTGCGGCGGTGATCAGCGCGCGGGCGGCTGCAAGAGGCATGGGTTCTCCCGACGGTGCTTGCGCGAGGATGCTTGTATTTGCACCTTACTCCGCACAATCGAACACTTTCAAGCATTCCTGGTGCGCGCAGTCCGCACGGCCGTGGGGTCCGCGCGCGTGTGCCACGCTGGTGCGCGCACGATCACGCCGAACCGGTCGAGCCGAGCCCGATCAGCCGCGCACGGTCAAGCCGAACCGGCCAAACACGCACGATCAAGCCGAGGACGATCACGTCACGGAGGAGAACGCCTGTGTCCAGGGACGCCCGGTGGACCGCACTGCTGGATCTGCTGGCCGAGCACGGCCGCGTGGAGGTGGAGGAGGTCGCGACCACGCTCGACGTCTCCACCGCCACCATCCGCCGCGACCTGGACCAGCTCGCCGAGCAGCAGATGCTCACCCGCACCCGCGGCGGGGCCGTCGCGCACGGCGTCTCGTACGAGCTGCCGCTGCGCTACAAGACGGCCAGGCACGCCTCCCAGAAGCAGCGCATCGGCAGGACGGCCGCCTCCCTCGTCGCTCTCGGCGACGTCGTCGGCCTCACCGGCGGCACGACCACCACCGAGGTCGCCCGCGCGCTGGCCCTGCGCGGCGACGTCACCGCGGACGGCACCCGCCAGCCCGCCCTCACCGTCGTCACCAACGCCCTCAACATCGCCAACGAGCTCGTCATCCGGCCCCAGATCAAGATCGTCGTCACCGGCGGCGTCGCCCGCCCCCAGTCCTACGAACTCACCGGCCCCCTCGCCCGCGGCGTCCTCCAGGAGATCATCCTCGACATCGCCGTCCTCGGCATCGACGCCCTCGACCCCGCCCAGGGCGTCTACGCCCACCACGAGGACGAGGCCAGCATCAACCGCCTCCTCGCCGAACGCGCCCAACGCGTCGTCATCGCCGCCGACTCCTCCAAAATCGGCCGCCGCGCCTTCGCCCGCGTCTGCGGCCTCGAAACCATCGACACCCTCATCACCGACGAGGCCATCCCCCCGGAAACCGCCGCCGCCTTCGAAGAAGCCGGCATCACCGTCACCATCGCCTGACCCGGACCCCGCCCCTGACCCTGACCCCGCCGGGCCCGCCCGTGGCCGTTCGCACCCCTTACCCTTCCGCCATGGCACCGAGCGACGTCACCCGTACGGAGATCAGCCGGGCGATCGAGGAGTTCGACCGGCTCGGCCGCGACGCGTTCCTGCGGACGTACGGCTTCCGCCCCGCGCTGCGTTACTTCCTCCTGCACGACGGAAAGCGGTACGACTCCAAGGCGATCGTGGGCGTGGCCCACGGCTACCTCCCCGGCCGGCAGCCGCTCGCCCCGGCCGACTTCTCCGGCGGGCTGGCCGCCGCCGTCGGCGTGCTCCGCGCGCTCGGCTACATGGTGGTCGAAACCCAAGCCGAGGCCGAAGTCGAAGTCGAAGCCGCGAGCGGGGCCGGGGCCGGGTCCGACGACAACGCCGTCCTGCTGGGCGCGTACGGCGAACTCGTCCGCCGCATAGGGCGGTTGAAGGTGAACAAGGCGCAAGGGGCCCCGCTGCTGTACCAGCCCATGACGCTGCTCTGGGCGCTCGGGCGGGCGGGGCGGGGGCGCGCGCGGGTGCTGCCGTGGAGCCGCGTCGAGGAGGAGCTGGGCGGGCTGCTCGAACGGCGCGGGACGCGGGGCGAGCGGGCGCGGGCCGACTATCCGGTGGCGGCGCTGTACCGCGCGGGGCTGTGGGAGCTGTCCGGCCACTCGGGCGCCGTACCGCCCGCGCACGGTGATGCGACGCTGGCGCGCTGGTTCGCCGAGCAGCAGCCGTCGGGCGGTCTGACCGAGGCCGTGTACGACCTGCTGCGCCGGTCGGGCGAGGCGCGGGCCGTCGTCGTCGACACGCTCGTGGACACGTACTACCAGGACGTCGACCCCGGCCCGCTCCTGCGCGAGGTCGGGCTCGATGACGACGAAGTCGACGTGCCCGACGAGACCCACGAGACCCACGAGACCCACGAGACCGAACGGTACGGAACCGGGCCGCATGAGGACCGTCAGCCATACCGGGACGGCCAGGTCGCCGAGGGGGCGGAACGCTTCACCCCCGACCCCATTGTCCTCGCGGCCGGTTACGACCGGCTCTGCCGCGCCGCCGAGCACCACGAGAAGCGGCGCGGGACCGGCCGCGTGAGCACCACCACCGAGCGCTACGTCCGGTCGCGCGCGGCGCGTCAGGCCGTCCTCGAGCGCTGCCGCGGACTCTGCGAGAACCCCGGCTGCACGGGCCAGCCCGCGGACACGACACCGAGCGGCGCGGCCATATTGGAGATCGACCACGTCGTCGACCTCCAGCTCGGCGGACGCGACCACCCGGGCAACATGGTCGCCCTGTGCCCGAACTGCCACGCGGTGAAGACCCGCGGGCGCGGGCGCGAGAAGCTGCGCGCCGTCCTCGCCGAAGAGGCCGGAAAGCGGCACGCGGCGACTCTCGCCCGTCGGCACAGCCGCGGTCCTGGCGGTAGCACTGGGCGGGGGGACTGATCGGCGGTACGGGAAAGCGTCGTCGGGAACTACGCAGATTTAACCTCTCGGCTCCTTCTACGGCGGGGTCTACGCGCGTATCTTGAGCCGGATCGCTCATTCCGGCTCATGGTGATGTGCCGTCATGAGACGTGGAAATACGACGTATTCATCGCGTTCAACGCACCGCACGAAGGAGACCCTCACCGGTGTCGCACATCTCTGGGGCAGAGCCCCGCCCTGACAGACCCGGTACTGCCGGGAACCGCAAGCGGCTGGTCACGATCGGGATAGCCGGCGCTGTGGTGCTGGCCGCGGTCGGCGTGCACACCGCCTTCGCGACGCCGTCCGCCGATGTGATGGTGTCCGAGGTGTACGGCGGCGGCGGCAACTCCGGTGCCACGTATACGAACGACTTCATCGAGCTGGCCAACTCGGGCAGCGCTCCGCTGGACCTGAGCGGGTACAGCGTGCAGTACCTGCCGGGCGCGCCGACGCCGACGTCCAAGTGGCAGGTGACGCCGCTGACCGGGTCGCTCGGCGCGGGCGCGCGGTATCTGGTGCAGGAGGCCGCGGGCACCGGCGGGACGACGGCGCTGCCGTCGCCGAACGTGGTCGGCGCCATCAACATGTCCGGTACGACGGGAACGGTCGCCCTTGTGCACGGCACCGACCCGCTGACCTGCGTGACGAAGGCGGACTGCGCCGCCGACGGCACCATCCGCGACCTGGTCGGCTACGGCACGGCCGCGGTGTTCGAGGGCAACGGCCCGGCGGCCGGGGCGAGCAACACCGACTCGGTGGCGCGCCCCGCCCTGACGGACACCGACGACAACGCGGCGGACTTCACCGCGGGCGCGCCCACCCCGGGCGCCGCAGGTGACGGCGGCGGCCCGACGACGCCCCCCACCACCCCGCCGACCACGCCGCCCACCTCGCCCCCGACCGGCGTCGAGGCGAAGATCCACGACATCCAGGGCGACACCCGGCTCTCCCCGCTCGCGGGCAAGGCGGTCACCGGCGTGACCGGCATCGTCATCGGCGTCCGCTCCTTCGGCTCCTCGCAGGGCTACTGGGTGCAGGACCCGACGCCGGACGCCAACCCCCGTACCAGCGAGGGCATCTACGTCTTCACCGGCTCGGTCACCCCGACCGTCGCGGTCGGCGACAGCGTCTCGCTCGCGGGCACCGTCTCCGACTACTACCCGGGCGGCACCTCCGCCGGCGGCCAGCCGGTGACCGAGCTGACCAAGGCCGCCGCCACGGTGGTCTCGCACGGCAACGCGCTCCCCGCGCCCGTCGTCCTGGACAAGAAGAGCGTCCCCGACGCGTTCGTCCCGGCCGTCGGCGGCGGCACGATCGAGAACCTGCCGCTGCGTCCCGACGAGTACGCGCTCGACCTCTTCGCCTCGCTCGAGGGCATGAACGTGCAGATCGGTGACAGCCGCGTCGTCGGCGCCACCGACCCGTACTCCGAGCTGTGGGTGACGGTCAAGGCGGACCAGAACAAGACCAAGCGCGGCGGCACCCTCTACACGGGCTACGACCAGCCCAACTCCGGCCGTCTGATGGTGCAGTCGCTCATCCCGACCGCCACGCAGGCGTTCCCGGTGGCGAACGTCGGCGACACGCTGCGCGGTACGACGGCGGGTCCGCTGGACTACAACCAGTACGCGGGCACCTTCGCCGTCCAGGCGCGCACGATCGGCACGGTCAAGAGCGGTGGCCTCAAGCCCGAGGTGACCGACAAGGCCAAGTCGGACCAGGCGACCATCGCCACGTACAACGTGGAGAACCTGGCGCCCGGCAACCCGCAGTCGAAGTTCGACGCGCTCGCCAAGGGCCTGGTAACCAACCTCCGTTCGCCCGACATCGTGGCGCTGGAGGAGATCCAGGACAACAACGGCGCCACCGACGACGGCACGGTCGCCGCGGACAAGACGCTGACCAAGCTGACCGACGCCATCAAGGCGGCGGGCGGCCCGAGTTACCAGTGGCGCTCGATCGACCCGGTCAACGACAAGGACGGCGGCGAGCCCGGCGGCAACATCCGCTCGGTGTTCCTGTTCAACCCCGACCGTGTCAGCTTCGTCGACCGTCCCGGCGGCGACTCCACCACCGCGGTGGGCATCACCGGCACCGGCTCCAAGACCGCGCTGACCGTCTCCCCCGGCCGCATCGCGCCCACCGACCCGGCGTGGAACAGCAGCCGCAAGCCGCTGGTGGGTGAATTCACCTTCCGCGGCGAGAAGTTGTTCGTGATCGCGAACCACTTCAACAGCAAGGGCGGCGACCAGGGCATCGACAGCCGCTTCCAGCCGCCGGTCCGCAGCTCGGAGGTGCAGCGCAACCGCCAGGCGATCCTGGAGCACGACTTCGTGCAGCAGCTCGAGAAGGCCGACCGCAACGCCAACGTCGTGGTCCTCGGCGACCTGAACGACTACCAGTTCTCGCCCGCCGCCCAGGCCCTCACCGGCAACGGCACGGTCCTCACCGACCTGGTCAACACCCTGCCCAAGGACGAGCGTTACTCCTACGTGTACGAGGGCAACTCCCAGGTGCTGGACCACATCCTGGTCAGCCCCAGCCTGAAGCACGTCGACTACGACGTGGTGCACATCAACGCGGAGTTCGCCAACCAGACGAGCGACCACGACCCGCAGGTCGTCAAGATCAAGCCGTAGCAGGTCGTCATTCGTACGGCGTCACGTCGTCGCAGGTCGTCGTACGCCTGAGTGACGCGTGAGGCACATGTGAGGGGCGGGCCCGGCGGGGTCCGCCCCTTCGCGCTGCCCGGCTTTTCTGCCCCACGCCTTGACGCGCGCATGGCGGAGTTATAGACCATTACCTGTTCGAGAGAGCGCTCTCACGAGCGTGCCCCACCCTGTACACGGTCCCCCACCCGGTCAGGAGTCCTCATGCACGCCACGCCGGAAGGCAGCGCGATGCCACACGGCAGCCTCTCGCAGTCAGCGCTCCCGCACGCGCCCTGAGCCGCCGGAAACGGTTACGCCGTAACGCGCGGTCCCGCCGCACCCAGCGGTCACGCCGCGCTCAACGGCCCCGCCGTACACGGCGGTCACGCCGTACGCGGCGGTCACGCCGTACGCGGCGGTCACGCCGTACGCGGCGGTCACGCCGTACTCCGCACATGGGCGCACCCCCCACAACGCTTCGTCGGGACAGGAGATCTCGCATGTCCACCGGACACGCACCAGAGCAGGACCACGGGCACGACCCTCAGGACCGGGCCGGTACGGCCGGCGCCGCGTCGCACCGCGGGCGCCGCTCCCGCACCCGGATCGGCCTCGCGGCACTGGCCGTCGGCGCGCTGGCCCTGGCCGGCCTGACGGCGGTGGCGAGCCCGGGCGGCGCGGCCACCCCCGCGGCGGCCCCGGCCGTCGCACCCGCCGCCGTACCCGCCCCTCCGGCCGGGTTCACCACCACCTGGAGCGACGACTTCAACGGCGCCTCGGGCACCGGGGTCGACGGCGGCAACTGGAAGTACGACACCGGCCCCGGCAGCAGCTTCGGCACCGGTGAGATCGAGACGATGACCAACAGCACGTCCAATGTCTTCCAGGACGGCAACGGCCATCTCGTGCTGCGCGCCCTCCACTCGGGCAGCGACCCGCGCGCGGGCTGGACCTCGGGCCGGATCGAGACGCAGTCGTCGTCCTTCGGGGCGCCTCCCGGCGGCGTCGTGATGATGCAGTCGTCGATCCAGCAGCCGAATCTGACGACCGCCAACGGCGCCGGCTACTGGCCCGCGTTCTGGATGCTCGGCTCGACGCTGCGCACCGGCACCACGTGGCCGACCTCCGGCGAGGTCGACATCATGGAGGACATCAACTCCCGCAGTTCGGTGTTCGGCACGCTCCACTGCGGCGTCAACCCCGGCGGTCCGTGCAACGAGTCCACCGGCATCGGCAGCGGTGAACGCGCCTGCTCCGGCTGCCAGACCGGCTACCACACCTACGCCGTGCAGATCGACCGCTCGGTCTCGCCCGAGCAGATCCGCTGGTACCTGGACGGCGCCAACTACTTCACCGTCAACGCCAATCAGGTCGACGCCACGACCTGGGCCAACGCGGTGGACCACCCGTTCTTCATCATCTACGACCTCGCGATGGGCGGCGGCTTCCCCGACGCCTTCGGCGGCGGCCCCAACGCGGCGACCGTCAGCGGCGGCCAGATGAACATCGACTACGTGGCCGTCTACAACAAGGGCCCGGGCAGCACCACTCCGCCGTCCAACGGCACCAACCTGGCGCTGAACAAGCCCGCGACGGCCTCCTCCACGGAGAACGCGGGCACCCCCGCCTCGGCCGCCGTCGACAACAGCACCACCACCCGCTGGTCCAGCGCCTTCAGCGACCCGCAGTGGCTGCGCGTCGACCTCGGCGCCTCGCACGCCGTCAACCAGGTCAAGCTCAACTGGGAGGCCGCCTACGCCAAGGCGTTCCAGATACAGGTCTCCAACGACGGCACCAACTGGACCAGTTGCTACAGCACCACGGCGGGCACCGGCGGCCTCCAGACCCTCAACGTCAACTGCACCGGCCGCTACATCCGCGTGTACGGCACCCAACGCGCCACGGCCTACGGCTACTCCCTCTGGGACTTCCAGGTCTTCGGGAGCTGACACCCCCCGAAGCCCGCACCTCCAGGAGAGCTGAACGCCTCCCCCGCGTACCAGGGCGGGCGGACCCCCTGCCGGGCCCGCCCGCCCTCGCCGCGTACCGCCGCGTGTCCTACGCCGTCGCGAAGCGGAAGGTGCTCGTCACCGCGTCGAAGATGTCGTGGAACGCTTCGGCGAGGTCGAGGACGGGGCTGGCGCCGGAGACGAGGACGATCTCGGCGGGGCGGCCGGGAACGGGGATGTAGGTCTGGGTGAGCGCCATCCGGACCGTGCGGGTGTCGCCCTGCTCGACGGGGACGTCCTCGACGCCCACCGTGCGGGCGCACAGGCCGACTTCGGGGATCTCGACGGTGGTGACCCGCCGCCAGGCGTCGCCTTCGCGGCGGGGCGTGATCGTCCTGAGCGTCTCGGCGATGACGCGCGGGTCGGTGCTCAGCGTGGAGCCCTGGGAGCCGGTGGCGCTCACGACGGTGACGGTGACCATCGCGGTCAGCGGGACGCCCTCGAAGTTCTCGGCCATGCAGCCGCAGTAGAGCGCCCCCGCGTCATGGGCGTCACGGGCCATCCGGCGCAGCAGCGCGACCAGGTCCTTGCGGTACGGGGCCAGTTCGGGGACGGCCCGGACGCGCGCGTCGATCAGCGCGCGGACGGTCTCCTCGCGGCCCTCGGGCCGTACGTCGAACTCCCACCACGACTCGGGTACGGACAGGGAGACGCCGACCGGCGGGGCGGCGGGGGCTTCCGGCGTGCTCTCGTTCATGACCGGCTATTCCTTCGTGCCGTGCGGGGCGGGCCCCTGCTGCGGGCCTGGGGCGCTCTCGGTGGAGTCGGCGAGCTGCTTGGCCAGGTCGGTGTCCACCTTGCGGATCTCGCTGACCACGGTGGTCGCCATCTTCTCCAGGCCGGTGAGCTGCTTGTGGATGTCGCCCCTGCCGTCCTTCCAGTTGGACTGGAAATGGTCGAGCGCGCCGGCGACGCTGCCGTCGCCCATGTCGTCCTCGAAGGCCCGCAGGGTCGCCTTCGTGTCGTCGAGCCGCTTGGTGATCGACCCGAGCATCGTGGCGAAGTCCTCCAGCAGGTCGAGCGGTATCGCCAGCCGGTCCTCGCTCATGCGTCGCCGTCCTGCCAGTCCAGGCTGCGGGCGCGGTACGTGTAGGTGGCGCAGAATGCGGCCAGTTCGGCGGGGAGCGGCTGGACGCAGTCCACCGAGTAGTCGAGGAAGTATTTCGGCGCGATGGCGTTGTACTCCCAGAAGGTGTATTCGGGTTCGAGCCGGTCGAGCACTTCCTGGTAGAGGTCGCGGACTTCGAGGAAGTCGAGCAGCTCCGGCAGCGTCCATTCGGCGACGGATTCGCCGGGGTCGCTCGGCAGCCGTGTCGTACCGGCTTCCGAGGACTTCCGCAGCGGACTCCCTGCGGCGAGCGTCCGCACGTCGTCGGCGGAGAGGAAATGCCAGGGGCCGTCCTTCTCGACGAACACCCAGCTGTCGACGTTGGCATGGCGGAACAGCTCGCCGGACGCGCCGAAGAACACCTGCTCGGTGAAAGCCATTCCGGGGCGGCGCTGCTGCCGGGTCCGCCCCTCGAACTCGACCTCCACGTCGTGGTCGCCCTGGGTGAGCTGCCGCAGCGCGTCCGCGCGGAACTCCCGCCGGTACGGGGAGCTGCGCAGGCACGAGTGGTGGAAGGAGCCTTCCAGGAACACCTCTTGGGGGTCCCAGGGCGCCAGCAGCATTCGGTAGCTCTTCACGAACGTGGTCCAGCCCGGCACCTGGAGGACATAACGTCCGCAGAACTGGCAGGCGTTGGGTCCGTTCATCGCGCCCGAATCCTCCGTACTCACACTCAATGCCGTCGCTGAAGGTGATTCACGCCGACTATACATGAGGCACTCTCACCATGTACCCGCGGTCATTCATGGGACCGCCCGGCGGATATTGCCCCTGTGGCACGTCGATAATTCCGTTGTGGTCGAAGAACGTGACATTGCCGTCGCGGCTGACCACGGCTTCCACGTGCCTGCTCGCCTTGTTGTCGAGGTCGAACTGCATACTGTTCCGCATTCCCCGGGCCCGTTCGATATCGGTCGGCGGCCCCGGTATGCGGTCCTCGGGGTGGGTGTGGACGGTGAACTTGTAGCCCCGGCCGCGCAGGTCCTTCGGAATGGAACTGCCGATCTCCGTGCCCCGGAAAAGCCGCAGTTCGCCGCCGGGGCCCTGGACGATGGCGTGTTCCACACCCGCGAATTTCTGGAGTTCCGCGAGGTGGGTGACATTCACCTCGGCGGGGCGGATCTGGATGTGGCCGTCCTCCAGCGCCTTCACCAACTGCTTGGCCTTCGGTGACAGATCGCGGAAGGGAATGGTGCCGCCGGGCAGCCGGTCGCCGCCCTTGAAGGCGACCGTGATCGCCCGGAGACCCTCGCCGCCGTCCCGGATCAGCGATGCCATGTTCTTGAGCGCGCCCTTGGCCGAACCCAGCGCGTGGGCACCGATCTTGAGCAGGCCGCCCGCCTTGTAGAGCTCGGCGAGCTTGCCGAGGGAGGTCAGGCCCTTGGTCATGGGGACGCAGTCCAGGACGGCGAAGAGCACGTCCCACAAAGTGGCCTTGCCCTGGATGTATTTGGTGACGGTGTCGGCAAGGACGAGCAGCGCCGCGGCGACGACGAGCCAGGCGAGCGGGCCGCCGATGATCATCACGACGATGCCGAGGACCGCCACGATCCACTTGCAGACCGTGATGATCTCGTCCCAGTGGTCGGCGACCCAGTGGACCGCCTTCTCCCACCAGTGCCGGTTCCTGATCCCCGCGTCCGACGCCTCGTGCAGCCTGGCCACCGTGCGTCGCGCCGCGTCCTCCCGCATACCCCGCGCCTGCTCCGCCAGCCGCTTCGCCGCGTCGAGCGCCGACTGCGCGGAGGAGACGGCCTGCTGGGCGTCGGCCCGACGGGCCTTGGCGGCGGCCAGGTCACGGGTGGCCTGGCGGACCTGGTCCGAATCGGGCGGCGGGACGGTCGCGCCGTGGTTCTTCGCCGGATCGTACGAGTCGGCGGTCGACGTGGCCGTGTGCACCCAGTCCTGCGCACCGTTCAGACCGCTCTGCGCGGAGACCAGCCGGGCATGCGCCGTGCGCCCGTCGGCCAGGGCGCGGTCCGCCTGGTACTGCGCGTGCTCCAGATCCGGCCAGTACGACTCCAGCGCCTCTGCCGCGATCCGGTACGACGTATGCAGCTTGTCGAGATTCTTCGGCGTCGACCCGAACTCCTCCCGGAACGCGTCCGCCGACAGCCCCGCCCACGCCAGGATCGCGTCCTCCGACTGCATCCCCTTCACCAGCCGCAGCGCGCCGCCCACATCGTCCGCGAACTCGTGCAACTGCCGCGACAACGTCTTCACCCGCGACGCGTCACCCGGAACCGGATCGCGATCCATGTCGAGTATGTGCCAGTCGCTCGGACGACCCATGCGTCAATTCCCCCGTCGGCGCGTGGTGTTCAGCGGGTGGTGTTCACGGGTGGTGAACCGGTGATCAACAGCTGATCATCAGTAGAGACGTTTCACGCTACCTGAAGGGTTCCCGGTCGCGGTATCGGCTTTCTTTTGGTCAACCAGTGGTCAAGTCGCGTGTGAGGAAGACGAACTGAGCGGGTTTGTCCGGGAGTTCGACGCGGGGGCCGAGGGTGAAGCCGGTGCTGAGGAGACGGTCGATCGCGCGGGTGTTGCGGGCGTCGGGTTCCGCGACGATACGGCGGCAGGCGGGGTCGGCGAAGACGTGGGCGAGGAGGGCGGTCAACAGGTGCCGCGTGTAGTCGGGTTCGCGTTCGGCGCCGGGGTCGATGGGGCCGACGAAGACGTGGACGCCGACGTCGCCGGGCAGCCGCTCGTAGAAGTCGCCGATGGGGTCGGCCTCCGGCTGGTAGGTCTGGAAGAGGGCCACGGGGCGGTCGTCGCGGCGGACCAGGTAGGCGTGGTGGGTGTCGAGCGAGTCCAGGAAGGCGTAGATCTCGCGCACCTGGTCGCGGGTCGCGTCGCCCATGCCCCAGAACCGGCCCCGCGCCTGGGTGACCCACGCGTGGATGAGGTCGATGTCCCGGTCGGGGTCGACGGGCACGAAGCGGACGGTCCCGAAGCCGGCGGGCGGCCCGTGAAAGGCGGCGGCTCCAGCGGGGCCAGCGGCAGGCGCTTCGGGTGCTTTCGGAGCTTCGGGGGCTTCGGGGGCTTCGGGCACAGAGGTCTCCCTGGTGAGTCGGGTCCAGTCGGTGACCACGGGGACGAGGTCGCCGCGCAGCCAGTACGGAAGCTGGTCGCGGTGGTGCGGGCCGCCGGGCACTCCGCTCGCTCCGAAGGGCACGACCCACCGGCTGTTCTCACGGTCGGCCAGATCCCATACGTAGCGGGCGGCGGGCCCGCGCAGGCTGTGGTGGGTGATGCCGGGGACGCTGGACGTGGACAGCACGCAGTCGTGGTCCCCCGCCAGCCCCGGCCACACCTCGGGCGCGTGCCCGTACGCGTCGGGCGGCAGCGCCTGCCAGGGCGCGAGCCGGTGCAGTTCCCCCCAGGTCCGCTCCCCCGCGCCCGCCTCCCCCACACCGGCCCCCGCCGTCTCCTCCAGCGCGGCCCGTACGATCGCGGCCCGGTCCCGTGCGGGTATGAGCCCGCCGCCCAGCAGCGTCTCCAGCGCGAACGCCACCCGGGGCACCAGTGCCAGCCACGGCGTGAACGTCGCGGGATACGACGGCAGATGGACGAGTTCGGCCAGCGGGGCGAGCGCGGAGTGCGCGGCGAGACCGCGGACGACCGCCGCCCGCAGTACGGCGTATGACGCGGCGTCAGCGCTCTCGGCCGCCATCCGCCGGTCCCAGCGCAGGAGCCGCGCGCCGAGAGCGGAGGCCGCGGGGCTCAGCGGCGGCGTGTCAGGGCCCTGGAGGTCGGCCACGTGGTCCAACAGGGCGCGGGCGGAGCCGAGATGGACGTCGGTGTGGATCGCCCCCATGCCGTCCGCCGTCCAGTCGTCGGCGGATGCCAGGAGGCGGCGGATGCGGCGCGCGCGGTGCGGCGCGGCGAATTCCGTGCCGAGCGGGGCGGCCAGTTCGCGCGCGTTGGCCATCACCGCGAGGCCGTCGCGGACGTCGGCGCGCGGCAGGGGCGCGTAGGCGCCGGTCCACGCGTGCTCCTTCCGCCACGCGGGCACGGCGTACAGGGAGTTGTCCGGACGCCGTACGGGCACCCGGCCCGCCGTCCGGTGCAGGAGGCCGCCCTCGGTGTCGGCGGCCTGCACGACGTTGACCGGCTCGACCCAGCCGTCCAGCGCCCGGTCGACGTCGCCGACGGTGGTGGCGCGCAGCAGCGACGGCAGTGCGGAGAAGCCGAGTTCGGCTCCGGCGCGGGCGGGACAGCGCAGGCTGACGGCGTTCCAGATGGTGTCCGCGCGGCCGTCCGACGCGCCGCCGTCCGACGCGGCGGGGGTCTCGGGCGCGGCGGGGGTCTCGGGCGCGTCGGGGCTCTCCGGCGCGTCGGGGCCGCCGATGATCACCGGGCCGCGTGCGGTCTCGACGATCTCGACGCGGACGGGGTCGGCGTCCGCGACGGCGACGGTCTCGGTACGGGAAGCGGCGGGCTCCCAGCCGTCGGGGCCGAGGGCCCGGACGGAGCCGTCGGGGGCGCGGCGCAGGTGTTCGCGGTAGAGGTCCTGGTAGTCGGCCATGGCGTTGGTGATGGCCCAGGCGACCCGGCCGGTGTGGCCGAAGTGGGCGAGGCCCGGGACGCCGGGGACGGCGAGGCCGACGACGTCGAACTCAGGGCAGGCCAGGCGGATCTGCTGGTAGACGCCCGGTGCCTCGATGAAGCGGTGCGGGTCGCCCGCGAGGAGCGCCGCGCCCGTGGCGGTGCGGTCCCCGGTGATCAGCCAGCCGTTGCTGCCCGCGGTGCCGGGCCCGTCGGTGGCGAAGGCCGCGACGGCGTCCGGGCCGAGCCGCCGGGCCGCCTCGTACCGCCAGAGTTTGGCGGGGAAGCCCGCGAAGAGGATGTGGGTGGAGAGCCAGACGGCCAGCGGCGTCCAGGGCTGCCAGCGGCCGGGTGCGAGGCCGGTGGCGGCGAACTCCGGTGCCTGCGCCGCGCCTTGGGGCAGCCCGGCGTTGACGCCGTCCACGTAGGCGGCGACCCACCGCGCGGTGTCCCGGTCGAGCCGGGCGTGGCAGCGGCGGGCGGTGTCGGCGAGCAGCGCGCGGCGGGCGAAGCGGTCCCACTCGACGGCGTCGGCGCCGAGGAACGTGGCGGTGCCGCCCTCCGCACGGTGCCGTTCGGTCTCCAGCTGCCAGGCCCGGTCGACGGCGGCGTTCCGGCCTTGAGCGAAGGCGAGTTCGCGGGCGCTGTCCGCGCGGAGGTGGGGGATGCCCCAGGCGTCCCTGAAGACCTCGCTGCTCACCCTGACTCCCTCTGATCATTAAGGTTAGGGTGCCCTAACTTAACAGGAATCGGGGACCTCACAAGGGCCGGACACCTCACAGGGGCTGGGGACCTCACAGGGGCCGGGGACCTCACAAGGGCTGGGGACTCCACGAGGGCCGGGGAACCCACAGGGATCGCGGGCCACACGGCGGCGGGCGGCACGGCCGCGGGCGGTACGGAGCCCGCCCGTACCGCCCGCCGTCACGCCGCGTCCCCGGGTCCGCGCGTCAGACGCCCTCGGACACCTTGAGCACGATCTTGCCGGTCAGGTGCCCGGCCTCGCTCGCGCGCTGCGCGTCGGCCGCCGCCTCCAGCGGGAACACCTCGTGGACGGCGATGGTCAGCTTGTCCGCGGCGAACAGCGCCAGCGCCTCCGCGAAGGCGGGCTCGCCGTAGTACCCCTCGGCGCCCGAGGTGAAGCGGACGCCGAGCTTGCCCGCGCCCGGCGCGTCGGCGATGGACAGCACCCGCTCGGTGCCGCCGGTCAGCTCGACCGACGCCTGGAGCGCGTCGCCCCGCCCGGCCGCGTCGAGCGCCGCGTCGATCCCCTCGGGCGCGGCGGCCCGCACCCGTTCCACCAGCCCGTCCCCGTAGGCGACCGGGACCGCGCCGAGCGCCCGCAGGTGCTCGTGGTTGGCCTCGCTCGCCGTGCCGACGACCTTGACGCCGCGCGCGACCGCGAACTGTACGGCGACGGTGCCGACGCCGCCCGCCGCGCCATGGATCAGCAGCGTCTCGCCGGGCCGCACCTTGAGCATGTCGAGCGCGCGGTACGCGGTCTCCGCCGCGACCGGCAGCGCCGCCGCCTGCTCCCAGCTCAGCGTGCCGGGCTTGAGGGCGACCTTCGCGACCTCGGCGAGCGCCCGCTCGGCGTAGGCGCCGGTGGCGGTCTGGCCGAAGACGTCGTCGCCGACCGCCAGGCCCTCGACGCCCTCGCCCAGCGCCTCGACGACACCCGCCGCCTCAAGGCCCGGCACATGCGGGAAGTCCACGGGGAAGACCTGCTCCATGTAACCGGCGCGGATCTTGCTGTCGAGCGGGTTCACGCCCGCCGTGCGCACCGTGATCCGCACCTGGCCGGGGCCCGGCTCCGGCACGTCGGTGTCCACGGCCCGCAGCACGTCCGCGGAGCCGTATTCGGTGAAGGCGATGGACTTCGTCATGGGTTCACAATCCTTCGGAGGGCTCGGAAATATTCGAGAACATTCGGAAACCTGAAGCAATTGCCTTGGCGGGCGCCCGAGGAGACGCGGCGCCCCGGTGCGACGGCGGCATTCCCCGGGCGTTCCGCCGGCACCTCCTAGGCGTTCCCCGGGCGTCCCCGGGCATTCCCCGGGTGTCCCGGGGAACTCCCCGGGGTCCTTCAGGGCACTTCCCAGCATCGCCGCGGGCCGCCGTCGATCCGGCCCGCCGTTCGGACGGTTCCGCCCGGCCGAAAGGACAGTCCGCGCCCATCATCGCCGCCGTACGCTCGGGAGGCATGCCGAGCCATGACGGAATCCGCCCGCAGGACGCCCTCGCGCGGGCCCTGGTCGTCACCCGCGCACCGCTGCCCGACACCATGCGGCGGCTGTCGGAGGTGCTGACCGATCTGGTGCCGCACCGGGCGGTCGCCCGGCGGAGCGCCGTCTGCACGTTCACTCCGACGGCGGCCTTCGGGGACGAGGAGCTGACCGGCCGGATCACCGGCGCCGAACTGACGCGCCTGGCCGGGCGGGTGACGGCGGGCGCGCCCTGGCAGGGCGAGGCGGTGCTGGCCGGGGCGCCGCACCCGGTGCTCGCCGTCGCTTCCACGCGTGAGTTCGCCGAGCCCGCCGAGACCACCGAGACCGCAGACACGGGCGCGGGCGCGGGCCCGCTGCTGGTCGTCGTACGCTCCTCGGCCGAGCCGCTGGACGCCGACGTCACTGCGGTGGCGCAGGGCCTGTGGGACCTGGTCACCGTCAACCAGGAGCGCCGGATGGCGGAGGCAGGACCGACGCAGGCGGCCAGTTCGCGGGCCGCCGCCGCGGCCAGGGCGCGGGCCATCGCGGAGCTGACCGACGCGCACTCCTCCGTGCTGTCGGCGATCCTCGGTACGCTGCGCGCCGCGTCGCTGGACGACACCGCCGCGCGGCGCGGCGCCGTGGACCTGGCCGTCGCGGCCCTGATCGACCTGCGCGCGGGCGCCGACCTGGACCGGGAGCTGAGCGAGGAGCCCGCGGACGCCGCCTTCGGCCGCCTCACCGCCGAGCTGCGCCCGCTGCTGCGCTACAGCCCCGTCGAGCTGGACCTGCGCCCTCCCGCCTCCCGCCGTACGCTGGCCGCCGACGTGGCCCACGGCGCGCGGGCGGCGGTACGCGGGGCCGTCCTGGCCATGCTGGAGCAGGGCGGCCTGAGGCGGCTCCATGTGAGCTGGCAGCTCGACGAGGACACGCTCCGCGTGCTGGTACGCGACGACGGGCCCGGCCTGCTCGCCCCGGAGGCGCTCGCCGTCCACCGCTTCACCGACCGGCTCACGGCGCTCGGCGGGCGGCTCGTCCTCGACGCCCTGCCCGGCTGGGGCTCCACCCTCACCGTCACCCTGCCGCTGTCCCCCGACCTCCCGGCGGCCCCCGCTGCGGCCGGGCCGCTGGACGCCCTCCATCCGAGGGAACGGCAGGTCCTCGAAGAGCTCGCCCTCGGGCGCCGCAACCGCGAGATCGCCCTCGCCCTCCACATCAGCGAGTCCACCGTGAAATTCCACGTCGCCAACATCCTCGCCAAACTCGGCGTCGCCTCCCGCGGCGAGGCCGCCGCCCTCGCCCGTACGGCGGCGGCCACCGCGTAGCCCGCGGACAGCCGTCACCGGTCGGGCGTCAGGCCGCGACGGCGACCGCCGCGCGGCCGAGCCGGACACCGCCGCGGGCCGGCCGGAAGACGACGAGCCGCAGGAGCAGGAAGCGGCCGAGGCCGGCGAGGGCGGAGGCCGCGATGTAGACGCCCTGCCGGGTGAGGGCGTCGCCGGACGGATACGCGGAGGCGTAGGCGAGCAGCGCCCCGGTGGTGAAGAGGTACGACAGCAGGACGGTGAGCGCGCAGGCGCAGTGGTCGGACCAGGTGGCGCCGCCCCGGCCGAAGGTGAAGCGGCCGTGGAGTTCGGTGGCCAGGACCGTGGAGCCGATGGTGACGACGGCGTTGGACAGGGCGAGGGGGACGCTGTCGCCGATCAGCAGGAGGACGCCGCTCGCGAGGACGGTGACTCCGCCGCCGCACAGCACGAACCGCACGAAGGAGGCGAGGGCCGCGGTGCGCGAGGACGGGGACGCGATGGCCGCCCGGCCGGTGATCGCCGTGCTGGCGGCCATGGTCAACTCCTGTGTCGGTGACGGCCGCTGAGGGCGCCCGTCGTCGTGTCACCGACTCTTCCGCACGGCCGCGCGCGGGCCCATCAGGTGTGTCCCCCATTGCGTGTGGGGGCTACCCCCACCCCTCCTCAGGGGCGCGCCCCCCACATCCCCGAGGGTCCCGATCATTAGAAGAAGATGAACGTACTTATCCATGGTTTACAAGGCGGGTGGCGCACATCACCCTTGCTTTGCGCGGCGCAATGCCTCTTTTGTCCAGATGCAAGCCATATGCGCGTTTGACCATGCCTGGCACTGCGTGCCAGAGTCTTCTCAACGGCCCGCACCGACCCGCGCTCGGCCGTTCCACAGACGCCGCGAACCACACCCCCCTTGCTTCGCGGCGGTTCGAAGAGGCCCTTGCGCAGTCGTTACCACGACGCGAAGGGCCTCTTCACAATATCCGGGCCGGTCACGGCGGTACGGCCCCGACACCCCCGCACGACGGCCCCGACGCCCGCGCCGGGCGCGAACTACCGCTCCGGGACCCGCAGTTCGAACCACGTCGTCTTGCCGCGCGGCTGGAGGTCGACGCCCCAGCGGTCGGAGAGCTTGTCCACCAGGAACAGGCCCCGGCCGCTGGCGTCCAGGCCGCGGACCGGCAGCAGGCAGGGCAGCGCCCGCGAGGGGTCCCGCACCTCGACCCTGACCCAGCCCCGGCGCCAGTGCATCCGCAGCCCGAACGTCCGCGCCCCGGTGTGCCGTACGGCGTTGCCCACGAGTTCGGAGACGAGCAGTTCCACGGTGTCGGCGAACTGCGGGAGACCCCAGACCCGTACCACGGAGAGCGCCAGGCGCCGGGCGGTGGAGGCGGATTCGGGACGGGAGGTCAGATGGACCTCCTGGACGGACGGGTCGCCGTACAGATCGAGGGCCTTGGCCGCCGTGTCGTCGGTGAGAACGGGAACCGCACCCGCGGCGGTGTCCACCCGCTGCGGCTGCTCAGATGCTCCCCGGCCCGCCATGACTTCATGATGGCTGCAATTGCAGCGCTCCGAGGGGTAACCGGGGGAATTCGTCCGACGGAGTACGCCGCCCCACACCTGTGACTAGGCATATGCCCTGGGCACAGAACACCCCACAACGGCCCTGCTGATCAGTGGAGTTGACGTATGCAACCATCACAGCGGATGGTGGCGGCCTCCCATTCCTTAAGGCTGGCATAAGGTTGCCTTAAGGTGAGCCGCGCACCCTGCGTCACCTCTGACGCGCTGTCAGCCGAGCACCCGTTCGACGCTCAGCCGCATGTGCGTCGGATCGCCGTCCCCGGCTGACCACGCGTCAGCATCCGCGGGCTCAGCGGAAGGTGGCCTTCCCCGGTCCGTCCTCGACGAAGCTGCGCATCCCCGTCTCGCGGTCCGCCGTGGCGAACAGCCCCGCGAACAAGGTGCGTTCGATCGTCAGCCCGGTCTCCAGATCCGTTTCGAGACCCGCGTCGACGGCCTCCTTCGCGGCCCGCAGCGCGTACGCGGGACCGCGCGCCAGCCGCTCCGCCCAGGCCCGCGCCCGCGCGTACACCTCGTCGGCCGGGACGACCTCGTCCACCAGCCCCAGCGACAGCGCCTCCCGCGCCGTCACCATCCGGCCGGTGAAGATCAGGTCCTTGGCGCGCGAGGGACCGACCAGCCGGGACAGCCGCTGGGTGCCGCCCGCGCCCGGGATCAGACCGAGCAGGATCTCCGGCTGTCCGAGCTTCGCGTTCTCGCCCGCGATCCGGTAGTCGGCACACAGTGCCAGCTCGCAGCCGCCGCCGAGCGCGTAACCGGTCACGGCCGCCACCACCGGCTTCGGGATCCGCGCCACCGCCGTGAAGGACTCCTGGAGCGCCCGCGAGCGGTCGACCATGTCCTCGTACGACATGGCCTGCATCTCCTTGATGTCCGCGCCCGCCGCGAACACCTTCTCCCCGCCCCACACCACCACGGCCCGTACCTCGGGACGCCGCGCCGCCTCCTCGGCGACCTCCTTGAGCCGGTCCTGCGTGCCGGAGTCCAGGGCGTTCATGGGCGGCCGGTCGAGCCGGACGGTGCCGACGCCTTCGTCGACTTCAAAGGTCACAGTCATACGGGCGAGCGTACGACGGACGGCCCGCCCCAGGTCAGGGGCGGGCCGTCGCGGCTCACGTGCGGTGCCTCACACGGGCGGAACCCGATGCGGAACCTGATGCGGAACCCGGTCAGGACGTCCACTCGCTCCAGGGGAGGTTCCAGCCGTTGAGGCCGTTGTACCACTGGACGGTCTTGTCCTTGGAGTTCTGCACCTGCACCACGTCACCGATGATCGACTGGTTGTAGAACCAGGCCGCGGGGGTGCTCGCGTCCCCCGCGCCGCGCACGTCGTGCAGACCCACGCAGCCGTGGCTGGTGTTGCTGTTGCCGAAGACCGAGGTCGCGGCCCAGTAGTTGCCGTGGATGAAGGTGCCCGAGGTGGTCAGCCGCATGGCGTGCGGCACGTCCTTGATGTCGTACTCACCGCCGAAGCCGACCGTGTCGCCGTTCATCCGGGTGGTCACGTACTTCTCGGAGATGACCATCTTGCCGTTGTACGTGGTGTGGTCCGGCGCGCCCGAGGAGATCGGGATGGTGCGCAGCACCTTGTTGTCGCGGTAGACGGTCATGGTGTGCTTGGCCGCGTCCACGATGCTCACCTGGCGGCGGCCGACGGTGAAGTGGACGTCCTTGTGCTGCTTGCCGTAGACGCCGGGGGCGCCCTCGACACCGTTGAGGTTGAGGCTCAGCGTGACCTTCGTACCGGCCGCCCAGTACTCCTGCGGGCGGATGTAGAGCTGCTGGTCGCCGTACCAGTGCGCGGCGACCGGGACCGACGGGCTCGCGGTGACCTTGACGCCTTCCTCGACGGCCTTCTTGTTCGTGATCGGCCGGTTGAAGTTGAGGAAGACCTCCATGCCGACGCCGACGGTCGAACCGTCCTCCGGCGTGTAGTAACCGACGAAGGTGTTCTTCGGGGTGACCGTGGTGAAGCTGGAGTGCTTGTCGGACTCACGTCCCGCGTCGTCCTTGGCGACCGCGTCCACCGAGTACTGCGTGGACGTGTCCAGGTGCCCGGCCGGCACCCATCCGGCGCCGTCGGCGGAGATCGCGCCCTCCACCTCCGTGCCCTTGTCGTCCTTCACGACGACCGACGAGAGCTTGCCGCCCTGCGCCGTGACCTTCAGCGTCCCCGTGGTCGACACCTCGGTCGAGCCGTCCTTCGGCAGGATCGTCACGACGGCGGTCGAGGCGACCGTGTCCGACGCGTTCGCCTTGCCGTTCGAGGCCGACGTGGAGCCGTTCCCACTGCCGGACTTGCCGCCGCCACCGCCGCCACCGCACGCGGTGACCATCAGCAGCAACGCTCCGAGCGCCAGCACCAGAACGTTTCTCCTGATACCCGGCGCAGCCAATATCGGCTTCAACTCTTGCTCTCCCCTACCGCCCGGAACACCTGAACTCCCCTGGTCAGCGCAAGACAATCACACGGAACAAGCGCGAGTGCTCACGAGATTGTCACCGTTCCGTCCCAGATGGCTGTGGACCAGGGCCGGTCGGGGGTGTAGTGGGGGTGCGGCGGACGGGGCGCCCGCGTGCGCGGGCGGGGCGGCGGACTGGGGAGCCCGCGCGTGCAGGACGGGTGCGGCGGACGGGGGCCCGCGCGCGGGACGGACGGGGCCGCCGCTACAGCGCGGAACCCGCCTGCCACTGGGCCCAGCTGAGATTCCAGCCGCCCATCCCATTGTCGGCGGCGACCGTGCGGTCATGGGAGTTGGTCACGCGGATCGGGTCGCCGACCAGGGAGTGGTCGAAGAACCAGCCCGCCGGGCTGGTGGCGCTGCCGCCCTTGACGTCGCGCAGCCCGATGCAGCCGTGGCTGACGTTGGTGGTGCCGAAGACCCCGGCGGGCGACCAGTAGTTGCCGTGCACGAAGGTGCCGGAGTTGGTCAGCCGCATCGCGTGCGGGACGTCCGGGATGTCGTACTCGCCGCCGAAGCCGACCGTCTGGCCGTTCATGCGCGTGACGGCGTGCTTCTCCGCGATGACCATCACGCCGTCGTACGTGGTGTGCTGGGGCGCGCCGGTCGAGGCGGGGAGGGTGCGCACGACCGCGCCGCCGCGCCGGACGACCAGGGTGTGCGCCACCGCGTCCACGGTGCTGCGCTGGTCGCGGCCGATGGTGAACCGCACGTCCTTGGACTGGGTGCCGTAGACGCCGGGCGCGCCCTGGACGTCGCGCAGCCGCAGGTGGAGGGTGACGCGGGTGCCGGCCTTCCAGTAGTCGGCGGGGCGCAGGTCGAGCCGCTGGCCGCCGAACCAGTGGCCGGTGACGGTGACGGCGGGTACGGACGTGACCGTGATGGCGCGTTCGACGGCGGCGCGGTCGGTGACCGGGCGGTTGAACCTCAGCGAGACGATCATGCCGACGCCGACGGTCGAGCCGTTCTCCGGGGTGAAGAAGCCGATGAAGGTGTGCTGCGGCACGAGGGTGGTGAAGTCGGCGTGCTTGGCGGCGGGGCGGCCCTGCTCGTCGACCGCGTAGGCGTCGACGGTGTAGCGGGTGGCCAGCGCGAGGCGTCCGGTGGGCTGCCAGCCGCTGCCGTCGGCGGCGAGGGTGCCGGGCACGGGGGTGCCGTCCGCGCTCTTGGCGGTGACCCCGGTGAGCTTGCCCTGGCCGACGGTGACGCGCAGCGTCCCGCTGGCGGGTACGTCCTTCGCGCCGTCGCCGGGCGATACGGTGATGGCCGCCTGCGAGACGTCCGGTACGGCGGTCGAGGTGTCGGTCGACGTGGCGCTCGGCGCCCGGTCGTCACCCCCGCCCGTCCCGCCGGACCCGCCGGACCCGCCCGGTCCCCCGCAGCCCGCGATCAGCGTCGCACCCAGTACCACTCCCGCACCCGCGCGCAGCACGCGCCTCACCGCTGTCTTCACGCACCGTCAACGAGGCGACCGCCGCCGGGGAAACGCGCTGTCCGCCGGCACGTGCACCGATCAACCGTGTGACTCCGTACCCCCCGGTGGGAATGAATGGAGCAGCGGGTGCGGGGAAACGGCCGTCGACGCGGGGAGGGACACCCGGCGTACGGTACGGACCCGGCCCGCCCTGCCGGCACAGCGCACCTGGTCACAGCTCGGTCCTTCGGAGCCGCGGGAGGCATACACGTGTCAGAGACACGCGAACACGGCGTCGTGGGACGCCCGGAGGGTCTTCCGCTGCCCGCAGGCGATCCGGGGGTGGCGACCGTACCGCCGCCGTCGCCGGTGCCGGGCCCGGCCGTACCGCGGGACCCGTCTGTCGCACTCGCCCCGGCCGTACCGCGGAATCCGCCGGTGGCTTCCGTATCGCTGCCGTCCGGTGCGTCGGACCGGCGGGTGGCGCCGCGGCTCGCGACCGTGTGGCCCGGCTCGGCGCAGCCGCTCGGCGCGCGTTTCCACGCCGGTCCCGGCGGGCGCGCGGGCACCAACTTCGCGCTGTGGGCAGGCGGGGCGGAGTCCGTCGAGGTGTGCCTGTTCGACGCGGACGGCACCGAGACGCGGGCGCCGCTGACCGAGCTGACCCATGAGATATGGCACGGCTTCGTACCGGACGCGCTGCCGGGCCAGCGGTACGGCTACCGGGTCGGCGGTCGCTGGGACCCGTGGACCGGCGCCCGCTGGAATCCGGCGAAGCTGCTGCTCGACCCGTACGCGCGGGCGGTGGACGGCGACTTCACGCTGGTCCCCGAGGTGTACGGGCACGTGCGCGACTGGCCCGAGCGGCAGGTCGCCGACACCGTGCGGGACAACCGCGACTCGGCGCCGTACGTCCCCAAGGGCGTCGTGGTCGACGATGACGACGACTGGGAGGACGACCACCGGCCGAAGACGCCCTGGTCGGACTCGGTGATCTACGAGTTGCACGTGCGCGGTTTCACCCGGGCGCACCCGGACATTCCGCCGGAGCTGCGCGGTACGTACGCCGGTCTCGCGCACCCGGCGGCCATCGCCCATCTGACCCGGCTCGGGGTGACCGCCGTCGAGCTGCTGCCGGTGCACCACTTCGCGCACGAGGAGCACCTGGAGCGCAAGGGGCTGCGCAACTACTGGGGTTACAACTCGATCGGCTACTTCGCGCCGCACGCCGCGTACAGCGCGAGCGGCACGCGCGGCGAACAGGTCGGCGAGTTCAAGCGGATGGTGCGGGCGCTGCACGCGGCGGGCATCGAGGTGATCCTCGACGTGGTCTACAACCACACCGCCGAGGGCGGCGAGGGCGGCCCCACGCTGTCGCTGCGCGGTATCGACAACCGCGGTTACTACCGGCTCCAGCAGGACGCGCGGCGCTACGCCGACTACACCGGCTGCGGCAACACCCTCAGCGTCGTCCAGCCGCACGTGCTGCGGCTGATCACCGACAGCCTGCGCTACTGGGTGACCGAAATGGGCGTGGACGGCTTCCGGTTCGACCTGGCGGCGGCGCTGGCCCGCTCGACGCACGACGTGGACATGCTCTCCCCCTTCCTCACGGTGATCGCCCAGGACCCGGTGCTGCGCCGGGTCAAACTGATCGCCGAGCCGTGGGACGTGGGCTCCGGCGGCTACCAGGTGGGCGCCTTCCCGCCGCTGTGGACGGAGTGGAACGACCGGTTCCGCGACACCGTACGGGACTTCTGGCGGGGCGCGGCCGGGGACGTACGCGATCTGGCGTACCGGCTGTCCGGGTCGAGCGACCTGTACGACTGGGGCGGGCGGCGGCCGTATGCCTCGGTCAACTTCGTCACCGCGCACGACGGTTTCACCCTGCGGGACCTGGTGAGCTACGAGCGCAAGCACAACGAGGCCAACGGCGAGGACGGGCGGGACGGCACCGACGGCAACCGGTCGTGGAACTGCGGCGCCGAGGGGCCGACCGACGACCCCGGCATCAGCGCGCTGCGCCGCCGCCAGATCCGCAACCTGCTCTCCACACTGCTGCTGTCCACCGGGGTGCCGATGCTGGTCGCGGGCGACGAGATGGGGCGGACGCAGGGCGGCAACAACAACGCGTACTGCCAGGACAACGAGGTGAGCTGGATCGACTGGTCGCTGGCGGACGATCCGGCCTGGCGGTCGCTGTCCGATCTCGCGGCGCGGCTGATCGCCCTGCGCCGGGCCCATCCGGTGCTGCGGCGCGGCGGCTTCTTCTCCGGGCTCGCGCAGGCGCCGGAGGGGCTGCGCGATCTGGCCTGGTTCGGGCCGCGCGGCGAGGAGATGACGGACGAGGACTGGTTCGCGCCGGGTTCGACGCTGGGGATGTTCCTGTCGGGGCAGGAGATTCCGCAGCGGAACGCGCGGGGGGAGGCGGTCGTGGACGACAGCTTCCTGCTGATCGCGCACGCGGGGTCGCGGCCCGCCGCTTTCACGCTGCCGGGGTCGCCGTGGGCGGCGGCGTACGAACTGCTCGTCGACACCGCCCTGGAGGAGCAGACGGCGGCGCCGGAGGGGGCGCGTGCGGCGGCTGGTTCCGAGGTGGCGGTGGCGGAGAGGTCCGTACGGCTGTACCGGGCGTGCGGCGGCGGGGAGGGGCGGGAAGAGCTGCTCAGCGGGTGAGTTCGGTCACCGGAGCGGGCGGGCGGCGGGGGGTGCCGCGGGGTTGCGGGGACCGGGGTGGGGGGTGGCGGGGGCCGGTGGGTTGACCGGGGGGTTGACCGGGGGGTTGACCGGGGGGTTGACCGGTGCGGGGACCGGTGCGGGGGATGGCGTGGACCGGTGCGGGGACTGGTGCGTGGACCGGCGCGGGGGATGGCGTGGACCGGTGTGGACCGGTGTGGACGACACCGAATGGTCCAGTCCACTATGTCCTGGTGACCTCTTCCGCGCCCAGCCCCGACCGCGCCGGGGCCGATGCCGCCGAGCCGCTTTCGCAGCCGAATCTCATGCCGTTGTCCGACGCCGCGGTGGACCTCCCGCGTACCTCCCCGGTGGACCTCCCGCGCACGTCCCCGCTACCGGGCAAGGAGCGGCTGTGGTCGGCGAATTTCCGGTTCTACTTCACGGCCCGCTCCGTCGCCATGCTCGGCGACACGATGCTGCCGGTCGCGCTGTCCGCGGGCCTGATCCAGTACGGCTACTCGGCCGGTGACATCGGCCTGGTGATGGCCGCGTCCACCGCGTGCTTCGCCGGATTCGTGATCTTCGGCGGGGTCTTCGCGGACCGCTTCAACGCGCGGCGGCTGATGATCGGCGCCGATCTCGTACGCGTCGGCACGCAGTCCACCGCGGCGGTGCTCTTCCTCACCCACCACATCACGCTGTGGGAGATGGCGCTGATCGCCGTCGTCAACGGCACGGCGGCGGCCATGTTCCAGCCGGGCGTGGCCAGTACGGTCGTGCGGGTCGCCACCGATGTGCAGGGCGCCAACGGTGTGACCCGTACCGCCGAGTCCGTCGCGGGGCTGGCCGGGCCCGCGGTCGCCGGTGTCCTGATCGGCTTCACCTCACCGGGCGTCGTCTTCGCCGTCCACGCGTCCACGTATCTGGTCAGCGCGCTGTGTCTGATCGCGCTGCGGCTGCGACCGCTTCCGGCGAAGACGGGTGCCGGGACGGGGTCGGGGTCGGGCACTGGCACTGGCACTGGCACGTTCAAGGCCGATCTCGCGGAGGGCTGGCGGGAGTTCCGCGCGCGCACCTGGATGTGGGGGGTGATCGTGATCTGGATGGGCTACATGATCTTTGTCTTCGGCCCCTACATACCGCTCGCCGCCGGTCAGATCATCCCCGAGCACGGCGCGGGCGCCTACGGCCTCGTCAACTCCGCCCTCGGCGGCGGCACCGCGGTCGGCGCGCTGATCGCCATGCGCGTACGCGCGGACCGCCCCTTGCGCGCGGGCTCCATCGCCCTCTTCGGCACCGCCCTGATGCCCGCCTCGGTCGGCTTCGACCTCCCGGTCCCCGCCATCGCCGCCTGCGTCTTCGGCTCCGGCATCTGCTGGGCCTACTGGGGCGTCAATTGGGCCACCAGCGTCCAGACCCAGGTCCCCGGCGAGATCCTCAACCGCATCCACGCCTACGAGGTCGCCGGCTCCATCGCCATGATGCCCGTCGGCCAGTCCCTCGCCGGCCCCGCCTCCGCCGCCTTCGGCGCCCGCCACGTCCTCCAGACCGGCGCCGTGGTCACCCTCATCGTCTGCACCCTCCTCCTCTCCGTCCCCGCCATCCGCAACCTCCGCCGAGTCCCCACGACGTAGGGCCTGTGAGCCCCGGCCATCCACGCTCCCGCATCTCGCCACCCGCCCCAGCGGGGCAATTCCGTTGCCCCGGACCACCGGTACAACCAGGCTCGCTCTGGCCACAACGAGGTCGGTCAGCGCGGCGAGAAACCGCCGCCCTGCTGGGTCGAGTTCGACGACCACCGCGCCACCGACCACGGGAAGCGTCCCCTCGCGCCGTCTCCACGTCATCGGTGGGCACGGCCAGGTCGTACGACCCGCTTCCGGTCGTCAACTCGAACCGCCGGAACGTGAACGCCCCCGGCACGCGTTCCCTCAACTAAGGACTGTCCCGCAGAGAGTTTGTAAGGCTTGGGTGACGGCGATGCCGGTGTGGCGGATACGGTGGAGCGGTTCATCGGTAGGGGGCTGGGGGGAACAGTGGGGCGCAGTGAGCTTCCCGTGGAGAACGCTGGTGAAAGGGATCTCTGTCTGTTCATCGAGCCGTACGGCGAGGACTTCTACCTCAAGCCTGGGGAGGTCTTCACGGTCGCACCTGAAGCCGAAGGGCTCGATGTCTGGTTCTCCACCCTTGTCTGGGAGGGAGGCATCACCGTGTGGCCCTACGAGAACGGCGATCCGACCAGGATTGTCCTTGAGTACACAGTGACCGACGCCAACGGGACTCGGCTGGAGTGCGGTCACCAAAGGCCGCCGAGGCCGACCGGTTCTGACATGCCTGCACTGGATTGACCCCCTCAGTCACCGGGTCGGAGCAAGATTGTGAAGCCGGGCGACGCCGAGCACAGCTCGGTACACGCCATCGCCTTTGAGGCGGCAGTCGCGGAGGATCTTCCAGCTCTTCATCCGGGCGAAGGTGTGCTCAACGCGAGCGCGGACCTGTTTGTGGGAGCGGTTGTGCTTCTCCTTCCGGGGCGAAGTTCTTCGCCCTTACGGCGGCGGTGCGAGATGACCAGACCGGTGCCCTGGTAGCCGCCGTCGACGATAGTCATGGCGGTGCCGACGGCAGCCTTGGCCCCGGACTCCCCCCAGCCACGGGAGGGTGGGCACCAGGGTCCCGCCGACGATGAGGCACGGTGTCCTTGCGATCGTTTCACTCGGCAGAGAAACAACCACCGCCCCATACCCTCCCGGCCTGAGTCGGTCCAAAATGCCGCCATGGATGACGAAGAGCACAACGAGGCAGCTGCACGCACATTCCTGTCATGCGCCACCGAGGTGGCGCGGCTGATGGATCTCGGGAACGCGGCCGACGTGCCGGAAACCCGCCGGGCACGGCACCTGGCCCATGCGGTGCGCAAGCCACTGCTCCAACGCGCCTACCTACCCGAAGAGTTCTTCGCCCCGTTGATGGCCGCAGCGGTCTACGACCCGGACCCTAGCTTCTGCCGCTGGTTCGCCGAACCAGCCGTCTACGCCTTCGGACGACGCCGTGTCATGAGCGCACTACTCGACTATCTACGGACAGGCACGGACGCCGAGCAGGCGGGGGCCGAGCGGGCCTGGTACTGCGCCCACGTGCCGCTCCGCGCAGAGCGGTCCCCGGCCTATGCGCCAGGCGGAAGGCGCGATCCCGCGCTGGATGAGTCCAGCGATGTGAAGGACGAGTGGCGGGAAGCGCTTCGACGATCGGCCAGGTGACCGGGCCGCCTCGAAACCTGAGCCAGCCCCGGTGCCATAGACCTGCTGCTCACTCTGACCATTGAGCGGGACAGCCCTTAATCCTGGTTATCTGTCCTTCGTTCTAGCAGCCAAATGCCCGATTGAGCCGCGGCAATGTACTCCTCACCCAGATCAGGACGTCCAACTGCAACTTCACTCGAATGTGATTCTCCAGAAACCAACCGGAGCAGAGTAACCATAAGATGACTCCACACGAATGGCTTTACCCCATACCCAAGCCGGCCAAATTTACGGAAACCGCTGGGACCGCGGCCTCGAAAAGCATTGACTGGACTTCCAGATGGCCATCCAAGCCGTGATCAAAGATGTCACCGGGCACAGCAGCGTCGAACAGCCACGATAAGGTCTCCGGAATGCGCCTCGCCGTCTCCCCGCACCCGCACCGGTACGCATCCCAGTCGTGCCGGTGCAATTGGCATCTCATGCCACACCTTGCCCGCACCAGCGTTCCGCACAGCTTCCGCCACACGAGCAGGGTACTGCCATGTCCCCCATGGGTACCCGTATACCCGCGGTACAAGTTCGACACTTCACTTTCTCCGTGGCCGCACTTCCGGCTCGACCGCGATACTCATTTGCCGCCGGAATACGACTCTCATTCAGCGTGACGGGAAACCGGAGGGCCGCCAACTGCGGATTCTGCGCGGCGGCGCGCGACTTGACGACCACGTTCTCGGCGAATCCGTCCGCGACCGCGGAGACCACGAGGTCCACGTCGGGCAGCACGGAGGCGTAAGTGGCCGTGGCCCCGGCCGGGGTCGGCGCCGGGAGCGTCCACGGAGCGGTGATGCCGTACGACTTGCCGTCCCCCGTGACGGTCGCCAGCGGGCCGGTGCCGCCGCCGAGTCCCGACGGCCTCACCCGCCCCGGCGCGGGGACCACGCGGAGGGCGGCCTCGCCGTCCGGTCCGGGGGGGCCTCGGGTCATGGGGAGGTAATGAATTCTTCAAAGATTCGCATGGTGTGCGACAGGTGATCGCGGGGGCGGCCCCGTGCCTGTGGCGGGAAGAGATCGGAGGGGCGTGGGCGCGGCGGAAAACAGGGTGAGCGGTGTCGGTGGTCGCGCCTAATGTCGGGAGGGATGTCTGCCACGACCACTGACCCCGCGCCCGCCGTCCGTTCGAGATCAGCGATTCGGTCGCTGCTGCGCCTTTGGCCTTATGTGCGGGCGGTGCGGGTGCGGTTGGGGGTGTCCGCGGTGGTGGGCGCGGGCGCGTCGTGCGTGGCGCTGCTGATTCCGCTGGTGCTGAAGTGGATGGTGGACGGGCCGGTCTCGGACCACGATCCGGCCGGGGTGTGGCTCGGCGGCGGGCTGATCCTGCTGCTCGGGCTGCTGGAGGCGCTGCTGTTCGGGATCAGGCGGTGGCTGGTGGCCCGGCCGCTGGCCGGGGTCGAGGCGGCGATGCGGGCGGATCTGTACCGGCATCTCCAGCGGCTGCCGGTGGAGTTCCACGACCGCTGGGCGTCGGGGCAGTTGCTCTCGCGGGCGACGATGGACCTCCAGATCCTGCGGATGTTCCTCGCCTTCCCGCTGGTCTTCCTGGTGGTCAACACCGTCACCGTGCTGATCGGCTTCGCGATCCTGTTCGCGCAGTCCTGGCTGCTCGGCCTGGTGCTGCTGGCGCCCGCCGTGCCGCTGATGATCATGTGTTCCGTCTTCGAGACGCGGTACGCGCTGGCCGCCCGCCGCGCGCAGGACCAGGCGGGCGATCTGGCCACGCTGGTCGAGGAGTCGGTGCTGGGCATCCGAATCATCAAGGCGTTCGGCCGGCACCGCAGCCAGGCGCGGGCCTTCCGCGCGCAGACCCGGGGGCTGTGGCGTACCGAGATGCGCAAGGCGCGGCTCCTCTCGGACATCTGGGCCGTGATCATGACGCTGCCCGAGGTGGCGATCGGCGCCGCGCTGGTGTGCGGTGTGCTCCAGGTCGCGGACGGCAAGCTGTCGGCGGGCACCCTGGTGGCGTTCCTGTCGACCGCGCTCGCGCTGCGCTGGCCGGTCGAGTCGATCGGCTTCCTGCTCGCGATGAGCAACGAGGCGGCCACCGCCGCCGACCGGTACTTCGAGGCGATGGACACCCCCGAACCCGACAGCAGCGGCAGCACCGGCAGCACCGGCGGAAGCGAGAAGGACGGAAGCGCCGCAAATGCCACGGACGGCACCGGAGCCGGACGGCCGAGCGACGGCCTGCGCATGCACGCCGTCCGCTTCCGTTACCCCGACGCCCCCGACGCGGGCCCCGACCTCCTCAAGGGCGTCGACCTGCACATCGGCCCCGGCGAGACGATGGCGCTGGTCGGCGCCACCGGCAGCGGCAAGACGACGCTGACCGCGCTGCTCCCCCGGCTGCACCAGGCGACCGGCGGCCGGATCACCCTGGACGGCGCGGACATCGCCGACCTGCCGGTCAAGCGGCTGCGCGAACTGCTCGCCGTCGCCTTCGAGGAGCCGACGCTGTTCTCCGCGACCGTACGGGAGAACGTGGCGATGGGCGCGGGCCCTGAGGGCGCCGACGAGGCGGACATCGTACGAGCCCTGGCCGTCGCGCAGTGCGGCTTCGTGGAGCGGCTGCCGCAGGGCCTGGACACGCAGGTCGGCGAGCAGGGCCTGAGCCTTTCCGGCGGGCAGCGGCAACGGCTCGCGCTGGCCCGCGCGGTGGTCGGCCGCCCGCAGTTCCTGGTCCTGGACGACCCGCTGTCGGCGCTCGACGTGCACACCGAGGCGCTGGTCGAGGCCGCGCTGCGCGAGGTACTGGCCGACACGACCGCGCTGGTCGTCGCGCACCGCCCGTCCACGGTGATGCTCGCGGACCGGGTGGCGCTGCTGGAGGACGGCCGGATCACGGCCGTCGGCACGCACGCCGAACTGCTGCGGGACAGCGCGGTCTACCGCCACCTGATGTCGGGCGCCGACGAAGAGCCGGGTGCCGACGAAGAGTCAGGCGCCGACGAAGAGCCGGACGCCGAGGGGTACCCGGACCTGCCGGAGCAGCACGGCGCCGAAGAACGAACCGGGGAGGCCGACGAGGCTTCCGCCGCGCGGGAGAGGAGCGACGCCCGATGACCTCCGCGACAGAACAGGGCGCGACAGAACAGGGCTCGACGAAAGAGAGGGCGGCGAAAGAGAGCGCGGCGAAAGAGGACGCGACAGAAGCCGGCGCCATCGAGGAGTACGACTTCGACGAGCCCACCGCCGCGCCGCTCCCGCCCGACGACCCCTTCGCCAAAGACGTCCTGCCCGCCCCGAAGAACGCCCAGTTCACCCTCCTGCGCTCGCTCCTCGGCCCGCACCGCGCCCGCGTCTGGCTGGCCGCGATCCTGCTGCTGGTCCAGCAGGCGGCCGTGCAGGCGGGCCCGCTCCTGGTGGCGTACGCCATCGACCACGCCATCCCGGCGGTGCGCGACGGCAGGCACGGCGCGCTGATCGCGGTCGCCTGCGGCTACATGGGCTGCGGCATCGCCTCCGGCACGCTCCAGCGCTTCTTCATCCGGGTCGCCGCCCGCGTCAGCCAGGACGTGCTGGTCGACCTGCGCGGCCGGATCTTCCGGCACGCGCAGACCCTCAGCCTGGACTTCCACGAGCGCTACACCTCGGGCCGGCTGATCTCCCGCTCCACCTCGGACGTCGAGTCGATCCGCGAACTGCTCAACGACGGCCTGGACGAGCTGATCGAGGTCGTGCTGTCGGCGGTCTACATCACCGCGCTGCTGATCTTCCTCGACTGGGAGCTGGGACTGGCGGCCCTGGTGTCGTACGCCCCGCTGTACGTGGCGATCCGCGTGTACCAGCGGCGCTCGATGGTCGCCTACCGCAAGCGGTCCACGGCCATCGCGGCCGTCATCGTGAAGTTCACCGAGACGATGAACGGCATCCGCCCGGTGAAGGCGTTCCGCCGCGAGGAGCCGAACGACGAGGCGTTCCTCGAACTGAACCACCGCCATGAGCGGGCCAACGGCGACGCGATCCTGGAGATGGCGCGTTACGTCGTCGGCTCCCGCGTGATCGCCAACGTCACGATCGCCGCGATCGTGATGTGGGGCGCGTACCGGGTGGCGGACGGCGGGATGGCGCTCGGTGTGCTCGCCGCCTTCGTGCTGTATCTGCGGCGGCTCTACGACCCGATCGACCGGCTCGGCATGTTCCTCAACTCCTATCAGTCCGCCGCGGCTTCACTGGAGAAGATCGCCGGGCTGCTGGCCCAGCGGCCGACCGTGCCGGAGCCCGCGCCCGAGCGCGCGGTGCCGCTGCCGGAGCGGGCGGGCGAACTGCCGGGCCGCGAGGTCGTCTTCGACGAGGTGCGCTTCGCGTACCGCACGGGCGGCGAGGTGCTGCCGCGGTTCTCGCTGCGGCTGCCCGCGGGGCAGACCGTCGCCGTGGTGGGCGCGACCGGCGCGGGCAAGTCGACGCTCGCCAAACTGCTGGCCAGGTTCTACGACCCCACCAGCGGCCGAGTGCTGCTGGACGGCGTGGAGTTGAGCGATCTCACGCAGACCGATCTGCGGCGCGGGGTCGTGATGGTGACGCAGGAGGCGTTCCTGTTCTCCGGGACGGTCGCGGAGAACATCGCGATCGGCCGGCCGGACGCCTCCCGCGAGGATGTGGAGGCCGCCGCGAAGGCCATCGGCGCCCATGACTTCATCGCGGCGCTGCCGGACGGCTACGACACGGACGTACGCAAGCGCGGCGGCCGTATCTCCGCGGGCCAGCGCCAACTGGTCGCCTTCGCGCGGGCGTTGCTCGCCGACCCCGGCGTGCTGATCCTGGACGAGGCGACGTCCTCGCTGGACGTGCCGGGCGAGAAGGCCGTCCAGCACGCGATGCACACCGTGCTCAACGGGCGTACGGCGGTGATCATCGCGCACCGGCTGTCGACCGTGGAGATCGCCGACCGGGTCCTGGTCATGCGCGACGGCAGGATCGTCGAGGACGGCACCCCGGACGAACTCATCGCGGACGACGGCCACTTCGCCGGACTCCACCAGGCGTGGCGGGACAGCCTGGTCTGACCGTTAGCGCCCCTACGACGAGGCCGTCCACGCCGACGCGGCACCCGCCCGCGGCGCCGCACCGCCCGGCCCGCGCCAACGAACCGCCCTTCGCGCCACGCGCCAAGGGCGGTTCGCATTGCCGGGACACCAACTGCGCCTGATCCAGAGGGCCGGATTGGCCCCCTCTTGACCCCATTCGCCCGCAGAAAAACTTCTTCTCCGCGCAACACCGCGATGACAAATGACCGCTATGCGAACACCGCTCACCGAACAACGGACTGTTTTCGGCCAAGTTTGCCCCACGCCACTGACATGTACCGGTAAAGGATGCCACTCTGTGCCCCGTTCCACAGCAACGCCACAGCACTACAGCAGTGCCACAGCTCTACCCGGACAGATCACCAACCCCACCTGTCCGGACTGTCACCGACCGCCCATCCGCGGTCGCCGCAGAAGGAGTGACGAGTGCGCAGATCCCCCCGCAAGGCAACAGCAGCAGGAGTGCTGATTGCCGGTGCAGCGATGCTGGCGGTCGCACTGCCCGCGGGTACGGCCTCAGCAGGCGTACCCGGGCAGGCAACGGCCCAGGCCAGTACACATGTTCAGCCGCGAGCGGGTGCGCTGCCCGCATCGCTCTCCCCGGCCCAGCAGGCCACCCTCGTCTCGCAGGCGCAGACCAAGAGCGCGGCCACCGCGTCCTCGCTGCACCTGAGCTCGGGTGAGAAGCTGGTCGTCAAGTCCGTCACCAAGGACACCGACGGCACCGTCCACACCCGCTACGAGCGTACGTACCAGGGCCTGCCGGTCCTCGGCGGCGACTTGATCGTGCACCAGGACGCCGCAGGGGCGACCACCGGTGTCGACAAGGCGACCAACGCCTCGGTGGCGGTGGCCAGCACGACCGCGGTCAAGAGCGCGGACTCGGCGAAGACCACGGCGCTCGCCCGCGCGAAGGCGGACGGCGCGGCCTCCCCGGCCGCGGTCGGCGCGCCGCACAAGGTGATCTGGGCCGCGTCCGGTACGCCCGTACTGGCCTGGGAGTCCGTCATCGGCGGCTTCCAGGAGGACGGCACGCCGAACCAGCTCCACGTCATCACCGACGCGAGCACCGGCAACCGCCTGTACGAGTACCAGGGCATCGAGACCGGCATCGGCAACAGTGAGTACAGCGGCCAGGTCACCATCGGCACCACGCAGTCCGGGTCGACGTACACGCTGACCGACGGCGGGCGCGGCGGCCACAAGACGTACAACCTGAACCACGGCACCTCCGGCACCGGCACGCTGTTCTCGCAGTCCAGCGACACGTGGGGCGACGGCAACCCGTCGACCGCCACCACCGCCGGTGTGGACGCGGCCTACGGCGCCCAGGAGACCTGGGACTTCTACAAGAACACCTTCGGCCGCAGCGGCATACGCGGCGACGGTGTGGCCGCGTACTCCCGCGCCCACTACGGCAACAGCTACGTCAACGCCTTCTGGGACGACTCCTGCTTCTGCATGACGTACGGCGACGGCAGCGGCAACACGCACCCGCTGACCGCGCTCGACGTCGCGGGCCACGAGATGAGCCACGGCGTCACCTCCAACACCGCGGGGCTGAACTACTCGGGTGAGTCCGGCGGTCTGAACGAGGCCACCTCGGACATCTTCGGCACCGGCGTGGAGTTCTACGCCAACAACACCTCCGACCCGGGTGACTACCTCATCGGCGAGAAGATCAACATCAACGGCAACGGCACGCCGTTGCGGTACATGGACCAGCCGAGCAAGGACGGCGGCTCGAAGGACTACTGGTCCTCCAGCCTGGGCGGCCTCGACGTGCACTACTCGTCGGGCCCGGCCAACCACTTCTTCTACCTGCTCTCCGAGGGCAGCGGCGCCAAGGTCATCGGCGGTGTGAGCTACAACAGCCCGACCTCCGACGGTCTGTCGGTGCCCGGCATCGGCCGGGACAACGCCCTCAAGCTCTGGTACAAGGCGCTCACCGAGCGCTTCACCTCGACCACCAACTACGCGTCGGCCCGCACCCAGTCGCTGCTCGCGGCGGCCGACCTGTGGGGCGCCAACAGCGCCACGTACAACACGGTCGCCAACACCTGGGCGGCGATCAACGTCGGCAGCCGGGTCACCACGCCCAGCGGCGTCACCGTCACCAACCCGGGCGCCAAGTCCACCGTGGTGAACACGGCGGCCAGCCTCCAGATCCAGGCGAGCACCACCAACGGCGGCGCGCTGACCTACACCGCGACGGGCCTGCCGGCCGGTCTGTCGATCAACGCCTCCAGCGGCCTGATCTCGGGCACCCCGACCGCGACCGGCAGCTCCAGCGTGACGGTCACGGCGAAGGACTCCACCAACGCCACCGGTACGGCCACCTTCACCTGGACGGTCACCAGCGCGGGCGGCGGCGGCTGCACCGCGGCGCAGCTCCTGACCAACCCGGGCTTCGAGAGCGGCAACACCGGCTGGACGACGACGTCGGGCGTGATCGACAACAGCACCGGCGCCGCGTCCCACGGCGGCTCGTACAAGGCGTGGCTGAACGGCTACGGGACCACGCACACCGACACGCTCGCCCAGTCGGTCACGATCCCCGCCTCGTGCACCAGCGCCACCTTCACCTACTGGCTCTACATCAGCAGCCAGGAGACCTCCACGACCACGGCGTACGACAAGCTCACCCTCACGGCGGGCAGCACGACCCTGGTCACCTACTCCAACGTCAACAAGGGCACCGGCTACGTCCAGCGCTCGGTCGACCTGTCCTCCTACAAGGGCCAGACCGTCAGCCTGAAGTTCACCGGCACCGAGGACGCCTCCCTCGCGACGTCGTTCCTGATCGACGACGCGGCGGTCAACGTCAGCTAGCCCGTACGGCTCGTGTCTGAGTCCTGCGGCGGGTCCCCACCCGCCGCAGGACCCGGGCGGAGGAACTCGCCGGGACAAGATCGACCGGAGGCCGCACGACTCTGGTAGGCTGGTCGCGTTGCAGTTGTGGTACCCAGAACTTTTTGTGCGCCTGGATGATTGCGATTCCGGGCGCACTTTTGTTTTTGCCGGATTTCTCCGGTGTGGGGTGATCATCTACAGCGACCCATATCCGTACAGTGCGGGTTTGGAAACTGCCCCACCATAGGGAGATTGTTATGGCTACCGGAACCGTGAAGTGGTTCAACTCGGAAAAGGGCTTCGGCTTCATCGAGCAGGAGGGTGGCGGCCCGGACGTGTTCGCCCACTACTCGAACATTCAGTCCCAGGGCTTCCGTGAGCTGCTTGAGGGCCAGAAGGTCGAGTTCGACGTCACGCAGGGCCAGAAGGGCCCGCAGGCGGAGAACATCCGTCCGCTCTAATTCAGAGTAACCGGGCCGCGACGCTCGGTAACGGGAGGCCCGCACCGCACGGTGCGGGCCTCTCGCGTGCAGCCGCCGCAATGGCTCCCGCCGTGGCGGCCCGAGGAAGGAATCCCGCTTTTGTCACCCGTGTCCCCCGTAAAGCTGTTCTCCGAGCTTCCGCTCGACCCGGCGCTGGTCGCCGCCCTGGACGCCGACGGGGTGACAGAACCGTTCCCGATCCAGGCCGCGACGCTGCCGGACTCGCTCGCCGGCCGTGACGTGCTCGGCCGCGGCCGTACCGGCTCCGGCAAGACGCTGGCCTTCGGCCTGCCGATGCTGACCCGCGTCAAGGCGCTCGGCCGCCGCGCCGACGCCAAGCGTCCGCTGGCGCTGGTGCTGGTGCCCACCCGCGAGCTGGCCACCCAGGTGACCGACGCGCTCGCGCCGTACGCGAAGGTGCTCGGGCTGCGGACCACCGCGGTGGTCGGCGGCGCCTCCATCACCAAGCAGATCGCCGCGCTGCGCGGCGGGGCCGAGATCCTGGTCGCGACCCCCGGACGGCTCTTCGACCTGATCGAGCGGCACGCCTGCTCGCTGGACCAGGTCGGCGTGACGGTACTGGACGAGGCCGACCAGATGGCCGACATGGGGTTCCTGCCGCAGGTCACGCGGCTGCTGGAGCAGGTCAAGCCGGGCGGGCAGCGGATGCTGTTCTCGGCGACGCTGGACCGCAATGTCGACAAGCTGGTCAAGCGGTTCCTGAAGAATCCGGTCACGCACTCGGTGGACCCGTCGTCCGCGACGGTGACGACGATGGAGCACCACGTGCTGCACGTCGACGAGGCGACCAAGCGGGCGGTGACCACGGAGATCGCCGCCCGGCAGGGCGGCGTGATCATGTTCGTCGGCACCAAGCGCGGCGCCGACCGGCTCACCAAGCACCTGCTGGGCCTCGGGGTGCGGGCGGTGGCGCTGCACGGCGGCAAGTCGCAGCCGCAGCGGAACCGGGCGCTCGACCAGTTCCGTACGGGGACGGCCGACGCGCTGGTGGCCACGAATGTCGCGGCGCGCGGGATTCACATCGAGGGTCTCGACCTGGTCGTGAACGTCGATCCGCCGACCGAGGCCAAGGACTATCTGCACCGCGGCGGGCGTACGGCGCGGGCCGGTGAGTCCGGCACGGTCGTCACGCTGGTGCTGCCCGAGCAGCGGCGCGAGAACGCCCGGCTCATGACGCAGGCCGGTATCCGGCCGCACACCGCCCGGGTCCGTCCGGGCGACGCGGATCTGGTCAGGATCACCGGTGCCCGGCAGCCGTCCGGCACCCCGGTCACGCTGCCCGCCGCCGAGGTCCCGGCGCCCAAGGCCAAGGCTCCCGGCGCGGCCCCGTCCCGCCGCCGTCGTGGCGGCAGTGGGCGCGGCGGCGCCGCCTCCGCCGGTGAGCGGCAGCAGCCCGCCAAGAAGGCCGCATCCCGCCGTACCGGGGCCACCGCCAACGAGGGCGCCGCCGGCCGCGGCCGCCGCACCGGCCCCGGCGCCGCCGCCGGCCGCGGCGGCGCGGTGGGCCGCCGCGCCCGCGGCGGCGACACCGGCAGCTCAGGCCGCGCGGCCTGACCCCACCCCGCACACCGAAGCGCCCCCGCCGATCCCCTCGGCGGGGGCGCTTCCCCCTCTCCGCCGCACCGCCTCGGCCGCCGGGCGGCTCCGAAACAGCCCCCGGCCGCAGGCCGACACGGCGAACCGGGGCCACCGGCCCCCTGCACCGCACGAGCCGGGCAGGCCGGAGACACCGGGCGAAGCCCCGGTCGGAAGGCCGACCCCACGCCGGAGGCGATCCCCCGGCCGCAGGCCGACCGGCGGATCGGGGCCGCAACGGTTCCCACGCCGAAGGCGAGCCCCGGCCGCAGGCCGACACGGCGAACCGGAGCCACCGGCCCCCGGCACCGCACGAGCCGGGCAGGCCGGAGGCGCTGGGCGAAGCCCGGGCCGGAAGGCCAACCCCACGCCAGAGGCGAGCCCACGGCCGGAAGGCCGGCCCCACGCCGGAGGCGGGCCCCCGGCCGGAGGCCAACTCCGCTGGGGAGGCGGGCCCCGGTCGGAGGGCGGTTAGCGGAGGAGGCCGGCGGTCATGCCCTCCGTTTCCGGGGGGATGGCCATCAGGCCGAGCTCGGCGGGAGTGGCCAGGTGGGGGTGGGTGGGGAGGACGCGGACGGTATAGCCGAAGGGGCCGGTGCGGTCGAGGGTGAGAGGCCCTTCGTAGTGGTAGCGCCCCGCGCTGTCGGTGCGGGAGGTGGGCTTGAGCGAGGCGACGGTGGGATCGGCGAGCCGGTCGGCGGCGTCGACGCGGCCGGACAGGAGCTGGACGTCGACGTCCGTCGGGTCCAGCTCGCCGAGGGCGACCTCCACCCGGAGGGTGAGCGTGGAGCCCAGCTCCGGGGTGCCGCCCACCGAGCCGGTCTCCACGTGCTGGACCGAGACCCGCGGCCACTGCTGCCGTACCCGCCGCTTCCAGGCGGCCAGCGCCCCGGCCTCCTCCCCGTGTACGGCGCGGTGCGAACGGGCGGCGGGCGCGTACAGCGTGCGGACGTAGTCCTGGACCATCCGGCCGGCCACCACCTTCGGGCCGAGGGTGGTGAGGGTGTGCCGGACCATCTCGATCCAGCGGCCGGGCAGGCCCTGCGCGCCCTGGTCGTAGAAGCGCGGCGCGACCTGCTTCTCCAGCAGGTCGTAGAGCGCGGCGGCCTCCAGCTCGTCGCGGCGGTCCTCGTCGACGACGCCGTCGGCGGTGGGGATCGCCCAGCCGTTGTCGCCGTCGAACCACTCGTCCCACCAGCCGTCGAGCACCGACAGGTTGAGGCAGCCGTTGAGCGCGGCCTTCATCCCCGAGGTGCCGCAGGCCTCCAGCGGGCGCAGCGGATTGTTGAGCCAGACGTCGCAGCCGGGGTAGAGCAGCCGCGCCATCCGCATGTCGTAGTCCGGCAGGAAGACGATGCGGTGCCTGACCCGGGGGTCGTCGGTGAACCTGACCAGCTCCTGGACCAGCCGCTTGCCGCTGTCGTCGGCCGGGTGCGCCTTGCCCGCGACCACGATCTGGATCGGCCGCTCGGCGTGCAGCAGCAGGTCCATCAGCCGGTCCTGGTCGCGCAGCATGAGGGTGAGCCGCTTGTACGACGGGACCCGGCGCGCGAAGCCGATGGTGAGCACGTCGGGGTCGAGGACGCTGTCGGTCCAGCCCAGTTCTGCCTCTCCCGCGCCGCGCTGCCGCCAGGACTCGCGGACCCGGCGCCGTACGTCCTCCACGAGCTGTTCGCGCAGTTCGCGGCGGAGTTCCCAGACGGCGGCGTCGGGGATGTCGGCGATGGCCTCCCAGCGGTCGGCGCCGCCGACCATCAGGGCGTCCTCGGCGCGCTGGGTGCCGATCTGCCGGGCGCCGAGCCGGAACACCTCGGGGGCGACCCAGGTGGGCGCGTGCACGCCGTTGGTGATGGACGTGATCGGCACGTCCTCCGGGTCGAAGCCCGGCCAGAGCCCGGCGAACATCTCGCGGCTGACCGAGCCGTGCAGGGTGGAGACGCCGTTGGCGCGCTGGGCCAGCCGCAGACCCATCACCGCCATGTTGAACAGGTTGGGGTCGCCGCCGGGGTAGGTCTCCATGCCCAGTTCGAGGACGCGGCCTATGTCGACGCCGGGCAGCTCGCCGCCGTCGCCGAGGTGGCGGCCGACCAGTTCGCGGTCGAAGCGGTCGATGCCCGCGGGGACGGGGGTGTGCGTGGTGAACACCGTCCCGGCCCGTACGGCCTCCAGCGCCGCGTCGAAGTCGAGCCCTTCGAGGGCCAGTTCACGGATGCGCTCCAGGCCGAGGAAACCGGCGTGGCCCTCGTTGGTGTGGAACACCTCGGGTTCGGCGTGGCCGGTGATCCGGCAGTAGGCGCGGACGGCGCGGACGCCGCCGATGCCCAGCAGCATCTCCTGGAGCAGCCGGTGCTCGCTGCCGCCGCCGTAGAGCCGGTCGGTGACGTCGCGCTCGGCGGGTTCGTTGGCCTCGACGTCGGAGTCGAGGAGCAGCAGCGGGACGCGTCCGACCTGGGCCTTCCAGATCTGGGCGCGCAGCGATCGGCCGCCGGGCAGGACGAGGGAGACCTCGGCGGGGGCGCCGTTCGTCTCGCGGAGCAGGGTGACGGGCAGTTCGTTGGGATCGAGGACGGGGTACTGCTCCTGCTGCCAGCCCTCGCGGGAGAGGGTCTGGCGGAAGTAGCCGTGCCGGTAGAGCAGGCCGACGCCGATGATCGGGGCGCCGAGGTCGCTCGCGGCCTTCAGGTGGTCGCCGGCGAGGATGCCGAGGCCGCCGGAATACTGCGGCAGCGCGGCGGTGATGCCGAATTCGGGTGAGAAGTAGGCGATGGCTGCGGGCAGGTCGCTCTGTTCCTGATACCAGCGGGGGTTGCTGGTGTAGTCGGCCAGTTCCTCCGCCGCGGCGGCCAGGCGGCGCAGAAAGCGCCGGTCCCCGGCGAGCGCGGCGAGCCGTTCCTTGGACACGGCGCCGAGCAGCCGCACGGGGTCGCCTTGGGCGGCCCGCCAGCCCACGGGGTCGACGCTCTGGAACAGCTCCCGGGTCTCCGGGTGCCATGACCAGCGTAGGTTCTGGGCCAGCTCCCCGAGCGGGCGCAGAGGTTCCGGCAGGACGGTGCGCACGGTGAATCGACGGATTGCCTTCACGTATTCGACCGTAGACCCGATGGCGGGGGGCCTGCGGCCAGTGTCCACGATCCGGTGGTTCAAACGCGCGAACGGCGGCTCACGGAAGCGACCGGTCGCAGTGCGGATCACGCCGGTGGGCGGGGCAGGTCGTACGGGCCCGGTCGGGGGTCACCGGCCCGGCGCGTGACCGCCGTCGCCCTGTGGGTTCCGGGTGACGTGAGGGTATGGCCGTACGCGGGCGTGTCGGGTGCTTCGCGTACGGTGGGGGCGTGCGCGGGGGCGCTCTCGGGGGCGCGTGTCAGGCGCGCCCGTGGTCGGCCCCACAATGGCGTCAGGGGCAGGTCGGGGGTGGCGGATTGAGCATTCGTGACGCGCTCCCGAAACGCTTCGGTGAGGTGCTTTCGTCTCGCGGAGCGTGGGCAGGCTCCGATTGCGGGGCTTCGCGCGGAGCACGAGACTGCACCACACAGCGTCACAACGCACCGTCAGGTCCCACGGCACCACACGTACGGCACCACAGTCATGGCAGCAATCGTCCCGGATCGTCACCTATCACCTCCACACGAGTGAACGCGGACTGGAGCGGCCATGCAGGCAAGCCCGCACTGCCCGGAACAGCTAAAAAGAGCGGGGGCCCGCGAGGGAGCGGCCCGTCGCGACGCTGCTCGCCGCCGCCGTGGGCCGCTGTCCGGCGCCCCCCATCTCCGCCGTCCCATCCACAGCGCTGTCAGGTGAGGCAATGATCGGTCGTATTCCCGTCGTCGATGTCCGTCCGTTGGTGGACTGTGGCCGCCGCCCGGCGAAGGCGGTGGCAGGAGAGACCTTCGAGGTGACCGCCACCGTGTTCCGGGAGGGGCACGACGCGGTGGCCGCGAACGTGGTGCTGCGGGACCCGACCGGCAGGTCGGGGCCGTGGACGCCGATGCGCGAGCTGGAGCCCGGCACGGACCGGTGGGGCGCGCGCGTCACCCCGACGGCCGAGGGGCGCTGGACGTACTGCGTGGAGGCCTGGTCCGACCCGGTGGCGACCTGGCGGCACGCGGCGGGCATCAAGATCCCCGCCGGGATCGACACCGAACTGGTTCTGGCCGAGGGCGCGCTGCTGCACGAGCGGGCGGCGGCCGGGGTGCCCAAGAGCGACGGCAGGGCGGGTGTGCTGGCCGCGGTGGACGCGCTGCGGGACGCCTCGCGCACCCCCGCCGCCCGGCACGCGGCGGCGCTGGCGGACGACGTGGTCGGCGCACTCGACCGGTATCCGCTGCGCGAGCTGGTCAGCGCCTCCAGGCCGCTGCCGCTGCACGTGGAGCGGGAGCGGGCGCTGTACGGGTCCTGGTACGAGCTGTTCCCCCGCTCGGAGGGGGCGGTGCTCGAAGAGGGCGCCCCGCCGCGCTCGGGCACCTTCCGCACCGCGGCCGAGCGGCTGCCCGCGGTGGCCGCGATGGGGTTCGACGTGGTCTATCTGCCGCCCATTCACCCGATCGGCACAGCTTTCCGCAAGGGCCCGAACAACAGCCTGACGCCCGGCCCCGACGACGTCGGCTCGCCGTGGGCGATCGGCTCCCCCGAGGGCGGGCACGACGCCGTCCACCCGGACCTGGGCACCCTGGCGGACTTCGACCACTTCGTGGAGCGGGCCCGCGAGCTGCGGATGGAGGTGGCGCTGGACTTCGCGCTCCAGTGCTCGCCCGACCACCCGTGGGTGGCCAAGCACCCGGAGTGGTTCGCGCACCGCGCGGACGGCACGATCGCGTACGCGGAGAATCCGCCGAAGAAGTACCAGGACATCTACCCGATCGCCTTCGACGAGGACTTCGCGGGCATCGTCAGGGAGACCCTGCGGGTGCTGCGGCACTGGATGGCGCACGGGGTGCGGATCTTCCGGGTGGACAATCCGCACACCAAGCCGGTGGTGTTCTGGGAGAAGGTCATCGCGGACATCAACCGCACCGACCCGGACGTGATCTTCCTGGCGGAGGCGTTCACCCGTCCCGCGATGATGGCCACCCTCGGCCAGATCGGTTTCCAGCAGTCGTACACGTACTTCACCTGGCGTAACGACAAGAGCGAACTGACCGACTACATGCGGGAGTTGAGCGGGGAGGCGGCAGCGTGGATGCGGCCCAACTTCTTCGTGAACACCCCCGACATCCTGCACGCCTTCCTCCAGCACGGCGGCCGTCCGGCCTTCGAGGCGCGGGCGGTGCTCGCCGCGACGCTCTCGCCCACCTGGGGCGTCTACGCGGGCTTCGAACTGTGTGAGGGCACCCCTGCCAAGCCCGGCAGTGAGGAGTACCTGCACTCGGAGAAGTACGAACTCCGGCCGCGGGACTGGGCGGCGGCCGAGGCCGAGGGCCGCTCGCTCGCCCCGCTGATCACTACGCTCAACCGGCTGCGCCGCCGTCACCCGGCGCTCCAGCAGCTACGGGACATCACATTTCACCCAGTGGACAACAGCGCGGTACTGGCCTACTCCAAGCGCCGCGACGACGATGTCGTACTGGTGGTCGTCAACCTGGACCCGTTCCACACCCAGGAGGCCACCGTCTCGTTGAACATGCCGGCACTCGGGCTCTCCTGGCACGAGTCATACCCGGTGCGCGACGAGCTCACCGGGGACACCTACCACTGGGGCAGAGACAACTATGTGCGCCTTGAGCCGGGCCGCGCGCCCGCGCATGTCCTGTCGCTGCGACCGTCTCCTTCGATCGGAGGGTCACTCAGTTGATCGTCAACGAACCCGTCCCTGACACCTTCGAGGACACACCGGCCAAGGACCGTGATCCCGACTGGTTCAAACGGGCGGTGTTCTACGAAGTCCTCGTCCGGTCCTTCCAGGACAGCAACGGAGACGGCGTAGGCGACCTGAAAGGCATCACCGCCAAGCTGGACTATCTCCAGTGGCTCGGCGTGGACTGCCTCTGGTTGCCGCCGTTCTTCGCGTCACCGCTGCGGGACGGCGGATACGACGTGGCCGACTACACGGCCGTGCTGCCGGAATTCGGCGACCTGGCGGACTTCGTGGAATTCGTGGACGCCGCGCACCAGCGCGGCATGCGCGTGATCATCGACTTCGTCATGAACCACACGAGCGACCAGCACGAGTGGTTCCAGCAGTCTCGCAGCGACCCGGAGGGACCGTACGGGGACTTCTACACCTGGGCGGACGACGACAAGCAGTACGACGGCGCCCGCATCATCTTCGTCGACACCGAGACCTCGAACTGGACGTTCGACCCGGTGCGCAAGCAGTACTACTGGCACCGGTTCTTCTCCCACCAGCCGGATCTCAACTACGAGAACCCGCGGGTGCAGGAGGAGATCCTGGCCGCGCTGCGCTTCTGGCTCGACCTCGGGATCGACGGTTTCCGGCTGGACGCGGTGCCCTATCTCTTCCAGGAGGAGGGCACCAACTGCGAGAACCTGCCGCGTACCCACCAGTTCCTGAAGAAGGTGCGCTCCGAGATCGACGCGCACTACCCCGACACCGTGCTGCTGGCCGAGGCCAATCAGTGGCCCGAGGACGTCGTCGACTACTTCGGCGACTTCCGCAAGGGCGGCGACGAATGCCATATGGCGTTCCACTTCCCCGTCATGCCGCGCATCTTCATGGCGGTCAGGCGGGAATCGCGCTACCCGGTGTCGGAAATCCTGGCGAAGACTCCCGCCATCCCGGCGAGTTGCCAGTGGGGCATCTTCCTGCGGAACCACGACGAGCTGACCCTCGAAATGGTGACCGACGAGGAACGCGACTACATGTACGCGGAGTACGCCAAGGACCCGCGGATGCGCGCCAACATCGGCATCCGCAGGCGGCTGGCACCGCTGCTGGACAACGACCGCAACCAGATCGAGCTGTTCACCGCGCTGCTGCTCTCCCTGCCGGGATCCCCGATCCTGTACTACGGCGACGAGATCGGCATGGGCGACAACATCTGGCTCGGTGACCGGGACGCGGTCCGTACGCCGATGCAGTGGACCCCCGACCGCAACGCGGGCTTCTCGTCCAGCGACCCCGGACGGCTCTACCTGCCCACGATCATGGACCCGGTCTACGGGTACCAGGTCACCAATGTCGAGGCGCAGATGAGCTCACCCAGCTCGCTGCTGCACTGGACGCGGCGGATGATCGAGATCCGCAAGCAGAACCGTGCCTTCGGGCTCGGTTCCTACACCGAGCTGCCGTCGAGCAACCCGGCCGTGCTGGCGTTCCTGCGCGAGTCCGGCGACGACCTCGTGCTGTGCGTGAACAACTTCTCGCGGTTCGCCCAGCCCACCGAGCTGGATCTGCGGAGCTTCGCCGGGCGGCACCCGGTGGAGCTGATCGGCGGGGTGCGCTTCCCCGCGATCGGTCAACTGCCGTACCTGCTCACCCTCGCGGGCCACGGCTTCTACTGGTTCCGGCTCCGCCGCGAGCAGGTGTGACGGCGGGGGGCCGGAGCGACCGGCCCCCCGCAGCCGACGCGGGTGGCACACCGCCCCCGCGGCCGGCCCCCGCTCCGAGTAGCGGGCATCCCGGACCCCTGGCAGTATCCGGAGTACCCCAGCAGCACCCGCGGGGCGCATTCCGTCGTACGTCGGCTCGCTGACACATGATCGTCACGCGGGCGGGCCGTACGGCGGTTTCCTGTCACCCGCCCGGGGCAGGCTCCCCGTGTCGCCGGACAGCCCGAACCCGTCATCCGGGAGGCTGGCGCCCCCGCCGCGCGTCGAAGCGGCCGGGTGCGCGACTCCCCGGGGAAAGGACGTCATGTCGGACCGCTCCTGGACCCGTGCTCCTTCCGTACCCACCTCACCATCCGGATCCACCTCACCGTCCGTATCGAATTCACCATCGAGTTCACCATCCGTGTCGGGGTCACGCCCCGTGACGGACGCGCGCTCGGCCGCGGCTTCCTCATCCGCCCCGGCCGCCGCCTCGGCCGCGGCCTCGGCCGCCGCTTCGCCGACGGGCCCGGACGTGCCGTCCGCGACCGGCGTGCCGCCCGTCGCCGGGCGGCCGCTGGCGCCCGGCCTGCTGCGGTCGCTCGAACCGCTGCTGCGCTCCTGGCTGCCCAAACAGCGCTGGTTCGCCGGCAAGGGCCTGCCCATCGGCGGCTTCCGGCTGGCCGCGGCCACCGAGCTGATGCCTCCCGGCGGCCGGCTCGGCCCGCTGGGGCTGCTGCACGTCCTGGTGGACGTCGAGCAGCCCGGCCGCCCCGCCGACTGCTACCAACTGCTGCTCGGCGCGCACCCGCTGCTGCCGTCGGCGCTGGTACGGGCCGCGCTCGGCCCGGCCGTCGGCGGCCCGTACGACGGCCTGACGCTCTACGACGCGCCGCACGACCCCCGGCTGGCCGCGCTGCTGCTCGAACGGCTCCGCGCGCCCGGCACCACCGGGCGGCTGCGCTTCAGCGTCGAGCCGCAGGAGGAGTTCCCGCCGGGGCTGACCCCGCGCGTCTCCACCGCCGAGCAGTCCAACACCTCGGTCGTGTACGGGGACGCCTACATCCTCAAGCTGTTCCGCCGCGTCTCCCCCGGCACCAACCCGGACCTGGAGCTGTCGCTCGCGCTGGCCCACAAGGGCTCGCGGCGGGTCGCGGAGCCGGTCGCCTGGTTCGAGGCGCTGCCGCCGGAGGGCGTCATGGGCCCGCAGGGCGCGGCGGCGGGCACGACGGAGCCGACCACGCTCGGTGTGCTCCAGCGCTTCCTGCCCGGCTCGTCCGACGGCTGGGCCCTGGCCCTGGCCTCGGTCGCCGAGGACGGCGACTTCACCGGCGAGGCGGCGGCGCTCGGCCGCGCCACGGCCGAGGTGCACGGCGCCCTGGCCGACGCGCTGCCGGTCCGTACCCTGGACGGCCCAGCGCTGGAACGTATCGCCTCGGCGATGACCCGGCGGCTGGACGAGACCGCGAAGGAGGTCCCGGCCGTACGGCCGCACGTCGCGGCGCTGCGCTCGGCCTTCGACGACCTCGCGCGGCTCGGCGCGGCCCCCGGCAACGCGGTGACCGCCCAGCGGATCCACGGCGACCTGCACCTGGGGCAGGCGCTGCGCGGCCCGGACGGCGAGTGGGTGCTGATCGACTTCGAGGGCGAGCCTGCCCGGCCGCTGGCCGAACGGCGCCGGGCGGCGCCGCCGGTCCAGGACGTGGCGGGCATGCTGCGGTCCTTCGACTACGCCGCCCACCACAGCGGCAACGGTCCCTGGGCCGCCCGCCACCGGGACGCCTTCTGCGCCGGGTACGCCGCCGTGTCCGGGGTGGACCCGCGCGAACAGCCCGTGCTGATACGGGCCTTCGAGACCGACAAGGCGGTCTACGAGGCCCGGTACGAGGCGCGGCACCGCCCCGCCTGGCTCCCCATCCCGCTCTCCGCCCTGGCCCGCCTGGCCGCCGCCACTTCTGACGCCGCCCCTTCTGAGGAGTCCAGCCCGTGACACGCCCCGACGACCGTTTCCTCCCCGAGGCCCAGGCGCGCGGCTACGACCGCGGCACCCCCCACCCGGCCGCCTCCGGCACGGCTCCGGGGCCGGCCCCGCTCGCGGATACGACCCCGCCTGCCCCCTCGTCCGACGCCCCGGCGGTACCGGCCGCCCCGGTGCCGGGCGCGGGTCCTGTGGCCCCGGCGGTCACGGTGCCCGGCGCGGGCCCGGCCGCGACCGGCCGGCTCGCCGAGAGCGCCCCGCAGGGGCCCGGGGCCGAGTCCGATGTGCGGCTGCCGCCGCGTGAGCGCGAGCAGCCCACCACCGGCGGGAGGTCCGGGGCCGACCCCGAGCCCTCCTTCGGGCCGGAACCCGGAAGCCTGGTCGGCGACGACCGCCGGCGGCTGCTGGACGGCGCGCATCACGACCCGCACGGAGTGCTGGGGGCGCACCCGGTGAACGGCGGCGTCCGGATCAGGGCGCTGCGGCCGTTCGCACGGGCGGTGGCGGCCGTCGTGGACGGCGAGCGGTTCGACCTCACCGACGAGGCCGACGGCCTCTTCTCCGCGGTGCTGCCCCGCACCGACGTGCCGGAGTACCGGCTGGCCGTCACGTACGACGACGGCGAGCACATCGTGGAGGACCCGTACCGCTTCCTGCCGTCCCTCGGGGAGCTGGACCTGCATCTGATCGGGGAGGGGCGGCACGAGGAGCTGTGGAAGGCGCTGGGCTCCCGGCCGATGACGCACGGCGGCGTGACCGGTACGCGCTTCGCGGTGTGGGCGCCGAACGCGCGCGGGGTGCGCGTGGCCGGGGAGTTCAACTACTGGGACGGCACCGGCTTCCCGATGCGCTCGCTGGGCGCGACCGGGGTGTGGGAGCTGTTCGTGCCGGGCGTCGGCAGCGGGACGGCGTACAAGTACGAGATCACCCGGCCCGACGGCTCGCGCGGGATGAAGGCCGACCCGATGGCGCGGGCCACCGAGGTGCCGCCCGCGACCGCGTCGGTCGTCACGGAGTCGGCGTACGAGTGGGCAGACCAGGAGTGGATGGCCCGCAGGGGCGAACTCCCGGTGCACCGGGCGCCGTTCTCGGTCTACGAGCTGCACCTGGCCTCGTGGCGGCCGGGGCTGACCTACCGTGAGCTGGCCGAGCAGTTGCCCGCGTACGTGAAGGAACTCGGCTTCACGCACGTGGAGTTGATGCCGGTCGCCGAGCACCCCTTCGGCGGCTCCTGGGGCTACCAGGTGACGTCGTACTACGCGCCGACCTCGCGGCTCGGCTCGCCCGACGACTTCCGGTACCTGGTGGACGCCCTGCACGCGGCCGGGATCGGCGTGATCATGGACTGGGTGCCCGCGCACTTCCCCAAGGACGACTGGGCGCTGGCCCGGTTCGACGGCGCGCCGCTGTACGAGCCCGCCGACCCGCGCCGGGCGGAACACCCGGACTGGGGCACCCTGGAGTTCGACTTCGGCCGTACCGAGGTGCGCAACTTCCTGGTGGCGAACGCCGTGTACTGGTGCGAGGAGTTCCACATCGACGGGCTGCGGGTGGACGCGGTGGCCTCGATGCTCTACCTCGACTACTCCCGCGAGGGCGGCGACTGGCTGCCCAACGCGTACGGCGGCCGGGAGAATCTGGACGCGGTGGCGTTCCTCCAGGAGATGAACGCGACCGTCTACCGGCGCTGTCCCGGCACCGTCACCATCGCCGAGGAGTCGACGGCCTGGGACGGGGTCACCCGGCCCACCCACCTGGTCGGCCCGGCCGGCTTCGGCGGCCTCGGCTTCGGCCTGAAGTGGAACATGGGCTGGATGCACGACTCGCTGGACTACGTCTCGCACGAGCCGGTGCACCGCAAGTACCACCACAACGAGATGACGTTCTCCATGGTGTACGCGTACTCGGAGAATTACGTGCTGCCCATCTCGCACGACGAAGTGGTGCACGGCAAGGGCTCGTTGGTGGCGAAGATGCCCGGCGACTGGTGGCAGCAGCGGGCCACCGTACGGGCGTACCTGGGCTTCATGTGGGCGCACCCCGGCAAGCAACTGCTCTTCATGGGGCAGGAGTTCGCGCAGGGCGCCGAGTGGTCGCACGAGAACGGCCCCGACTGGTGGCTGCTGGACGAGAGTTACCCGGCCGCGGCCGACCACAGGGGCGTACGCGACCTGGTCCGCGACCTGAACGCGGCGTACACGGCCGCGCCCGCGCTGTGGCAGCTCGACACCGACCCCAGCGGTTTCACCTGGATCGACGGCGGCGCGGTGGAGGACAACACCTTCTCCTTCCTCCGCTACGACGAGGCGGGTGACCCGCTGCTGTGCGTCAGCAACTTCTCCCCCGTCGTCCGCGAGAACTACCGCCTCGGCTCCCCCGACGTCGTCTGGAAGCAGGTGCTGAACACCGACGAGGCCCGTTACGGCGGCAGCGGTGTCGTGGTCGCCGAGCCCGTCAAGAGCGAGCCGACGCCCTGGAACGGCCAGCCCCACAGCATCTCGCTGACCCTTCCCCCGCTGGCGACCCTCTGGCTGCGCCCGGCGTAGTCCTCGCGTGACCGACACGGCCCCCGCGGGCCGGGCGACGGCCCGGCCCGCGGGGGCCGTTTGGGCCCCATCAGCAAGACAGGAAAGTTTCCTAACCAAAACCCTTGTTGCGGACACGCCAGCGCTACTACCGTTCCGGCAACGCCTTTCCGGGCCCTTCCGGAAGCTCGACTCCCCGCTCAGGCAAGGAGTGTCCCCCCATGTCGTCCTCCGCAACCCCCCGCCTCCGCAGGACCGCCCTCGCCGCCGCCACCGGGCTGACCGCCGCCCTCGCGCTCGGCCTCGGCACGGCGGCCGGTTCCGCCCACGCGGCGGCGACCGCGCTGCCCAGCGGCATCTCGGCGCCCTATCTCTACCTGGGCTGGGGCAACCCGCCCTCGGCCACGTCGGTGATGTCGGCGACCGGCATCAAGCAGTTCACGATGGCCTTCATGCTCTCCGACGGCGGCTGCAACCCGAAGTGGGACGGCAGCCGCGCGCTGACCGGCGGCACCGACCAGTCCACGATCAACGCGATCAGGAACGCGGGCGGTGACGTCACCGTCTCCTTCGGCGGCTACAGCGGCAACAAGCTGGGCCAGAAGTGCACATCGGCGTCCGCGCTCGCCGGGGCGTACCAGAAGGTGATCGACGCCTACTCCCTGAAGTCGATCGACATCGACATCGAGGCGGGCGAGTTCAGCAACGCGACCGTGCGGCAGCGGGTGGTCGACGCGCTCAAGACGGTCCGCGCGAACAACAGCGCCCTGAAGATCTACGTCACCTTCGGCACCACGCCGACCGGGCCCGACTCCGCGGGCAAGGACCTGATCAAGAAGGGCGCCGCCGCCGGGCTGAACATCGACGCCTGGGCCGTCATGCCCTTCGACTACGACCAGGGCGGCACCACCGACATGCTGGCCACCACCAAGTCGGCGGTGGACGGCCTGAAGAACGCCGTCGCCAGCGCGTACGGGCTGTCCTCCGACGCCGCCTACCGCAAGGTCGGCCTGTCCTCGATGAACGGCAAGACCGACAGCGCGGGCGAGACCGTCTCGCTCGCGGACTTCAAGTCGATCGTGTCCTACGCGACCGGCCACCACCTGGCCCGCGTCAGCTTCTGGGCCCTCAACCGGGACCGCAAGTGCGGCTCCGGCGAGTCCGCTGGCGACTCGTGCAGCGGCATCACGCAGAACACGTACGACTTCACCAAGGCCCTGGCCGCGTACACCGGCTGAGGCCGCGTCAGACGGCCTCAGCCGGCCTCGGGCGAGGCAGCAGCGGAAGGGGCGGGGTCAGAAGACCGACTCCGCCTCTTCCATGCGCTCCTCGGGGACGGTCTTGAGCTGGGTGACGGCGTCGGCCAGCGGGACCAGGCCGATCGTCGTGCCCTGGAGCGAGGTCATGTGACCGAAGGCGCCCTTGTGGGCCGCCTCCACCGCGTGCCAGCCGAAGCGGTTGGCCAGCACCCGGTCGTACGCGGTCGGTACGCCGCCGCGCTGGACGTGGCCGAGGATGACCGGGCGGGCCTCCTTGCCCAGCCGCTCCTCCAGCTCCATGGCCAGCGTGGCGCCGATGCCCGCGAAGCGCTCGTGCCCGTACTTGTCGATCTCGCCGACGCCGTAGTCCATGCTGCCCTTGGCCGGGTGGGCGCCCTCGGCGACGCAGATGACGGCGAATTTCTTGCCGCGCGCGAAGCGTTCCTCGACCATCGCCACCAACTGGGACGGCTCGAAGGGGCGTTCGGGGATGCAGATGCCGTGCGCGCCGCCCGCCATGCCCGCCTCCAGGGCGATCCACCCGGCGTGCCGGCCCATCACCTCGACCACCATCACGCGCTGGTGGGACTCCGCGGTGGTCTTCAGCCGGTCTATGGCCTCGGTGGCGACGGTCACGGCGGTGTCGAAGCCGAAGGTGCGGTCGGTGCCGTTGATGTCGTTGTCGATGGTCTTGGGCACGCCCACGACCGGCATCCCGGCGTCGGAGAGCATCCGGGCGGCGGTCAGCGTGCCCTCGCCGCCGATCGGGATCAGCACGTCGATGCCGTACTCGGCGCACATCTCGTCCGCGTTGTCCGCCGCCTCGCGCAGCCGGGCGCGCTCCAGCCGGGCCGAGCCGAGGATGGTGCCGCCGCGGGCGAGGATGCCGCTCACCGAGTTGAGGTCGAGCGGCCGGAAGCGGCCCTCCAGCAGGCCGACGAAGCCGTCCTCGAAGCCGATGACCTCGTCGTCGTACCCGGTCAGCGCGCGGTGCACGACCGACCGGATGACGGCGTTGAGGCCGGGGCAGTCGCCGCCGGCGGTGAGGACTCCGATACGCATGGGCCTGTCTCTCCAGACGGTCGTCGGCTGCTGCTGTGGCGCGTGCTGTCACGCGCTGTCGGTATCCAGTGGATCACAGCGCCTGGTCGCCCCGGAGCGGGGCTCCAGGTCACGGGGACTTCGGGACCAGCGTGCACTCGGTGATCCGGCCCGCCACATAGTCGTCCACATTGCGGACGGTGGCGGCGACGATCTCGTCGATCGCGTCCACCGTGAAGTACGCCTGGTGCGAGGTGATCAGCACATGCGTGAAGGTCAGCAGCCGGGCCAGGGTGTCGTCCGTCATCACCTCCAGCGACTTGTCGTAGAAGAAGACCCCGGCCTCCTCCTCGTACACGTCGAGCCCGACGCCGCCGAGCCTGCCCTCGCGCAGCGTCTCGACCAGCGCGGCGGAGTCGATCAGGCCGCCGCGGCTGGAGTTGATCAGGATCGCGTCGTCCTTCATCAGCGCCAGCCGCCGCTCGCCGACCAGGTGGTGGGTGGAGGGCATCAGCGGCACATGGAGGCTGATCAGGTCCGACTCCCGGAAGAGCCGGTCCAGTTCGACGTACTCCATCCCCAGTTCGGTGCAGGCGGGGTTGACCGCGATGTCCCAGCCGAGAATCCGCATGCCGTAGCCGCGGGCGATGGCGGTGAAGGCGGTGCCGATCTTGCCGGTGCCGACCACGCCGACCGTACGGCCGTGGAAGTCCCGGCCGAGCAGGCCGTCGAGCCGGAAGTCGAAGTCGCGCGTGCGGCTCGCGGCCCGGACGATCCGCCGGTTCAGCGCCGAGGCCAGCGTCCAGGCGAACTCCGCCACCGAATACGGGGAGTAGCGGGCCACGCGCGCCACCGTCATCCCCAGCCGCTCCGCGTGGTCCAGGTCGATGTTGTTGTAGCCCGTCGAGCGCTGCGCGATCAGCTTCGTGCCGCCGCGCACCAGGGCTTCGAGCACCGGCGCGTCCAGCACCGCGTTCACACTCGTCGACACGGCCTCGTACCCCGCCGCCAGCGGCACGGTGTCCTTGGTGAGGAACGTCTCAAGACACCGCACCTGATGGCGCGCCCCGAAGGCCGCCTCCAGCAGAGGGCGCTCGTCGCGCTGCACCCCAGTCGCCAACACGTCCACAGGACCGGCCCTCCTTACGTGAGTCCTTCCTCACTCTACGTGCGCGCCGCGCGCCCCGCGCCACGCCTCGCGGAGGCGGGCAGGTGCCCCTGGGCGGCAGGCGGTACCCGGGAGCGTTAGCGTCAGGGGTGCGTACGGCCGTACGCGAAGGGTTCAGGGCAGAACGGACGGATCAAGCGTGACGCGCAGCGTCTACCTCACGGGGATCGGCCGCGGCGACGGCCGCCAGGTGATCGAGCTGGGGGTGATGGAGCTGCTGACCCGCCAGGTCGACCGGGTCGGCGTCTACCGCCCGCTGGTCCACGACACCCCCGACCGTATTTTCGAGCTGCTGCGCAGCCGCTACCGGCTGACCCAGGACGCGGCGAGCGTCTTCGGCATGGGGTACGAGGAGGCGGCGGCGCTCCAGGCCGAGCAGGGACAGGAGGCGCTGACCGCCCGGTTGGTGGACGGCTACCTGAGGGTGGCGGCGGAGTACGAGACGGTGCTGATCCTGGGGTCCGACTTCGCGGGCACCAACCTCCCGGCGGAGCTGGGCGTCAACGCGCGGCTGGCGAACGAGTGCGGCGCGTCGGTGCTCGCGGTGATCGGCGGTCTGGAGCAGTCGGCGGAGTCGGTGGTCGCCGAGGTACGCAACGCGTATCACGCGTACACGAATCTGGGCTGCGACGTGATCGCGATGATCGCGAACCGGGTGGCCCCGGCGGAGGTCGCGGAGGCGGCGGAGCGGCTGGGCCGGGTCCCGGACGTGCCGGTGTACGTGCTGCCGGACGAGCCCGCGCTGTCGGCGCCGACGGTGGCGCAGATCGCGGAGACGCTGGGCGCGCGGGTGCTGCTGGGCGACGACGCGGGGATGTCCAGGGACGCGCTGGACTTCGTGTTCGGCGGCGCGATGCTGCCGACGTTCCTGCCCGCGCTGACCCCCGGCTGTGTGGTGGTGACGCCCGGCGACCGGGCGGATCTGGTGATCGGGGCGCTGGCGGCGCACTCGGCGGGGTCGCCGCCGATCGCGGGGGTGCTGCTGACGCTGGACGAGAAGCCGCCGCCGCACATCCTGGCGCTGGCGAACCGGCTGGCGCCCGGCACCCCGGTGCTGTCGGTGGCGACCGGCTCCTTCCCGACGGCGGCCGGGCTGTTCGCGCTGGACGGCAAGCTGGGCGCGGGCACACCGCGCAAGGCGGAGACGGCGCTGGGCGTGTTCGAGACGCATGTGGACACCGCGGAGCTGACCGAGCGGCTGTCGGTCGCCAGGTCGGCGCGGGTGACGCCGATGATGTTCGAGCACGCGCTGATCGAGCGGGCGCGGTCGGCGCGCAAGCGGATCGTGCTGCCCGAGGGCGGCGAGGAACGAATTCTGCGGGCCACCGAGGTGCTGCTGCGCCGCGGGGTGTGCGACCTGATCCTGCTCGGCGAGGAGGACACGCTGCGCAAGAAGGCGGCCGACCTCGGGATCTCCCTCGACCAGCCGGGCGTGAGCGTCGTCGACCCGCAGACCTCACCGCTGCGGGACCGGTTCGCCGCGCTGTACGCGCAGCTGCGCGCGCACAAGGGCGTCAGCTACGAGCTGGCGTACGACGTGGTCGCGGACGTGTCGTACTTCGGCACCCTGATGGTCCAGGAGGGCCTGGCCGACGGCATGGTGTCGGGCGCGGTGCACTCCACGGCGGCGACGATCCGCCCGGCCTTCGAGATCATCAAGACCCGCCCCGACGCGGCGATCGTCTCCTCGGTGTTCTTCATGTGCCTGGCGGACAAGGTGCTGGTGTACGGCGACTGCGCCGTCAATCCGGACCCGGACGCCGAGCAGTTGGCGGACATCGCCATCCAGGCGGCGGGCACCGCGGCCCGCTTCGACGTACAGCCGCGGATCGCGATGCTGTCGTACTCGACCGGCACCTCGGGCTCGGGCGCGGACGTCGACAAGGTGCGGGCGGCCACCGAGCTGGTCCGCGAGCGGCGGCCCGACCTGCTGGTGGAGGGGCCGATCCAGTACGACGCGGCGGTGGCGCCCTCGGTGGCGGCCACCAAGATGCCGGGGTCCGCGGTGGCCGGGCAGGCGACCGTGCTGATCTTCCCCGACCTGAACACCGGCAACAACACGTACAAGGCGGTGCAGCGCTCGGCGGGCGCGGTCGCCGTCGGACCGGTGCTCCAGGGTCTGCGCAAGCCGGTCAACGACCTGTCGCGCGGCGCGCTGGTGCAGGACATCGTCACGACGGTCGCGATCACCGCGATCCAGGCCCAGGGAGAGAACCCGTGAGCGCGACCCGTGTACTGGTCATCAACTCCGGCTCCTCGTCGGTGAAGTACCAACTGCTGGACATGGCCGACCACGCGCGTCTGGCGACCGGTCTGGTGGAGCGGATCGGCGAGGGCGGCGGTGCGCCCGACCACGCGGCGGCGCTGCACACCGTGGCGGAGCAGCTCGATGAGCAGGGCCTCGGCCTGGACTCGCCGGAGCTGGCGGCGATCGGCCACCGGGTGGTGCACGGCGGTACGCGTTTCACCGAGCCGACGCTGATCACCGACGAGGTGGTGGCCGCGATCGAGGAGCTGGTGCCGTTGGCACCTCTGCACAATCCGGCCAACATCACCGGTATCAAGGTGACGCGTGAGCTGCGGCCCGATCTGCCGCAGGTCGCGGTCTTCGACACGGCCTTCCACTCGACGATCCCGGAGGCCGCGGCGCGGTACGCGATCGACGCGGCGACCGCCGACCGGTACGGCATCCGCCGCTACGGTTTCCACGGCACCTCGCACGCCTTCGTCTCGCGGGCGACGGCGGAGCTGCTCGGCAGGGAGCCGGCCGACGTCAACGTGATCGTGCTGCACCTGGGCAACGGCGCGTCGGCCTCCGCGGTGCGCGGCGGGGTGTGCGTGGACACCTCGATGGGCCTGACGCCCCTTGAGGGGCTGGTCATGGGCACCCGCTCCGGCGACCTCGACCCGGCGGTGGTGTTCCACCTGGAGCGGGTGGCCGGCATGGGCACCGACGAGATCGACACGCTGCTGAACAAGCGCAGCGGTCTGCTGGGCCTGTGCGGTGACAACGACATGCGGGAGATCGGCCGCCGGATGGCCGAGGGCGACCGGGCGGCGCAGCTCGCCTTCGACGTCTACGCGCACCGGATCCGCCGTTACGTGGGGGCCTTCAGCGCGGTGCTGGGCCGGGTGGACGCGATCGCCTTCACGGCGGGCGTCGGCGAGAATTCGGCCGCAGTTCGCGAAGCGGCTTTGTTGGGTCTCGACAATCTAGGTGTCACTATGGACCCTGTACGCAACGCGCTTCGCGGCACTGCGGCCCGGCTGGTCTCGGCGGCGGCGTCGCGGGTGGCCGTCGCGGTGGTGCCCACTGACGAAGAGCTGGAGATCGCCCGCGATACTTACGTACTGGCGACCGAATAAGCATGGCTGACCGTCCCGCAGCCACGACCGCCCCTGGAATATTCCGGAGCGGAACAAACCGATAGGATAGCGCCCATGCGCCGAGCCAAGATCGTCTGTACCCTGGGTCCCGCCGTCGACTCCTACGACCAGCTCAAGTCGTTGGTCGAGGCGGGCATGAATGTGGCCCGTTTCAATTTCAGTCACGGCAGCCACGCCGAGCACGAGGAGCGCTACCAGCGCGTCCGTAAGATCGCCGCCGAGACCGGCCGGGCGATCGGAGTCCTCGCCGACCTCCAGGGTCCCAAGATCCGCCTCGCCAAATTCGCCGACGGACCGGTCGAGTTGATCGCGGGCGACGAGTTCACCATCACCGTCGAGGACGTCGCGGGCGACAAGTCCATCTGCGGTACCACGTACAAGGGTCTGCCGGGCGATGTCTCCAAGGGCGACCCGATCCTGATCAACGACGGCAACGTGGCGCTGCGCGTCATCGAGGTCGAGGGCCCGCGGGTCCGCACGCTGGTGGTCGAGGGCGGCGTGATCTCCGACCACAAGGGCATCAACCTGCCGGGCGCCGCGGTGAACGTGCCGGCGCTGTCCGAGAAGGACATCGACGACCTGCGGTTCGCGCTCCGGATGGGCGTCGACATGGTCGCGCTGTCCTTCGTGCGCGACGCCAAGGACGTCCGTGACGTGCACCGCGTCATGGACGAGGAGGGGCGCCGCGTCCCGGTCATCGCCAAGGTGGAGAAGCCGCAGGCGGTCGAGAACATGGAGAGCGTCGTCGCGGCGTTCGACGCGGTGATGGTGGCGCGCGGCGACCTCGCCGTGGAGTACCCGCTGGAGCAGGTGCCGGTCGTGCAGAAGCGGCTGGTCGAGATGTGCCGGCGCAACGCCAAGCCGGTGATCGTGGCGACCCAGATGATGGAGTCGATGATCACCAACTCGCGGCCCACGCGCGCCGAGGCGTCCGACGTGGCCAACGCGATCCTGGACGGCGCGGACGCGGTCATGCTGTCCGCCGAGTCGTCGGTCGGCAAGTATCCGATCGAGACCGTCAAGACGATGTCGCGGATCGTCGTGGCCGCCGAGGAGGAGCTGCTGTGCCGCGGGCTCCAGCCGCTGGCCCCCGGCAAGAAGCCCCGCACCCAGGGCGGCGCCGTGGCCCGCGCCGCCGCCGAGCTGGGCGACTTCCTGGACGCCAAGTCCCTGGTCGCCTTCACCAAGTCCGGTGACACCGCCCGCCGACTGGCCCGCTACCGCGTGCCCGAGCCGGTCCTGGCCTTCACCACCGACCCCGCCACCCGCAACCAGCTCGCGCTGACCTGGGGTGTGGAGTCCTTCGTGGTCGAGCACGTCGACAACACCGACGCCATGGTCGAGCTCGTCGACCGCGAGATGCTCAAGCTCTCCGAGTACGCCAAGGGCGACACCGTCATCATCACCGCCGGCTCCCCTCCGGGCGTCCCCGGCACCACCAACCTCGTCCGCGTCCACCACCTCGGCGACTGACCGCCCCCTCCCCCGTAGAAACCAGAGACCAGCGACCAGCAACCGCCCGCGGCCCGCGCCCCTTCCGAAAGGGGTGCGGGCCGCGCGGCGTTGGGGGCTCGGCTAGCCGGGGGTGCCGTAGATGTGCATGCCGGGGACGTGGAGGGTGCCGCCGAACTGGGCCGCCTGGATAACGGTGGCGTTGGTGAAGAACAGTTCGGGGAGGGTCAGCGGCGGGGGCGCCTTCGGGGTGAAGGTGATGGGGATCAGCCCGAGGAGATTGCCGCTGAGGGACTCGGTGTAGAGCGTCACCGTGCCGTTGGTGAACTTCGAGGTGGAGCCCTTGGCCGCCTCGACGTTCGTCTTCGTGCCCTTGGGGCCGTCGACTATCTGGTGCAGATTGTCGATGTCGATGCCGGAGACGGTGAACTTCAGGACGTCCTTCACCGTGCCGTTGTGCGTCTTGACCTTGACTATGCCGTGGTACGACAGGCCGTGCAGGGTCAGCTTCGTGGTCTTCAGGACCCACGGGGTGTCCGGCAGCAGGGGTATGCCCTGCTCGACATCGGCGTCGGCGAGCGCCTTCGCGTCGTACACCGGGCACGGGTAGGACTGCGGGTCGTCGGTGCCGCCCGCGCTCGGGGTGGCACTGGGCGACGCCTTGTCCTTGGCGTCCTTGGCCGCGTCCTTGGCGTCCTTGGCGTCCTTCACCGTCTTGTCGAGACCGCCGACGGCGGTGTCCACGGTGTCCTTGACGGTCTTGCCGGCCGTGCCCACCGGGTCGTCGCCCTTGGCGGGCGCGCTCGCCGACGGCGACGTGCTCGGCTCGGGCTTCGCGGTCGTCGGCGCCGGGTCCGGCTGCGGGGCCTGGGTGGTGGGCGTCGCGGTCGGGGTCTTGCCGCCGCCGAGCAGCCCGCTCACCAGGTCGCCCAGGCCCAGCGGGTCCCACGGGTTGACCGACTTGGTCGGGCTCGGGGTGGCGCTCGGCGTGCCGGTCGCCCGGGACGTGTTCTCGGTCTTGCTGTCGGCGCCGCTGTCGGACGACGGGGCCTTCGCCGAGTCGGTCGGCGCGGGCGCCTCCGGGCTCGTGGAAGGACTCGGACTGCTCGACGGGCTCGGGCCGGTCGTCGGCTTCGACGTCTCCTGCCCGCCCGGCTTGTCCGTGGCCTTGCCGTCCGCCGCGCTCTTGGAGGCCGAAGGGCTCGGGGTGTCCGACTGAGTCACGCAGGGGCCGGGCTTGTACGGGTTCTTGGGCATCTCGTCGGCCTGCGCGAGATGCGGCGTGAAGCCCATGCCCATCAGTACGGCCGTGGGCATCGCGGCCAGGGCGACCGCCTTCCCGGCGGGCACGTGCAGCTTGGTCAGCAGGGACTTGCGGGGAGCCGCGTGCCGCGGTCCCGAGGTGGCCCGGTTACGGGACCCGTCGCTCTCGGCCTGCTGAGCGTCGTCACCCAGCACGGTGCCTCCCGTTCTCCTCGGTGTTCTCTTCGTCGGGCCGCGCTCCGGCGTGGACCGGCTCGGGCTGTCCGTACGCCTCAGCGGGCTCGTGGGGCCCCTGGGACTGCGCGGGCAGGGTGGGCGGAGCGTTCTCGTCGCCGCCGCCCTCAGGGGCGCCGTCGGGCAGCTCCGCCTTCTCGCCCGGCTCGTCGGTCGCCGGGACACCCGGCGCCCAGGAGACGGCGAGCGCGCCGCCGAGCAGCGCGGGCAGGAAGCCGACGAGGAAGCCGCCGAAGTTGGAGACCACCAGCGACACCAGGGCGAGCAGGATCGACGCGACACCGGCGAAGATGCGTACCGCGCTCTGGAACCACATGGTGAGGCCGAGCACGAACAGCAGGACACCGATGATCAGCGAGCCGGAGCCCGCGGTCGTCGCCATCCGGACGGTCAGTTGGCCGAGCGTGAGGTTCGCGTACGGGAAGTAGGCGATCGGCACTCCGGCGAGGAGGGTCAGCAGACCCGCCCAGAACGGGCGCCCCCAACGCCAGTGGCGGAACGACAGCCGCCAATAACGGATCCGGGCACTCAGTCCTGTTGACTCGGCGCTCATAGGAAACAGCTCCCTGGGACTGGCTTTGCTGAGAGATCGATCGGTGGCGCCGGGTGAGCCGCGTCCCGCGCGGCTCACCCGGACCACTCAGGCGGTGCTTAGTAGCACTCCACCCCGGCGCCGGAGCCCTTCTTGACGCCGAGGCTGAGGCCCGCGAGCTTGAAGGTGCCCGCGCTGGTGGCCCAGGCGGTCTGGTGCACGCCGTCGAGGATGGCCCGGTCGGCCTCCTGGGCGAACGACCCTGGGTCCGTCGCGTCCTTGTCCTTGATGCCAGGACCCTTGTGACTGTCACCGGCCGCGACACCGATGTTGATGTTCCGGAACTCCGCATCGGCGTCGAGCTGGTCGAGGTCGATGTAGAGGTTGTGTGCCACAACCGGCTTCTTCGGGTCCTTGCCGGCGGTCAACTTCAGGGTCACGTCACCGATCGGCGTCGGGACGACCACGGACTGGCACAGGCCGTTGATGGTGGCGTCGGTGAACGCCGAGACCGCGACCGGAATGTACTTGCCACCGTGCTGAACGTCGAGCGCGCCGTACTGCTCGAAGCCGGTGCCGTCCAGGTGATCCGCCGTTACCTTGAACTGCTGACCTGACACGCTGAATGACGCGGCGAGCGCGCCCTGAGCGATGGCTATACCCACCGCGGCCGTAGCCGCGACACTCGGCACCATGACGACGGCGAACCGCCGCCATCTGGTACCGCCACGAACGAGCGACTCCATTTTTCCTCCTTCTCGGACGTACATCTCCGGCCGGGATGTTCGGGTCCTGGCCTGGGATGGGAGAAGTGCTACGTCCTCGGGAAGGAGAGCGCCGGTGATCGGCGAACCGTCCCTCCCCACGAAGAAGCAAGGAGTACGGACGGCGGTGTCCGAATCTTCGGCGATCACCCCCGAGCGACAACCACTGGCCACGCTCTCGCGCAACCTGCTGGACAGGCTCCGCCGGTAGGCGAAGACCCCCCTGTCCCGGAGCGGCGGCATGAGCCGTACGCACCCACTCGGCGGGGACCCGCGAACCGTGGCGCCGACTGGCGGCCGGGCTGTGGCAACGGACCGAGCTTGGCCGATCGTGGTCCATTCGGGCGCGCCGCACAAGGGGCTCATTACTAGCGAGTAACGGATGGGTGTCGCGGCCGTGCGCCCCGGACGGGGCGATTTCACGCAGAGTGAGGAAGGCCGGGGCAGGTAAATCCGGCATAAAGAACATCAGCGGTCGAAACGGAGCTGATTTCTTACCGGAGGTAACGGCGACCGCTCATTGTCACGGTTTGATAAAGTGCGGTCGCCGTATCGCTAAATCTCTGAGTAAAACCGGGGCGGGCACTCGGGGAACCGGCGGTAACTGACCGCAGGGTCAGCTCGGCGGAGCGTCCCGTTCAGCCGCCCGGCCGCCTCAGAAGAGGACTCTGATCAGCGCCGTACGCGCGGCGACCACCCGGGGGTCGTCGGGGCCGATGACCTCGAACAGCTCCAGCAGCCGTACGCGGACCGCGTCGCGGTCGTCGCCCGCGGTGCGGCGCACGGTGTCCACCAGACGCGAGAAGGCGTCCTCCACATGACCGCCCACCAGATCGAGGTCGGCGGCGGCGAGCTGGGCGGTGACGTCGGAGGGTGACGCGGCGGCGGCCTCGCGGACCGCCTGCTGGTCGGCGCCCTGCACGCGGTCGAGCAGCTCGGCCTGGGCCAGGCCCAGCTTGGCCTCGGCGTTGCCCGGCTCGTCGGAGAGCACATTGCGGTACGCCTGGATGGCGCCGCTCAGGTCACCGGCGTCCAGCGCGTCGTGCGCGGCGGACAGCGCCAGCTCCTGCGGGGTGGCCGGGCGCGGGGGCGCCTCGGCGGCCGGGGCCGCGCCCTGGGCGGCGGCGTCCGTGTCGACCTCGGGGCCGACGATGCCGAAGCGCTGCTCGGCGACGGCGATCAACTGGTCGAGCACTTCGGTGATCTGGTCCTCGGGCGCGCTGCCCTGGAAGAGCGGCATGGCCTGCCCGGCCAGCACCGCGAAGACCGCGGGCACTCCCTGGACACCGAACTGCTGGAAGAGCATCTGGTTGGCGTAGACCTCGGCGGTAGCGAGGACGAAGCGCCCGCGGTACTCGGCGGTGAGCCGTTCCAGTACCGCGTTGAGCTGCTTGCTCGCGTCGGCCTGGTCGGCCCAGAAGCTGATGACGACCGGGACTTCGGCGGAGCGCTGGAGGACGTCGCTCTCGAAGGTCTCCTCGGTCACCTCGATGACGAGCGGCGAAGCGGTGTGGGCGTCGGCGTTCGCGGGGTCCTGCCGCTGCGCCCTGGCCTGCTCGGCCTTCACCTTGGCCTCACCGGCCGCCTTCACCGCGGCGAGGTCGACCACGCCGCTCATGGACATGTTCCGTGGCTGCATGAGGTCAATCCTCCCCCCTACCGGAGCCGATCGTGCACAGACCCCGGATAGACCCCGGATCTGGTGGCGCTGAGCGGTGCTGTCGGTGCGGATCCCCATCCGCACCCGTGGTTGTCGCACGTTTCGCTACGGGTCGTAGCGTAACTGCCCTGAGCTGCCCGGCGGAAGCCGCCCGATGTGATACCGGTCACTCGTCACGTAACCTACCGGCCGGTATGGTCCGCCTTATGGAGCCGCTCGTGGAGCCCCCCGCCCCTCACAGACGCACCGGCCGCCCGCGAAGTGCCGAGGCGGACCGCGCGATCCTCGGCGCCACCCGCGAGGCGCTGGTCGAACTGGGCTGGGGAAAGCTGACGCTGAGCGACGTGGCGGCCCGCGCGGGCGTCGCCAAGACCACCCTCTACCGGCGCTGGAACGGCAAGAACGAGCTGGTCGTCGACGCCATCGCCGCCCTGTTCGAGGAGCAACTCGACCTCCCGGACCTCGGCAGCCTGCACGCCGACATCCGCGGCGTGGTCCTGCGCTTCGCCGAACTCCTCAACCGGCCCGCCATCAGAACGGGCCTGATGGCCGTCGTCGCCGAGGCCACCCACGACGACGCCCTGCGGCTGCGCATCCGCGAGGCGATCGTCGACCGCCAGAAGCACCTCGTCCTCCTCGGCCGCCACCGCGCCCAGCAGCGCGGCGAACTCCCCCCGGACCCGCCCGCTCCGTGCGACCCCGCCCTCGCCGGCCGCGACGCCGACCTCATCTTCGACGTCATCGCCGGCACCGTCGTCCACCGCGTCATGGTCAGCGCCGGCCCGGTCGACCCCGACTGGGCCGACCGCCTCGCCCTCCTCCTGACCACCGGCCTCACCGGCGTCAGGAGCTAGGGGCCGGAGCCAGGGGGCCGGAAGCGGCCGGCCCCGGCGTCAGGGGGTCGCGTTCACAGCGCCGCACTCCGGGGTCTCCACGCCTGCCACGAAGTGGTCGAACTCCCCGGCGCGGACGCCCTTGACGAAGGCCTCCCATTTGGCGGGGGTGGTGACGGCCACGATCTCCGGCTGCTCGGTTTCGCGGATGTGAATCATCCCGTCGTCGCCGACGGTCGCTTCAAGGGCCACGAACGTCCTTTCGCTGGAGGGCCGGTGGATTGCGCACGAGATGTCGAGGCTACCCAGCGAACAGCGAACGGAACGGGCCGTGACGACGACGGACTACACGGCGCGCCGGACGGACGACAGGCCACGGCCCGACCGGCGGCGTACCACCGCGGGTCAGAAGCGGGCGGGCTCGGTGTAGGTGCCCCATTCGGCGCGCAGGGCGTCGCAGATCTCGCCGAGGGTGGCCTCGGCGCGGACGGCGTCGAGCATGGGCGGGATCATGTTGGAGCCGTCGCGGGCGGCGGTGAGCATGGCGTCCAGGGCGGTGCGGACGGCGGCGTCGTCGCGGGCGGTACGGCGGGAGGCGAGGTCGCGGACCTGGTCGCGCTCGACCTCGTGGCTGACCCGCAGGATCTCCAGGTCGCCGGTGACGGAGCCGTGGTGCACGTTGACGCCGACGACGCGCTTGTCGCCCTTTTCGAGGGAGCGCTGGTACTGGAAGGCGGACTCGGCGATCTCGCCGGTGAAGTAGCCGTCCTCGATGCCGCGCAGGATGCCGGAGGTCATCGGCCCGATCGGGTGCTCGCCGCTCGGCACGGCCTTGGCGCCCAGCGCCCTGATCCGGTCGAAGATCTTCTCCGCGTCGGCCTCGATGCGGTCGGTCAGCGCCTCGACGTACCAGGAACCGCCCAGCGGGTCCGCGACGTTGGCGACGCCGGTCTCCTCCATCAGCACCTGCTGCGTGCGCAGCGCGATCTCGGCGGCCTGCTCGCTGGGCAGCGCCAGCGTCTCGTCGAGGGCGTTGGTGTGCAGCGAGTTGGTGCCGCCGAGCACGGCGGACAGCGCCTCGACGGCGGTACGTACGACGTTGTTGTACGGCTGCTGCGCGGTCAGCGACACCCCGGCGGTCTGGGTGTGGAAGCGCAGCCACTGCGCCTTGTCGCTGGTGGCGCCGTACTCGTCGCGCATCCAGCGGGCCCAGATGCGGCGCGCGGCGCGGAATTTGGCGATCTCCTCGAAGAAGTCGAGGTGCGCGTCGAAGAAGAAGGACAGGCCGGGCGCGAAGGTGTTGACGTCCAGGCCGCGCGACAGGCCGAGCTCCACGTAGCCGAAGCCGTCGGCCAGGGTGTACGCCAGCTCCTGCGCGGCCGTCGCCCCGGCCTCGCGGATGTGGTAGCCGGAGACGGACAGCGGCTTGTACGCGGGGATGGAGGCGGCGCAGTGCTCCATCAGGTCGCCGATCAGCCGCAGGTGCGGGGCGGGCTCGAAGAGCCACTCCTTCTGGGCGATGTACTCCTTGAAGATGTCCGTCTGGAGTGTGCCGTTGAGCACGGCCGGGTCGATGCCCTGCCGCTCGGCGGCGACCAGGTACATGCAGAAGACCGGGACGGCGGGTCCGGAGATGGTCATCGAGGTGGTGACGTCGCCGAGCGGGATGTCGTCGAACAGGACCTCCATGTCGGCGGCCGTGTCGATGGCGACACCGCAGTGGCCGACCTCGCCGAGCGAGCGGGGGTCGTCGGAGTCGCGGCCCATCAGGGTCGGCATGTCGAAGGCGACGGAGAGGCCGCCGCCGCCCGCGGCCAGGATCATCTTGTAGCGCTCGTTGGTCTGCCGCGCGTTGCCGAATCCGGCGAACTGCCGGATCGTCCACGTACGCCCCCGGTAGCCGGTCGGGTGCAGTCCGCGTGTGAACGGGTACTCGCCCGGCCAGCCGATCCGCTCGAACCCGGGGACGTCCGCACCCGCCGGCGGGCCGTACACCGGCTCCACGGGGTCGCCCGAGAGCGTGCTGAAGTCGGCCTCCCGCTTACGGGCTGAGTCGTAGCGTGCCTGCCAGCGCTGGCGGCCTGTCTCGATGCCTTGGGAGTCCATACCCTTGAATTTACTAGGACGTCCTAGTAAATGTCGATGGGAACACGGCTCACCCTTGGGGTGAGCCGGGTCTCAGAGGGCCGGGGCCCAGGCATGACGGCCTTGACGGGCTCGGGCTTGACGCGCTCGGGCTTGACCGGCTCAGGCTTGACGGGCGCGGGCTTGACGCGCCCAGGCGGTCGACGGGCTCAGGCGTCGACAGGCTCAGGCGTTGACGGGCTCGGGCTTCTCCGGCTGGATCACCTTCGGCGCCAGCTCACGCGTCACGCGGCGCTCCACGAAGAACGCGGCGGTCGGGACGGTGCCCGCCAGCAGCACCCAGGCCATCCGGCCGATCGGCCACTTCGCCTTGTTGCACAGGTCGAAGGCCATAACGAGGTAAACGACATAGAGCCAGCCGTGGGCGAAGCCCACCGCGCTGGTGAAGGTGCCCGCGCCATTGATGTCGAACACGTACTTGGCGATCACGCCCAGGGTGAGCGCGATCAGCAGCACGCCTGTCACGTAGGCCATCACGCGGTAGCGGGTCAGCACGCTGGATTTCATGGCATCGAGCCTAGCCGCCCCGAAATGCCGGGCTCATCCGGGTCGGGGGACGACGGGACGCGCGGAGCCGACCGCAGGTCAGGACTCCTCGAAGTCGCCCGCCGCTATCCGCAGGGGGCGCAGGAGCGCGAAGATCTCGCCGCACTCCTCCGCGTCGTAGGCGCTGAGGCCGAAGTCCATGGCGACCAGGTCGCGGGTGGCGGACTCGACGATCTCGCGGCCCTTGTCGGTGATCGAGGCGAGGGTGCCGCGGCCGTCGTTGGGGTTGGGGCGCTTGGCGACGAGACCGGCGGAGACCAGCCGGTCCACGGTGTTGGTGACGGACGTCGGGTGCACCATCAGCCGCTCGCCGATCTTGGACATCGGCAGCTCGCCCGCCTTGGAGAAGGTGAGCAGCACCAGCGCCTCGTACCGCGCGAAGGTCAGCCCGTACGGCCTGACCACCGCGTCGACCTGGCCGAGCAGGATCTGCTGGGCGCGCATGATCGAGGTGATGGCACCCATCGAGGGGACCCCGCCCCAGTGCCGGGTCCACAGCTCGTCGGCGCGGGCGATCGGATCGAAGGGCAGGCTCAGCGGCTTTGACACGGCGAAGAGCCTACCCGTCGGTCACATAGTGGGCACAAGTGTCTCGTCAGGCGAGCGCGCTGAGCCGGCGCCACGCGTCCTTGCCGAGGTTCCACTCACCGAAGCCGTTGCCCTTGTCGACGGTGGCGCGCGTGGAGCCCGAGGTGATCACCAGGTCGCCGCGGACCGCCCGGTCGAAGAACCACTTGGCGTCCGCGGTGTGCATGCCGATGCACCCGTGGCTGCCGTTCTGCACGCCCATCATCGCGTCGTTCCAGGGCGCCGCGTGGGTGTACGTGCCGGAGGTGGTGATGTGGACCGCGTACTTCACGTCCTTGTCGTAGAAGTCCGCCGAGTCCTCGGAGGTGGCGATGCCGACCGACGAGGACGTCATCCGCACGGTGGACTGCTTGCTGATCACCACCATCTGCCCGTTCCAGGTGGGGAAGGCGGGCTTGCCGCCGGAGATCTTGAAGTTCTTGACGGTCTTGCCGTTCTCGGTGACCCGCATGGTGTGCGCCTTGAGGTCGACGTACGAGATCCGGGCGGTGCCGATGGTGAACGTGTCGTGGATGTCGCGGCGCAGATAGCGCCCGCCCCCGGTGTCGATGCCGCTGAGCCTGGCGGTCAGCGTGACCTTGGTGTTCGGCGTCCAGTACGCGTCCGGCCGCCAGTCCACCCGCTGGATGCCGGTCAGCGGGTCGGTGATCCAGCCCCAACTGCCCTGGACGGCCGGGCTGGTGGTGACGGTCAGCGCCTTCTCGACCGCCGCCCTGGCCGCCTTGTCGGTGACCGGCTTGTCGAAGGCGAGGGAGACGGGCAGGCCGACGCCGACGACCGCGTTGTTCAGCGGGGTCGGGGTGACGCCGTTGACCTTGGCCGCCGTCAGGGTGCGGAAGGCGCTGGTGGTACGGGTCTGCTTGCCCGCGCTGTCGGCCGCGGTGACCTGGACGGTGTAGGCGGTGCCGGGGGTCATCGTGCGGTCGGAGGTCCAGGTGTGCTTGGCGGCGTCCAGGGCGCCGGTCACCTCGATCGGCGTCACGCCGTCCTTGGACGTGCCCTCCGGGGTCACGGTGACCGTGCCGAGGGTGCCGCCGTCGACGGTGACCTTGACCGGCGCGGCCGGGTCGACGTCCGCGGCGTCCTTGGCAGGTGTGACGGTGATCCGCGCGCCGGAGTCGGCGGACGCGGACCGGCCCGCGCCCTTGCCGTCGGACGAGCCGCCCGCCTTGTCGCCGTCGTGGCCGCCGCACGCGGTGACGCCCATCGCCACGGCCAGCAGGAGGGCGGGCACGGCGAGCGCCCGCGGTCGGGGGTTGCGTATGCGAGTGCGGTACACGGCAGTCGGTTCCTTGTCAGAGGTGGTCGGGGCGAACGGTGGTCGGGGCGAAGAGTGTTCGGATCGGCGGTGATCGGGGCGGCGGTGTTCGGCTCGGCGGCGGGCAGGTCGGCGGCGGATGAGGTCAGGACAGAACGCGGCGGCTCAGCACGACTTCCCGTCGCCGACGAAGCCGCGCGACATCGTGGACCCGCCGCCGACCCCGCTGCCGACCCCGCCGCTGGTGCCGTCGATGGAGACGTCCGGCGGCGACATGGAAGCGCTCGGTCGCGCGCCGGCCTCCGTCAGCCGGTTCAGCGACGCCGCGATGCAGGCGATCGGCTGCGGGTGCTTGTTGGCATAGTCGCTCCCGGAGCCCAGCGGGTTCCCCAGCCCGCGGATCAGCAGCACGGCGAGGTAGGCGCCCTGCCGGTTCATCAGGATCTGCACCCCGGTGCCCGTTCTGCTGCTGCCCTGGTAGGTGACCGGACTGTCGGCGGCCTCACCGGTCGTGCCGAGGTCGGTGGTCAGCTCGACACCGCACGTGTCCTTCACCGCCTCGCCGAACCGTTCCGTCCGGTAGCGGGCGGCCTCGGCGTCGGTGAACGCGTAGAGCAGGTACTCCGCCTCCTCCCCCGCCGACGCGCCGTACAACCGCACCGCGCCGGCCAGTACGTCTCCGGCGGGAGACGGTACCGGGCAGGCCCCCATGAGCTTGAGCGCGGTGCCCGGGGCGAGGGTCTTCCAGGGGGCCACCGGGAAGAACGGCAGGGCGCCGGGCGGCAGCAGCTCGTCGGTGAGGCGGTGGGCCAGGGCGGCCGGGTCGGGCGGCTCCGGCGGGGGCGTGGTGGACGCGACGGTGCCCGGCAGCGCGCCGGTGCCGCGCGGGCCGTCGGAGCCGGGCAGCAACTGCCAGGTGCCGACGGCGACCGCGAGGGCCGCGACCAGCGACACGGCCCCGGTCCTGCGGCGGGCGCGCCGCCGTTCGCCGAGCCTGCGGGCGGCCGGAGCCCCGGCGAGTACGACCAACGGCTCGGTGTCGCGGGCGAGTCCGCGCAGCCGCTCGTCCAGCGGATCGGCGGAGCCCGGGCCGATGTCGGTGTCCGAGCCGATGTCGGAGTGCGAGCCGATGTCGGTGTCCATGTCGGCGGCGGGGGCGGCGGGGGTGTCGTCGGCGGTGCCGAGGGGGTCGGGACCGGCCGGGCGGCCGAACGGGTCAGCCATGGAGGGGCACCTCCTCGGTGCGGTGGCGCGCCGCACGTGCGTGGCGTGCGTCGTCGGCGGTGGCGGTAGCGGTAGCGGTAGCGCGACCGGCGGTGTCGTGGGCGGCGGACGCGTACGCGGCGGGTTCGGGCTCCGCGTCGTCCGCCGGGTCGTCCTTGAGCAGGGCCCCCAGTGCTCTCCTCCCCCGGCTCAGCCGGGTCCGTACGGCGGCGCTGGACACGCCGGTCTGCCGGGCGATCTCCTCCACCGGCAGGTCGAGGAGGTGGTGCATGACCACGGCGGTGCGCTGGTCGTCGCCCAGCGCGCGCAGGGCGTCGATCAGCGCGACCCGGTCGGGTGCGAGCGCCGGGGCGTCGGGCGGCGGCCCGTGCCGGAAGTGCGCGCGCACCCGGTTGCGGGCCTTGCGCCAGGTGCTCACCGCCAGACGTACGGCGACGGTACGCACCCAGGGCGCGGGGTCGCCCTCCGCGGTGAGCTTCGGCCAGCGCTGCCATGCCCTGGCGTACGCCTCCTGCACGGCGTCCTCCGCCTCACCCAGATCCCCGGTGATCGTGTAGACGACGGCCACCATGCGCTTCGCCGTGGCGGCGTAGAACTGGTCGAAGTCCGCCGCCGGTTCTGGCTGTGCGGTCATGTGGTTCTTCCCTCCCTCAGAACTACACGCGCGGCGGCGGCCTTATGTGACAGGCGGACGGGAGTTTTTTTCCGTGGGCCCCGCGCCGCGCCTCTTGGCAGGCCCTCCCGTGAGCCGCGACACCGGTCCGAGGTCGAGCCCGAGCGGCCGGGCCAGCACCAGCGCGGGCAGGCACAGGGCGGCGGCGCCCAGCAGCAGGCCCGTGAGGTCGCCTGCCGGGCCGCCGCCGAGCCGGGCGGTGACGGCGTGGGCGGTGAGCAGCGCCAGGGCCGCGCCCGGCAGGAAGGCCGCGGTGAGCCGTACGTGGTGGCCCAGGACGCGGGGCCGCCAGCCCAGGCGGCGGCGCAGCAGCGCGGCGGTGGCCAGCAGGCCGACCGTGCAGGCGAGCGCGTATCCGGCAGCCATGCCGGTGACCGCCCAGCGGGCCGGGAGCAGCGCGTAACAGGCGGCGGCGCTCGCGGCGTTGACGGCGGCGATGAGGACGTTGAGGAAGAAGGGCGTACGGGTGTCGCCGAGCGCGTAGTAGCCGCGCGCGAGCAGGTACTGGCCCGCGAAGGCGGGCAGGCCGACGGCGAAGGCGACCAGCATCCAGGCGATGGCGCGGGCGTCCGCCTCGCTGGTGGCGCCGTGCTGGAAGACGACGCCGGTGATCTGCGGGGCGAGCGTGAGGAAGGCGAAGACGGCGGGGACGACGGCGGTGCCGGAGACGGTGAGGCCGCGCGTGAGGTCGGCGCCGATCGCCGCGTGGTCGCCGTCGGCCGCGGCCCGGCTCATGCGCGGCAGCAGCGCGGTGGCCAGCGACACGGTGACGATGCCCTGCGGGACGACCCACAGGCTGTACGCGTTGCTGTAGGCGGCGTAGCCGACGCCGGTGGAGTGGCCCGAGGCCAGCGCGCGCAGTCCGGCGGAGGTGGACAGCCGGGTCACCACCCAGTACGCGCCCTGGTTGACCAGGACCAGCAGCAGCGTCCACACGGCGGCCCGCATCGGCTGGGTCAGTCCGGCGCCGCGCCAGTCGAACCGCGGGTGCCAGCGGAAGCCGGTGGCGCGCAGCGACGGCAGCAGCGCGAGGGCCTGCACCGCGATGCCCGCGGTGCTGCCGAGGCCGAGCAGCAGCGCGTCCCGGTGTCCGATGCCCCCGCTCGCGACCGCGAGGTACAGGCCGAAGACGGCGATCACGACGAGGTTGTTGAGCACCGGCGTCCACATCATGGCGCCGAACCGGTCGCGGGCGCCGAGGACCTGGCCGAGGAGCGTGAACAGGCCGTAGAAGAGGATCTGCGGCAGGCAGTAGCGGGCCAGCGACACGGTCAGGTCGCGCTGGCCGCCGCTGAAGCCGGGCGCGTACGCGCTGACCAGCCAGGGCGCGGCGAGCACCGCGAGGGCGGTGACGGCGAGCAGCGCGACCGCGCACAGGGTGAGCAGCCGGTCGGTGTACGCCTGGCCGCCGTCGGCGTGCTCGCGGGCGGCGCGGACGAGTTCGGGGACGAAGACGGACTGGAGGGCGCCGCCGATCATCAGCGCGTAGATGATGTTGGGCACGGTGTTGGCGACCCCGAAGGCGTCTCCGGCCGCCGCCGTGCCGAGCGCGGCGGTGATCGTCGCCAGCCGCAGGAAGCCGGTGGCGCGGGACACCAGTGACCCGGCCATCATCAGACCGCCGCTGCGCCGCAGGGAGTTGGTGTCGCGGGCGTGCGCCCGCCGCCCCTTGCGGTGCGTGGAGCCGTCCACTGCTGAAGTCACCCGTCGGTCCCCTGTTCACGCTGATCGTCCTGTGCCCGGTACCGGCTGGTCGCGCGGGTCCCCGTCCCCTGGGCAGACGCGCAGTCTGCCCCGGCGGTCACGGCTGACGGAAGTCGCGGGGCGGTACGGCGGGTGTCGGAAAAGTCTCTGTCACCTGACGGCCGCGCCGGGCGTGTCCTTCGTGAGCGGGCCGCCCCGGCCCGCCCCGCAGCGCGGAGGACGACGCCTTGACGATGACCACTCACCAGCGTTCCGGCTCCGGCTCCGGCTCCGACCGCGCCGCGGGCGACAAAGGCACCGGCACCGGTGCTCTGCGGCTGCTGCCGATGCCCGCCTCCGCGCACGCCGACTTCGTCCGCCGCCCCGGCCCGTACACCGCGAGCTTCCTCCAGACGCCCGCCTGGGCGCGGGTGAAGTCCGGCTGGCAGGCGGAGAGCCTGGCCTGGCTGGACGAGCACGACCGGCCGGTCGGCTCCGCGCTGGTCCTGTACCGCCAACTGCCGGGCGTACGGAGGTCGTTCGCGTACCTCCCGGAGGGCCCCGCGGTGGACTGGGCCGATCCGCGCCTGGACCGCTGGCTCGACCCGCTGCTGGAACACCTGCGCGGTACGGGGGCGTTCGCGGTACGGATGGGGCCGCCGCTGGCGTACCGGCGGTGGACGGCGCGGACGTTGAAGGACGCGTCGGGCCCCGGGCGCCGGGTCGGCGACGTGCTGCCCGACCTGGTCGAGCCGTTGGGCGCGGCGGTCTCCGACCGGCTGCGCGAGGGCGGTTGGCGGCGCTGCGGCGAGGACGGGCAGGGTGGGGACGCGCAGCCGCGGCTGGTGTTCGAGATACCGCTGGCCGGGCGCGGTCTGGACGACCTGTGGACCGGCCTCAACCAGGAGTGGCGGCGCAACGTGAAGAAGGCCGCCAAGTGCGGTGTGCGCACGGGTGTCGAGGGCCCGGAGGCGCTGCCGGCCTTCCACGAGCTGCTGCGGGTCACCGAGGCCCGCGACGGCTTCGACCTCGGCCGTTCGCTGGACTACTACCGGCGGCAGTACGAGGCGCTCAACGCCGAGGAGCCGGGCCGCATGCGGCTGTACACCGCGCGGCACGAGGGCGAACTCCTCGCCGCGCACACGCTGTTGACCGCGCCGGACGGCGGCCGGGTCTGGTACCAGACGGGTGCCTCCGCCGACCACCGCCGCGAGGTGCGGCCGAGCAACGCGCTCCAGTGGCGGATGCTGTGCGACGCGCAGGCGATGGGCGCGGCGGTCTACGACATGCGCGGGGTGCCCGACGGCCTCGACCCGGCGGCGCGCGCCTACGGGCTGCTGCGCTGGAAGTTGGGCACCGGCGGGGAGGCGGTGGAGACGGTGGGCGAGTGGGAGCTGCCGCTCCAGGGCGCGGTCAACAAGACGCTGCACCGGGCGATGCACGCGTATCTGACCCGGCGCTGAACGCTCCGGGGCCACGGGCTGACAAATTCACGGGCTCACGGGCCCAACGCGTAGCCCCGAAAGGGCCGTTGCCGCTCAGGCGGGGCTGGCCGCGGCGCCCATCGGCTGCGTACGGCGTACCGACCGCAGCACGGGCACGACGCTGAGCGTGCCGAGTATCCCCGCGCCCGCGATCACCGCGTAGGGCGGCACCCACTCCGCGACGGCGCCGCCGACCGTCATGCCGACGCCCTGGAGCGTCATGATCCCGGCGCCGAGCAGCGACATGGCCCGGCCGCGCATGTCCTCGGGCACGTCGTGCACGAACCACTTGTCGATGCCGAGCGCGTACGCGGTGGTGACCCCGGTGATCAGCAGCAGCACGATCGCCAGCGGCAGCGAGGGGTGCACGAGGAAGCAGACGAAGGGCAGCATCGAGACGGCGGCGAGCGGGATGGCGATCCGTTCGCGGGCGGACGGGGTGAGCAGCGTGCCCGCCAGCACCTCGCCGACGACGGTGCCCGCGGGCATCGCGGCGAGCAGGATGCCGAAGCCCGCGGAGCCCGCGCCCGCCGCGTCCGCGTAGGGCGCGGCGACGCCCTCGGCGACGACGCAGAACATCGGCGGCACCCACCACATGAGCATCAGCGAGCGGATTCGCGCGTTGCGGAACAGCCGCCCCGCGGAGCCGATCGAGTCGCGCATCATGGCGCCGGTCCCGGTGACCCGGGCGGGCCGGTCGCGGGTGCCGAAGCGCAGCAGCAGCGCGGAGCTGAGGAAGGTGCCGATCGTCACCAGCAGCGCGGCGCGCGGCGACAGCCACACCAGGACGAGACCGCCGATTCCGTAGCCGATGATCTGCGAGCTCTGGCCGACGATCCGCACCAGGGAGCGGCCGAGCACGAAGACGTCGCCGTGGAGGATGTCGGCCAGGCTGGCGGCCCTCGTGCCGGTGAACAGCGGCGTGATCATCGAGACGGACACGCGTAGCACGAAGAGAAGGGCGAGCGGCGTGGCCGGCACGGCCATCACCGCGACGAAGGCCGCGCAGAGCAGATCGCAGGCCACCAGGACGCGGCGGGTGGGGTACCGGTCGGAGATTCCGGACAGCAGGATGCCGCTGAGCGCGTAGGGCAGGAAACCGAGCGCGAAGATCAGCGCGGTGAGGACGGCGGAGCCGGTCTGCCGGAAGACGAGGACGGCCAGCGAGACCTCGGCGAAGACGCTGCCGAGGACGGACAGGACATGCGCGGCGAAGATCGGGCGGAATTCCCTGACCGCGAAAACGGCACCGTAGCCGGTGGGGGTGCTGTCGCCGGTGGCGGTCGCGCCGCTGGTAGGAGGCGTGCCGTCGCCCTTCCCGTGGGTGGTGGGAGCGGGCTGCGAACCGGTCGGCGATGGGGTGCGTCCACCTGGTGGGGGGTGCTCGCTGTCCGTTGTCATGACATCACCCTGGTGGCATGAGCACTGCATATCGTAGTGTTTCGGACTGAGCCGAATCTTGGGGGTCGTGATGTCGTTTCGTATGCGATTTGCGGCTGAGGACCTTCTGCGGTGCCGCTTCGCCATCTCACCGCTGCGGGAGACCCAGGGGGCGATACGTACCCTGTCCCGGCCGGACCGACACGGCTACCACCTGCCCTGGTTGCGGCAGGTCAGGGCCGCCGCGGCCGGTCTCGACCTGGCTCCGCTGTGGCTGCTGGCACCGGATCACGGGCACCCCCCGGACTTTCTGCACCCCCCGCCCCAGGCTCCCCTGGGCACCCTGGACGACGAACTCGACGTCGTACGGGCCACGGACCCGGACGAGGCGCACCGCCAGATCCAGGCCGCGCTGGCCCAGACCCCGGGCGCGGAGCACGGCAAGCGGGGCCGCGCGATGCTCGCCGATCCGGCCGGAACCGTACGGCAGTTGGCCGGTTTGTACGAGCATGTGTGGGCTGCCCTGCTCGCCCCGCACTGGCCCCGGCTGCGGGCGGTGCTCGAGGCGGACATCGCCTATCACGCGCGGCGGCTGGCGGACGGCGGCATGCAGCGGCTGTTCACCGCGCTGCACCCGAAGCTGAGCTGGTCGGAGGGCGCGCTGACGGCGGCGGGGCACACCTCGCACCTGCCGGATCTCAGCGGTCAGGGGCTGGTGCTGGTGCCCAGCGTCTTCTTCTGGCCCGAGGCGGGCAACGCCTTCGACCCGCCCTGGCAGCCCACCGTCGTCTATCCGGCACGCGGCATCGGCGGGCTGTGGGCCGAGACCGGGCCGACCGCGTCCGCCGCGATGATCGCGCTGCTCGGCGCCAACCGGGCCGCGATCCTCAGCGACCTCGACGCGCCCAGCACCACGACGGCGCTGGCCCACCGGCACGCCCTCGCGCTGTCGTCGGTCTCCGCGCATCTGGCGGTGCTGCGCGACGCCGGTCTGCTGGCGTCCCGGCGCTACGGGCACCAGGTGCTGTACGAACGGACGCCGCTGGGGATCGCGCTCACGACCGGCGGGCTGTTCTGAGCGCGCGCGGGACAACGGGCCGCTGACGGCGCCCGCCGCCATCCGGGCGTCCGCCATTGCGGCACTCCGCCGCCCCGCCGCTCCGCTACTCGGAGAGGTGGCGCTCCACCGTCTCGACCTTCGAGGTCAGTCCGTCCGTCACGCCCGGCCTGATGTCGGCCTTGAGGACCAGCGACACCCGGGGCGCACGCGCCTCGACCGCGGCGACGGCCCGCCGTACGACGTCCATCACCTCGTCCCACTCCCCCTCGACGGAGGTGAACATCGCGTCCGTACGGTTCGGCAGCCCGGACTCGCGGACCACGCGGACGGCGTCGGCCACGTACTCGCCGACGTCCTCGCCGACGCCCAGCGGGGTGACGGAGAAGGCGACGATCATGCGCCGACCGCCTCGCCCTGAGCGCCGCGCGCGGCCACGACCGACTCCTCGGACTCGCGGCGCAGCATCCGCTCGGCGAAGAAGCCGCCGGTGGGCAGGACGGACAGCACGAAGAAGAGGGCGCCGCGGGCCGGCGACCACTTGGCGCGGCGCCAGGCGTCCGCCCAGAAGACGACGTAGAGGACGAACAGGACTCCGTGCACCATGCCCATGACGGGCACCGCGTTGAAGTCGGTGGTCCGCTTGAGCACCGAGCAGACCATCAGCAGCAGGAACGACACCGCTTCCGGGGCGGAGATCAGACGGAGCCTGCGCAGGGCGGTGGCGGTCTTCAGGTCCACGAGAACCTCACTGTCGGTGACGGGAAACAGGCTTGTGAACGTGATCACAAGACCACCCCATTATCACCGGCCCGTATCGATGGTCCGCCCCGGGGGTAGGAAACCGCGGGACGGGCGATAGCGTCCCTGTCCACGACACGACCCGTACGCACCACCCGCACGACGTGATCCGCACGACCTGACCGACCACCCAACGGGGACCGAGACACGATGACGATGGACTGGGACCGGCGGCACTGCGCCCGCAAGGGGCACATCACCTACGCGCCCGACGAGAACCACCTGCGGCAGAAGCTGCACGCGAGCACCGCCGTCGGCACGGTGTGGCGCTGTCTGCGCTGCGGCGACTTCGTCCTCGGCGACCCGCACGGCGCCGGCCCCGCCGACCGCGCCCCCGAGGTGCCGCGCGGCCGGGCGCTGCGCGACCTGTTCATCCTGCGCTTCCTGGCCGTCGAGCGGATCCTGCGCGGCCTGCTGGTCCTGATCGCCGCCTGGGCGGTCTGGCGGTTCAGCAACTCGCAGAACGCGGTGCGCGACCTGTTCGAGAAGGACCTCACCGTCTTCAAGCCGGTCGCCGAGCACTTCCACTACGACCTGGACCACTCGCCGGTCGTCGACACCATCCGCAAGACCTTCGACTACAAGCACTCCACCCTCCAGCTCGTCGCCGCGCTGCTGCTGGCGTACGCGCTGATCGAGATCATCGAGGGCTTCGGCCTGTGGTGGGGCAAGCGCTGGGCGGAGTATCTGGCGGTGGTGGCGACCGCCGCGTTCCTGCCGATCGAGGGCTACGAGCTGACCGAGCGGGTCAGTTGGTTCAAGGTCGCCACGATCACGCTCAATGTGCTGGCCGTCCTCTACATCCTGCTCGGCAAGCGGCTGTTCGGGCTGCGCGGCGGCCACAAGGCGTTCGAGGCCGAGCGCCGGAGCGCGTCGCTGCTGGAGGTCGAGGAGGCCGCGGGCGAGGTGCCGGGCGACCACGCGCCCAAGCCGCCGCTGCCGGTGCGGCAGCGGTCCACGGCGGACGGCGTCTGATCCGCGATGCCACGCTTCCGGCTCCAGGGCACCCGGGTGCTCGCCGTGGACCTCACCGGCGACACCGTCAAGGCGAAGAACGGCGCGATGGTCGCCTATGAGGGCGAGATGACGTTCAAGAAGATGACCGGCGGCGGCGAGGGCCTGCGCGGCCTGGTCACCCGCCGGATCACCGGTGAGTCGATGGCCGTCATGGAGGTGAAGGGGCACGGCACGTGCTACTTCGCCGACCGGGCCACCGAGATCAATCTGGTCCGGCTGAACGGCGAGAAGCTGTACGTCGAGGCGAGCAATCTGCTGGCCACCGACTCCGCGCTGCGCACCGGCACCACCTTCACCGGGCTGCGCGGCGCCTCGCAGGGCAACGGCCTGTTCACCACGACCGTCGAGGGCACCGGGCAGGCGGCCGTGATGTCCGACGGGCCCGCGATCGTGTTGCGGGTGTCGGCCGCGACGCCGCTGATCGTGGACCCGGGCGCGTACATCGCGCACACCGGGAATCTGCGGCAGCAGCTCCAGCAGTCCGTGGGCTGGCGCACGGTGATCGGCGAGGGGTCGGGCGAGAGCTTCCAGATCCGCTTCGAGGGCGAGGGGCTGGTGTACGTGCAGCCCAGCGAGCGCACCACGATCGGGGGTCAGCTCTGATGCCGTTCACCAGGATCAACTCCAAGATGGTGGAGGCCGCGATCGCCCCGGGCCAGCGGATGTTCAGCCAGCGCGGGGCGATGCTGGCGTACCGCGGTGAGGTCTCCTTCACGCCGAGCATCACCGGCGGGCAGGGCGGTGTGATGTCGATGATCGGCCGCCGGGTCGCCAACGAGGCGACGCCGCTGATGACCATCGAGGGCGACGGCTCGGTGATGTTCGGGCACGGCGGGCACCACATCCACTCCATCGACCTCGCGGGCGAGACGCTGTACGTCGAGGCCGACCGGCTGCTCGCCTTCGACGGCTCGCTCCGGCAGGGCACCATGTTCATGGGTTCGCAGGGCGGTGTCATGGGCGTCATACGCGGTCAGGTCACCGGGCAGGGCCTGTTCACCACCACGCTCCAGGGCAAGGGGTCGGTCGCCGTCATGGCGCACGGCGGTGTCATCGAACTGCCCATCGCCCCGCAGCGCCCGGTGCACGTCGACCCGCAGGCGTATGTCGCCCACCGCGGCGACGTACGCAACAAGCTGTCCGCGGCGCTCGGCTGGCGCGAGATGGTCGGGCGCGGTTCGGGCGAAGCGTTCCAACTGGAGCTGTCCGGGCAGGGAATGGTCTACGTACAGGCGTCGGAGGAGAAGCTGTGAGCGGCGGTCCGATGGGCTGGGGCCCTCCGGGGGGCGGCGCACCGGGCGGCGCGCCGGGCGACAGCGGCGGTCCCGTGGTGTACGACCCGTACACGCTGCCGGTGAACGACAACGTCAACCCGTACGCCTTCTGCGTGGAGTTGGACGGGCAGTGGTTCCTCCAGAAGGGGAAGATGATCGCCTATTACGGGCAGGTCGACTTCCACGCGATCGGGCACGGCCCGCTGGACCGGCTGGTCGCCACCAGCTTCCACTCGCCGCTGCACGCCGCGGACTGGGTGGTGGCGCAGGGGCGCGGCAAGATGCTGCTCGCCGACCGGTCGTACGACATCAATTCGTACGATCTGGAGGACGGCAATCTGACCATCAGGTCGGGGAATCTGCTGGCCTTCGAGCCCACGCTGGCGCTCAAGCAGTCGATCATTCCCGGCTTTCTGACGCTGATCGGCACGGGGAAGTTCGTGGCCGCGTCCAACGGCGCGGTGCACTTCGTGGAGCCGCCGATCCGGGTCGACCCGCAGGCGCTGGTCGGCTGGGCGGACTGCCCGTCCCCCTGCCACCACTACGACCACGCGTATCTGCGCGGTGTCCTCGGCGGTATCCGCGCGATGACCGGGATCGGCGGGGCGTCGGGCGAGGAGCACCAGTTCGAGTTCGTCGGCGCGGGGCAGGTGCTGCTCCAGTCCACCGAGACGCTGATGGCCGAGGTCGACACCGGCGGCGTGCCGGGACAGGCCGGACCCGGCGTCCCCGGCGCGGGCGCACCCGGGCAGGGCCGTTTCGGACGGTGACCGTCCCGCTACCCTGACGATCATCCGCGGTGTGACCGCCGGTAGAATTCACTCTATGGAGACCGTGACAGCAGAAGCTGAAAGCGCTACGGCTTGGCTCACCGAGGACGAGCAGCGCGCCTGGCGCATCCATCTGGACGTCAGCCGGCTGCTCATGTACCAACTCGAGCGGGACCTCCAGTCCTTCGGCCTGACCAACAACGACTACGAGATCCTGGTCAACCTCTCCGAGGCCGAGGAGCGGCGGCTGCGCATGAGCGATCTGGCGCGCTCCACGCTCCAGTCCAAGAGCCGCCTCTCGCACCAGATCACCCGCATGGAGGCGGCCGGTCTCGTCCGCCGCGAGAACTGCGAGTCCGACCGCCGCGGTCTCTACGCGGTCCTCACCGACCAGGGCTGGGCCACCATGCGCCAGGTCGCCCCCCGTCATGTCGCCGCGGTCCGCGCGCACTTCATCGACCTCATCGCCCCGGAGGACCTCGCGACCTACCGCCGCGCCATGGCCCCGGTGGCCGACCACCTCCGCACGGTCCGCGAGAAGTAGCCCCGCGGGCCTCAGCGCCTCAGGGGCTCAGTGCCTCAGGGGCTCAGGAGAGGTCCCGGGGCTCGTTCGAGGTGAGGCCGGCGATCAGTTCGTCGGCCGCCGCGTAGGGGTCGAGGGTGCCGTCGGTGACGCGCTCGGCGAGGGAGTCCAGGCGCTGGTCGCCGCGGAGGTCGCCGATGCGGGAGCGCAGGGCGGTGACGGCGATGTGCTCGACCTCGGTGGCGGCCCGGGCCCGGCGGCGGGTGGCCAGGACGCCGCGCTCCTCCATCCAGGCGCGGTGCTTCTCCAGGGCTTCGACGACTTCGTCGATGCCCTCGCCGCGCGCGGCGACGGTCTTGACGATGGGGGGCCGCCAGTCCCCCGCCTCGCGGGCTTCGCCGAGGCCGAGCATGTGGTTCAGCTCGCGGGCGGTGGCGTCGGCTCCGTCGCGGTCGGCCTTGTTGACCACGTAGACGTCGCCGATCTCCAGGATTCCGGCCTTGGCGGCCTGGATGCCGTCGCCCATGCCGGGGGCGAGCAGCACGACGGAGGTGTCGGCCTGCGCGGCGATCTCGACCTCGGACTGCCCGACGCCGACGGTCTCGACGAGGACGATGTCGCAGCCCGCCGCGTCCAGCACCCGGATGGCCTGGGGGGCGGCCCAGGCGAGGCCGCCGAGGTGGCCGCGGGTGGCCATGGAGCGGATGTAGACGCCGGGGTCGGAGGCGTGCTCCGACATACGGACGCGGTCGCCGAGCAGGGCGCCGCCGGAGAACGGCGACGACGGGTCGACGGCCAGGACGCCGACCCGCTTGCCCGCCTTGCGGTACGCGGTGACCAGCGCCGAGGTCGACGTGGACTTGCCGACGCCGGGCGACCCGGTGAGGCCGACCACGTACGCGCCGCCGGTCAGCGGCGCGAGTGCGGCCATCACCTCGCGGAGTTGCGGGGACGCCCCCTCCACGAGCGAGATCAGCCGGGCCACGGCCCTCGGCCGCCCCTGCCGCGCCTGCTCGACCAAGGTGAGGACGTCCACCACGTCTGTTCGCTCCCTCTTCCCGCTCACTACCGAAAAAGCCCGAAAAGACCCGGGAAGAACCCGGAAAAGCCGTGGAGCCGAAGGGCCGGGGCCCGTCAGTTCCCCGCGACCGTGATGATCAGCGCGTCGCCCTGTCCGCCGCCGCCGCACAGCGCCGCCGCTCCCGTACCGCCGCCGCGCCGCTTCAGTTCGAGGGCCAGGTGCAGCACGATACGTGCTCCCGACATGCCGATCGGGTGGCCCAGGGCGATGGCGCCGCCGTTCACGTTCACCTTTTCAGGGGTGACGCCCAGGTCCTTCATCGACTGGACGGCGACGGCCGCGAACGCCTCGTTGATCTCGATGAGGTCGAGGTCGTCCACGGTCAGGCCCTGCTTGCCGAGCGCGTGCCTGATGGCGTTGGACGGCTGGGACTGGAGCGAGTTGTCCGGGCCGGCGACATTGCCGTGGGCGCCGATCTCGGCGAGCCATTCCAGCCCCAGCTCCTCCGCCTTGGCGCGGCTCATGACGACCACGGCGGCGGCGCCGTCGGAGATCTGCGAGGCCGTACCGGCGGTGATCGTGCCGTCCTTCTTGAAGGCGGGCCGCAGCTTGCCCAGCGACTCGGCGGTGGTCTCGGGGCGGATGCCCTCGTCCTGGCTGAAGACCACCGGGTCGCCCTTGCGCTGCGGGATCTCCACCGGGGTGATCTCGGCGTCGAAGACGCCGTTCTTCTGCGCGGCGGCGGCCCGCTGGTGGGACAGCGCGCCGAACTCGTCCTGCGGGGCGCGCTCGATGCCGAGCCGCCCGTTGTGCGTCTCGGTCGACTCGCCCATCGCGATGTTCTCGAAGGCGTCGGTCAGCCCGTCGTACGCCATCGCGTCCAGCATCTCGATCGCGCCGTACTTGTGTCCCTCGCGGGACTTGGGCAGCAGGTGCGGGGCGTTGGTCATGGACTCCTGGCCGCCCGCGACCACGATGTCGAACTCGCCGGCCCGGATGAGCTGGTCGGCCAGCGCGATGGCGTCGAGGCCGGACAGGCACACCTTGTTGACGGTGAGCGCGGGCACGCTCATCGGGATGCCGGCCTTGACCGCCGCCTGCCGGGCCGGGATCTGGCCCGCGCCCGCCTGGAGCACCTGGCCCATGATCACGTACTGCACCTGGTCGCCGCCGATTCCGGCGCGGTCGAGCGCGGCCTTGATCGCGACACCGCCGAGGTCCGACCCGGAGAAAGTGCGCAGGCTGCCCAGGAGCCTGCCCATCGGGGTTCGGGCACCTGCGACGATCACGGATGTACGTGCCTGGCTGGTCATGGTGCGGCCCCTTCGGCTGAAGAGAGAAGTTAACGAGGGTTATCGTCAATGTACTGAGGGGTAGGCCGCTCGGTCACCCGTCGGAACGTGTGACGGCGCGCACGTTGCGTGACCACGTACCGGTGCGGTGCACTGTGTCCATGGCTACTGGGCTGACCCGCATCGACCACATCGGCATCGCCTGCTTCGACCTGGACGCGACCGTCGAGTTCTACCGTGCCACCTACGGCTTCGAAGTGGCGCACAGCGAGGTGAACGAGGAGCAGGGCGTACGCGAGGCCATGCTCAGGATCAACGGCACCTCCGACGGGGGCGCCAGCTACCTCCAGCTCCTGGAGCCCACCCGGGAGGACTCCGCGGTCGGCAAGTGGCTGGCCAAGAACGGCGAGGGCGTGCACCACATCGCCTTCGGCACCGCGGACGTGGACGCCGACTCCGCCGCGATCCGCGACAAGGGCGTACGGGTGCTCTACGACGAGCCGCGCAGGGGCTCGATGGACTCCCGGATCACGTTCCTGCACCCCAAGGACTGCCACGGCGTACTGACCGAGCTGGTCACCTCGGCGGAAAAGACCACGGCAGAGACAGCGAAGGGCTCCCGGGACCACTGACCCAACCCCCGTCCTGCCCGGTAGAGTGACCGGGCCGACCGGGGTGGGCACGCGGGTACGCTCGCGCTCCGCGACGTTGATCTGACACCATTCTTCGTAGAGCTCTGTCTTCAAACGGAGTGACGAGGAATCTCACCCGGTTGGCGGGTGAGTACGCCAGGAGACCGATGGGACCGCGGAGTGCGGGGCAACGACAGCTACCAGGCTGACGACCACCTCTCTCAGCTCGAAGCCGAGATGGAGCGGCTTCGTACCGAGCGGGGCAAGGCCGTCGACCACGCCGACGACCTCGGATACCAGGTCGAGGTGCTGCGCGCCAAGCTGCACGAGGCGCGCCGCAATCTGGCGTCCCGCCCTGCCTACGACAACATCGGCCACCAGGCCGACCAGCTCCTGCGCAACGCCCAGATCCAGGCCGACCAACTCCGCGCCGACGCCGAGCGCGAGCTGCGCGACGCCCGCGCCCAGACCCAGCGGCTGCTCCAGGAGCAGGCCGAGCACCAGGCCCGCTTCGAGGCGGAGTGGCACGCCGAGGCCATCGCCCGGCGGCGGCAGCTCGACGAGGAGCTGGGCGAGCGCCGCGCGACCGTAGAGACGCACGTCAACGAGAACGTGGCGTGGGCCGAGCAGCTGCGGGCCCGCAGCGAGTCGCAGGCCCGCCGCCTGCTGGACGAGACCCGCGCCGAGTCCGAGGCCGCGCTGGCCGCCGCCCGCGCCGAGGCCACCCGGGTCGCCGAGCAGACCCGCGAGCGGCTGACCTCGGAGGCGCAGGCCGCGCGCAACGAGGCGGAGCAGCTGCTGCGCCGGGCCCGCACCGACGCCGAGCGGCTGCTGACCGCCGCCTCGACGCAGGCGCAGGAGGCCACCAGCGAGGCCGAGCAGCTGCGCACCTCCACCCGCAGCGAGTCCGACGAGGCCAGAAGCCGGGCGATCGAGCTGTCCCGGCTGGCCGAGGAGCGGCTGCGGGAGGCCGACGAGGCGCTGCGCACCGCCCGCGCGGAGGCCGAGCGGCTGCGCGAGGAGGCCACGGCCGGCGCCGCCAAGCGCCTGGCGGCCACCGAGACGGAGAACGAGCAGCGCACCCGTACGGCAAGGGCCGAGATCGCCCGCATGGTCGGCGAGGCCACCAAGCAGGTGGACAGCGCCAAGGCCGAGGCCGAGCAGACCGTCGCCGACGCCCGCGCCGAGGCCGAGCGCATCCGTACCGAGGCGCAGGAGACCGCCCGCGCCGCCGCGTCCGAGGACGCCGCCGCCCAGCTGGCGCAGGCCGCCAGGTCGGCCGAGGAGATCCTGACCAAGGCGTCGGAGGACGCCCGCTCCACCACGAAGTCGGCGGGCGAGGAGGCCGAGCGGATCCGGCGCGAGGCCGAGGCGGAGGCCGAGCGGCTGCGCAGCGAGGCCGAGGCGTCCGCGCAGGAGCTGCGCGGCGCCGCCCAGGACGACACCGAGGAGTACCGGGCCAGGACCGTCGAGCTCCAGGAGGAGGCCAGGCGGCTGCGCGGCGAGGCCGAGCAGCTGCGGGCCGACGCGGTCGCCGAGGGCGAGCGGATCCGCGGTGAGGCGCGCAGGGAGGCCGTCCAGCAGATCGAGGAGGCCGCGAGCCGCGCCGAGGAGCTGCTGGCCAAGGCGAAGGCCGACGGCGACGAGCTGCGGCAGGGCGCGGCCGCCGAGGCCGACCGGATGCGGACCGAGTCCGTCGAGCGGGCCTCCGCGCTGAACACCAAGGCCGAGGAGGCCCTCCAGCACGCCCGCGCCGAGGCCGAGGAGCTGCGCCAGGAGGCGGAGCGGCAGGCCGCGACGGTCAAGGAGGAGGCCGAGCAGGCCGCCGAGCGGCAGCGCACGGAGGGCGAGACGCTCGTCGCCCGGATGCGCGAGGAGGCCGAGACCGACCTGGTACGGCTCCGCGAGGAGGCCGAGGCCCGGCTCGCCGCCGCCGAGCAGTCGCTGCGCGACGCGGACACCGAGGCGGAGCGGCTGCGCCGGGAGGCCGCCGAGGAGGCCGAGCGGCTGCGCCAGGAGACCGCCGAGCGGGTCCGCACCCTCCAGGAGCAGGCCGAGGCCGAGGCGGTACGGCTGCGGGACGAGGCCGCGGCGGACGCGGCGCAGACCCGCGCGGAGGGTGAGAGCGTCGCCGTACGGCTCCAGGCGGAGGCGGCGGCGGAGGCCGAGCAGCGGCGCGCGGAGGCCAAGGAGCACGCGGACCGGGTCCGCGCGGAGGCCGCCGCGGCGGCCGAGCGCCTCGGTACGGAGGCCGCGGAGGCGCTGGCCGCCGCGCAGGAGGAGGCGGCCAGGCGCCGCCGCGAGGCCGAGGAGCTGCTGGGCGCCGCCCGCGGCGAGGCCGAGCAGGAGCGCGCGCAGGCCCGCCGCGAGAGCGAGGAGTTGCTGGCCGCCGCCCGCAAGCGCGTCGAGGACGCGGCGGCGGAGGCCGACCGGCTGGGCGCGGAGGCCGACCAGCGGGCCGCGGAGGCGGTCGCGGCGGCCGAGGCCACCGCGCAGCAGGTCCGCGACTCGGTCGCGCATCTGCACCAGGAGGCCGAGGAGGAGATCGCCGGGCTCCGCTCGGCGGCCGAGCACGCGGCCCAGCGGGTGCGCGGCGAGGCCCAGGGCGAGGCGGACCGGCTGCGCGCGGACGCCAGCTCCGAGCGGGAGCGGGCGTCGGAGGACTCGGCGCGGATCCGCCGGGAGAGCCAGGAAGAGGCCGACGCGGCACGGCAGTTGGCCGACCGTACGGTCACCGAGGCGATCGAGGAGTCCGACCGGCTGCGCGCCGAGGCCCGCGACGACGCCAACCGGATGCGTACCGACGCGGCGGGCCAGGCCGACCAGTTGGTCACCAAGGCCCGCGAGGAGGCCGAACGGCTCGGTATCCTCGCCAAGGACGCGCTGGACACCGCGGAGCGCGAGGCCGAGGAGGCGCGGACGCATTCGCAGCGCGTCCTCGACGAGGCGCGCGAGGCGGCCAACAAGCGCCGCAGCGAGGCCGCGGAGCAGGCGGACGAGCTGATCGGCAAGGCGCAGGCGGAGGCCCGCAGGACCGCGGCGACGGCCGAGGAGCAGGCCGACGCGATGGTCGGCGCGGCCCGCGGCGAGGCCGAGCGGCTGGTCAACGAGGCGACGGCAGAGGGCAACAGCCTGGTCGAGCGGGCGCGGACCGACGCGGACACCATGCTCGGCGAGGCCAGGCACGACGCGACGGCCATAAGGGAACGTACCGAGGAGCTGCGCCAGCGCGTGGAGTCCGAGGTCGAGGAGCTGCACGACCGGGCCCGCAAGGAGGCCGCGGAGGCGATGAAGACCGTCGGCGAGCGGGTCGACAAGCTGGTCACCGCCGCGACCGAGCAGCTCGCCGAGGCGGAGCAGAAGGCCGCCGAGATCAAGTCCACGGCCACCTCCGAGGCGAGCAAGGTCCGTATCGCCGCGGTGAAGAAGGTCGAGGGCCTCCTGAAGGAGGCCGAGCAGAAGAAGGCCGAGGCCGAGCGCGAGGCCGAGCGGGTCAAGGGGGAGGCCCGCAGCGAAGCCGATCGCATCGTGACCGAGGGCAGACGAGAGCTGGAGATCCTCGTGCGCCGCAGAGAAGACATCAACGCGGAGATCTCTCGCGTCCAGGACGTGCTGGAGGCGCTGGAGTCGTTCGAGGCACCCGGTGGCGGTGTCACCGCTGGTGCGGGCGCGGGAACCACTCGTTCGAGTGGCAAGCGCATCGACGATGCTCCACTCGATTGAGCGGACATTCTCCATACCTAATAGGCAATGGCTCGGTGACACGCCGCCTGGGCCCCTAGGATTCCCCCTATCACCTCAACCGGTCTGAATCGACAGGATCCCCATGAGCGACACTTCCTCCCCCTTCGGCTTCGAGCTCGTTCGGCGCGGATACGACCGCGGACAGGTGGACGACCGCATCACGAAGCTCGTCGCCGACCGTGACAGCGCACTGACGAGGATCACCGCGCTGGAGAAGCGCATCGAGGAGTTGCACCTCGAAACCCAGAACGCCCAGGCCCAGGTCAATGACTCGGAGCCGTCGTACGCGGGTCTCGGTGCCCGTGTCGAGAAGATCCTGCGCCTCGCCGAGGAGGAGGCGAAGGACCTGCGCGAGGAGGCCCGCCGCGCCGCCGAGCAGCACCGCGAGCTGGCCGAGTCGGCCGCCAACCAGGTGCGCAACGACGCGGAGGCGTTCGCCGCCGACCGCAAGTCGAAGGCCGAGGACGAGGGCGTCCGTATCGTCGACAAGGCGAAGGGCGACGCTTCGCAGCTCCGCGCCGACGCCACGAAGGACGCGCAGAACAAGCGCGAGGAGGCGGACGCCCTCTTCGAGGAGACCCGCGCCAAGGCCGCCCAGGCCGCCGCGGACTTCGAGACGAACCTGGCCAAGCGCCGCGAGCAGTCCGAGCGTGACCTGGCGGGCCGTCAGGCCAAGGCCGAGAAGCGCCTGGCGGAGATCGAGCACCGCGCCGAGCAGCTCCGCCTGGAGGCGGAGAAGCTGCGCACCGACGCCGAGCGTCGCGCGCGTCAGACGGTGGAGACCGCTCAGCGTCAGTCCGAGGACATCGTCGCGGACGCGAACGCGAAGGCCGACCGGATCCGCAGCGAGTCCGAGCGCGAGCTGGCGGCGCTCACCAACCGCCGCGACAGCATCAACGCTCAGCTCACCAACGTCCGCGAGATGCTGGCGACGCTGACCGGTGCCGCGGTCGCCGCGGCCGGTGCTCCGGCCGACGACGAGCCGATCTCGCGTGGCGTCCCGGCGCAGCAGTCCCGCTGATCTCCCGATCGGAAGCTCGGGCCCGGTCAGGAGCCACGGCCGCAGGAAGGGCCAGAGCGTCTGAACACGGGCTGAAGCCTCTGAACACGGGCTGAACGTTCGCCGACGGGTCGCCCGACACCCCCGCCCATCCCGGGCGGGGGTTTCGGTTTACTCCGGGGCGGTTGCTAGCCTCGCCACCATGATTGAGTTGCAGGGGCTCACCAAGCGGTACGGGGACAAGACCGCCGTCGACAATCTGACCTTCACCGTGCGCCCCGGCGTGGTGACCGGCTTCCTCGGGCCCAACGGCGCGGGCAAGTCCACGACGATGCGCATGATGCTCGGGCTGGACAACCCGACCTCGGGCAACGTACGCATCGACGGTCAGCACTACGCGCAGCTCAGCGAGCCGCTGAAGTACATCGGCGCACTGCTGGACGCCAAGGCCATCCACGGCGGGCGGACGGCGTACAACCATCTGCTGTGCCTGGCGCAGTCCAACCGCATTCCGCGGCACCGGGTGGACGAGGTGCTGGAGACGGTCGGTCTGACGGCCGTGGCGAAGAAACGTTCCAAGGGCTTCTCGCTGGGCATGGGCCAGCGGCTCGGCATCGCGGGGGCGCTGCTCGGCGACCCCGAGATCCTGATGTTCGACGAGCCGGTCAACGGTCTCGACCCCGAGGGCATCCACTGGATCCGCAACCTCATGAAGGGGCTGGCCGCGCAGGGCCGTACGGTCTTCGTCTCCAGTCACCTGATGAGCGAGATGGCGCTGACCGCCGAGCATCTGATCGTGATCGGCCGCGGCCGGCTGATGGCCGACACCTCGATGGCCGACTTCATCGAGAAGAACTCCCGCTCCTACGTGCGGATTCGCACCCCCCAGCCGGAGCGGCTGAAGGACGTGCTGGCCACGGCGGGGTTCACCCCGGTGACCACGAGCGACGGCACGTTCGAGATCCAGGACGGCGACACGGCGCAGCTCGGCGAGCTGGCCGCGCAGCATCAGGTGGTGCTGCACGAACTCAGCCCGCAGCGGGCATCGTTGGAGGAAGCGTTCATGCAGCTCACCGCGGACTCGGTGGAGTACCACGCGGGCGGTGTGCTCGCGCCGCCGCCCGGTCCGGGTGGTGCCGCGCCACAACCCGGCGCCCCGCAGTGGGGTGCGGACTGGCGCAACTCCGGCTCCGGGAAGGGGAACTGACATGGCGTCTCCTACCGCCGTCCTCCAGTCGGAGTGGACGAAGATCAAGTCGGTACGGTCCACGGTCTGGACGCTGGCGCTCGCCTTCATCGTCACCGTGGGTCTGGGCGCGCTGATCTGTCTGGTGGTCAACAACACCTTCCACGACAGGTCCGCCACGGACAGGGCGACCTTCGACGCCACGAACACCAGCTTCTTCGGCATGTCGCTCGGCCAGTTGGCACTGATCGTCTTCGGTGTGCTGGTGATCTCCAGCGAGTACAGCACCGGCATGATCCGCACCTCGCTTGCGGCCGTCCCGCAGCGCGGGATGTTCTACTTCTGCAAGGTCGCCATCGCGGGCCTGCTGGGCCTGGTGGTCGGCATGGCCACCAGCTTCGTCGCGTTCTTCCTCGGCCAGGCGCTGCTCGGCTCGCACAAGACGTCGATCAGCGACTCGGGGGTGCTGCGGGCCGTCTTCGGCGCGGGGCTCTACATGACGCTGATGGTGCTGCTGTGCGTCGGCGCCGCCGCGATGATGCGCAGCCCGATGCTGGGTCTCGGCATCCTGATGCCGTTCTTCTTCCTGGTCTCGCCGATCCTGTCGGCGGTGCCGAAGGTGAAGACGTTCGCCAGGTACCTCCCCGACCAGGCGGGCCAGAAGATCATGCAGGTGGTGCCGGATTCGGGCGACCACACCGCGTACGGCCCCTGGGGCGGTATCGGCATCATGGCGATCTGGGTGATCGTGGCGCTGGTCGGCGGTTACGTGGTGCTGGCCAAGCGCGACGCCTGACGCGGTAAGGGGCCGCCTCCCGGGCGGCCCCGCACGTCGGCCGAGTCCCGACTGTCGCAATGGGGGCACCTCCCGGGTACAACTTCGGGGGACGGTGGGGGGAACCAACCCCCACCGGCTACGCTTCCTCCCTCACGGGGGCGAGTCGCCTCCGTTGCAGCGAGGGGCGGAGCATGATCCAGGCAGTCGGCCTGACCAAGCAGTACGGCGCGAAAACAGCCGTGTACAACCTGTCGTTCCAGGTACGGCCTGGCACCGTCACCGGATTCCTCGGCCCGAACGGGTCGGGCAAGTCCACGACGATGCGGATGATCCTGGGCCTGGACGAGCCGACCTCCGGCCAGGTGACCATCGGCGGAGTGCCGTACCGGCGGCTGCCGAACGCGCCGCGCAAGGTGGGCGCGCTGCTGGACGCCAAGGCGGTGCACGGGGGCCGCAGCGCCCGCCAGCACCTGCTCTGCGTGGCGCAGCTCTCCGGCATCCCGGCCCGCAGGGTCGACGAGGTGCTGGGCGTCGTCGGCCTCCAGGACGTGGCCTCCCGCCGCTCGAAGGGCTTCTCGCTGGGCATGGGCCAGCGGCTCGGCATCGCGGGCGCGCTGCTCGGCGACCCGGAGGTGCTGCTCTTCGACGAGCCGGTCAACGGCCTCGACCCCGAGGGCATCCACTGGGTGCGCAATCTGATGCGCAAGCTGGCGAGTGAGGGCCGTACGGTCTTCGTCTCCAGCCACCTGATGAGCGAGATGGCGCTGACCGCCGACCACCTCATCGTCATCGGCCGCGGCCAACTGCTCGCCGACATGAGCGTCAAGGACTTCATCGCGCACCACTCGACCGGCTACGCGCTGGTCCGCACGCCCGCCGAGGGCGGTGAGCGGGAGAAGTTCAGCAAGGCGCTCACCGACGCGGGCGCCGCCGTACAGCCGGAGCAGGACGGCGCGCTGCGCGTCACCGGCCTCGAACTGCCCAGGATCAGCGACATCGCGTACGACGCCGAGGTCCGGATCTGGGAACTGTCGCCGCACCAGGCGTCGTTGGAGGAGGCGTACATGCGCCTGACCAGCGGCGCGGTCGACTACCGCTCGACGCAGGACCCGCGCCAGGGCCTCCAGCACGCGGCGCCGTACGCCGTCCAGGGCCCCGGCGGCTACGCACCGCCGCCGGGAGCGCAGGGCTGGCAGCAGCCGTACGGACAGCAACAGCCGTACGGGCAGCCGGGTTACGGGCAGCAGCAGCCCGGCTGGGGGTACCAGCAGCAGCCGGTGGCCGCGCCCGTACCGCAGCAGTCGTACGCTCCCCAGCCGCCGCCGGCCGCTCCCGCCGCTCCCGCACCTCAGCCCGCACCCGCCGCACCGCCCGCACCCGCCGCTCCGCCCGCACCCGCCGCCCTGAACATGGACAAGTCCGACAGCGAGGACGCCCGATGACCGCCCCGGCCCAGTTCCCGGCCTCCGCCCCCCACGGCGGCTACCAGCAACAGCAGCCGCCGCAGCCGCAGTTCGCCTCGCAGTTGCCGGTCGCGCAGACCACCCTCGGGCAGGCGGTGCGCTCGGAGTGGACGAAGATCCGCACGGTGCGCTCCACGGTGTGGACGCTCGGCGTGATGCTCGTCCTGGTCATCGGCATCAATCTGCTGGTGGTCGTGCCGATCGACCACAGCAACGACACCAGCGTGCCGGTGCTCGCGCCCGGCCTGTTCGGCCTGATCCTGGGCCAGTTGGCGATCATCACGCTGGGCGTGCTGGTGATCACCTCCGAGTACGGCACCGGCATGATCCGCACCACCCTGACCGCGTGCCCGCGGCGCTCGCGGGTCCTGACGGCGAAGGCGATCGTCTTCTTCCTGCTGTCCTTCGTGACCACCACGGTCGCCTGCACGATGACCGCGCTCATCAGTTGGAGCGTGATGTCCGGCAAGCGGGTCTCCGGATACGACCTGGAGGACCCGCACCCGGGCGTCGTCATCAAGGACGGCGTGACCGCCGCGAGCGGCACCGAATGGCTGGGCGCGACCGTCGGCGTCGGCCTCTACGTGGCGCTGCTCGGCCTGCTGGCGCTCGCCGTCGGCACGCTGCTGCGGCACTCGGCCGGGGCGATCACCACCATGCTGGGCGTCGTCCTGCTGCCGCTGCTGATCGCGATCTTCCTGCCGTCCAGCCTGGACGGGGCCCGCGACAAGCTGGTGCGGTTCTCCGCGCCCAACTCGCTGGCCTCGCTCTACCACTTCCCGATGATCGGCGAGGGCGACCAGAACGGCCTGCCCCAGCTCATCACGCTGGCCTGCGTCACGGCGGTGCTGCTGGGAGCGGCGTACGCGACCCTCAACAGCAGGGACGTCTGAGCGCCAGGAACGTCTGAGCGTCAGCAACGTCTGAGCGTCAGGGGCGTCTGAACACCGGCGCCGCCCGAGGCGTACCGGACCGCTCAGCCGCTTCAGCCGCCGCCGGACATGGCCCCGGTTCAGTGCCGGGGGGCGTTACGGGACCGCTGCACCTTGCTGGTGCGGCGGTCCCTCGCGTTCCAGCACGCCCGGTGCCAGTGCCGCCGGTCGTCCACTCCCCCGTACTCCCGCCAGGCCACCACGTGCCCGACGCCGGGCGGGATCTCCTGGTCGCAGCCGGGGCAGCGGTAGTGCTTGCCGGAGGCGCTGCCCGCGACCGGGCGCACCACCCACTCCTCGCCCTGCCACTCCACGGTGCTGCCGGCGCCGAACCCCGACTCCTGCTGCTCCGTACGGTCGGCGGGGCGGCCTCCGCCGGGCGGGCGGTTTCGACGCGGCGACACGGGACACCTCGCGCTCTGCTGGGCTTCGCGGACTCTCCGTCAAGGGTACGCGGCCGGTCGGTCCATACCGGAACACCCGCCTCGCGCACACCAGAACGGCTCATCTCCAATATGACTGCCGAAAATCATGAAAACGTCCCAGAAAGCCGTGCCTTTGGCACGTGCCAAGCGTTACCAAGGGAGGAGGGATGAGCAATGCGAGTTGGGACTTTCGTCATAGCGGCCCAGTTCCCCGGTCAGGGCCAGGGAGAGGCGCTGCACCGGGCGATATCCTCGGCCGAGGCCGCTGACGCCGCGGGACTTGACACGGTATGGCTGGCAGAGCACCACTTCGTCCCGTACGGCGTGTGCCCGTCGGCCGTCACCCTCGCCGGGCTGCTGCTCGGGCGTACGCGGCGGATCGGCGTGGGCACCGCGGTGAGCGTGCTGCCGACCGCACATCCGGTGGCGCTGGGCGAACAGGCCGCGCTGCTGCACCTGGCGTCCGGCGGACGCTTCACCCTCGGGGTCGGCCGCGGCGGCCCGTGGGTGGACCTGGAGGTCTTCGGCACCGGACTGGCCGCCTTCGAGGCCGGTTTCCCCGAATCGCTCGACCTGCTGCTGCGCTGGCTGCGCGAGCCCGCGGTCGGGGCGGACGGTCCGCGCTACGCCTTCCGCGAGGTGTCCGTCGTACCGCGCCCCGACGAGCTGTACGACCCGGCGGCGGAGCCGGTGGCGGGCTCGGGGCCGCCCGTCGTGGTCGCCTGCACCTCCCCCGCCACCGTCCGGCTGGCCGCGGAGCGCGGGCTGCCGATGCTGCTGGGGATGCACTGCGGGGACGAGGAGAAGGCCGCGATGGTGGCGGTCTGGCGGGAGACGGCGCTGGCCGCCGGGCACTGCCCCGACGCCGTGTCGGCCGCCGGTCATGTCTCGGCGGGCGTGGCCCAGGTCGGGGACACCAGGTCGGACGCGGTGGAGACGCTGCTCAAGTCGATGCCCGGCTGGCTCCAGCGCGGGCTCGGCGCCCACCGCACGGTGGACGGCAGCGCGCGGGCCATGCGCGACCCGCACGCCTACACCGAACTGCTCTGTGATCTGCACCCGGTGGGTCCGCCGCGGCTGTGTGCCGACCGCCTCGCGGCGACCGCGGAACGGACCGGTATCACCCGGTTCGCCCTCCTGGTGGAGGGCTCGGGGGACCTCACCGCCACCTTGGACAATGTGGCCAGGCTGGGCGCCGACGTGCTCCCGGAACTGGCCTGATTACGCGGGCGGGTCCGGTTGCGGGAGCGGGCCGCATTGTGCCGACGCCCAGTGCGCGCTAGGGCCGTGACCGGCGGTGTTCGCCGGGCGGGGCGTTACGTCAGCAGTCCCTGAACTCCGGTGACTGGTTGAGCACTTGGGACCTGACGGAAGTGAACTTGCCGTAGCTCTCGGCGATCCCGGGGTCCACCGTGTCCAGTGGGAAGACCGCCACGCGGTGGCAGTTCTGGAAGGCGAGCCGCACCCCGAAGTGCCGCTGTAGGGCCCCTCGTATCGCGTCGCTGGCCAGTGCACGGAGCAACTGGCCGCGTTCCTTCTCGCTCGGCGGCGGCACCTGGTTGTCGGCGAAGGCTCCGCCGTCGACCTTGAGCTGTGCCACCAACGAGCTGATCATCTCCCACGCGTAAGGGAGGGACGTCCTGACGCAGTCGACGAATTCCTGTTCGTCGACCTCGCCTCGCTCGGCCTGTTCGAGGAGGGCCGGTGAGACGTCGAGCGACATGGGTACTCCTCTCGTGACCCCGTGATCACACGGAGCCAGACGGACGGGTTGCCGGCGGCCGGACCAGCGTTCCCGCACGTCCGGCCTCCGCTTCAACCGTAGGGTCGTTGGTCCGACCGCACCAGGAGGTAGCACACTTAACCGGCCAAGTTTCCGCAGTCGTCCGGAGTCGTACGCACAGGGGCGGACGGGACGTGCGGGGGCGAAACGTGCGGCGGTGAATCACACGGGGCCGAATCGCGTACGGGGCGGCGCGTCCAGTAGCGTTGCGCACCATGCGTCTCGTCATCGCCCGCTGCTCCGTCGACTACGCGGGCCGGCTCTCCGCCCACCTGCCCTCCGCCACCCGGCTGCTGCTCATCAAGGCGGACGGCAGTCTGTCGGTGCACGCCGACGACCGGGCCTACAAGCCGCTCAACTGGATGTCCCCGCCCTGCACGCTCAAAGAGGGCGACGACGGCGTCTGGACGGTCGTCAACAAGGCCGGTGAGCAGCTCATCATCACCATCGAGGAGGTCCTGCACGACTCCTCGCACGAACTCGGTGTCGACCCCGGCCTGATCAAGGACGGCGTCGAGGCGCACCTCCAGGAGCTGCTGGCCGACCGGATGGAAGTCCTCGGCGAGGGCTGGACCCTGATCCGCCGCGAATACCCCACCGCCATCGGCCCGGTGGACATCCTGTGCCGCGACGCCTCGGGCGCCACCGTCGCCGTCGAGCTGAAGCGGCGCGGCGACATCGACGGTGTCGAGCAGCTCACCCGCTACCTCGAACTCCTCAACCGCGACCCCCATCTCGCCCCGGTCCGGGGGGTGTTCGCCGCCCAGGAGATCAAGCCTCAGGCCCGCGTGCTGGCCACGGACCGCGGCATCGGCTGTGTCGTCCTGGACTACGACGGCATGCGCGGCATCTCCGACGACAAGCTGCGGCTGTTCTAGCCCGCCCCATTGACTCGCCGCGCTGGCCCGCCCCTTTGACTCGCCCCTTTGCCTCACCGCTTTGGCCCGCCGCGCTGGTCCGCGGCTTCGAGGGAGTCGAGCCGGCGCGGGAGGCGGGCGCCGGCCCGGGCGGGGGTCAGTCGAGGCAGAATTCGTTGCCCTCCGGGTCGGTCATCACGATGTGGCCCGGACTGAGGAGGGCGGGCTCGTGGCGGGCGAGGCGGGTGGCGCCGAGGGCGACGAGGCGGTCGGCCTCCTTCTCGTGGGCCGCCATCCGCTCGTCGCCCTCCAGGCCGGGGGCGGCGCGGACGTCGAGGTGGACGCGGTTCTTGGCCTGCTTCCCCTCGGGGACGCGCTGGAAGAAGAGCCGGGGCCTGACACCCGAGGGGTCGACGGCGGCGGAGCGTTCGTTGCGCAGCTCGGGCGGTACACCCATCGACTCCAGGGCCTCGTCCCAGGACGAGAAGCCCTCGGGCGGGTCCTGGAGCCGGTAGCCGAGGGCCTCGGCCCAGAAGACGGCCAGCGCGTTCGGGTCGGCGCAGTCGAAGGTGATCTGGATGTCGCGGACTTCCTGGTGCTCGTTCATGATCCCAGCGTGACGCATATAGCGGACAGATACGTTCCGTGATGGCCGGGCGGTGTGGAACGATCACCCGATGACCGTAGAAGCGACGACCGAACGGGTGCTGCGGCTGCTGTCGCTCCTCCAGCACCGCTCGTCCTGGACGGCCGGTGAACTCGCCGCCGAGCTGGGCGTCACCGACCGCTCGGTGCGCCGCGACGTGGAGCGGCTGCGCGCGGTCGGCTACCCCGTGCACGCGGTCCCGGGCGTCGGCGGCGGCTACCGGCTCGGCGCGGGCACCCGGCTGCCGCCGCTGCTGCTGGACGACGACGAGGCCATCGCGACGGCGGTCTCGCTGCGGCTGGCGTCGGGCGGCACGGTCGCGGGCGCGAGCGAGGCGGCGCTGCGGGCCCTCGCCAAGCTCGACCAGGTGATGCCGCCCCGGCTGCGCGCCGAGGTGCGGGCCGTCCAGGGCGCCACCGACACCCTGGTGGGCCCCACCGACGAAGTCGACCCGGACCTGCTGATGACCTTCGCGCGGGCCTGCCGGGACACCGTACGCGTACGGTTCGCGTACAGCGGCCGGGACGGCGGCACGGCGCGCGAGCGTACGGTCGAGCCGGTGCGGATGGTCACCACGGGACGCCGCTGGTACCTGATGGCCTGGGACGTCGACCGCGACGACTGGCGCACCTTCCGGCTCGACCGGATGCGCGACGCGCAGACGACCACCTGGCGCTTCCGGCCCCGCGAGCACCCCGACCCGGTCGCCTACGTGCGGCGCTCCGTGACCGAGTCCCCGTACGCGCACCTGGCCCGCGTCCGGCTGCGCGCCCGGACGGAGCTCGTGAGCGACATGGTGCCGCCGCAGGTCGGACGCGTCGAGGACGACGAGCGCGACGGCTGGTGCGTCCTCGTCATCGGCGCGGATTCCCTGGAGGTGACCGCCGCCCGCGTGGCCGCGCTGGGCTTCGAGGCCGAGGTGCTCGAACCGCCGGAGCTGCGCGAGGCCGCCGCCCGCCTGGCCCGCCGCCTCGCCGCCATGGCGGAGGGCGGCTGACCTCAGCCGGTCGGCGCGACGGTGTCCGTGGGTGCGGGGCCGGTGGCTCCGGGGCCGGTGGCTCCGGCTTCCGTCGTCGGCGGGGTGAAGGTGCCGGTCCTGGTGGGGGCGGCGCCGGAGGGGGTGAGGTTCGGCGGAGAGGAGACGTCGGCCGATGACGAGTCCGTCGTCGGCGGAGTCGTCGGGGTATCCGTGTCCGTCGGCGACGGCGACCCGGTATCGCTCGGCGTCGGACTACTTGTCACCGTCTTCGTCGGCTTGGTGGACGACGTGTGAGTCGGGCGAGTCGTCGTGTGCGGCGGCGAGGGCGGCGTGTTCCCGCCCGGTGCCGACGTCAGACCGCCGTCAGGGGGCGTGAACGGGGCTCCGGGGGCCGTTGTCGGGCCGCCCGTCGTCCCGGCCGGTGTCGACGGCGTCGGGGACGTGGCGGAGGCGGACGGCGAGGCGGCCGTGGGGCCGTCCGTCGAGGGATCGTCCGTCGGGGCGTCGGTCGAGGGGTCGTCCTGCTGGGCGGACTCGACCGGCTGGACCTGGTTGGGCTTGGGGCCGTCGCCCGAGGTGGCGCCCATGGTGACGATGGTGGCGAGGGCCGCCGCGAGCGCGACGCCGGTGCCGACCACCACCAGATTGCGGCGTCGGCGGTGCGTGGCGGGGCGCCCGGCCTCGCCCTGCGGTGCCGGGGCGCCGCTCTTGTTGATCACCGTCAGCGGCGTCGTGGCCGCCGTGATCGCGAGCGGCGCCGTACCGCCGGAGCCGCCCGGCGGGAGTTCGAGCAGCGCGGGCAGGTTCGGGAGGCCGCCGCCGTCACGGTCGTTGACCAGCGCGAGCGTACGGCGGCCGACGACGGTGCCCTGCCGGTCGGCGAGGGCCCCGCGCAGGGCGATGGACGCCTCCAGTTCGGCGCGGGCGCGGTCGGTGTTGCCGGTGCACAGCGCGAGGACGCCCAGCTCGTGGTGGAAGTACGCCTCTTCGGCGACCTCGCCCGACAGCCGTGCGGCCTCCTGGCCGATCCGCAGTGCCCGCTCCCAGGCGCCCCAGTGCAGCGCGGCGGCGAAGGCGGGCGCGACGGTGCGGGCGAGCAGGACGGCCGCGCTGGGGTTGCCGCCGTCGCGGCAGGCGGACATCGCGGCGAGGATCGCCTCGGACTCGGCGGCGGCGCGCTCGGGGCCGACCGAGGGGTGCCCGGTCCACCAGGCGTAGTGCAGGGCCGCGGTGTGCGACTGGACCGCGCTCAGCTCGCCGTCGGCGGTGAGCCGCGGCGCGAGCTGCTGGACGACTCCGGCGGCGAGGCGGAAGTGCGCGGAGACCGGTACGGCCAGGCCGACCGCGGTGAGTTCGCCGAGGGCCGCGTCGCCGTGGGTGTCACCGACGAGGGCGGGCAGGTGCGAGGGGTGCGGGCACTCGCCGTCGAGTGCCACGGCGAAGGCGAGGGCTTCGCGGGCCGATTCGCTCAGCCTGCTGGCGAGCAGTTCCGCGGGTGCCGCGCTCTCGGCGAGCGACGGCAGCGGCAGGTCGACGGGCGGGCCGGTGTATCCGGCGGGGCCGGGCTTGGGGGCGGACCCCGGTATCTCCGGTGTCGCGGAAGTCGCCGCGGTGTCCGGGCCGGTGGAAAGCGCGTCCTCGGGGTCCTCGGCGCCGTGCCCGGAGGCTGCGTCGGGACCCTGGAGTATGTCGAAGCCGGTGAGGTCGGGTATGGGCGGCGTTCCGGCGCCCTGCGGGCCGGTCGGCGAGCCGTTCTCCCACACCGAGTCGTCCCAGTCGGGCTCGGGCGGCTGGCGCAGCGCGTCCCGCTGCCGCAGCAGCGCGCCGGCCTGCACGAAGCGCAGCGGCAGGCCCTCGGACTCGAACCACAGGTCGGCCGCCCACGCGGTCTCGTCCTCGCCGAGGGGCCGCCCGGTGACGAATTGCAGCAGGTCAACGCAGGCGACGCGGGTCAGGCCCGACAGGAAGACCTCTTCGATCATCGAGTCGGCGGACGGTGTGGTGACGTCGGGCGTCGCGGACATCAGGAAGGCGCACTCGGGGGCCGCGGAGAGCAGTTCCTCCAGCCCCGCGCCGCCGAATTCCAGGTCGTCGATGACGACGACGGCGCCGGTGTCGCGCAGCAGGCCCGGCAGGTCCGCGCGGTCGGGGCGGTGGCCGTCGGTGGCGTAGACGGTGGCGAAGAGTTCCTGGAGCACGTCGGCGGGGGTGCGGCGGTAGCCGGACAGCCAGAGCACGCCGTCGGGGGCGAGGTCGGCGCAGGCGTTGGCGACGGACTCCAGCAGCGCGGTGCGGCCCGCGCCGGACGGTCCGGTGACCCGTACGGAACGGCCCCTGGCCAGCAGCCGGATCAGCCGCTCGCGCTCCTCGTCGCGCTCCAGCAGCGGCAGTTCGGGGGCGGGCGGTCCCGGCGGCGGCGAGGGGCGGCCCGCGGCCAGGTGCGCGACGCGCTCCTCGGAGGTGCGGCGCAGCGGCAGCGGGCGCTCGGCGGGCGGGCAGAGGGTGACCTCGGTGCCGTCGACCGGGTTGACGGTCAGCAGGTAGTCGGAGGTGGTGACGCGCAGCACGCGGGCGTTGCCGCCGCTGGAGGTGCCGCCCAGTTCCGGGGTGAGCGGGTCGCGGGAGGCGCGGGGGCCGCGCAGCGCCAGGGTGCTGTCCGTGAGGGCGGGCAGGGACCCGGTGGCGTGGCCGTTGCCGTGGCCATTGCCGTGGCCATTGCCGTGGCCGTGGTCGGCGGGGGCACTGAAATCGGAGCCGGAGCCCGCGGCGAAGTCGGAGCCGAAGCCGGTTCCCGGGCCGGGCGTGGGGGCCGGGCCGAAGTCGGCGGCGAAGTCCGCGCCGTGCCCGAATTCGACGCCCTGGCCGAAGTCGGGGCCGGTGGCGGGGCGCGCGTCGGCGTCGGCGACCGTCAGGTCGTCGACGTCCGGTATCGGGCGTTCGCCCGACTCGCCGGTGCGGTGGTCCATCTCGTACGCCCCCCAGGTGCGTGACGTGCGGGGGCCCGATCGGGCCGCCCTGTGTCCGCTGCCGGACCCGGCCCGATTCCCCTTTTCTGGCGTACGGGGTGGCACGCCTGCTGGCAATCTGCGGCAAACTCTAAAGGCTGCCACAGTATTCATGAAGTGCCGGGGCCACGGTGCCGCCCTTACGTCACCTTTCGGCCTCGATCGCGAGGATTCGGTGCAGCCGGGTGGCGACCAGCAGGCGCTGCATTCGCGGCGGGACCCCGCGCAGCACGAGCCTCCGGTTGGCGCGGCCCGCTCTGCGGTGGGCGCCCATGATCACGCCGAGACCGGTGGCGTCCCACGAGTCCAGCTCCGTGAGATCGAGCACCAGGTCCCCGCGGCCGGAGTCGACGGCGGTGTGCAGGGCCGAACGGGCGTCCGCCGCGCTCCGGACGTCGAGGCGGCCCCCGACGACCAGCTCGGCGTGGTCGCCCTTGATGTGCATAGTCGCTCCCCGAGGAGTGCCGGCTCGTGGGCCCGGCTCGTGGCATGGCCGCCGCGGGACGGCGACGGCACGGATCATCCGTATGTCTTCACACAACTGACGGTCCGTCGTATGGAGAAGTTGCCGTCTGTGAGCGAACCGATACCGAATTCACTCCTGGGGGTGACGTTGTTTAGTACGCGTGCCCAGGATGCGCGTTCCGTACGGTGCCCCGGTGCGGGTGGAAACTCAGTACGAGTAGAAGCCCTTGCCGCTCTTGCGGCCGAGGTCGCCCGCGTCGACCATGCGGCGCATGATCTCCGGCGGCGCGAACTTCTCGTCCTGCGACTCGGTGTAGATGTTGCCCGCGGCGTGCAGCAGGATGTCCACGCCGGTGAGGTCGGCGGTGGCGAGCGGGCCCATCGCGTGCCCGAAGCCGAGCTTGCAGGCGATGTCGATGTCCTCGGCGGAGGCGACGCCCGACTCGTAGAGCTTGACGGCCTCGACGACCAGGGCCGAGATCAGCCGGGTGGTGACGAAGCCCGCCACGTCGCGGTTGACGACGACGCAGGTCTTGCCGATCTCCTCGGCGAAGGCGCGGGCGCGCTCCAGCGTGGCGTCGCTGGTCTTGTAGCCGCGGACAAGCTCGCAGAGCCGCATCAGCGGGACCGGCGAGAAGAAGTGGGTGCCGACGACGCGTTCGGGGTTGCGGGTGACGGCGGCGATCTTGGTGATCGGGATTGCGGAGGTGTTGGAGGCGAGGACCGCGTCGTCGCGCACGATCGTGTCGAGGGCGCGGAAGATCTCCTGCTTGACCTCGATCCGCTCGAAGACGGCCTCCACGACGATGTCCGCGTCCGCGGCGGCGTCGAGGTCGGTGGTCGCGGTGATCCTGGCCAGCGCCGCCTCGGCGTCCGCCGCGTCCAGCTTGCCCTTGGAGACGAACTTCTCGTACGAGGCGCGGATGCCGTCGGTGCCGCGCTTGAGCGCCGCGTCGGTGACGTCCCGCAGGACCACGTCGTACCCCGCCTGGGCCGACACCTGCGCGATACCGGAGCCCATCAGTCCCGCTCCGACGACGGCGAGCTTCTTCGCCACGGCACACACCTCTCCATTGGGGCCGAGCCATTGCGGCCGACTGGCCGAATTCGCTGATCTCGCCGGACCTTAACGCCCGTTCACCTCCGCGCGCAGCAGGAAGTAAGCGGTGTCACCGTGTGTCCTTCGTCGCACTGGGCGTCAACCGGCTGTCGGACGGGGGCGGGAGACGGCCCGTCGGGCGGGCACGCTCTACGCTCGACCGTATGGTCAACCTCACCCGCATCTACACCCGTACCGGCGACGACGGCACCACGGCGCTCGGCGACATGAGCCGGACCGCGAAGACCGACAGCCGGATCGCCGCCTACGCCGACGCCAACGAGGCCAACGCCGCGCTCGGTGTGGCGCTCGCGCTCGGCGCGCTGCCCGAGGAGGTCGCCACCGTCCTGGTGCGCGTGCAGAACGACCTCTTCGACGTCGGCGCCGACCTCGCCACTCCGGTGGTCCCCGACCCGGAGTACCCGCCGCTGCGGGTCGAGCAGACCTATGTCGACCGGCTGGAGGAGGAGTGCGACCGCTTCCTCGCCGATTTGGAGAAGCTCCGCAGCTTCATCCTCCCCGGCGGCACGCCCGGCGCCGCCCTGCTCCACCAGGCGTGCACCATCGTCCGCCGCGCCGAACGCTCCACCTGGGCCGCTCTGGAGGACCACGCGGACACGATGAACCCGCTCACCGCGACCTACCTGAACCGGCTCTCCGACCTGCTGTTCATCCTCGCCCGCACCGCCAACAAGTCCCGCGGGGACGTCCTGTGGATCCCCGGCGAGAACCGCTGACACCAGGGGCCCGACATGGTCCAGACCTCTTGACCGGTGGTCCAGACCTTTCTAGGCTCCGGCTGACCCATACGGCCGGGGGTCGACACCGCCGCCCGTCGGCCTCCGGTCCTCACCGGGCGCGCCCGGGAATCCGCCCGGCCGAAACCCGCGCCGAGCGACGCACCGGCCCCTGAAACGCGCGAAGCCGCGCCTCCCAGAGGCACGGCAAGGAACAGGTGCTACGCCACGTTGACCCGCTGGCCGGGCGGCGCCGCTTCGAGCCAGGCGAGGAAACCCGTCAGGGCGTCGTCGCTCATCGCCAGCTCCAGCCGGGTGCCCTGATGCTCGCAGGAGAGCACCACCGCGTCCGACAGCAGGGCCAGCTCCTCCGAGCCCTGCGGGTCCCGGCGCCCCAGTACCTCGATCGCCGGACGCAGCAGCACCCGCCGCGGGCGGGGCGCGTACGAGAAGACCCGGAACCACTCCACCCGGTCACCGCTGTAGCGCGCGACTCCGTACACCCAGCCCTTGCCGCCACCGCCGGCCGGCTCCGCGTCCTGCTCGGGAGCGGGGCGCAGGCTGCAGTCGAAAGTGCCGCCTGGCCGTTGGATCAGCCGGCGGCGCAGTCCGAAGACGAAGAGTCCGAGCAGCGCGGCGGCGATCACCGCGCCACCCACCTCAAAGGAGAGGATCACGTCCACCGACCTCCTCGCCTAGAAATGGGTTACTGCCCTTGCTGTACCGGAGCCGCGGACCGCCCCAGGAGGGCAGTCCGCGGCACCGTGGTCGTTCGGTCACGCCTGGTACGTCTGCTGATGCGGTTGTGGTGGTGCGGTTGCCCGGTCAGCCGGTCGCGCCGACCCGCGGACCGTCCTGCGGACCGGTCAGTGCGCTCCCGCGGCGGCGGCGAGCCGGACCTCGGCGCGGCGCTCGGCCGCGGCGTCGGTCTCCGACTTCGACCGCTCAAGAGCACGCTCGGCGCGCGCCACATCGATCTCGTCCGCCAGCTCCGCGATCTCCGCGAGAATCGAGAGCTTGTCGTCGGAGAAGGAGATGAAGCCACCGTGCACGGCGGCCACGACAGTGCCGCCGTCAGAGGTGCGCACCGTCACCGGGCCGGACTGGAGCACCCCGAGGAGCGGCTCGTGTCCCGGCATGATGCCGATGTCACCCGACGTGGTACGGGCGATGACCATGGTGGCCTCGCCGGACCAGACACTACGGTCCGCGGCGACCAGCTCGACGTGAAGATCGGCCAAGACGGCTCCTCGGGTTGGCACCCACCGTCCTCAGTGGATGCGTAAGACACAGAATAAGGGGTGCGAGAGGGGGCGGGCGCCCCGGGGCTTCGCCACGGGACTCACCGCCCCCCTCTTACGCTGTCGCGCGCGCTCCTACCGACGCGGACGCGCGGCCTGCGCGAGGCTCCCGCGTCAGTTGACGCCGAGCTTCGCCGCGTTGGCCTTGAGGTCGTCCAGGCCACCGCACATGAAGAACGCCTGCTCCGGGAAGTGGTCGTACTCACCGTCGGCGATGGCGTTGAACGCGGAGATCGACTCGTCCAGCGACACGTCGGAGCCGTCGACACCGGTGAACTGCTTCGCCGCGTGGGTGTTCTGCGACAAGAAGCGCTCGATCCGGCGGGCGCGGAAGACGGTGAGCTTGTCCTCTTCGCCCAGCTCGTCGATGCCGAGGATGGAGATGATGTCCTGGAGGTCCTTGTACTTCTGCAGGATTCCCTTGACGCGCATGGCGCAGTCGTAGTGGTCCTGCGCGATGTAGCGCGGGTCCAGGATGCGGGACGTGGAGTCCAGCGGGTCCACCGCGGGGTAGATGCCCTTCTCCGAGATCGGCCGCGAAAGCACGGTCGTCGCGTCGAGGTGGGCGAAGGTGGTCGCCGGGGCCGGGTCGGTCAGGTCGTCCGCGGGGACGTAGATCGCCTGCATCGAGGTGATCGAGTGACCACGCGTCGAGGTGATCCGCTCCTGGAGCTGACCCATCTCGTCGGCCAGGTTCGGCTGGTAACCCACCGCGGACGGCATACGGCCGAGCAGCGTGGAGACCTCGGAACCGGCCTGCGTGAAGCGGAAGATGTTGTCGATGAAGAACAGCACGTCCTGCTTGGCCACGTCACGGAAGTACTCCGCCATGGTCAGACCGGCCAGCGCCACGCGCAGACGGGTGCCCGGGGGCTCGTCCATCTGACCGAAGACCAGCGCGGTCTGCGGCAGCACGCCCGACTCGGCCATTTCCGCGATGAGGTCGTTGCCCTCACGGGTGCGCTCGCCGACACCGGCGAACACCGAGACGCCCTCGTGCAGCTTGGCCACACGCATGATCATTTCCTGGATGAGCACGGTCTTGCCGACACCGGCGCCGCCGAACAGACCGATCTTGCCGCCCTTGACGTACGGGGTCAGCAGGTCGACGACCTTCAGGCCGGTCTCGAACATCTCGGTCTTCGACTCGAGGTCGTCGAACTTCGGCGCCTTGCGGTGGATCGCCCAGCGGTCGGTGACCTCGGACTCGGCCTCCGGCTCGTTCAGGATCTGGCCCAGGGTGTTGAACACCCGGCCCTTGGTGACGTCGCCGACGGGCACCGTGATGCCGTCGCCGGTGTCGGTCACCGGGGCCTGGCGGACCAGGCCGTCGGTGGGCTGCATCGAGATGGCGCGGACCAGGCCGTCGCCGAGGTGCTGCGCCACCTCCAGCGTCAGCGTCTTCGTGCCGGACTCGGCGCCCGTGTCGGCCACGTCGACGTGCAGCGCGTTGTAGATCTCCGGCATCGCGTCGACGGGGAACTCCACGTCGACGACCGGGCCGATGACCCGCGCGACGCGGCCGGTGGCCGTAGCGGTTTCAACAGTGGTGGTCATAGTGGTTAGTCACTCCCCGCGTTCGCGTCGGCCAGCGCACTGGAGCCGCCGACGATCTCGCTGATTTCCTGGGTGATGTCGGCCTGTCGGGCCGCATTGGCAAGCCGCGTGAGCGACTTGATGAGGTCTTCCGCGTTGTCGGTCGCGGACTTCATCGCACGGCGGCGGGCCGCGTGCTCCGAAGCCGCCGCCTGGAGCAGCGCGTTGAAGATGCGGCTCTCGACGTAGCGAGGCAGCAGCGCGTCCAGCACACCCTCGGCGGAAGGCTCGAACTCGTAGAGCGGCAGGATCTCGCCCTTGGCGGCCCGCTCCTCGGCACCGGCGGCGGCCGTCTCGTCCAGCGAGAGCGGCAGCAGCCGGGCGTCGACCGGGGACTGCGTCATCATCGACACGAACTCCGTGAAGACGATGTGCAGTTCGTCCACGCCACCGTCGGCCGTGTCCTTGAGCACCGACTCGATCAGCGGCGCCGCGACCTTCTTGGCGTCGCCGTAGCCGGGGCTGTCGGAGAAGCCGGTCCAGGACTCGGCGACCGTCCGCTCGCGGAAGCTGTAGTACGCCACGGCCTTGCGGCCGATGAGGTACGAGTCGACTTCCTTGCCCTCCGCGCGCAGCCGCTCGATGAGCCGGTCGGCCGCCTTGATCGCGTTGGACGAGTAACCGCCCGCCAGACCGCGGTCGCTCGTGACGAGCAGGACCGCGGCGCGGCTCGGGTTCTCGGCCTCGGTGGTCAGCGGGTGCTTGGTGTTGGAGCCGGTCGCCACCGCCGTGACCGCACGGGTCAGTTCATCGGCGTACGGGGACGAGGCCGCCACCTGGCGCTGCGCCTTGACGATGCGCGAGGCGGCGATCATCTCCATCGCCTTGGTGATCTTCTTCGTGGCGGTGACGGACTTGATCCGGCGCTTGTAAACCCGAATCTGTGCGCCCATGCGATCAGCCCTCGACCAGCAGCGCGCCCGAGGACGTCTCGAACTGCTTCTTGAAGGCGGCGACCGCGTCGGTGAGCACCTCGACGGTCTCGTCCGGCAGCTTGCCGGTCTCGACGATCGCGGTGAGCAGCGACTTGTGCTCGCGGTGCAGGTAGTCGAGCAGCTCGCGCTCGAAGCGGCGGACGTCCTCGACCGGTACGTCGTCCAGCTTGCCGGTGGTGCCGGCCCAGATGGAGACGACCTGGTCCTCGATCGCGTACGGCGCGTACTGGCCCTGCTTGAGCAGCTCGACCATCCGCTGGCCGCGCTCGAGCTGGGCCTTGGACGCCGCGTCCAGGTCGGAACCGAAGGCGGCGAACGCCTCCAGCTCGCGGAACTGGGCCAGGTCCACGCGCAGCCGTCCGGCCACGCCCTTCATGGCCTTGATCTGCGCGGAGCCGCCGACGCGGGAGACCGAGATACCGACGTTCAGCGCGGGGCGCTGACCGGCGTTGAACAGGTCCGACTCCAGGAAGCACTGGCCGTCGGTGATGGAGATGACGTTGGTCGGGATGAACGCCGACACGTCGTTCGCCTTGGTCTCGACGATCGGCAGACCGGTCATCGAACCGGCGCCCAGGTCGTCGGAGAGCTTGGCGCAGCGCTCCAGCAGGCGGGAGTGCAGGTAGAAGACGTCGCCCGGGTAGGCCTCGCGGCCCGGCGGACGGCGCAGCAGCAGGGAGACCGCGCGGTAGGCGTCGGCCTGCTTGCTCAGGTCGTCGAAGACGATCAGTACGTGCTTGCCCTGGTACATCCAGTGCTGGCCGATGGCAGAACCGGTGTACGGGGCGAGGTACTTGAAGCCGGCCGGGTCGGACGCCGGGGCGGCGACGATCGTCGTGTACTCCAGGGCGCCGGCCTCCTCCAGCGAGGCGCGCACGCCCGCGATGGTGGAGCCCTTCTGGCCGATGGCGACGTAGATGCAGCGGACCTGCTTCTTCGGGTCGCCGGAACGCCAGTTGTCGCGCTGGTTGATGATCGTGTCGATCGCCAGGGCGGTCTTGCCGGTCTGCCGGTCGCCGATGATGAGCTGGCGCTGGCCGCGGCCGATCGGGGTCATCGCGTCCACGGCCTTGAGGCCGGTCTGCATCGGCTCGTGCACCGACTTGCGCTGCATGACCGTGGGGGCCTGCAGTTCAAGGGCGCGGCGGCCGTCGGTCTCGATCTCGCCGAGGCCGTCGATCGGGGTGCCGAGCGGGTCCACGACCCGGCCCAGGTAGCCCTCGCCGACCGCGACGGAGAGCACCTCGCCGGTGCGCTGCACCGGCTGGCCCTCCTCGATTCCGTTGAACTCGCCGAGGACGATCGCGCCGATCTCGCGCTCTTCCAGGTTGAGGGCGAGACCGAGGGTGCCGTCCTCGAACTTCAGCAGCTCGTTCGCCATGGCCGAGGGCAGACCCTCGACCTTCGCGATGCCGTCTCCGGCAACGCTGACCGTGCCGACCTCCTCGCGCGAGGCGGCGTCCGGCTTGTACGACTGGACAAAGGTCTCCAGCGCGTCCCGGATCTCCTCCGGCCGGATCGTGAGCTCCGCCATCTGGGTTCCCTGCTCTCCTTGTTGGGCCCGAAAGTCTTCTTGGGGGTTTCTGGGGTCAACCCCCAGAAAGGCTCTGTTAGGCTCCGTCGGCCCAACTCGGGCCGCTCGTACTGCGTCGTCGTGCTTCGTACTGCGTTCTGCGTGGCTGGCGCCGCGCGGTCCTGGTGGAGCGACCGGCTGTCAGCCCGCCATCCGCCGGGCCGCCTCGTCGAGACGGTCGGAGATGGCTCCGTTGATGACCTCGTCACCGACCTGCACCCGGACTCCGCCGAGGACCGTGGGGTCCACGTCCAGGTTCAGATGCACCTGGCGGCCGTAGATCCGGGCCAGTGCGGCGCCGAGGCGCTGCTTCTGCTGGTCACTGAGCGGAGTCGCCGACACCACTTCCGCGACCATCCGGTCACGGCGGGCCGCGGCCAGCTTGGACAGGGATTCGATCCCCGACTCCAGGCTACGTCCCCGCGGCGTGGTGACCAGCCGGACGACCAGCCGTTCGGTGACCGGATTGGCCCGCCCGCCGAGCAGCGTGCGCAGCAGTGCGGCCTTGGCCGGAGCGCCGACGACGCGGTCGGTGAGAGCGGAGCGCAGTTCGGTGCTGCCGGAGACGATCCGGCCGAAGCGGAACAGCTCGTCCTCGACGTCGTCGAGGTGACCGGCCCGCTGGGCGGTGGCGAGGTCGGCGCTCGACGCCAGCTCCTCGACCGAGTCGACCAGGTCGCGCGAGCGCGACCAGCGGGACCTGACCATGCCGGTGAGCAGGTCGAGGCTTTCGCCGCCGATCTGGCCGCCGAGGAGCTGCCGCGCCAGCGACGCCTTGGCCTCGCCGGACTTCGCCGGGTCGGTCAGGGCGCGACGGAGCGTGCCCTCGCGGTCCAGCAGCCCGGTGACGGCGGCCAGGTCCTCGGCGAGCTTGGCCACGTCGACGGACTGGACGTCCGTCAGCGCGTCGAGCCGTTCGCGGGCCGCGCCCAGCGCGTCGCGGCTCGCGCCGTTCATCGCGCCGCCTCGGCCGTCGCGGAACCGGCGGCGGGAGCCGCGTTGTCCAGGCCGTCGAGGAAGCGGTCGATGGTGCGGCTCTGCCGGGCGGAGTCCTCCAGGGACTCACCGACGAGCTTGCCCGCCAGTTCGGTGGCGAGCTTGCCGACGTCCTGGCGCAGCGCGGCGGCGGCGGCCTTGCGGTCGGCCTCGATCTGCGCGTGACCCGCGGCCACGATCTCCTCGCGCTGGCGCTGGCCTTCGGCCCGCATCTCCGCGATCAGCGCGGCGCCCTGCTCCTGCGCCTCCTGGCGCAGTCGCGCGGCCTCGTGCCGGGCCTCGGAGAGCTGCTCGCGGTACTGCTCCAGCGTCTGCTGGGCCTCGGCCTGGGTGGCCTCGGCCTTCTCCATGCCACCTTCGATGGCCTCACGGCGCTCGTCCAGAACCTTGTTGATGTTCGGGAGGAGCTTCTTGGCGAGGAAGAAGAAGACGATGGCGAAGGCGATCAGGCCGATGATGAGCTCGGGGATCGGCGGGATGAGCGGGTTCTCCGCTGTCGCCAGCGGTACCTGGGCGATCACATCAGTGCCTTCCGTCTAGGTTTCTGTTCGTCGGCCGGGATCAGGTGGCCGGGTAGACGAACGGCATGACCAGACCGATGAGGGCGAGCGCCTCACAGAAGGCGAAGCCGAGGATCTGGTTGGCGCGGATCAGACCGGCCGCCTCGGGCTGGCGGGCGAGGGCCTGGGTGCCGTTACCGAAGATGATGCCGATGCCGACGCCGGGGCCGATGGCCGCGAGGCCGTAACCGATCGAGCCGAGGTTGCCCTTGATCTGGGTGGCGGCGAGCGTCGCGTGCGCGAGAGCGGACATGCCGGTTCTTCCTTATCTTTCTCGGACCGGTGGGGGTTGGCCACCGGACATCTATCGGGTCGTGGGGGCGGTGCTCAGTGGTGCTCGGCGAGCGCGCCCTGGACGTAGCTACAGGCCAGGAGCACGAACACGTACGCCTGAACGGCCTGGATGAACAGCTCGAAGGCGGTCATCACGATGGTCATCACGAACGAGACGCCCGCGTAGGCGATGCCGATGCCGTTGAGCATGTACCAGCTCGCGATGGTGAACAGCAGCAGCAGCGTGTGACCGGCGAACATGTTGGCGAAGAGCCGGACCGCGTGGGTGAAGGGCCGCACCAGGACGTTCGAGAAGAACTCGATGGTCATGGAGAGCGGCAGCACGGCGCCGAGTGTCTTGTCGTAGCCGGTGATGTTCTTCAGGCCGCCGACGAAGCCGTGCTTCTTGAACGTCAGGTACATCCACGTGACGTAGACGATCGCGGCCAGCCCGACGGGGAAGGCGATGATCGACGTCACGGGGAACTGGGCGACCGGGATGACCGACCAGATGTTCATGATCCAGACGAAGAAGAACAGCGAGACCATCAGCGGGACGTACTTCTCGCCGACCTTCTTGCCGAGCGTCTCGTAGACGATGCCGCGGCGGACGAAGTCGTAGCCCGCCTCGCCCACCATCTGGACCTTGCCCGGGACCACCTTGGGCTTGTTGAACGCGGCCCAGAAGAATCCGACGACCACGATCGTGCTCAACAGCGCCAGCAGCATCGGCTTGTTGAAGTGGAAGCTGCCGATCGAGAAGATCGGCTCGAAGACGAACGAGTGCAGTCCGGGGGCCGGGAAGCCGCACCCGTCGAAGAGGTGGCAGTTCGTCTCGAAGGCGAGAACCTGGTCAGCACTCACCGCGAGCTCCTTCAGCGTGGCGCATGGGTACGGCAACCTCGATGTGTCGGCGGGCCTGACGGCCACGGAACGGCACTGGACTGGTGGGTCGGATGTGTACGCGGCGAGTCGGCGCTGAACCGAGCGGCAGGGCAGGCTTGAGCGCCGCTCGCGGCAGCTCCGCCGCAGTTGAGTCCGGACGATAGCAAACGAGCGGCAGGGTCTTTACACCGGCCCTACCGAACCCGCGGCTCACGACGGTGTTCCCGCCGACTCGGGCTCGACGTAAAGGATCTTGGTCTTCATGTGCGCGCGTGCCTGCGCGGCGATCCAGACGAGCGCAGCGGCCAGCAGCGAGAAGGCGAACGCGCGGGTGTTGAAGAGCGAGGTGTGCTTGAACACCGCGAGCACGATCGCCAGCAGCAGGATCTGCACGGTGTAGAGCACGAGGCCCATCATCTGGAACAGCGACGGGTACGCCTTGGCGGTGCGCTGGAGCACCACCATCCCGATCGCCATGAAGGCGATCACGACCAACGTGCCGGCGGCGGCGCCGATCGCTCCCTTGCCACCGGCCACCGCTCCGCTCACAGCGGTGGCGATGACACCGGCCGCGGCAGTGGGGACGGTGCAGTTGAGGAGAGTTCGGACGTCGTTGGACTGCATGGTGGCAGCTCCTCCGGCGGGAGTTGGGGAAAGCGGGTGTCGTCGGAGACGAGCGTAATCCGGGTTTGGGGACGTGCCTCACGCCGGAAGACCATCTCACTACGGTCTTTCGGCTTGTTTCCCGGGTTTCGTGAACGGTATCACAAAGTATTTAGCCAGGGCTTTACCATGGAGATGTGCTCACTGTCACACGGGAGAGGTATCGACACGCCGTTCAACTGACGTCCTATTTGCCCACTTCGGGGAAATTGCCGGATATGCCGGACTTAAAGGACTTTATCGATGACGGTCAACTACCGGCTGCCGACGCCGCTCAGAGCCTGCCCGACACCTACCGGCGGCTCTCGACGGGACGCCGGTCCGGCAGCCGCGAACGGTCGCCGATCGCCGTCGATCCGTGCAGCGGCGGACGGTCCTCGGAGCGCATCTCCCGCTCGGCCGCGGCAGCGGCGGCGGCCAGCCGGCGGCGTCGGCGCCGGTAGCGCGGCGGTACGAACGCCTCGGCCCAGTGCGGCGCGCGCGGCCGGAACCGCGGCAGCAGCAGGACCAGCAGACCCAGCGCGCTCAGGCCGACGATCACCATGACGATGCCGAGGCTGGAGGAGTTCACCGAGAACGCCACCGCGGAGAAGGCGAACAGCGCCGACCAGAAGTACATGATCAGCACGGCCCGGCTGTGCGAGTGCCCGATCTCCAGCAGCCGGTGGTGCAGGTGGCCGCGGTCGGCGGCGAACGGCGACTGCCCCTTCCACGTCCTGCGGACCACGGCAAGCACCAGGTCGGCGGCCGGGATCGCGATCATCGTCAGCGGCAGCAGCAGCGGCATGTAGACCGGCACCATGAAGTGCACGGTGCTGCGGCTGGAGCCGGTGAAGTCGGTGATGGCGTCCGGGTCGACCTGCCCGGTGATGGAGATCGCGGACGAGGCGAGCACGAGGCCGATCAGCATCGACCCCGAGTCGCCCATGAAGATCCGCGCCGGGTGGATGTTGTGCGGCAGGAAGCCCACGCACATGCCGATCAGGATCGCGCTGAACAGCGTGGCGGGCGCGGCGGCCTCGACGCCGTAGCCGTACCACATGCGGTACGCGTACATGAAGAACGCGATGGCGGCGATGCAGACGACGCCCGCGGCCAGACCGTCGAGGCCGTCCACGAAGTTGACCGCGTTGATGGTGATGACGACCAGCGCGACCGTCAGCAGCGTCGACTGGATCGGGGTGAGCGCGACCGGGCCGACACCGGGCACCGGCAGCCACAGAATGGTCAGGCCCTGGAAGACCATCAGACCCGCGGCGATCATCTGCACGCCGAGCTTGACCAGCGCGTCGACGCCCCACTTGTCGTCCAGCACACCGAGCAGCCAGATCAGCCCGGCGCCGGACAGCAGCGCGCGCGGCTCGTTGGACTGCGAGAACACGTCCCCGATGTTGCTCAGGTGCGCGGCGACCAGCAGACCGGCGCACAGCCCGCCGAACATCGCGATGCCGCCCAGCCGGGGCGTGGGCTCGCGGTGCACGTCACGCGCGCGGATCGGCGGCATGGCGCCCGCCGCGATGGCGAACTTCCGTACCGGGCCGGTCAGCAGATACGTGACGGCGGCGGCGACGCACAGGGTCAGCAGATACTCGCGCACGAGCAGCCTCCGACGACTTCGGGGGCGTAGCAGCGCTGCGCACACGTCCGGGGGATCCTCACAGCGTCACACCCTAGTGGTGGCCGGGCCGAGACGGCGAACATCAATCAAGACTCACAGGGAGGGCCCACGGTTGCACACCGGCTGTACGGGGAATGTGAAGGGGTTGTCCCGGGCGTGCCGTCGCGGGCTCAGACGGCCGCGGGGATGCCCGTCAGGGCGGTGACGACGGGGTCGAGCGCGGTGTGGATCTCGTCGCCGATGCTGCGGAAGTACGAGATGGGAGCGCCGTACGGGTCGTGGACCTCGTCGGCGTCGGGGCTGGGCGCGAGCAGCCAGCCGCGCAGCGCGGCGGCGGCGCCGACCAGGGCGCGGGCGCGGTCGGTGACACTGCCCTCGGGCAGCGTGGTGGGGTCTATGGCCCGCACCAGGCGGGTGAACTCCTTGAGCGTGAAGGTACGCAGACCCGCCGCGTGTCCCATCGAGATCACCTGGGAGCGGTGGTCGCGGGTCGCGGTCAGGACGAGGTCGGCGTCGATCACATGGTCGTCGAGCAGCTCCCGGCCGGTGAAACCGGTCGGGTCGGCGCCGTACTCGGCGAGTACGGCGGCGGCGTGCGCCTCCATCGGCGCGCCTTCGTGGCCCCAGGTGCCCGCGGACTCCACGACGATGCCGGTGGCGCCGTCGCCGAGGCGGCGCGCCAGCCCATGCCGCGTCAGCCGCTCGGCCATCGGCGAGCGGCAGACGTTGCCGGTGCAGACGTGGAGGATGCGGAAGGCGTCACCGCCCTGTCCGGGGAGGGTCCCCGCGCGGGCGGCGAGGCCCGGTATGCCACGCCCGTCGGGCGCAGTCAACTGCGCTCCTCCAGGTCGGGGACCACCTTGCGCAGCTCCTCCGCACTGATCGCCCCGGCCCGCAGCAGTACCGGGACCTTCCCCGTCACGTCCACGATCGAGGAGGCGACGGCGGACGGGGTGGGGCCGCCGTCGAGGTAGACCGCCACGGAGTCGCCGAGCATGCCCTGGGCGGCGTCGCAGTCCTGCGGCGAGGGGTGTCCCGTGAGGTTGGCGCTGGAGACGGCCATCGGCCCGGTGGCGGTCAGCAGCTCGATCGCGACCGGGTGCAGCGGCATCCGGACGGCGACGGTGCCGCGGGCGTCGCCGAGGTCCCAGTTGAGCGACGGCTGGTGCTTGGTGACCAGGGTGAGCGCGCCGGGCCAGAAGGCGTCGACGAGCTCCCACGCCTGCTCGGAGAAGTCGGTGACGATGCCGTGCAGGGTGTTCGGGGAGCCGACCAGGACGGGCGAGGGCATGTTGCGCCCGCGGCCCTTGGCCTCCAGCAGGTCGCCGACCGCCTCGGCGTCGAAGGCGTCCGCGCCGATGCCGTACACGGTGTCGGTGGGCAGGACGACGAGTTCACCGCGCTTGACGGCCGAGGTGGCCTCGCGCAGGCCGGTGGCCCGGTCGGTCGCATCCGAGCAGTCGTATCGCCGTGCCATTAGCTGACCTCCAGAAGATGCTGTGTCCCCGTCATGGTGTCGCCTTACGGGCCGTGGTGAAACGGGGGCGGTTGTTGAGATCGGGGTGGTCGGCCGCGTCCGCCCAGCCCGCGTCCTCCTTGAAGATCCACGGCACTTGGCCGCCCTGGGAGTCGGCGTGCTCGATGACGACGACGCCGCCGGGCCGCAGCAGCCGGTGCGCGGTGCGCTCGATGCCGCGGATGGTGTCCAGGCCGTCCTCGCCGGAGAACAGGGCGAGTTCGGGGTCGTGGTCGCGGGCCTCGGGCGCCACGTACTCCCACTCGGTGAGCGGGATGTAGGGCGGGTTGGAGATCACCAGGTCGACGTGGCCGTTGAGTTCGGGGAACGCGGTCAGCGCGTTGCCCTGCCGCAGGTCGACCTTGCTGCCCTCGACGTTCTTGCGGGCCCACTCCAGGGCGTCCTCGGACAGCTCCACGGCGTGCACCCGCGAGCGCGGCACCTCCTGGGCCAGCGCCAGCGCGATGGCGCCGGAGCCGGTGCACAGGTCCACGATCAGCGGTTCCGCGACGTCCATGGCGCGTACGGCGTCTATCGCCCAGCCGACCACCGACTCGGTCTCCGGGCGGGGCACGAACACCCCTGGCCCCACCTGGAGTTCGAGGTAGCGGAAGAAGGCCCGGCCGGTGATGTGCTGGAGCGGTTCGCGTGCCTCGCGGCGCGCCACGGCCTCCCAGTACCGGGCGTCGAACTCGGTGTCGGCGACGCCGTGCAGTTCGCCGCGCTTGACCCCGTGGACGTACGCGGCGAGTTCCTCGGCGTCGAAGCGTGGCGACGGCACGCCCGCGTCGGCCAGTCGCTGGGCGGCCTGCGCCACCTCGGCGAGCAGCAGGTTCACTCTGCCTTCCCCCCTTAGCTGCCGTCGCCAGCGGCGGCCAGTTTGGCCGCCGAATCGGCGTCCACGCAGGCCTGGATCATCGCGTCCAGGTCCCCGTCGAGCACCTGGTCCAAGTTGTACGCCTTGAAGCCGACCCGGTGGTCCGAGATGCGGTTCTCGGGGAAGTTGTACGTACGGATGCGCTCGGAGCGGTCGACGGTACGGACCTGGCTGCGGCGGGCGTCGGAGGCTTCCTTCTCGGCCTCCTCCTGCGCGGCGGCCAGCAGCCGGGAGCGCAGGATGCGCATCGCCGACTCCTTGTTCTGGAGCTGGCTCTTCTCGTTCTGGCAGGAGACGACCAGGCCGCTGGGGAGGTGTGTGATGCGGACCGCGGAGTCGGTGGTGTTGACGGACTGGCCGCCGGGGCCCGACGAGCGGTAGACGTCGATCCGCAGGTCGTTGGGGCCGATCTCGACCTCGACCTCCTCGGCCTCCGGGGTGACCAGCACGCCGGCCGCGGAGGTGTGGATACGGCCCTGCGACTCGGTGGCGGGCACCCGCTGGACGCGGTGCACGCCGCCCTCGTACTTCATACGGGCCCAGACGCCCTGGCCGGGCTCGTGGTTGCTCTTGGCCTTGACCACGACCTGGACGTCCTTGTAGCCGCCGAGGTCGGACTCGTTGGCGTCGAGGATCTCGGTCTTCCAGCCGACGCGCTCGGCGTAGCGCAGGTACATCCGCAGCAGGTCGCCGGCGAACAGCGCGGACTCCTCGCCGCCCTCCCCCGCCTTGACCTCGAGGATGACGTCCTTGTCGTCGCTGGGGTCGCGGGGCACCAGCAGCAGCCGCAGCCGCTCGGTCACCTCGTCGCGCTGCTTCTCCAGGTCCTTCACCTCGGCGGCGAAGTCCGGGTCGTCGGCGCCGAGTTCGCGGGCGGTACCGATGTCGTCGCCGAGCTGCCGCCAGGAGCGGTACGTGCTGATGATGGGGGTCAGCTCGGCGTAACGCTTGTTCAGCTTGCGGGCGTTGGCCTGGTCCGCGTGGACCGCGGGGTCGGCAAGCTGCTTTTCGAGGTCGGCGTGCTCGCCGATCAGTTCCTCGACCGCCTCGAACATCTTCGGTTCCCTAGCTGGATGAAGTGGCTGCCTGGCCTGGCTGGCCCGGGACGACAAAGCGCCGGTCCGGTCACCCATGACTGGGCGACCGGGAACCGGCGCTTGCGGGTCGCTACTTCTTGGCGGACCCGGCGGCCTTGCCGAAGCGGGCCTCGAAGCGGGCCACACGGCCGCCGGTGTCGAGGATCTTCTGCTTGCCCGTGTAGAACGGGTGGCACTCGGAGCACACGTCGGCGCGGATCTGGCCGCTCTTCTCGGTGCTGTGAGTGGTGAACGAGGCGCCACAGGTGCAGGTGACCTGGGTCTCGAAGTACTCGGGGTGGATGCCTTGCTTCAAGGGATGCTCCTAGGTTCGGGAGGGCGCCGGGTCGTACCGCGGGTTTGCGTGCACGTGAACCGGAGCCAGCGGTCCAGTCTGCCAGGACTGGCCGTATCTCCCAAAACGAGGGGTGGGCCCGGATAATTCCCGGCCCGAAAGCGCAGGTCGGAGCGGGTGCGGGGCGCGGGCCCCGGAGCGGGCCCGGGGCGGGCCCGGGGCGGGTCCGGCCAGGTCAGGGCGTGGTGCTCGGGCTGAGGCCCGGGCTCGGCGAGGTGCCCGGGTCCGCGGTGGCGCCGGCCCCGACCACCTTCTTGGCGTTGACCTCGTCGGCGGCCGAGCCCTTGGTGGCGGCGGCCGGGATCGGCCGGTCGGCCCGCAGCGCGGCCCACACCATCGCGGCCTGCGCGGGCATCGGCTCCACCCGGTTGGGATCGCTGACCGCGTACTGGACCGGCAGTGTCACCATGTGGACATTCGTCGAGTCCAGGCCGCGCACGCTCTCCGCGAAGCCCATCAGGGAGCCGACCGAGGCGAGGTCGGAGTCGGTGGTGATGGCGCTGGTGGCGGTGTCGGCGACGTCGATCAGCTTGGTGGGGCTGGTCAGCAGGCCGAGCCCGCTCACCCGGTTCATCAGCGCCTTCATGAACGCCTGCTGGAGCTGGATCCGGCCCAGGTCGCTGCCGTCGGCCACGCCGTGCCGGGTGCGGACCAGGCCGAGCGCCTGCTCGCCGTTGAGGGTGTGGGTGCCCGCGGCCAGGTCCAGGTGGCTCTTGGTGTCGTGTATGGCCTGGGTGGTGGTGAGCGGGACGCCGCCCAGCGCGTTGATGAGGTTCTTGAAGCCGGTGAAGTCGACCTCGATGTAGTGGTCCATCCGCAGGCCCGTCATGGCCTCGACGGTCTTGACCGCGCAGGCCGGGCCGCCGACCTCGTAGGCGCTGTTGAACATGACGCTCCGCACGGCCGGTGCGGTGCCCCCGCCGGGCTTGGCGCACACGGGCCGGGGGACGAGGGTGTCGCGCGGGATGCTGACCACGCTGGCGGCCTTGTGGCCCTTGTTCAGGTGCACGATCATCGCGGTGTCCGAGCGGGCGCCGCCGCCCGCGTGGCCGTACTCGCTGTTGGCGCCGGACCGGGAGTCCGAGCCGAGCACGAGGATGTCCATCGCGCCGTTGCCCAGGGCCGCGGGGCGGTCGGTGCCGAGCGCGGAGTCGATGTCGACGCTCTTGATGTTGCCGTTGAGCCGGAAGTAGAGATAGCCCGCGCCCGCGCCGCCGAGCAGCACCAGGCCCGCGGTGCCCCAGGCGACCACGCGCAGCACCCGGCGGCGCCGGGTGCGCTGGTGCCGCCTGCTGCCCTTGCCGTCGCTGACGGCAGTGGCCCCGGTCGGCAGCTGGTCCTCGGACATGGCTCCCTCCGTTTCCTGGGCGTCGTGGGCGTGCACGGTCTTCGTGGGCTTCGCCGGCGTCACGGTCTTCGTGGGCTTCGCGGGCATTCGTCCCGAAGTGTCAGACGCTCCATCCTCCGCCGAGGTTCCCCTTCCCGGCATCCGGGGAGACCGGGAGAAGACGTGCGAGCGCCCGCGTACCCCCAGGTCAGGGGGTACGCGGGCGCTCTTTTGATCACCCTGCGTGAAACTCAGCCGAACAGGTTGTACGCATTCCAGCCGGTCCCGATCTTGACCTTGGCCGCGTAGGGGCCGGACGCGGAGCCCGTGCCCTTGTACAGCCACAGCGTGCCCGAGGCGTCCCGGGCGACCAGGTCGGCCTTGCCGTCGCCGGTGATGTCACCGACGGCCGCGAAGGCGTTGTACGCGTTCCAGCCGGTCCCGATCTTCGTACGGGCCGCCCAGGGCCCGGACGCGAGGCCCGTGCCCTTGTAGAGCCACAGGGCGCCCGCGCTGTCCCGCGCGATGATGTCGGGACGGCCGTCGCCGGTCAGATCGCCCTTGCCGTAGATCTGGCCGTTGAAGATGTCCCAGCCGCCGCCGATCTTGGCGCGGGCGCCGAGGGCGCCCTTGCCGTTGCCGGGGTAGAGCCACGAGTTCCCGCTGGTGTCGGTGGCGACCACGTCCGGCAGACCGTCGCCGTTGACGTCACCCGGCGTGATGATCGACTTCATGACGTTCCAGCCCGGACCGATCAGCACATTGTTACCGCTGTATCCGTCCAGCCAGAACAGCCGGCCGTCCGTGGTGCGGACGACCAGGTCCTGGTAGTCGTTCCGGTCCAGGTCGCTCTGACGGACCAGGTTCAGTCCGCTGAAGTCGCCCATCGACGCCTTCGGGGCGAAGGCGCCGCCGGTCGACACGTACTCGTACGCCGATCCGGCCGGTGTCACGGCGACCAGGTCGGCCTTGTCGTCCAGGCTGAGATTCGCGTCGTCGATCCGGGGGTTGACGGCGCCGACGTAGGCGCTGACCCGGCTGAAGACGCTGTACGTGCCCTGCGCGACACAGTCCTTGGTGCCCCACGAGACGACGCCGACCAGCTTCCCGGCGACCACGAGCGGACCGCCCGAGTCACCGTTGCAGGTCGCGGTGGTCCCGGCGTCCGCGCCGGAAGCGGGCGCTCCCGCGCAGACCATGTGGCCCGCGACGAATCTCGACCCGTACACCGTTGTGCACGCGGTGTTCGCGGCGACCGGCAGGGTCGCCTTCCGCAGCGTCTGCGAGGGGTCCGGGCTGCCGGAGCTGGTGCGCCCCCAGCCGTAGACGGTTCCCTGGGTGCCGGTGACGTACGAGGCGCTGTCGGTCGCCGTGGTGATCGGCAGCGGCTTGGCCGTCGTGGGGACGTCGAGCGTCAGTACGGCCACGTCGTTGTCGTACTCGGGGTTGTCGTACGTCGGGTTGCTCCACTGCCGCCACACGCCGGTGGCGGTACCGCCGTGCAGATCCGTGGTGGTGCCGTCGGCGCTGTCGGTGGGGAGCTGGTCGGTGCCGCCGATGACGACACCGTGCAGATTCCAGTTGAGGCCCGCGACGCAGTGGGCGGCGGTCAGGATCTTCGACGGGGACACCACGGTGCCGCCGCAGAAGAAGCTGTCGTCGTCCTTCGTCGAGTCGGTGCCCTTGTCGTCGAAGTACCAGAGCTGGACCATCCACGGCGCGCTGGAGATCGTCGTGGTGGTGCCGCCGATGATCTTCGGGTCGACCGTGTGCGGGCCGGCGGAGAGCTTGGTGCGGGACGGGCCGTCGTCCGCCGCCACCGCGCCCGCGACGCGGGCGCGCAGTTCCGCCTGGGACGGCGCACTGGGGTGCCCGGCCGGGTGGAGAACGGGCGGCTGCGGGTCGCCGGCCTGGGCCGGCGTCGCCAGGAACAGACTCACGGCGCCCGCGGCGACCGTGGCTGCGAGGACCGCTGTACGGCTGCGCCGCCAGCGCCCCCGGCCCTCATGGGCAGAGAACACTCAGAACTCCTGTCGTAGAAATGCGCGACGGCCGCCAACGGGCGGTGGCCGCACGGGAGATGTGCACAGGAGCGAGTAGCTGACCGGACGTCGGCGAAAAGGGGCGCGGGCAGGCTGAAGCACAGCCCTGCGGCCGGGTCGGACGTCCGAAGATGGTTCCCCCCACCTGCGACTGGCAGATCATATGACTGCCAGCTTGGCCCGGACCACCCTCACCGGTAGCCGGGAACACATGTTTGAGCAAAGAAACAGCTCGGCCCGCCGGGAAACCGGCGGGCCGAGCTGTTTCTCGTCTGTCCTGACCGGAAGGTCAGTCGTTGTTGCCCGGCGTCGTCTTCGCGATCTGCATCAGGAACTCCGCGTTGGACTTCGTCTGCTTCATCTTGTCCAGCAGCAGCTCGATCGCCTGCTGGGAGTCGAGCGCGTGCAGAACGCGGCGGAGCTTCCAGACGATCGCCAACTCGTCCCGGTCCAGCAGGATCTCTTCCTTACGGGTACCGGACGGGTCGACGTCCACCGCGGGGAAGATCCGCTTGTCCGCGAGCTTGCGGTCGAGCTTGAGCTCCATGTTGCCGGTGCCCTTGAACTCCTCGAAGATCACCTCGTCCATCCGCGAGCCGGTCTCGACCAGCGCGGTGGCCAGGATGGTCAGCGAGCCGCCGTCCTCGATGTTGCGCGCCGCGCCGAAGAACCGCTTCGGCGGGTAGAGCGCGGTCGAGTCGACACCACCGGACAGGATGCGGCCGGAAGCGGGCGCCGCCAGGTTGTACGCGCGGCCCAGACGGGTGATGGAGTCGAGCAGCACGACCACGTCGTGGCCCAGCTCCACGAGCCGCTTGGCCCGCTCGATGGCCAGCTCGGCGACCGTGGTGTGGTCCTCGGCGGGGCGGTCGAAGGTCGAGGAGATGACCTCGCCCTTCACCGACCGCTGCATGTCGGTGACCTCTTCGGGACGCTCGTCGACCAGGACGACCATCAGGTGGCACTCGGGGTTGTTCGTGGTGATCGCGTTGGCGATGGCCTGCATGATCATGGTCTTGCCGGTCTTCGGCGGGGCCACGATCAGACCGCGCTGGCCCTTGCCGATCGGCGACACGAGGTCGATGATCCGGGTGGTCAGCACGCCCGGGTCGGTCTCCAGACGGAGCCGGTCCTGCGGGTACAGCGGCGTGAGCTTGTTGAACTCCGGACGGCCGCGGCCGGAGTCGGCGCCCATCCCGTTCGCGGAGTCCAGCCGGACCAGCGCGTTGAACTTCTCGCGGCGCTCGCCGTCCTTGGGCTGCCGTACGGCGCCGGTGACGTGGTCGCCCTTGCGCAGGCCGTTCTTGCGGACCTGGGCGAGCGAGACGTACACGTCGTTGGGACCCGGCAGGTAGCCGGAGGTCCGGATGAAGGCGTAGTTGTCGAGGATGTCCAGGATGCCCGCGACGGGGATCAGCACGTCGTCGTCGGAGACCTGGACCTCGCCGCCGCCGAACTCGTCGCGGCGGTTGCCCCGCCCGCGGCGGTCGCGGTAGCGCCCGCGCCGACGGCCGCGACCGTCGCCGAACTCGTCGTCGTCCTGCGCGTTGCCGCCGCCGCCCTGGCCGCCCTGCTGCTGGTTCTGGCCGCCCTGGCCGCCGCCCTGCTGCTGGTTGCCCCGGTCGCCGCGGTCGCGGTTCTGCCGGTTGCCGCCGTCGCGGTTGCCGCCCTCGGCGCCGTCCTCGCCGCGCCCGCGGCGGTCGCGCTGCCGCTCACGGCGGTCGCCGCGCTGGCCGCGCTGCCGGTCCTGGCGCTCGTCGCCGGACCCGGCGGCGCCGCCGCCGTTCTGCTGCTGCTTGCCGTCGCCCTTGGCGTCCTTGGCCTCGGTACGGCTGTCGGTCTTGCCCTCCGCGGTGTCGGCGGCGGCCTCGGCGGCGCGCTCGGCCTTCGCGGCCGACTTGGCCTGCTCACCGGCGGGCTGGCCGGGAATCTCGATCTGCTGGGGCTCCGCGGGCGCGGTGGCGGCGGCCTTGGCGGGGGCGGCCTTGGCCGCACCGTCCGCCTCGGCGGGCGCCTCGGCCAGCCGGGCCCGCGACGTCGCGCGGCGCTTGGGCTTCTCGGCCGCGGGGGCCTCTGCCGCGGGCGCGGCGGCCTGGGCCGTCGCGGCGCCGCCGCCCGCCTGCTTCTCCTTGATGGTCTCGATCAACTGGCTCTTGCGCATCCGCGCGGTGCCCTTGATCCCGAGACCGGAGGCGAGCTGCTGCAACTCGGCCAGGACCATGCCGTCAAGACCGGTCCCGGACCGGCGTCGCCGTGAGGCACTGGCCGTGGCAGCACCGGTAGCAGGCGCGTCGGCATCGGACGCGGCGACAGAGTTCTCTGCGCGCACGCCCATCAGATCGGTGGTGTCGCTCACGAAGGGTCCTTCCCTGGAGCGGACGTCGGCCTGTCTGGCTCGGCGACCGGTCGTGCTGTCCGGATCTGGGCGTTTCCGCTGCTCAGAGCCGGGGCGGTGGTCCGCCTGACGGCGGCAGAAATACATTCGGGGCTCGGCACGACAAGGGTTCTGGTGCCGACTCCGGAGCGTGCTCGACACTGCGCAGGACTGCTGCCTATGCGGTGTGGGAGGCTCCCGGAAGATAAGCGGTCCCACGGAAGGGACACAGTGCATCGCGCCCATTGGGCGTCGAATGCAGGCTTGAGGTTAACACTACCGGATCCAACAAACATTCCCCCTCTCTACGACCGGCAATCGTGTCACTGCCCCCCCGCGAGCGGCAGGACACTGGCTCCGGCCGTGTCGAGCGCCAGACGGTTGGCCGCCCAGCCCTCGCCGGCGAGCCGGGTGACCTTGTCGGCGGCGCCCTCCTCGGTGAGCGCCAGCACCGTGGGTCCCGCACCGGAGATCACGGCCGGTACGCCGTCGGCGCGCAGCCGGTTCACCAGCGCCAGGCTCTCGGGCATGGCGGGCCCGCGGTAGTCCTGGTGCAGGCGGTCCTCGGTGGCGGGCAGCAGCAGCTCGGGGCGCCGGGTGAGCGCCTCCACCAGCAGCGCGGCCCGGCCCGCGTTGGCCGCGGCGTCCACATGCGGGACGGTACGCGGCAGCAGCCCGCGGGCGGTCTCGGTGAGCAGGGGGGTGGCGGGTACGAACACCACGGGGACCAGCGAGCGCGCCGGGTCCAGCCGGATCGCGCGGGCCGCGCCGCCCTCGGTCCACGCCAGGGTGAAGCCGCCCATCAGGCAGGCGGCGACGTTGTCGGGGTGGCCCTCGATCTCGGTGGCCAGCTCCAGCAGCGCGATGTCGTCGAGTACGGCGGGGCCGCCTATCGTCACCGCGCGGGCGGCGATGATGCCCGCGCAGATGGCGGCGGAGGACGAACCGAGGCCGCGGCCGTGCGGAATGCGGTTGGCGCACACCACCTCGAGGCCGCGCGGCTGACCGCCCAGCAGGTCGAAGGCGGTCCGCAACGACCGTACGACCAGGTGCTTCTCGTCCCTGGCCAGGGTGTCGGCGCCCTCGCCCGCGATGTCCACGTGCAGGCCGGAGTCGGCGACGCGGACCACGACGTCGTCGTACAGGCCGAGCGCCAGGCCGAAGGCGTCGAAACCGGGGCCCAGATTGGCGCTGGTCGCGGGGACGCGCACTCGTACTGCGGCGGCGCGGAACGCGGGACCGGCCATCGTTCGACGAATCTCCTCGTGCGGTTCGCCCTGCGGGCGCGGCGTCATCGCCGGGCGGCGGGGCGGGGGAGGCACTGCCCATTGGCAACTGCCGGAGTCGGGCACACTGCGGTGCCGCTGAGGTAAGCCTATCGAAGGAAGGTTCTCCTGCGACATAGGGCGCACGAAGAGCGCGTGATGCGTGTCGCCCCTCCCCTGTGCGCCCCGTGCCTGCGGCACGCTTCCCCATGACGGCGAGCCGATCTTTTCAGAGCCGCCGCACCGCCGAGAACGGCGAGCCGATCTTTTCAGGGGCGCGGGGAACTGCGCGACAAGCCCCCACCGGGCTGTCAGCCCGGAAAAAGCCGCAACTGCCCCGCTGGGGCCGGTTGTTAGGCCGCCCCACCGTCGGTGGCTGAGCGCGCAGTTCCCCGCACCCCTGGCGGGGCGCGTCCCGCCCCGGAGACGGCCCGGCTCAGACCAGCCCGAGCCGCTGCGCAGCAGCATCGGCATCGACCGGCACGATCACCGGCTGCGGAGCACCCTCCACGGCCCACCCGGGGTCCTTGAGCCCGTTCCCGGTGACCGTGCAGACGATCCGCTGACCGGGATCCACCTTGCCCTCTTCGCGGGCCTTGAGCAGCCCGGCGACCGAGGCGGCGGAGGCGGGCTCGACGAAGACGCCCTCCTTCGCGGCCAGCAGCCGGTAGGCGGACAGGATCTGACGGTCGGTCACGGCCTCGATGAGGCCGCCGGACTCGTCGCGGGCCTGCTCGGCCTGCTGCCAGGACGCGGGGTTGCCGATCCGGATCGCGGTGGCGATCGTCTGCGGCTGACGTACCGGCGCGCCGTTGACGATCGGCGCGGCGCCGTGTGCCTGGAAGCCCCACATCCGCGGCCGCGAGGCGGACACACCGTCCGCCGCGTATTCGCTGTACCCCTTCCAGTACGCGGTGATGTTGCCCGCGTTGCCGACCGGGAGGAGGTGGATGTCGGGGGCGACACCGAGCGCGTCGACGATCTCGAAGGCGGCGGTCTTCTGCCCCTCGATACGGGCCGGGTTGACCGAATTGACCAGCGCCACCGGGTACTTCTCGCTCAGCCCGCGCGCCAGGTCGAGGCAGTCGTCGAAGTTGCCGTCGACCTGGAGGATGCGGCTGCCGTGCACCAGCGCCTGGCCCATCTTGCCGAGCGCGATCTTGCCCTGCGGCACCAGCACCGCGCAGACCATGCCCGCGCGCACCGCGTAGGCGGCGGCCGACGCCGAGGTGTTGCCGGTCGAGGCGCAGATGACGGCCTGCGCGCCCTCTTCCTTGGCCTTGGAGATGGCCATGGTCATGCCCCGGTCCTTGAAGGAGCCGGTGGGGTTGGCGCCCTCGACCTTCAGGAAGACGTCACAGCCGGTCAGCTCGGACAGGAGCTGGGCGGGGACCAGCGGGGTGCCACCCTCCAGCAGCGTGACCACCGGGGCGCCCGGGGCGACCGGCAGCCGGTCCCGGTACTCCTCGATGATGCCGCGCCACTGGTGGGTGCCCGACATTCGGGGCCGGTCGACGGTTCCGTTGTTCATGGTGCTGTTCATAGCGGGCCCTACTCCCCTTCCACGCGCATGATGCTGGCGACGCCGCGTACGGTGTCGAGTTTCCGCAGGCTGGCGACCGTCGCCGAGAGGGCGGAGTCGAGCGCGCGGTGAGTGACGACGACGAGAGAGGCCTCGCCGTCCTTACCCTGCTGCCGCACCGTGTCGATGGACACGTCGTGCTCGGCGAAGACCGTCGCGACCTGAGCCAGGACGCCCGGTTTGTCCGCCACGTCGAGGCTGATGTGGTAGCGGGTGACCACATCGCCCATCGGGCTCACCGGCAGTTGCGTGTACGCGGACTCGCCGGCGCCGGTGGTCTCGGCCAGCTTGTTGCGGCAGGCGGCCACCAGGTCGCCGAGGACGGCGGAGGCGGTGGGTGCACCGCCCGCACCAGGACCGTAGAACATCAGCCGCCCGGCCGCCTCCGCCTCGACGAAGACCGCGTTGTACGCCTCGCGCACCGAGGCCAGCGGGTGGCTGAGCGGGATCATCGCGGGGTGGACGCGCGCGGTCACCGAGCGCCCGTCAGGGCGGCGCTCGCAGATGGCGAGCATCTTCACCGTGCAGCCCATCTTCCGCGCGGACGCGATGTCGGCGGCGGTGACCTCGGTGAGGCCCTCGCGGTGCACGTCGTCGATGGTCACGCGGGTGTGGAAGGCGATTCCGGCGAGGATCGCGGCCTTCGCGGCGGCGTCGAAGCCCTCGACGTCGGCGGTCGGGTCGGCCTCGGCGTATCCGAGCGCGGTCGCCTCGTCCAGCGCCTCGCTGTACCCGGCGCCGGTGGAGTCCATCTTGTCGAGGATGAAGTTCGTCGTGCCGTTGACGATGCCCAGCACCCTGTTGACCTTGTCGCCCGCGAGCGACTCGCGCAGCGGCCTGATCAGCGGGATCGCCCCGGCGACGGCGGCCTCGTAGTACAGGTCGACACCGTGCTCGGCGGCCTTGGCGTGCAGCTTCGCGCCGTCGGCGGCGAGCAGCGCCTTGTTCGCGGAGACCACGGACGCGCCGTGCTCGAAGGCGGTGGTGATCAGCGTGCGGACCGGCTCGATGCCGCCGATGACCTCGACGACCACGTCGATGTCGCCCCGTTTGACCAGGGCGGTCGCGTCCGTGGTGAGGAGTTCGGCGGGGACGCCCTCGCGGACCCGGTTGGGGCGGCGTACCGCGATCCCGGCCAGTTCGATGGGGGCACCGATCCGCGCGGCGAGGTCGGCGCCCTGCGTCGTGAGGATGCGCGTGACCTCTGAGCCGACCACTCCACAGCCCAGCAGCGCCACCTTCAGCGGACGCGTACGCATCATCCGACCTCGTCTCTCGTACAGCTCCGTGCGGACCCGGGGTCCGTACAGCTCTTGGATGGGAACCAGTCTCACTCACCGGACGGGAGATGCCACGCCCTGTCCGGTGAGTGAGACCGGCCGTTCACCCGGCGATATTTCACGTCACCGAGCGCGTTCGGCCCGTGAGATTACGCGTCGGCGGGCCCTCGTACTGCCGAATCGCCTCAACGTGCTTGCGGGGACGGTGAATTCTTCACCATCGCGGGCGCTTCGCGCTGCCGGCGTCCCGGCGGCCTCGGGCGGCTTTTCGGCGGCTCTTCTGCGGCTCTTCTGCGGCTCTTCTGCGGCTCTTCTGCGGCTTTTCGGCACCTTCGGGGTCAGCCGACGTCCAGCCGCAGCAGGTCGTCCTCCGTCTCGCGGCGGACGATCACCCGCGCCCGGCCGTCGGTGACCGCGACCACCGGGGGCCGCAGCGCGTGGTTGTAGTTGCTGGCCATCGCCCGGCAGTACGCGCCGGTGGCCGGTACGGCGAGCAGGTCGCCGGGCGCGAGGTCGGCGGGGAGGAAGGCGTCCTTGACGACGATGTCGCCGCTCTCGCAGTGCTTGCCGACGACCCGGCTGAGCATCGGCTCGGCGTCACTCGTACGGGACACCAGCGAGACGCTGTACTCGGCGTCGTAGAGCGCGGTGCGGATGTTGTCGGACATGCCGCCGTCGACGCTGACGTACGTGCGCAGGCCGTCCAGCGGCTTGATCGTGCCGACCTCGTACAGCGTGAAGGCGGTCGGTCCGACGATCGCGCGGCCCGGCTCGACCGAGAGGCGGGGCACCGCGAGCCGGGCCGCCTCGCACTCGCGGGTGACGATCTCGCCGAGCGCCTTGGCGATCTCCTGCGGCTCGCGCGGGTCGTCGTCGGTGGTGTACGCGATGCCGAGGCCGCCGCCGAGGTCGATCTCGGGCAGCTCGACGCCGTGCTCGTCGCGTACCTCCGCCAGCAGCGACACGACACGGCGGGCGGCCACCTCGAAGCCGGCCATGTCGAAGATCTGCGAGCCGATGTGGCTGTGGATGCCGACCAGTTCGAGGCTCTCCAGCTTCAGCACCCGGCGGACCGCCTCCGCGGCCTGCCCGCCCGCCAGCGCGAGACCGAACTTCTGGTCCTCGTGCGCGGTCGCGATGAACTCGTGGGTGTGCGCCTCGACGCCGACCGTCACCCGGATCTGCACGCGCTGCCGCTTGCCCTGCCGGTCCGCCTCCGCGGCGACCCTGGCGATCTCCTGGAACGAGTCCAGCACGATCCGGCCGACGCCGGTCTCCACCGCGCGCTCGATCTCCGCGGTGGACTTGTTGTTGCCGTGCAGCGCGATCCGCTCGGCGGGCATCCCCGCCTCCAGCGCCACCGCCAGCTCCGTACCGGAGCAGACATCCAGATTCAGCCCCTCCTCGTGCAGCCACTTCACGACCGCGCGGGACAGGAACGCCTTGCCCGCGTAGAAGACGTCCGCGTCGTGCCCGAAGGCCGCCCGCCACGCGCGGCAGCGGGCCCTGAAGTCCGCCTCGTCGAGGATGTACGCGGGCGTGCCGTATTCCTCGGCGAGCGCGCGCACGTCCAGGCCGCCGACTTCGGCGGCGCCGTCGGCGTTACGGGTGACGGTGCGGGACCAGACGCGGGTGTCGAGGGTGTTGAGGTCAGCGGGCGGGGCGGCGTAGTGGCCCTCGGGCAGCACATCGGCGTGGCGGGGCCCGGCGGGGTGTGCGGAACGGCTCACGGTGTCGTCTTTCTTCGCAGATCGGGGGTTGTTTTATGGGGTGCTGGGTTGTGGACCGGCCTCGTCGTCGGCCCGCTGTCGCTCGCCGGGCTTCCGGCCCTCAGACGCGGTCGGGAGCGCTGATGCCGAGGAGGTGGAGGCCGTTGGCGAGCACGATGCCGGTGGCGTCGGCGAGCCGGATCCGGGCGGCGTGGACGGCCGAGGGTTTCTCGTCGCCCTTCGGCAGCGCGGGGCACTCGTCGTGGAAGCGGAGGAAGGCGTCGGACAGCCGTTCCAGATGGCGGGCGAGCCGGTCGGGCGCGCGGCGCCGTGCGGCGGTCTCGATGACGCGGGGGAAGTCGGCGATCAGGCCGAGCAGTTCGGTCTCCGCGGGGTGGTGGTACGGGTCGTCCACCGTGCTCTCGATCTCCACGCCCAGGTCATGGGCGTTACGGAGCAGCGCGCGGGTGCGGGCGTGGGCGTAGCGGATACGGAAGAGCGGGTTGCTCTCGCGCTGCGCGAGGAACGTGTCGTCCGTACGGGGCGGGTCCTCGGCGGGCGGCCGGAGCAGCGACCAGCGGGCGGCGTCGGGGCCGAGGCGGGCGACGGGGTCGTCCTGGGGTTCGGCCGCCGTCACGCGTTCCTCGGCGGCTCCTGGCGCGGCGCCCGCGGCGCGCAGCAGCCGGTTCACGGCCTCGGCGACGGCCTGGGCCCGTACGGCCCCTTCGTCCGCGGCCACGCCGCCGGCCTCACCGGCCAGGCCGTCCCCGGTCCCGTACTCCGGGCCCTGGGCGCGCACCTGCCGGACGACGTCCGCGTACGCCCACGCGTTGAGGGTGATGTTGAGGAAGCCGGGGCCCGCGATCTCGACCAGCGCGATGCCGGGCTCGGCGCTGAGCCGCCTGCTGAGGATCTCCGCGACCTGTCGCGGCGGGCGCCCCGCGGCTCCCGCGAGCTGCAACGCCACGTTCGTCGCGTAGTCCCCGCATCCCGGCCGTGGGGGCCTCTGCACCACGACTCGCTCCGGCACCTCCACCCCCAGCTCCCCCGCCGCGACGGCACGGCGCACCGTACTCAGCACGGTGCGGGACAGCTCAGCGGGGGTCACGCGGCAAAGCCTAGGCGAGGGGGTGGGCCCGGGGGCGACCGGGTTTTCCCAGGGGGTCGCGGCCGCGGCTTTGCGGGGGGGGCGGGGGGCGTCTTTCGACGCGGGGGGCGGGGCGGGGGCCGCACGGGCCGGTGCGGGGTGCGGCGCTAGCTCTACGCGGGGGCAGGAGCCATCGCCCGCAGCGGCTTTACGGGGGCGGGGCGAGGCGGGCGCGGCACTCTCGCCCTACGGAACGGGCCCCTGCCGAACGGGCTCGGGTACGGTCCCCCAGCCCTGTCCAGGCACCGGGCTTACGCGGAACCGGGTGCGGAAGCCGTCTGCCCGCGGGGCTCGGGCGGCACGGGGCCGCGCCGGACCAGCCCACGTACGGTCTCCACGAGGTCGGCGGGCTCGAAGGGCTTCGCGACATAGGCGTCCACCCCGCCCGTCCCCTCCGGCAGGGACCCGGCGCTCACCATGACGATGCCCACGCGCCGCGTCTCCGGATCCGGGTCCGCCCGCAGCCGCGCCGCCGTCCGTACCCCGTCCAGCCGCGGCATGACCACATCCAGCGTCACCACATCCGGCCGCACACTGTGCACGATCTCCAGGCACTCGGCACCATCAGCCGCGGTCACGACCTCGAAGCCCTCCAGCTCCAGGTTGACCCTGATCAGTTGCCGGATCACCTTGTTGTCATCCACAACAAGCACCCGGCCGGACGCACCCGCCACACCTCGAAGAGTAGGCGTGCCCCTCTCGATGCGTCCGCGTTTTGCCCATTTCTTCCCCGCCACGGGTGAACCCCCCTCCCCCCAGCACCCCCCACCTCCCCTCCCCCACCCAAACCCTGTCCAGCCCACCTCCCCCAACCTGCTAATGTTCTTCCCGTCGCCCCCGTAGCTCAGGGGATAGAGCAACGGCCTCCGGAGCCGTGTGCGCAGGTTCGAATCCTGCCGGGGGCACTCCGGAAACAAGGCTCTGACCAGCAGAAATGCCGGTCAGAGCCTTGTTTGTCCATGCCAAAAGACACACGGTCTTCTGACCGTTGCTCTTTTCGGCGCGAGAACCCTACAAACCAGCATTGAGCGCACTCGGTATGGCCAGCGCCGCAGGTCAAGCAGCCAGTCGTCGAGCGACGACCGCCTCCCCCTTCGCCGAGGGCACCCTGCGGTCCCGACTCACCCGCTGGCCGCGTTCCGCACAAACAACCCTGTGACCTGCGACGAATGCCGCAAACGTAAGAGGTCCCGAGGGTCGTTGCTCTTGGCTAACAGCATCATGCCGGGGCGAACTTTGTAGGATCCCCACAAGCGTTTTCCAGCTCGCGTCTTAGCATGTAGAGCACTGCAACTGGGCGGTAAGTAGGACCGATTGACCCTGTTAGCCGAGCGCTCTGCCGCCCCGCGCTGCACCAAGTGGGTGAAGGAGACGACGGGACACCCCGTTGCGAATTCGCTGATCGAGCGGTAATGCCGCGTGCGGTGATCTCCGCCCAGGTGGCGCAGGCCGGGCTGCGGCGGCACACTCGCCGGCGTCACCCTCCGGAATGCCTTCTCGGCGGAATCTCGGCGTTGGACGCCACCGGGCTGTTCATTGCCATTGGCTACGACCCACGCACCGAGGTGTTCGCCGACCAGCTCGACCTCGACTACGACGGCTACATCACCGTCCAGGGCCCGGCTACTCGCACCAGCATCCTCGGCATACAGACACCGGCAAGCGGGTCCCACCGGGACGATCCGAGACCCCATGCCCTGAAGCCGCGAGCCATTCGGGAAGCGTGGCTGGACCAGTCGCGGGAACGTGGCCTGATGGCCCCGAAAGGGCGCCACCGTTCCCTCGGTTACCGGCGACAACGCCCTATTTCTTACTCGGCTGGAGGCTTTCGTTGGGCTACATAGAGCGCTGTCAGCAATGCGAACAGCGGAGCAATGAATGTCCCCGCCTCGGAAGGGGAAGCTGTCCGCGTAACAATCAACGTGGCACCGATCGCAAGCGCGACTAAAGCGGTAGCGATCGCCCACCAAGGAACGTCCTGCCTCACAACGAAGCCCTTCCGTCTTGCCGTATCAAACCGCGCTGCAGCCTCGCGGGAATTAAAGGAGAAAGCGGTCGCCCGCCAAGGGGTAAACATAATTGCACGGGGACAGGATCAGTGTCACCAGTTGAGGTGGTGACCGGCGCGACTCGCAGGATCTTTATCGACTGCGTCGGCGTTCGAGTGGGCAGCGACCAGCTCGCGCAGTCGACGCCTGATCTCAAAGAGCCCGGTCAATGACGACCAAAGTTCCTGAAGTTTTTCACGTACGGTGGGTGCCTCGGCAAAGACAGACGCCTGTTCATCAACGTATCCTTCACGCTCCTCGCTCGGCATAAGCCAGGAGAGGCATTCAATGATAAAGATCCCTAGCGCCGAAGCTGTACGCAGTCGGCGAGGCTGAACGCGACGACTCGGCGGACGATAAAGGATCGTCCTGGTCCCGTATCCGTCGTGATCCCATAGGGCATCTTCCGAAGAAATCTTCGGTTTCATGTTCCGGCCCCTTCTGCCGTCTGAGGCCGAGCTGAGCCTGGCGTCATTCGACTTCGAGCAGCGCTAAGTTGCGCAAGTTCAACTCGCGCTTCCTGCTGGCCTTCACGAGTCAGGCGGTAGTACCGTCGGCGCGGCCGACGTTCGGCTTCTGCCTCTTCGTCGTTTTCCCAGTAGCGCTCGACCCAGCCTTGCTGCAACATGCGCGTCAAGATCGGCAGAAGGGTGCCGTTTGGCAGACCGGTATTTTGCGTCAACTCCCGTGCCCACGTTGCATCCATGGGCTTGGTGAGCATGAAGCGCAACACGGATTCCGCGTGCGGGGTGATCTTGAAGTTGCTCACACCAGCGAGTCTACCTAGGTAGAGCACAATTGTCTACCTAGGTAGAACCCTGCCAATCCGTCCGGCTGCGGCTTCTATCTCCCGGCACCATGCCAGCGCTCCACCCACGTTCTGCACCTGCTACCAAGTCCCGGAGGCGCCTCCCGGCCTGCCGCTGTCGCGGCTACCCCGGCGAAGCGAGGAAGCGCTCGGAATTGCGTCCGCAGGGGCGGTGCAAGCGCAGGCGTCTAGATCCAGCATGCCCGTGCCGCACCAGGCGGCCCGCCGGAGCCGCGTCTTGGCCGGCGGCGAGGGAATCGGGCAGCCTCGTTGCTCCGAGCCAACTGGCGACCAGCCCCACGCCACAGGCAAGAGGTTGGGTGCCCTCGGCCATCTCGCGAGAGTCCTCCTCCGCGAACGGTCCAGCATGCCCGCCATTCGAATATCGGCGTTGAGCCGCAGTCCCGCGCGTGGCCCGGCGCTAGAGGGCGCGCCGGGTGGTGACGAGGTGGCCGTTGTGGAGGCGGTGATCGAGGTCGAGGCCGCTGTCGAGCATCGCGAGGACGTCGAGGTGGCGGTCGGCCGGCACGGTCGCCACCCGGCGGCCGTCGCGGGTGGCCCGGATGGTCGGGTGGCGCTCGCTAGGCCGTGCGACGTTGACCGGGCCGTCGGGTGTCCCCGCCACCAGCCGGGTCAGCGCAGTGGTGGCGGCACGGTTGTCGAGGAGCTGGTTTATCGGGTCGGAGGGAGTGCGGACGTAGTCGAGGAGGTCTTGGACCTCGTAGTCGCTCGCCCGGTACTGCTGCGTCCAGCCGTCGATGTGGTGCCGGGCGGTCCACTGCCGCAGGCCGGCCGACCGGTGCCCGAGACGGGCGGCGTCGCGGCCGAGGAGGTGGGCGATGCGCCGGGAGGTGATGCCGGAGGTGAGCAGTGTCAGGGCCTGCTCGGTGTCGACGCCGTGGCGGATGTGCCAGGCGGTGTGCGTGTTGAGCCTGGAAGCGGCGGGAGAGAGCTCGGGGCTGGTGTTGACCAGATTGATCAGGGCGCCGACGGTCCAGCTCAGGGCGTGCCCGAAAGCGGTGCTGATGTTGCGTACCGCCTGTTCTAGCGCCCACCCGTCAGCAACGCCGGGCTGCCAGGAACGGGCAAGATCGGGAATCGTCGTACCGGAGATCCACTCGCGAAGCGCGGGAGCGATCGGGACGCTCATCTGCGTGCCCCGCGTCTCCTTGTCCTTGAAGCTCCAGGTTCTGGTGACCTCCGGGACGTGGTCGAGCAGGCGGTCGAAGACCCGGTGCTCGGTGAGGAAGTCGAGGGTGCGTTGCAGCGGCCATTCCTCCGGCTCGCCGAGCCGGTCGTTCCCGGTGGTTCCGGTGACGTCGTCCACCGTGTGCCGCTCGAGCAGCACAGCAAGCTGACCCGCGAGCCAATCGAGGTAGCGGGCCGACCCCAGGCTGGTGCCGGTAGCGGCCCACCGGCCGCCCTGGGCCGGGTCAGTGGTATCGAACACGGTGGCGACCTTATCCGCGAGGGTGAGCCACCGGCTGGTGTGCCGCCCGTTCCCCGTCTGGGACAGGGCGAACAGCTCGTCCAGGGCGTCGATGGGATTGCCTCGCGGTGCCGCCGAGGAGGCGTGGAGGTGGAGAACGAGCCAGACAAACGAGGCGAAATCCGCGGCGATGCCGTCCGCCAGCGCGAAGACTCCGTCGGCGTCCTGCCGCAGGGTGTCCTCGGCGGCGGCGAGTTCGGCCAGGGCCTCGCCGGTCAGCAGTGCGGAGACGACGCGCAACTGCTCCGGATCGGGGTTAAGGGAGTCGAATTCGGTGGGGCGGGGCGGGTAGGGACGGGTCAGGAAGATCCACCCCTCGCTCTCCCGGCCGGCCCGCCCGGCTCGGCCGATAGCGTTGAGGAGTTCGGCGGGGGACAGAGCGCGCTGGCCGTCGTAGGTAAGCGGATCCCCGTCGACCTTGTGGTGGACGATAACGGTGCGCACCGGCAGGTTGACGCCGTCGGTGAGGGTGCTGGTGCTGGCAATCGCCACGATCTCGTTGCGGCGCAGCGCCCCCTCGACGGAGCGAAGGACGTCCTCGGGCAGGGCGCCGTGGTGGTAGGCGACGCCGCGCCGGGCGCAGCGCACCAGCGGGTGCTCCGCGCCGAGGGTGTCGGCGAGGTAGTCGGTCAGGACTGCGGCCTCAGGCCGCTCGGGCAGGCGCTCGGCGATGGCGAGCGCCGCGTCGCGTGCTGCCCGCCGGGTGCCGACGACCATCAGCACGCTGCCGTTCGCGGTGAGTTCCGCAGCGCCGGCGGCGAAGACCTGGTAGTCGGCGATCCCGCCTTGCAGACGGGTCCGGGCGTTCCACCGGCCTGCGGAGCCGGCGAAGCGCCGCGTGCCCACCTCGCCGGTAGTCAGCCGGGCGATGGCGGAGGAGGCTGTCGGCCGGACAGCGAGGAGGGTCTCGACGGGCACGGTGGCGAGCACCGGCGAAGCATGCTTCGCCGTCGGCCGCCGCTCGGTCAGCTCGGCCTGCTCCGTCATGAGGTTCGGATACATGAGACCGTGCATCCGGCGCGGGCCACGCCAGGTGTCGGTGAAGTACACCTCCCGCTCAGGGCGCAGCGGGTCGAGCCACGAGGCGATGTCGCCCTTATTGCCGACCGCCGCGGACAGCAGCACGAGCCGGATATCGCTGCGGGCCCGCAGCAGCGTGAGCAGGCTCTCCAGCACGAAGCCGCGCCGCCCCTGGCCCATGTGGTGGGCCTCGTCGACGACGACCAGCCCGACGTCGGCCAGCGCTTCGCCGGGATTGTTGCGGATCACGTGCATGAGCCGCTCGGGGGTGACGATCTCCACGTCCCCGCCGTCCGGCTCGGCCGAGGAGGCCCAGGTGCCCAACGGGAACTCCGGCTGCTCTGCGGCCAGGCGCCGCCCGAGCACCCGCAGCCGGCCCCGCAGCGCCGTGCGCATCTCCCGCCCCAGGCTGCGCATCGGCGACACGTACACCACGCGCCCGGGGCGCTGCGCCAGGTGCGAGCAGATCACCAGCTGGGCCATCAGCGTCTTGCCCGCGCTGGTCGGCACGCTGATCAGGCTGCGTGACGTCGCGGGGTCGAGCGGGTTGCCGCGCTCGAGCTTCAGGAGCTGGCGCTGCGGCGGCCAGAGCGTCATCACTGGGGGCGCGGACAGCGCGAAGCTCCGCGCCACGGCTGGAGGAGTGCCCGGGGGGAGCAGCTGGTACAGGCTGCTGGCCGCCATCTCCCCGCTCAGCTGGAACAGGTGCGCGGCAACCCACCGCGCCAGCCGGTCGCCTTGGCCGGCCGTCTGCGTCATCACGTCCAGCAGCAGCCGCTGCGCCGCCAGCAGATCCCGCTCCTCGCCGATCCCCAGGAACTGGTACAGGTGGAAGACGGCCTCCACGACGGCCTCTGCTGGCCCGTACATGGTCCCCGCCAGGGACTCGCGGCGGGTCATCGCCCGCACTCCTCGCAGCTGCCGCCGCCAGACACGCAGCGTCTGGTTCAGTTGCGGGCGGTCAAAGCCGAGGAAGACGATGCCGGCCTCCACCGCCAGGGTACCGATGTGCCCACGCAGCTCACCGGTGATGTCGAGGAGAGTGCGGACCTGCCGGTAGACGGCGGTGGCGTTCGGGTCCTGCTCGCTGCGCCGGTACCCGGCTTGGGCGGCGAAGGCGATCTGGAGCCGCTCAGCCGCTGGCCGGCGTTCGTCGCCCAAGGCGAGGTCCATCAGGTGCGCGCTGGCGGCGAAGGCCCGGCGCACGCGCACCCCGTCGTAGCCGGGCGTCTCCGGGTCGAGCGCGGCAAGCCCGTGCAGGTACCACGCCGTGGCGAGGGTCTCGTCCTCGATCTCCCGCTCGCCGCGGAAGGCCGCGATCTCCAGTTCGGTCATGGCCGCGAGCAGGTCCTGCGCACTGGGCAGCACCCCGCCCACCCGGTACTCGCCGAGCGCGGACGCGAGCACCTCTGGGTCTAGAGTGCGCTCCACACGTACCTCCTCACGTCCTTCGCAAAGTCTTCAAGATCCTCGATCGCCACCACTACGCCCTGCAGCGCGCCCGGGTGGGTGTGGGTGGTGAAGTGCTGGTGCGAGCGCTCGAAGGCGGTGTCCGGGGTGTACACGGCGTCGAGGGCGATACTGACCCCGCCGTTGCCCGACGCCTCGGCGTCCACCCATTGCCGAGCCATCGAGGCGACGAACAGCCGGGTGTCGGGGGCCAGCTCCCGGCCTCCCCACGAAAGCTGACCCAGGTACCGGGCCCCCTGGGTGTTCAACTGCTGCCACGCTTTGCGGATCGTGTCGCTCGGCTTCGTCTTCTCCGCAGTGAATTTCTTCATCTCCCACAACCGGAAGACGAACCCCAACTCGCTGCCGGGCACCCGGTGGATCACCAGCCCGTCCGGGCCGCTGTCGGTCACTGTCGACGATGGTGGGTCCAGGATCTCCACGCTGCGCCCCGTCTCGGGGGGAAGGTCGCGGGTGGAGAGGTACCAGAGCCACTCACCCACGTAGCCCGTGACGCCGGTAGGGTCGTTGGCCTCGAACACCGGGCCGGCGTAGAGCAGGACGTGCGCCCGGTCAGGGCCGGCCAGGGGGGTGCCGCCCAGCGCACTGTCGCGCCAGAGCTGGTAAGCGAGGTCATCCAGGTCGGTGCGGGCCCGCATGATCTCGTCGGCGACGATCCAGGCTGCCGCAGCACGGTCCTCGGGCTCCGGCCCGACGGTCACCACCAAATCCCACGAGCACACCTGTTCGACACCGCGGCTCTCACGCTGAGTGAGGTGCACGAGGCGTCCTCCGGCGGCCTGGGCGTACCCCATGGCCTTCAGTGCGGGTATCGGCACCCGTTCCCACCCCCGCCCGCTCCCGTCCTGGTGCCGAGCCCTGCAGCGACACGAGATCACCATATACAGCGAGAACTGGGTGGATCATGGGTTTCGCCGCCAGCACCACCGGCCGACCCATCGCCGAGCTCGAACCCCGACACCACCTGCGGACCCCGACCGAGGACCGTATCCGGGCCGTCCGCTCGACCGGCTCACAGAACCTGCCCCTGCACGATGTCGCGCGCAGAAGAGGGTCCGGCTGAGGATTCTCCAGATCGCGCTCGACCTGCTGACCTGGACGCCGATGCTTGCACTGAACGGCCAGGCCCGGCTTTGTGTCACGCGCCGCCCGCTCTGCCCAGACCGGGGCCGGACCCGGGACAGGTCGGCCATCCGCACTGCTTCCCGCATGCTGAGGTTTCCTCGCCCAAGAAGCGCACCTCTTCTGGAAAGCTCGCTTAAGAATGCGCAGCTTCCCGCACTTGGAAACAACCCAAAACTGGAAACTTTTGCTGTCTCGTGCGATCCTTCCACCATGGAGATGATGGCGTCCGACGAAGAAACCTTGTTGCAGAACGGCCTCGACGCCCTGCGCCGGCTCCTGGGCCCGGAGTGGGAGGTGCGCGTCCAGCCGGAGCCGGCGGATCAGGGTGACACCGGCGCCGATGCAATCGTCCAACTGCAGGCGACTGGGGACAGCACGTTCGCCCAGCTCCTGGTCGACACCAAGACCTCGCTTACGCCTCTTGCGGTCCGCGAGCAGCTGGCCCCAAAGGCCGCGTTGATGCGGCGGCTGCAGCACTACACCCAGCCGCTGGTGATCACCGCCGCCCTCACCGAGAAGACGAAGCAGGAGCTGCGTCAGCACAACATCGGCTACATCGACCTACTAGGGAACGTCTGGCTGCGCATCTCTCGTCCGGCCGTGGTGATCATGGCTGACAGCCACCAGCGTGCTCCGCGTGCCACCTCCACCGCCCCGGCGGCCAGGCCGAAGCTCGCCGGCCCCCGGGCAGGACGGCTGGTCCGCCTGCTCGCCGACGTCGCACCGCCGTACCGGGCCTCGCATCTGGCCACACTCACCGAGATGAGCAGCGGCTACGTGTCCAAGCTGCTGGACGCCATGGAGGACCTCCTCCTGATCCGGCGCGACGGCCGCCAGGTGGTCACGGTCGACTGGCAGGGCCTGCTGCGCGCCCGCGCCGAGCAGCTGTCCGTGCTGCGGCACAACCCGTTCGTCGGCATGATTGCCCCGAACGGCCCCGAGCCGCTCCTGGACGCCGTCCGCGCCCTCCAGAAAAAGGAGAAGAAGCTCGCGCTCACCGGCTCCTACGCCGCCCGGCAGATCGCACCGCTGGCCGTCGGCGGCCAGGTGATGCTCTACGTCCAGGCCACACCCAACAGCCCCTACGAGCTCGGGGACCGGCTCGGTCTGCTACCCGCCGAGCAGGGAGCCGACACCCTGCTGCTGCGCGCCCACGACGACGTCGTCTTCCACCGCACCCGGACCGACGCAGACGGACTCAGGCAGGTCGCACTGAGCCAACTCGTACTGGATTGCCTGTCCGGCCCGGGACGGATGCCGGCCGAAGGGGAGGCCGTCATCTCGTACATGGCGGACAACGAGGACCAGTGGCGGATTCCCGGAATCTCGGTACTCACCGGCGGCCCGCGCCCCTAGGATCACGCCACCGGAGATGTCACCCAGGTACGGAGCAGCCCCATGGCGAAGGTCCCCGACGGAGTCGACCCCGAGCAACTGACCGTCGTCGCACGGCGGGTGCTCCTCGACGGGCTCGAAGCGCTGCGGGAACACCGGGACGCCATCACCGTCGTCGGCGCCCAGGCCGTCTACCTGCGCACCCCGACCGCGGCCGTACGGTCGGCGGCCTTCACCTCCGACGGTGACCTGACCTTGGACCCGGCCCGGCTGCCCGACCAGCCCCTGCTGGACCAGGCTCTGCGCGATGGCGGGTTCGAACTGCTCAAGGCCGACGGGCCGGGCCTTTGGGGGCGTAGGGAGCAGGTCGGGGACCTCAGCGTCCTGGTCGAACTCGACCTGCTCGTCCCAGAGTCTCTGGCGGGCAAAGGCACGCGCAGCGCGAAGATCCCCCCGCACGGGAAGATGAGCGCACGGCGGACGCCGGGGCTTGAGGTCGCTGTCGAAGACCGCTCCCCCATGACGATCGCCGCGCTCGAAGACGGAGACGGGCGGAAGGTCACCGTCAACGTCGCCGGGCCCATCGCGCTGCTCGTCGCCAAGGCCCACAAGATCAGCGACCGGCTCGCCGACAAGGACCGGCACCCGGACCGGCTGACCGACAAGGATGCCGGCGATGTGCTACGCCTGTTCATGGGCACCCAGCCGCGCCAGGCCGCCGCTGACGCCACCCGCCTCCTCTCGAATGAACGCGCCGGAGCGACCACAGCTACCGGGCTGAAGCTGCTGGCCGACCTGTTCGGGCGCCCCCGCTCCCCCGGCGTGGACATGGCTGTGAACGCCCTGGCGGCGGATGTCCCCGAGGCCCGGATCCGCGCGCTGGCTCCCGCCTTCGTTGCAGTCCTGGACCGCAGCCGCGATCGGGCTCCCGTCTGATCTCGGAAAATGAGCCCCGGGCCACCAGGCCGCGAATGTGCATCCCAATCCCATGAGCCCTACCCCTCGCCGGTGAGCACCCGTACGCGCCACTGGACGAGGGCGTTTCGGATGGTGAGGGTGCGGGGGTGGTCGGGACCGACGTGGCCGGTGGTGGTCCCGAAGCCGCAGCCCTTCCGCACGATCCCAGCTAGCGCAGAGCCGTAGTCCGTCCGTCCTGCGCAGACGGTCAGGTCACCGAAGTCCGTGGCGAACTATATGAGCCTTTAGGTTTGGGCGTTCTCCTGACAAGTACGACAACCGCCCGGAGAATCGCGCGTATGGATCTTCGTGCGGCGAAGGGGGGCACAACGGTGCGGATCAGAACCGTGTCCGAGAAGGATGACAGGCTCCTGCAGGCGGTCATACGCCTCGGGGATCGCTTCACCGACACGCTGGGCTTCCTTCCGCAGACAGTGTTCGAGCAAGCTGCACGGTCTGGAACTCTGATCGCCGCCACAAACGGCTCGCAGCTCGTCGGCTACGCGCTTTATGGCCTGCCTGCCGACCGCGTGCGCCTGACCCATCTCTGTGTCGAACCCGAACACCGTGGGACGGGCGTCAACCAGCTGCTCGTTGACGCCATATCCGAACGTCACCAGGACCGTCTCGGCATCCTCCTCAAGTGCCGGAAGGACTACGGTCTGGAGCGCATGTGGTCCCGGCTCGGCTTCGTACCGCGAACCGAAGTGGACGGCCGCGGCAGAACGCGCAAGCCGCTGGTCGTGTGGTGGCGCGATCATGGACACCCGGATCTGTTCAGCTAGTTGGAGCCGACGGCTCTGTTGACCGCCGCGATGGACTGCAATGTCTTCGCCGACATCCACGCCTCCCGCGCTCGCACGGGGTCCGAAGAGAGCCGGGCACTGGCTGCGGAATGGCTGGAGAATCTGCTCGACCTGGTCGTCCTGCCACAGCTGATGACCGAGATCCAAAACCTCGCCGATCCCGCCGAGCGGCGGATCCAGCTCCAGGCCGCGACCACTGGTTACCACCCGCGGCGGCTCGACAACCGCGTTGACCACGGCCGCATCTTGCGGACACTGATCGAGTCGGCCTGGGAGACTCTGGGCATCGAGTTGCCCCGCGCGGAAAACGACCTCGCCGACCTCCAGTACGTCGTAGAGGCCAGTGCAGCAGGCGTCCAGCACTTGATCACCCGCGACGCCGGCCTGCTCGAACTCAGCCCCATAGCGGAAGCCATCTGCGGAGTTCGAATTCTGCGACCGGCCGACATCGTCCTGCAGATAGATGAACTGACAAGGGCACAGGTGTACCAGCCAGGCAGCCTTCTGGGCACAACCCTCACCACGACAGCCGTCCCTGCCTGCCATGAGCAAGAGCAGCTGGTCTTCCACAACCACCTCGGCGGGGAAAGACAGAAGGCGTTCAAAGCACGGCTGCGGTATCTGGCTGCTCAACCCGACCAGTGGAACCGGCAGCAGATCATCGACGACCAGGGCGGGCTCTTGGCGACCTACTGCCACGGAGAGCGCGGCGAGGAACTGCAAGTCCCGCTCCTGCGCGTCAACGAGAAGCATCCCCTTGCATCGACGCTCGCCCGGCAGATCCTGTTCATGCTGCGCCAGCGCTGCCGGGACAGCGGGCTGGAGATCCTTCGGCTGACCGACCCCCACCTGCAGCGCACCATGCTCTCGGCCACCACCGAGGACGCTTTCCAATCCCATGGAAACAATCGGCTGGCCTTCGTCCTGGACCAGATCACCGACACGGCCGCACTCGACCGCCGTGCCGCTGGCCTCGCTGGACGCGTCGGCCTCGACCTTCCGCGCCTGCAAGCCCCGATGCCCGCCGCAGCCGCATCCGCGGTCGAGCACGCCTGGTGGCCGGCCAAGATCACCGATGCCGACCTCCCGACGTTCCTGGTCCCCATCAGACCGAAGTGGGCCTACGACCTGTTCGGCTTCCCCACCGGTCTGCTCCCCCGTAACAACCTTCTAGGACTCAGCCGCGAACATATTTACTACCGTTCGCCTCGCTCTCGAGGCGAGAGGTACCCCGCACGGATCCTCTGGTATGCCAGCTCCGACAAGGGTCAGTCCCTGTCCTGCGTGATCGGCTGCTCGCGCCTCGACCAGGTCGTAGTCGATGACGGGGAACAGCTGTACCAGCAGTTCAAGCACCTGGGCGTGTACCAACTCGACGATGTCCTGGCCATCTGCGACGCAGACAACCGAGCGATGGCCCTGCGCTTCTCCGACACGGGCCTGTTCCCACGCCCGGTGTCCCGCAAGCGACTTCTTCAACTCGGGGCTCGTTATGGAGACAAGGTCAACGTACAGTCAGTCTTCAAGATCTCGTCCGACCTGTTCCATGCCCTCTACGAGGAAGGCCACCCAGCGCGGTGAACGACACGGAACGCGCCCTGCTGATCTCCGTCCACCCGAGATTCGCCACGGCCATCCTGGAAGGCACCAAAACGGTCGAACTCCGGCGTCAGCGGGTCGCCGTTCCAGAAGGGACCCCCGTCGTTCTCTACGCCACCTCTCCCGTCATGGCCATCGTCGGAACCGCCCGCGTGAGCCGAGTCGACTCCGCCACGCCAGCAGTCATCTGGCGTCGGCATCGCGCGGACAGCGGCATCAACCGCGACGAGTACAACGCCTACATGCACGGGGCATCGCAAGCATCCGCCCTCGTCCTCAAGTCGCCCCAACCCCTGGAGCAGGCCGTCCCCCTGGCACGCCTACGAGTCGGCGGACCCTTCCACCCTCCCCAGAGCTATCGATACGTCACCCGCTCCTTCCTCATCGAACTCCTCTGCGGTCACGAAGCGGAAGCTCAACTACTAGGTCAACTGAAGACAGCGCAACCCTCGGAATCACACCCGGTTCGGACACTCACCCCACGGGCCAACCCGAAAAGCGGTATGCGATCCTCATCGCTTCTGACGGTGTCCACCTCGTAGCGGCACGTCCGACTCGCGATCGTCCGTCACCGGGGACACCGAGGTGGCTCCGCAGCGCGTTGCGTCGACCACCCCGCCTGGGGACTCCACGAGCTCAACTGGCGAAAACAACAATCAGGGTGCGAGACGCATCCGCCTCCTGCCATGCTGTGAGCCAGAGATGAGGGCCCCCTCGCCGAGACCCCGGCTTCCATTAGGTGCATCTATGCTATGCCTCTTTTGCAAGAGAGACAGTCAGGGTTCACGAAGCGTTGAACATGTCGTGCCTGAATCATTGGGCAACACGACCATGACTCTTCCAGCAGGAACAGTTTGCGATGCATGCAATAACTATTTTGCAGTCAAAGTTGAAAAACCGCTCCTCGAATCGCCAGAACTTATCGCCCTGCGATTCCACGAGACCATACCGAGTAAAAAGCGACGCATCCCGCCCCTACTGGGCACAGTTGGACCAGGCCTTCCCGCGTTTGTCCAGCGATACGTCGATGGCAACTTTATGGCCACGATAAGCGTAGAATCGGACGCGCTTCCCTACCTAATATCAGAGAAGCCGTCAGTTGTCAATCTTCCTGCCCTAGTGGACAACTGGCCGGCCGTTCTAGCTTCGCGGCTCATGGCCAAAGCCGCCCTGGAATCCTTGGCCCAACGACTCCTCGGCAATCCAATAGGGATGCGTTCCCTGGTGGCCGATCCTCAGTTGGACCCCATCCGGGAGTACGGTCGCTACGGGAGCGGAAAGCCATGGCCAATAAGTCAACGTCGAATCTACGACGTGGAAAAATCGTGGACCCTCTCAACGGGCGAGGTCGTGCAGCGTGTATGGGAATCCGATTTCCTCTACACCTCATTCGGAGAGGTGTACTTCGTTCTAGCGATTTTTGGGCTCGAACTGTGCATCAATCTACTGGATCGCGATTTGCGCGGATACGCCGCCTGGCTCCAGACGAACAACCATGCGAGCCCTTTGTACCACGGGAAGAACAGTTAGCCCGACATCTGTGGCACGGGTGAGCCCCGCCGCTCCTGACCGTCTTATCACCGCCACGTCTTTCCCCTCGTCGATAGAGGGCACGAGCCTGCCACACCGCACCCCGACCGCCTGATGACACTCGTTCCGGCCGTCCGCCATGATGGGCCAGATCGCAATGGGAAGGAGGCGGATGACCGGTCTGGGATGGGAACGTTGGGCCCTCGAGGGAGTCTCCGACGCAGACCTGCCCGACGGCTGGGGATGGAAGCTGACAAGGCCCTCCGGCCGCGGCCTGGGTGACGACGCTGTCGACTATGCCGCCGCGTTGCGTGACGGGCTCACGGTCCCGGTCGAGGAAGAGCCCGGTGTTCTACTGCGCCGCCGCAAGCAGCCGTGGCACCGAGCCGCCCCCCACGCCACCGGCTCGTCCTATCTGCCGTTCGTTACAGAGTTTCCCTTCGCGCTGTGGATCATCACCCTCGTTCCCGCCGGCGATGAGGACCGCAAGGGGCAGAACTGGCACCAGAAGATCTGGCGCCGGGTGCCGGCCTGGTGGGCGCTGGGCCCACAGGGCCGCACAGCAGCTGCGCTCATCGCCCGTATCGAGCGGGCCACGTGGCAGGAGATCCTTGCCATGCGCCGTTCCTATGACCAGGCGTGGCCACCCGGCCACCAGGACCGCGCCTGGTACGAGGCCCAGGATCTCGCAACGACCGCCGGCCGCAGCACGCCAAGAGGCCGCATTGAGGTCCGCGCTGATCGGACACGCCGAAGGAGCCCTTGGTCGAGCTGCGCGCTCCCATGGAAAAAGGATCGAAGCCTTCTCAGACGAGCAGAAGACGGCAGCCTTCGCAGCCGTCGCCCTGGCTATCGAAGACCTATCCCCCGACCTGGCTCGACGGCTCCTCCGCCCCCTGCAGCTTTCCCTCGGCGACGTCCGCACCTGGCCGGTCCCCTCCTGGGCCGACACCGACTCCCGTAATAGAGGGCAGCCGCTCTAGGTTTCGAGCCACTGCGCATTGAGCAGGCCACTCTGTCGGAAGACACAGCGCAGCGAGGGACGCATCCACCGTGTTTACCCTGCGGTGCGATCCGGGCGGGAGTCATAAGCCTCGAGAAGATCTTCGATGCGCTGGTTGTTGATGGACTGGCGGTCGTAGAGACATTTGGCGTAGCGGGTGAGGAGGACTTCGACGCTGTTGCCGGCGCGTTGGGCGACTTCGGCGGGGTCGGCGCCGGCTGCGAGCCAGGTGGACAGGGCGGAGTGGCGCAGGTCGTAGGGGCGTTTGGCGAGTGGGGTGGCGGCGAGTTGGGGGGGTAGGGCGAGGGTGCGGGCTTCTTTCCAGACGCGGTGGATGATGGTGTAGCCGACGATGTTGCCGCGTTCGGTGAAGAACAGTCGCCCGTCCGGGGCGGTCCCGTGGGTTTGGACGCTGTCGCGCCAGATCGCGACCAGAGGTGGTGGTAGAGGGACGATGCGGACTTCGCCCGGGGGGCGGTTCTTCAGCCCTCGGTCGTCGTGAAACTCGCCGCTGTCGGTCCACTTCTTGCCGGCCTGGGGGCGGGTGCGGTGCAGCACCAGCCGGCCCCAGCCGGTTTCTGGCAGGGTGCAGTCCGGCAGGGTCACCGCGACAGCCTCTTCGGGCCGGAGCCCGGCGTAGTACATTCCCGCGAACAAGCCCACGAGCCGGCGTCCCTTGGCCCGGTGGTAGCCACCGACGTAGGAGAGGGCGGCGAGGAGGTCGCGGGCCTGGTGGGGGTTGATCACCGACCGCGGGTCGACCGACCTGGCCTGCTTCGGAACCCGCCACCGGATCCGGTTCAGCGGATGACTGCCCAGCTCCCCCTGCTCCATCGCGTAGTACAGGGCTTTCACCAGGACCTTGCGCTTGCGCCGCACCGTCTCCGGCGCCGCCGCGCTCCCGTCGCGCCTCAGGCGCAGCGCCTCCAGGACACTGCGGGCCACGACCGGGTCATGGAAGTCGACCAGCGGCCTTGATGCCTTCGCCACCCACGCCAGGACCAGCCGGTCCCGGGCGGGGATGTCGTGCTCGCTCGCACCGGGGCCCAGGAACGCCCACGAGCGCAGCGCCCGGTGCAGCACATCATCACCCGGCCGGCCCGGCACATCCCACAGCATCGCCCTTGTGACGAGGGCCAGTGCCTCACTGGTCTCGTTGCGCGTTGTCGCCGCCCGCCCCACCCAATGATCCCGCGCGTAGGTGACAGCGAACGCGTACCAGGTCAGCTCCGACGGCCCCCGCGACCCGTAGGGCCCCGGACCGGACGGAGCCAGCCCCACCCGGATCGCCCGCGCCAGCTCCGCACCCAGCTCCCCCGCCACCGCAGTCACACCCCGGCCGCGGTCCACCGGGGTGTCATGCCGGAACTCCCGCACCCGCTGGCGGCCGATCACCAGCCCGCCACCCACCCCGGTCAACCCGCCCTGCACCAGCTGCTGCACCATGGCCATTCCCCTCACGTCGAGGAGGCAGGACTGCCCACCGCCCAAAGCCACCATCCGCACCACCACCCGAATGGCCCAACCCGCACCCGCCGCTGTCCCGTCCCTGCCGCCGGAAACCAAGGTCACCCAGCGCAACCAGACAGCGCGCGTGTCCGATCGCGCTCCTTCACGCCCCCCAACGCCGACCCAGGCCAGGGATGCCAGCGCACTGGGAGGGGTACCGATATCGGGTGACCGAACGACACCACACAACCTGACAGCACCTCAGATTTTGTCCCGGAGCGAGTGACGTATTTGTGACGCGGAGCGCATGATGAAACGTCAGGTAACTCTCTGACCTGCGGAAATGCGCGTAAGAGTGACGGCCTCCGGAGCCGTGTGCGCAGGTTCGAATCCTGCCGGGGGCACCCTGCACTGGGTGCCAAAAGACCCCGCCACCAGCATCAACGCTGAGGTCGGGGTCTTTGCCTATGCGCAGCCGGAGGCGGCTTGCGGCAGCCGTTTGCCAGTGATCACGTTGTAATGACGTGTTGATCTTGGGGCCCCAGGGCGGCCGCGAATGCCTCATCCTCTGCCTCCCGCCCCGCGAGGCCACCTCGATTCCTGTGGCAACTGTCCACGTTCGTTCCCTACAGTCGCCGCATGGCCACCGAGGACGAGCACCCATGGCAACCCAACATCACCGCGATGCTCACCGACCAGACGAGCGCGTGCAAGCCAGCACGCGAAGCCATCGCAGCCGGCGCCGAGGTAAAGGTCTGGGACGACGAGGTGCCCCAGTGGATGGTCGCCGGTATCGCCGCAACGAGGTTGAGGCGAACGTTGGCCCGCGGCCTGCAAGAGGTAATCGGCCTCGACGAGACTGTCGCGATCCTTGCACGGCACCGCGGTGAGCAACTGCGTACCGGGATTATCGACGCAGCAGACCGGCTTTGGTTCTTCACCCTGTACTTCGACGCCACCGGGACCGAACTGTTGGCGTGCAGCGGTGTCAAACGCTCTAGGCAGCCCAGCACGAAGGACTCATTCACGCCCTGAGCGGATCCGCATTAGGTCGACCAGCGCCGACAGGAGTCGGACGGCTTGGGCCCGGCCGGTCGCCAGCGCCGACAACCGGGCCTCGTAGACCGACAGTTCCATGCCACCCTTGCAGTCGATACCGACCAGTGCGACCGGCTGCGGCGCAAGGCCAGCCACGAGGGCGTTGATCAATGTGGACTTGCCGGAGCGCGTAGCGCCGACGATCAGCCAGTGCGGTATCTCCCGAAGATCGACAGTCCACTGCCTCTCGGTCTCCAAAACTCCGACCGCGACCCGAAGCAGCCGGCCACTCCCCCACTGCTGCGGTACGCGCGGTGCCGTGAGCGGATCTTGCGACGAGGCGTCGATCCGTACGTGCCCGGGTCGCAGCGGCGTGGCCCGTACCACGTGCACCTGCCACGCCTCCGCCAGCGCGGGCGCCGCCTTGGCGAAGTCGGCCGGCACCTGGCCCGGCAACAGCCTTACGACGAACCAGAATCCGCCGCGCTTCGGCCGCACCTGCACGGGCATCCCGAGCTGCACGCCGCTGGGCTCGCCCGGACCGGCCCACGAGGAGCCCATCGCCACGCGAACCGATGCAACCCTGGCCCTCGTCGACCTCCTGCGTATCCCACTGGGCGAACCGCCCTACACATACCACGCGCTGGAGATCGCAACCGGGCCTGCGCCAGCTCTACCGCACCTACGTACCGTTCTCCGCCCTGGTCGGCACGAAGTACGAAACCGAGGTGCCCCCGCCACCGCCGAACCTCTACGCAGCGCTCGCCAACCTCGGCCACGAACTCCACTTCACCGAATACCTCCGCCCCCAGATGTCTCTCCCCGACGAGGCCCAAGCCCGCCGCCTCCCCGAAGGCGTCCCCCTCCTGACCATCCTCCACGTCACCCACACCCCAGAGTTCAAGCCCCTCGCCATCGAAGCGTTCCACCGCGCCGGCGACGACCTCGAACTCTCCTACGGCCGCTGACCAACCGCCAGGTCCAGACTTCCTCTACTCCATCAAGGCGGCTCGCTCGCGCTCGCCGCGCGGCCCCGGCTCACCGCAAGGGACGCCGCTCCTGTCTCCGCCCCGCTTCGTCTCCGGCTCCGCCGGTCGCACGCCAGCAGCCAGCCACACGACCAAACTCAGACGGGGCCGGAGGACGCTTGAGGGGTCGGCTCCGCAGCTTTACGAGTTGGTGCGTGATAGCGGGTGAGGCGTGTTTGGCCTGTTCATGGCCCGACCTCAAGCAGTGATGTTGCGGTCGGAGACCATGCCTGCGATGGCTCGGTAGGTGTCGGGGAGGCGGTCACAGCGCTGGGTCCAGCGCTGGAGCTGCTTCCAGCGTTTGTGGTCGGCGAGGGCGTGTTCGACGGTGATTCGGTCGGACGCGTGGCCGTGGCAGTCTCGTTCCCACTGTTCCACTCTGCCGGGCAGTGCCCCCAGGCAGGGTTTTCTCGGAGGGGTGATCGCTTGCCCACGGTGGTCGCGGCTCAGGCCCGGGTAACCGTCGTCTAGGAGGACCTTGACGTCGGGGAAGTGCCGGAAGCAGACAGCGACACCCTCGTTGCGGGCCGCCGTGACGTCGTGCATACGGCCAGGTCGCAGGGCATCGGTCCACAACGTGCGGCCCCGCCAGTCGGCGATTACGGTCGCCTTCATTGTGTTCTGCTTCTTCTTGCCCGAGACGAACGCACGCCGTCCGCCGCGGCCGGCCGGTGGCCGGCGGACCTGAACCTCGGTGGCGTCCAAACGCAGCTCGACGCCTTCGGCCCGGGCGTAGGCAAACACATCCGTCAGCGTCCGAAGCCGCAGACCGGGGCGGTCGGGAACTGCGCACCCCCGCTCCGCCAGGAGCGTGCGCGTCTCTCCGATCGCCCAGGCAACGGTGGACCGGTCGACGCCGAACAGCAGCCCCAGCACCGAGTGCGGCAGGTCGTGCCGCAGATGGATCAGCGTCGCCACCAGCCGATCGACGAACACCAGCACCCGCGGCCCGCTTCGGGACCCCGCCTCGTGCAGCATGGCGACGACCCTCGACCACGGCCTGCCACGGCGCCGCCAACTCCACGGCCAGGTAAGCAAGATGATGCCGCGAGAGCCCAATGAACAGCCTATGCGCCAGCACCGCCCGATTGACCGTGATCGCCACAGCGGGATCATGTCATTCACCTGGCACGACACCTCACCCGCTATCACGCACCAACTCGTAAGACAGCCCCCATGGGGCGAGCCTCGAAGAACGGGGCCAACATCGGGCCATAGCGGGCAGGACCAGAGCCTGCCCGAGTCGCGGCAAGCTTACGGGCCCCATCTCTCGCCCCATGCCAACTCCCACCCAAACCCGCTCCTCCGACCTTATAAGCCATCTACACACCCGGAATGGTCGGCGCACTCAGTCCTTGAGAGCGCGCATAGTGAACTAGCCAACCCTTCGACGTAATTTCGATTGAACGCCGTCGCTGGTCATCATCATCTTTGCTGCTGGTAACCAAACCGTACCGTTCAAGCTCCACCACGTTTTTGCGCATATGCGCACGATCATTGAAACCGAATTGGTCATGATCGCTAGGGGAGCATGTCCCCCCGAACACAGCTAGGTCTTCAAGCAGCTTTCGCGGTCGTGGTTGTAGTCTCGCGCTAGCCTCATGCTTAATCGCCAGACTCTCAATCCACCCTGTAAACGCCTCAGCAATCTCAAGCTCAGATTTCGACAGAAAGAACCCCGACTCATAATCTTGAGAGAAGCTTTGGGCGTGCCGGAGAGAATCACGCAGATTCTTATGGGTGACTTCGTACACATGCCCAAAAGATGCCGCCGAAACCGGGGCCTTGCTGCCACCCTTGACCGAGTAATGACTTAGTCGCGTTTCAATCAAGGCCGGCATGTACTCGTCTGCGACAGGTGTGATCTCGATGGGCTCAGAGAGCACTCCATTTAGTCGCGGCGTAGCCGCAACGCTTCGCGCGATCCCCCGCGCCCCGCACAGTACCCAGCGCATGCCACCCAACTGCAAAACGGGATCCCGGATCTCTTCTAGAAGACGGCGGGCAGCGTTACTGGTTTCTAGCAACTCCAAATTATCGATGACCCCGACGAGACCACCGGTTCCCTCAGGGAAGGCGTCTCGCAACCAGGTACGGATCGTAGCTTTGAAGCCTGCGTTAGAGAACCCAGATGAACTATTGGCCGCAGTATTTCCAGATACCCCACCACCACCAAATGGTGACGACAAGTTGAAACCACGCCCCTTGAGCACGGGGGAATCAAGCCACGCCTTGACGTCTTTCGTCCGCGGCACCTTGCGGTCGGCCCGCCTCAAGACATCCTCGTAATCAAGAAAGGCTCGCGCAATTGCGAAGTAGCAATCACTGATAAATTCTGAAGCATCTTCCTTGATTTGCAGAGGCTCGGGCAGTGAGACGTAAAGCTGAGGCGTCTTCCTGTCCAGGAATCGCTCAGTCGCCACCCAGGCCGCAACAGCAACTAGGCTTGTTTTGCCGACACCATTAGGGCCCTCAAGAACGACGTGAGTATCTCCTTCTTCGATCCGTCGCAGTAATGCCCTCAGTTCCATGTCGCGTCCGACGAGCAATTCTCGGCCGTCCGCGCTCGACGGAAGCGGCTTGACAACATAAGGGTTGCTGCCAAAGCCGAGATCGTGCCAGAAGTTCATCAACCCCTCCTAAGCGCCCGCTCGATGTTACAAGAGAAGCACTCTGGGCGTCAGCTGAACGCTTGGCAGAGACCAGGCCAGTCCTAGGATCGGTCAGCAGCGTCAGCGCACACGTGGGACAGGCCACATCATTAGTCTAGTTCGCAACAGGCGAGTGTCGCTCAGGCAAGGGTGCGGATGGCGTCGGGGATGATGCGGGCGAAGGTAGTACCCTCCCGTCCTGGCGGCCGATCGAGACGATCCGAGCGCGCCATCGAACATCTCTTCCCGACGACAGCGTGATGTCGGCACACACGGCGTTCCGCCAGAATCCCTGTGCGATCGTGGAGGTCGAGCGGGCCCGAAGAAGTGATGTCGCAAGCCAACTCTGGGTACGGGCGTCCGTAGTGAACTACGAGGACGGGTAGCGGGTCCGTCTGAGGTGCACGCCAGGGGGAAATCACGAGTAAGCGGGCGGACGCCCCGGAAGCCCCGTAGGGGGCCGCACGAGGCCAGCACGGAGCCGCCACATTCGCCTTCCAAACTAGCGACAGTCATAGGCACCACCAGAATTACTGTGCTGCTTCCGGTTGGGCTGCGGCGCTCGGGTGCCGGTCCCGCCCTGAAGCAGCCGCCGCACGGCTTGGCCAGACCGCGAGTTACGCATGTCAGCGACGCCTCTGCGGGATGCCAATACGCCACGCGGTGCCGCCCGAGTCGAGGCCGTCTTCTTTGGACCACTCGTCCAGTTGCTCGACCGGAGGCCAACAGTGAGCAAGGCCAGCGAGGCGTCCGGCGGTCTCGAGACGATCGTGCCAGGCAAATCGCGCTCTCCCCGAAGACGTTGACGTCGGACTTCAGGGTGGTGGGGAAGTCCGCGAGGGCGCCGAGCGGAGTTGTTCGGCCAGGACCCCAGCGGCGCGATTGCTCTCAGCCCAGCCTTGGACGTAGGCACGCCCGGGTCGAGAGATTCGGCTCGGCTGGCGCAGACGCCGCTTGGGTTGGTCATTTTGGGGTCTCCTCGCTCTCCGGTGTAGGGGTGCGGACGGCCGCGATGCCGAGACGGAGGAGTTCGGCGAGGCGTTCGGCGGTTTCAGGGGAGATCCGGCCGAGGTCGATGAAGCCGTGGCCGAAGGCGTTCATGTCGGCGCGGAGGAAGGGGAAGTCCCGTTCCATGCCAAGGGCGACCAGCACGCGGCGGAGGGAAGTCACGGCATCGCGGGCCGCGTACCACTCGTGGCTGTCGATCGGCGACCAGAGGGCCGCGTCACGCTCCTGTCGCCCGTCACTCGGCATCGGCTGTCTCCTGGCCGTACTTTTCAGCGCGGGCGAGAAGTTTGGCGGAGGCGGCGAGCATCACGGCCAGGGCTACGGTTTGCAGCGGCGAGCCGTGCTGGGAGTGGGTGGGTGCGTTCAGCCACTCGAAGCGGTCGCCGGTCAGGGCCATCGGGCCGGGGACGACGATGTACGAGCCCTCGCTGAGGATGCGGTATTCGGGAGGGGCCGAGGTTTCGCGAGACAGCGAGCCCACGAAGCGCGGCCCGGACTCGGGCGGCAGGAAGAAACCCATCCGGCTCGCCCCGCGATCGACCATCACCGCGCCGACCGGCATTCCACGGCGCCGGAGCTGGTCGAATGTCTCCATCCCCGTCTGTTGGTCGACCGCCAGGACGTCGAAGAGCGCACCAGTGGCGACGAGTTGGGGCTGTCGCGGGTCGTCGAGCCACATCATGCGGCACTGCGTCGGGTCCTCCGACGCCAAACTCAGCCATTCGATTCCGCGGCGTGTCATCATCTGCACGCGCCATCACCCCAAAGCGTCCGGCCGCGGACTGTCCGCCACCACGACCAGCCTCGAACCGCGCCCCCTGAGCTGGGCAGATGACGACAGATGACGTGAGGTGACGAGCAGGAGCAGTACGCGTCATCCGCCGTCCCCCCGCCGGTCCCTCAGTCTGCGGCGAGATCAAGCGCGTAACGCATCGATCACGTAAGGTGATGAGTCAGCCACTAATCGCGCGACGCAGCGAAGAGGCCGGGTGGGATACGTGATCGGCGAAGACGGCGCCCAGATCCGGGCAGCGCGAAAGCAACGAGGATGGGGCCAACTGAGGCTCGTCAACGAGCTGCGTCGGGCTGCGCACCAGCGTGGAAGCGCACTTCCTACGGACGCCAGCGTGAAGCGTCGCATTGCGAGTTGGGAGAACGGGCACAGCCAGCCCGACGACTTCTACGGTCCGCTCCTTTGCGATGCGCTCGGCGTCACCGGAACCGAATTGGGGCTCCGGCCGAGCGCGGTCGACGGTGAGCCCCAACTCCTCGAAGCCCGCTATCCGCCGACGCCGGACGCGGCGGTCTCGGCCGTTGACCGCCTGTGGCGAGCCGATCTGAACGGCTACGAGCCACTGTTGACCTCAGAGCCATCCGAACATGCCTGGAGCGACGCGTCGTTACGGTGGCTGGTCGCGCCCGAGCCGGCGCCGACGCAGGCCGCCGACCGTACGAGTTCGCGCGTCGGTCTGGCGGACGTAGCCATGGTAAAGGCCACCAGCGATACGTTCGCCTCGCTGGACGACCAGTTTGGGGGCGAGCACGCCCGGCATTCGGTCATCCAGTATCTCAGCCGTGACGTGGCGCCGCTGCTCGGCGGCCGATATACCGAGGGCGTTGGGCGCGCACTGTTCTCGACGGTCGCCGAAGCGACGCTCCTCGCCGGGTGGATGTCGTACGACGCCTGCCACCACGGACTCGCTCAGCGCTATTTCCTGCAAGCGCTCCGCTTCGCGCAGGACGGCGGCGACCGCCGGCTCGCGGGCAGCATCCTGTCGGCGATGAGCCACCAGGCCACGTTCCTCGGCCGCCATACGGAGGCGGCGACACTTGCCCGTGCGGCACGTATGGGCATCTCGGGCGTGGCCACGCCCACGCTCATGGCGCAGTTCCACGCGATGGAGGCACGGGCCCTGGCCCGGACCGGCGACAAGCGCGGCTGCGAACAAGCCCTCACCGAGGCGGCGCGCTTCCTGGACCGCCGCAACTCCGGCGACGAGCCGGAGTGGATCACCTATTTCGATGACGCTGAACTCGCCGCCGAGGCCGCGCACTGCTTCCGCGACGTCAACAGCGCCCGCCAGGCCGTCGAGCACGCCGGGAACGCGATGAGCGGCAGCCACGTACGGTCGGACTTCTTCGTGACGATGGTGCTCGCCGACGCGCATCTCCGGGCGGGCGACGTCGAGGAGGCGTGCCGGGTGGCCCTGGACGCGCTGGACCTGGGCGAGCAGCTACGGTCCGCCCGGTGCGTCAGTTACCTACGCGAGTTTCGTGCCGCGCTGACCCCGCATGGCACAACCACCGCTGTGCGTGAGCTGCACGAACAGGCGGCAGACCACCGGCTATGGCTGGCGACCGGCCGCGAAAGTGCGTAGGAGTGCGTAGTCAGAAGGGACGCCAATCACGGCGTGTGGCGCCTGTGCGGATCGCTTTCACGCGGCGGGCGAACTCCTCGGCTGCCCTCGGCTCGACCGCGGCCTTCCCACCCATCCAGAGCGTCATCATAAGCTCGCGCAGGTCGGCGAGGACCGGGTAGCCGGGCCAGTTCATGACGTCGAAGCCGTAGTGGTGGACGAAGGACTCGTACTGCTCCCGCGTGTGCCACCCGTACCGGTCGTAGTAAATCGCGGTGAGGATCAGGTCCCATTCACGCGGGGCCAGCGCGAAGCCGTCGAGGTCGATGAGGACCGCCTGCCCGGAGCGGGCGCGGAGCACGTTGCCGATGTTCGCGTCGCCGTGGATGACACCGAAGGGCAGAACGAAGTCGAGCCGGCCGTAGTCCTTCTCCAACTGGTCGGCCAACTCAGCGAGAAACGCCGCGTCTTCCGGGTGGACGCCGTCACCGAGACCATTCAGCGAGGCCCGCACCTTCGCCATCGGATCGAAGTACGGCAGCCCCAGCGACTCCGGCTCCTCCAGCCAGTGAAGCCGCCTCAACAGGTCGGCCAGCTCGGGCAGGGTCGCGTACTCTTCCGCGTCCTGGACGCTTTCCCAGAACGTGACCACACGCCCGTCGACCACCGCTGGCTGCGACACCCCCGCCAGCACGCGGTTCGCCGGGAAGTCCTCCGCACCCAGCCATCGGGCTACCCGTACGGCACGCTCCATCTCCGCCAGCGCATCGGGATCGGCAGCGATACGTACGATCACCGGCCGGTCGGCAAGGGCGTACACCGCGTTGGAGCCGAGCCTCAGCAACCGGGCACCGGTCGAGTCCAGGCAGACCGACGCGCATGCCTCACGCAACACGGCGAGGGTCGTCTCGGCCGTGAACTCCACAGCTCCACTACCTGTTTGACCGTCGCCAGCCGCACCAGACACCATGCGACTGACGATACGGGTGTACGGGGACCCCTACAGGCCCTCACGTCATAGGGACGTGATGATCTTCCCCACGGCAAGCGACAGCCACGGCTCCCGCCCAGCTCAGCGCCTCGCGACAATCAACGGCCTCGCTGGCCTCCCGAGCCGTGTGCGCGGGTTCGAATCCTGCCCGGGGGGGTTCGGCAGGAGTGTCAAAAAACCCTGCCAGCAGCGTCAGCGGTGAGGTCGGGGGCTTTGCGTATGTGCGGTCGGATGCGGCGGACCGCGGCGGCCGTTTGCCAGTGATCGCAGGTCACGACGGGTCGGTGAACGTCTATCCAGGCCAAGGGGAGAAGGCTTTCGACTGGTCGAGACGGAACAGGGGACCGGGGTTCTCGGGTGCCCAGCCACGTGTGAGGGCAGCGCGCACAGCGGAGGCGACGTCTGATGGGAGCACCGGGCTGCCCGCCGAATGGACCGCGTTCCGCATGTGCGGTTGATCTGTTCTGACGGTGAGAACTGCGCCGGACCGATCAGCGCGTTCGACCGCGTATGTGCAAGGCGCCCAGCCGAGGAGCTGGTCGTACGTCGGCCTGCGCCGCAGCCGCCACCGGTAGGTCACGCCATCGACCACGATCCGTCGTGATCCCTTTTTCACCAATGTCATACGCACCCCCTCGGCAGCGCGGATGCTATCTGTTCACGCTCAACCGCCGCGATTGGATTCGGCGAAAGCTGACGGGGACCGCACCAGTTGTGCACCTCACCGGAGTGCGTTCACGCGTTGGCGAGGGAGGGGCGGGCGGCGGGTCAGGCGGAGACGGGGTAGAGGAACCAGCGGGACTCGTCGTTGGTGCCGCAGGTGGCGATCATGAGGCGGCGGTCGGAGCCGCCGGGGCTGACGTTGCCGGGGCGGATGCAGAGGTTGCCGCTGATGAAGCTGCGGATGTGGACGGCGCTGTTGCCGACGGGTTCGAGCCACCAGAGCTGGTTGTCGGCGAGGGTGCCGTCGCAGTTGGCCTCGTTGAGGGTGGTGCCGGCGGGCTGGGGGCCGCGGTTGGGCATGTCGAGGCAGAGATCGTCCTTGGCGTTGACGAAGAGGACGAGGTCGGTGCCGCCGGGGCCTTTGCCGACGGGCTGGACGCGCATGTTCCAGATCTGGTTGTCGTTGCTGGTGCCGTCGCACTTGTGGGTGTTGACGGACCCGCCGACCTTGCCCGCGCCGAAGTAGGGGATGTCGGCGCACAGCGCCGTCGCGGCGTTCAGGAGCAGCGCGGTGGAGGGGTAGACGGCGATGGTCGGCGTGGGAGTGGCGGTCGCCTTCTCGGACCGCTTCGGCGAAGGCGTCGGCGAGTGGGTGGTGTGGACCGGCGCCTTGGGCGTGGCGGAGTGCGACGGCTTCGGCGTCGGCTTCTGCGCGGTCGGGCTGACGGAGCCGGTGGGGAGGTGGGCGAGCCGGTCGGCCGCCTTGGTCTGCGCGGCCGTGAGCTCCTTCGCGTCCTGGTCGGCCTGGTGGCCGCGCCAGGCGCCGATCCCCATGGTGGCGCCCGCGGCGAGCGCCAGTACGGCCGTGGCGCCCGCGACCCTGGAGCCCAGCCGGGAACGCTCCCCCGGCTGACGGGCACTGCTCGTGAGCACCTCGACGAACCGTGCCCGCCGCCGCCGCTTCGCCTCGTCCTGATCGGTGTCGCTCAACGCCCGTTCCCCACTCGCCAAGAGTCCAACAAAGAGATGCCCATCGCTCAGACGCACATGAAGGCCCTCAGGTCACACCCGGCCAGTCAAGCACCAGGACCGAGGCCAACGGCCGCCCCCGAAACCGGATGGGCACGGAATGAGCACGGAATGAGCAGAAGGACCGGCGGGACGGCGCCGCCCGGCCCGGTGCGGCGTCCACCGGCCGCGTGCCTTGCGCGGCGGTGCCCGTACCGCTTGGTGACCGGAGTCCCCCACTCCCCTTGCGCACCACGAATATCACACGGCGCGCGCACCCCGCTACGGCGGTTCCTCTCGCGGATCCGGTGCCGGTGCGGGCACCGGATCCGCCGAGGTGTCCGGGGCGATCGGCGCTCTCGCCCTCACCGCCTCGTGGCCGGGCGCGGTTCGGAGCCGAAGAAGACCTCGGGCGCCGGTTCCCCGCCGGAGGCGGCCCGGTGCCGCGGGCCACTGGCCGTACCGAAGCCGAGTCGCAGCGGCGAGGACGGGGGCGAGGACGGGACGGTGGCCGCCACGTGCCGGTCGGGTGCCGAGGACGCCGGGGCCGGGGCCTGGTCCGAGGCCAACTCCGGTGCCGACAGCGGCGATACGGGCGGTACGGGCCGCTGCTCCGGTACGGCGCCGACGGGCTCGGTCGCCGCCCACCGCGCGGTGTACGGAGCGGGGTCCGCCTGCTGGAAGAGCAGGACGGGGCGGCCGTCGTCCGGTCCTGTCGTCCAGGGGGTTCCGTCCGGCGTCAGTACGGTGACCCGGAGCCCGAGCACGGGTGCGGCCACCGCGAGCACGAGCCAGTCCGCGTCATCGGAACCGGTCCCCGTACGTACGGCTTCGACGGCCGCTTCCTCGGAGCCGACGAGCGGCGCCGTCCGTCCGGGGGCGGTCAGGCCCGTGAGCGGCGGCCACAACCGCCGTTCCCCCGGCGGCCGTTGCGCGTCGGTCACGAGCGCGTCGGCCAGGGTGTCCCGCAACTCCCGCGACCCGGCGGGCCGTCCGTGCCCCACGAGCCGTCCGCTCTCCACGGGCGCGACGGCGGTCAACGCGTGTGTCACCGCGTCCCCTTGGTCGAGGATGTACAGCGGCGCCAGCCCGCGCTCGGCCAGCCGGTCCTCCTGCGAGCGTGCGGGGGACGGGAGTTCGGGGGCGGCGTGCGACGGACGTACGGCCACGGGCATCGCCGGTGCCGCTGGTGCCACGGGCATCGCCGGTACCGCCGGTACCACGGCTTCGACCGGTACCGGACGGGACACGGGCGCCTGCTCCGTGACAGGAGCCTCGTACGCGACAGGGACCTCGCCCGCCGCCGGGGCCTGATCCGTAGCAGGCTCCTTGCCCTTCCCCGGCGGAACGTCCGCGCCCGCCCGCACGCGCGGCGCCGCGAAAGAGGTGCCGGTACGAGGCGTCACGGGAACGTGGACCGCCTCGTCCCCCGGCAGGGCAGGCACCATGTGCAGGCCGTCGCCGGAGAGCACCGGCACGTACGCGGTCGCGGACGGATCGAACTCGTCCCATACCTCGGCGACCTGCTCGATGTTGCCGACCTCGCCGATCCAGCCGCTGTCCCCGTACATGATCATGCCGGTCGGCGTGTGGATGAAGTCGTCACCGAAACTGACCCAGCCACCCGGAGACAGGACCGTGCCGTCCGGCAGCCTGATCCAGCCGCCCGGATCGACCTCGTACCCCAACGGCCGTGACGACGACGGCGTGTCGGCCGGAGGCAGCGGCAGGTCGAACACCGCGAACTCGCCGGGCCCGTCGGCCGTACGCGGACCCGCCGCAGGAGCGGGAACCCGCACCAGACCCGTGTCGGAGCGCGGCTCCATCAGCGTTACCACCCGCCCGATGCCCCACTGCTCCCGGATCGGATCGATCCCCACGTCCGGCGAACCGCCCCGTGCTCCCCACCGGTTGCCCGGCAGATCCCACGAGCCGCTCGGCCGCCCCGCCGAACTTCCCGGCCGACCCGACGACCCGCTCGGTCGGCTCGACGACCCACTCGGCCGACCCGACGACCCGCCCGGACGGTCCCAAGACCCGCTGGGCTGGCCCGACATACCGCTCGGCTGCCGTGACAGTCCGCTCGGCCGCCCCGAGGACACGCTGGACCGGCGCGACAGCCCGCCCGGCTGGCTCAAGGACACGCTCGGCCGCCGCGACGAACTCCCCGGGCGGCCCGACGACCCTCCCGGCCGACCTGACGAACCGCCAATCGGCCGGTTCGAGCCCGGAATTCGAGGGTGCCGGTGCGCGAAGTAGACGTCCCAAGCGTGCCCGGGCGGATACATGTTCCGGACGGGCGACGGCATCGCGAGGTCCTGGTACATGTTGTACAAGCCCTCGTACTGACTGGCCGCGACAGGCGTGCCGGTGAAGTCCATGATGTTGAGGATCGCGCCCGTGTCGATCTGGCTGAGACCGACGTTCAGGTAGTCCACCCCGTCGTGCGGGAGCGGAACGGCCCTCGGGGTGATCGACGGCGCGTTGCGCGGACCGACCAGGAACGGGAAGGGGAACGCGGGGTCTCCGGCGAAGATCGGAGTCGCGTTCACCTCCCACGGGTCGAGCAGCACGATGTTGCGAGGCCGCTCGGGATAGCCGACCGCGATGAACACGTGGTCGGTGTACGGCGCGATGGCGTGCAACGGGTGTTCGCCCGGGTGGAGGTTGAGCGGCACGTGCCAGATCCGCATCCCCGGGGGCAGCTGCCTCCGGTTCAGGAGGACGTAGGTCAGGGCCGCGTGCTCACCGCAGTTGCCGGTGTTGACCAGTGACGCCTGGGCCGCGCTCTGCCCCAACGACTCCTGGATATTGCGGGGTTGAACGCGGGGCACCTGACGGGCCAGGTGGTTGCGCACCAGGAGCGCCCCGCCCGTCGCCGCGACCGAGGACGCCTGATTCGACTGGCCTCCGTGCAGGATCTCGCGTACCCCGGCGAAGATCTCATGGCCGAGGTCCATCAGCCACAGCTCGTTCTGCAAAGGCTCCGACGGGAGCATGTCGGGCGGAAGGGGGTCGCCCATCCCCACCCGCCGTCCGCCGCGACTCGCCGCCTCGGCCGCGTCCCGCTGCGCGTAGTAGTTGGTGTGCCACTGCACGGACTGACGGTTGAGCCGCTCGATGGCGAACCACTGCTCGGGCGCCATGCCGGGCGGCGGAGCCGTCGCGGTCGGTACGTAGAAGGGGGCGGGCTGCCAGCTCGGCAGGCGGGGTGAGGGCGGCGCGTCCGCCATCTCCACGTCCTCCGGCTCGAAGGAGCGCGCAGGCGGCCGACTGGGCCCCGCGGACGGCGGATACGGCTGCCTGCTCGACCCTGCGGTCGGCGGATACGGCTGCCGACTCGATCCGGCGGTCGGCGGATACGGCTGCCGACTCGATCCCGCCGACGGCGGATACTGCTGCCTGCTCGATCCCGACGAGGGGTACTGCTGCCTGCTCGGCTCGGCGAAGGAGGACTCCCTGCTCGGCCGGCGGGTGAACCCGGAGGAGGGGTAGGACAAGACGCCCGTCCGCCGGACCGACCCGGAGGAGGGATAGGACCGGCGGCTCGACCGGCGACCGGAAGACGACACCGGCGGCCTGCTCTCCTCCCTCGGATCGGTGTAGACCGTAGTCCTGGAATACCCTCCCGAACCCGAGTACGACGATGACCCGCCCGGGAGCGACATCGGACGACCGGTCACGATCATCTGCGCGATGGCCTGGCCACGCGGCCGCAGCGGCATACGCTGCCGCCAGTCGGGCAACTGCGCGTGCAGCTCCGGCACATCGGCCACCGTCACCGGCGGATGCGTCGCGTCCAGCCGGTGCAGCTCCGTGTTGATGTCCTGGGCCAGGACCACCTGATCGAATTCACTCAGGCCGGAACCGTGGCCGGACGTCCCCTGCACGGGAGGCGACGGCACGGCGGACGGCGTCGGCGCCATCGGCCGGACGACGGGCGCCCAGGCCGCCGCGGGCGTCTCGTCCCAGCCGGAAGTCCCGTCCGTCGCGGGCTCCTTGCCCTTGGCGGACGGACCGGGTGAACCGGATGTGCCCGCCGTGCCCGCCGTGCCCGCCGTGCCCGCCGTGCCCGCCGTGCCCGCCGTGCCGGTCGGCACGGGGCCACGGGGCCGCGGCGTCCCGGAGCCGGGGTGCGCGATCGGGGCCGCCGCCTGCGTCTCCGAGTCGGTACGGGGCCGCAGCGGGATGTGCACGGCCTGGTCGCCGGGGTGTACCGGCACCATGTGCAGGCCGTCGCCGGAGGGCACCGGCAGGTGAGGGGCCGCCGACGGGTCGAAGTGGTGCCAGGTCTCGGCGATCTGCTCGATGTTGCCGACCTCGCCGATCCAGCCACTGTCGCCGTGCATGATCGCGCCCGTGGGGGTGTGGATGAAGTCGTCCCCGAAGCTGACCCAGCCGCCGGGCGACAGCACGCTGCCGTCCGGCAGCCTGATCCAGCCGCCCGGATCGACCTCGTACCCCAACGGCCTTGACGACGACGGCGTGTCGGCCGGAGGCAGCGGCAGGTCGAACACCGCGAACTCACCGGGTCGACCGGTCGTACGCGGACCGGCCTCCGGGGCAGGACCGCGCACCAGACCCGTGCCGGAGCGCGGCTCCGCCAGCGTGACCACCCGCCCGATGCCCCACTGCTCCCGGATCGGATCGATCCCCGTGTCCGGCGAACCGCCCACCGTACGGGCCGGGCCGCCCGGCTGGTCCCACGGCATGCTCGGCCGACGCGACGAGCCGCTCGGCCGCCGTGAAGAACCGCTGGGCTGACCCGAAGAGCCGCCAGGCTGGCGCGATGAGCCGCTGGGCCGACGCGAAGAACCGCTGGGCTGACGTGACATGCCGCTCGGCTGCCTCGACGGCCCGGCCGGTCGACCCGAAGAGCTGCTCGGCCGACTCGACGAACCGCTCGGCCGGATCAGGCCGGACGGCTGACCCGACGAACCGCCCGGCCGGATCAAGCCGGGCTGCTGGGGGTGCCGGTGCGCGAAATAGGCGTCCCACGCGGGGCCGGCCGGGTACATGTTCCGGACGGGCGCCGGCATGGCGAAGTCCTGATACATGTTGTACACCCCCTGGTACTGGCTGGCGGGGAGAGGCGTACCGGTGAAATCCATGATGTCGTGGACTTCGTGCCCGATCTGACGATGGCCGATGGCCAGGTAGTCGATTCCGTCATTCGGCAGAAGAACGGCCCGCGGGTTGATCGACGGCGCATTGCGCGGACCGACCAGGAACGGGAAGCGGAAAGCGGGATCCCCGGCGAAGATCGGAGTCGCGTTCACCTCCCACGGGTCGAGCATGACGATGTTACGGGGCCGCTCGGGATAACCGACCGCGATGAACACATGGTCGGTGTACGGGGCGACGGGGTTGTCGCCGCGTTCACCCCGGTGCAGATTCAGAGGCACGTACCAGATCCGCATGCCGTCGGGCAGCCTGTGCCGGTTCACGAGCGTGTAGGTCAAGGCCGCGTGCTCACCGCAGTTGCCCGTGCCGGTGATGGATGCCGTGGCCGCGCTCTGCCCCAGTTGTTCCATGGTATTTCTGGGCTGCTCCCGGGGAGCGACCTGCCGGGCCAGGGAAAGGCGAATCTGGAGCGCCCCGCCCGTCGCCGCGACCGAGGACGCCTGATTCGACTGGCCCCCGTGGAGAATGCGGCGTACGTCGGCGAAGACCTCATGACCGAAGTTCAACAACTCGATCTCGCGCGGCAGCGGCTCGAACGGCAATGTGTCGTGCGGAGAGACCGGAATTCCCTGATTCCGCAGGTTCTGGCGGATCGCCTCCTCTTGAAGGCCCATTCGCCGGTAGTAATCGGTGTGCCATCGCTCGGAGATCCGCTGGGCCTCCAGGATGTCGTGCCAATGCCTGTCGGAGATGCCGTGGGGCCGGACCGTCGCGGTCGGCGCGTAGAAGGGGGCGTGCTCCGGGGGCGGCGCGTCCATCATCTCCACGTCCCCGATGTCAGAGACGGGGGTGCGCGGTCGGCTCGAACTCGGCGGCGGGTACGGCTGTCGGCTCGATCCCGACGGCGGCGGGTACGGCTGTCGGCTCGATCCCGACGGCGGCGGGGCGTACGACTGCCCGCGCGACCCGGAGCTGCTGGGCTGCCTCCTCGGCGCGGGGGCGGGCGGCGCGATCGGTCGGCGGCCGAGCCCGGAGGAGGGGTAGGACAGCAGGCCAGGCCGCTGGACCGACCCGGGGGAAGGATAGGACCGCCGGCTCGACCGGCGCCCGGAGGACGAGACCGGCGGCCTGCTCTGCTCCCTCGGGTCGGTGAAGACGGACGTCCTGGAATATCCTCCCGAACCCGAATGCGAGGACCCGCCGGGGAGCGACAGCGGCTTGCCCGTCACCATCGTCTGCGCGATCGCCTCACCGCGTGGCCGCAACGGCATGCGCTGCCGCCAGTGGGGCAGTTGGGCGTGCAGCTCGTCCACGTCCCCGGGGCGGACCGGAGGGCGGCGTGGATCGAGCCGGTGCAATTCGCGGTTGATCTCGTGCGCCAGGATCACCTTGTCGAATTCGCTCAGACCGGGACCGTGGCCCGACCCCTCCTGCTCATGCGGCTGTTCGCCCGGCGGCACGTGCTGCGAGGGGGGTGCCTCCTCCGACGCGGGCTCCTTGCCCTTGCCCTTGCCCTCATCGGTCGCGGGCTCCTTGCCCTTACCCCCGTCCGTGGCAGGCTCTTTGCCCTTGCCCTCGTCCGTCGCAGGCTCCTTGCCCTTGTCCGACGAGGCGGGGGCCGGCTCGGTGGTGGTCTCCGACGTGGACTTGCCGTTCTGGGGCTGCTTGCCCTCCTTGCCGGAGGGCGCGGGCGACTTGGGCTCGGGGGCCACCGTGGTCGGCGGGGCCTCCTTCGTGTGCGGTGCGGCGGCCGGGGGTTCCTTGCCGACCGGCGGTACGGTCTGGCCGCCGTCGGGCCGACTGCCCTTCCCGGAACCGGAGTCCTTACCGGAACCGGGCTCGTGCGGCGGCGGCGCGGTCTCGATCTGCGTGTGGCTGCTGTTGCCCTGGTTAGGACGCAGATTGCCAGGGCCGTCGCCCGAACTCCCGTTGCCGGAGTTCGACCGCCCGCCCGGTACGTCGTCGAGCGTCGCAGGACCGTCGTAACCGGGACCCTTGCGCGTAGGCTGCTTCGGCGCGGGCGGCAGCTTCGGTCCGGCCCCGTGCGAGCCGTCGCCCCGGTTGCCTGAACCGGGCGGCTTCCACAGGCCGTTCGGGTCCGGGATGCCGCCGCCCAGGCGGTGTCCCGGATTCTCCATCGGATCGGAGCTGACGGGCTTGGACGACGTCCCGGATGACGTCCAGGACGATCCGCCCCGACCCGGCTCCTTCCAGCCCGAATCCGGCGCGGGCTTCGCGCCGCCCAGCGTCCGGCCGGGATTCGCCATCGGGTCGGAGTGCAACTGCGACTCGCCGGAACCCTGCGGCTTCGACTCCGGCGCGGGGAACGGATTCTCACCCGGACCACCCAACCGACGCCCCGGATTGTCCATCGGATTCGGACTCAACGGCACCGGCGACGACTCAGAAGAACCACCCGAACGCGGCTCCCTGGCCGGTACCGGCTTCCCGTCACCCAGCGTCCGGCCGGGATTCGCCATCGGGTCGGGGCCGGTGCCGCTCGAAGCCGGGGGTTTCGATGTCCCGCCCTGACGGTTCCCGCCCTGGGAGTTCCCGCCCTGCGGATTTCCGCTCTGGTGGTTGCCTCCCTGCGTGTTGCCGCCCTGGGAATTCCCTGCCTGCGGGTTCCCGCCCTCCTTGCCGGAGGGCACCGGCGGTTTGGGCGCGGGGGCCACCGGGGTCGGCGGGGCCTCGCCCGGAGGCGGTGCGGTCTCCGTCGTCTCCTTCCGGGGCGGCGGCGCGCTCTGGCCGCTGTCGGAGTGACTGCCCTTGCCGGAGCCGGAGTTCGTGCCGGAACCGGGCTCGTGCGGTGGCGGCGCGGTCTCGATCTGCGTGTGGCTGCTGTTGCCCTGGTTGGACCGCAGATTGCCGCCGTCGCCCGAGCCCGCCGCGTCGCCGCCGTTCTGCCGCCCGCCCGGCTTGTCGCCGAGCGTCGCGGGCTGGTCATGGCCGGGCCCCGTACGCGCCGGTGCCTTCGGCGCGGGCGGCGCCGTCGATCCGTTGTCGCGCGGACCACCGCCGCGGTTGCCAGAACCCGGTTCCTTCCAGAGGCTGTTGGGGTCGGGCTTGCCACCGCCGAGGCGGTGCCCCGGCCCGTCCATCGGATTCGACCCGCCCGGCCCGCCGGGCTTCCCTTCGGTGCCCGATCCGGACGATCCGTCGGAGCGGCCGTGGGAACTCGTCGCGGGATAGTCGTACCCCGGCCCGGTCGGCTGCGCCTTCGACGGACCGTTGCTGCCCGGCGCGTCCGGATTCGGTTCCTTCCAGAGGCTGTTGGGGTCCGGCTTGCCACCGCCGAGGCGGTGCCCCGGCCCGTCCATCGGGTTGCCGGAGCCCGAACCGTCGGGACGGCCGTGGGAACTGGTCGCCGGGTAGTCGTAACCGGGCCCGGTCGGCTGCGCCTTGACCGGCCCGCCGCCCTCGGCCTTCGTGCCGGGGCCGGGGAACGGATTCTCGCCGGGACCGCCCAGCCGCCTGCCCGGATTGTCCATCGGATTCGGGCTCAGCGGCTTGGACGACCCACCGGACCCCTTGGACCCGTTGGAACCGTTGGAACCGCTCGAATCGCTCGAATCGCCGGAACTCTCGCCGTACGGGCGGTCCTTCACGCCGTGCGGGTTGCCGGGCGGAGCGCCCAGCGTCCTGCCCGGGTCCTTCGCACCCCCCGGTGAACCGTCGCCCTTGCCCGAAGAGCCCGACGACCCGTTAGAACCGCCGTCACCGTACGGGCGGGACGTCACCCCGTGCGGGTTGGCGGGCGGAGCGCCCAGCGTCCTGCCCGGATCGGACTCGCCCTTGCCCGACGAACCCGATGAACCCGATGAACCGGACGAGCCCGACGACCCGTTCGAACCGCCGTCGCCGACCGGACGGGTCTTCACCCCGTACGGATTGGCCGGCGGAGCGCCCAGCGTCCTGCCGGGGTCCTTCGAACCCCCGGCGGAGTCGTCGCCCTTGGGGGCGGGCGCGCCGACGTCGCTGCTGTGGTGGCCGCCGCCGGGTCCGCTGTTGGTGCCGCTGAACTCGCCGCCGGAGGAGTGCTTGGTGACGATCGGTCCCGAGTCGGGGGCGGGACCGCCCTTGCCCGATCCGTCGGTGATCGGCGTCGCGTGGTCGCCGCCGCCGATCCGCGACGGGGGCGGACCGATCGGGGACTTCCCGCCGCCACCGCCGCCCAGCGGTTTGCCGCCGATCGGCGTGGGAGGCGGAGGTGAGACGGGCGGCGGGGCGCCGGTCTTGGGGCCGGAGCCCGGCTTTCCCGGACGCGGGGTGTAGTGGAAGGCCCCGAGCCCGCCGCTGATGCCGCCGAAGGCACCGCCGATGCCCAGGCTCCACGCCTCCATGCTCCAGTCGACCTCGTAGTCGGTACCGGCGATGTCCGCGCCGATCTTGCCGACGGCGATGTCGAAGGCGAGGTTGGACGCGGCGCCGATGACGGCGCTGCCGGTGATCTCGATGACCGCGGTGGCCACCGAGCCGATCCGGGCGGCCATCTGGGCCATGATCGGGATCAGCCGGGCCAGCAACTGGCCGATCATGGCGAGCAGTCCGCTGAGCAGCGGGCCGAGGGCGAAGAACACGGCGCCGAGCAGGGCGCCGAGGATGTCGGCCCACATCGCGGCGTTGAGCTTCTTCGCGTACTCCGCCGCGGCCTTGTGCAGTTCGTCGGCGTAGCGGTTGATCGTCTGGCCGATGGTCCAGGCGGTCTCGGCGGCGCTGTCGATGGTCGGGGCGACGCCTTCCTGCCAGGCCAGGCGCGCTTCGTCACCGGCTTTGCCGGTCATGCCGAGCTCGGAGACGTAGCCGTTGACGGCGACCTTGCGCTCGTGGAGGTCGTCGCCCATCCGGATCCAGGCGTTGCCCAGTTCGTAGATGTCGTCGAGCTTGATGGTGTTGAGTACGGAATCCGCGTCAGCCATGGTCGGGGCCGCTTTCCTCGGGCGTACCGCTGCTACTCGGACGGGTGCTGTTCTCGGGGCCGCCGCCCAGGCGGGTCACCGGTCCCGTGACGTACCGGGCCACGTCGGGCTGCCTGGCGGCGGGTTCGGGGGAACCCGGATCGTCGCCGTGCCCCGCCACGACGCCCGCGGGCACCGGCTCGGCGGCGGGGCCCGGTACGCTCACCGGCTCGCCGCCTTCACGAAGAGCCGTTACGCCGGGGCCCGTTTCGCCGGGGGCCTCTTCGCCCAGCTCGTCGATGGCGACCTGGACGATGGCGGGGACGGCGGAGCTGCGGCGGATCAGCGTGCCGCGGCCCGGCTGACGCCGGTAGGCGCGCTGGTCGCCGATCAGGACGCCCTCGCGGTGGTCGCCGGACAGCAGCAGCCCGTCGGTGCCGATCTCCTTGAGCTTGCTCAGCAGGGGGTCGGACAGCAGGGCGCGGCTGGCACCGCCGACGCGGCGGGCGAGCACGAGGTGGAAGCCCAACTCGGCGGCCTGCGGGATGAATTCGGCGAGCGCGGCGAGCGGGCCGTGGCCCATGGTGCCCGCGGCCAGGTCGTAGTCGTCGGCGACGACGTACAGCTCGGGGCCGTGCCACCAGTCGCGCGCGGCGAGTTGGGTGGCGGTGACGTCGGCGGGGGGCATCCGGGTGCGCAGTGTCTCGGCGAGGGCCTGCGCCTGGGCCGCGACCAGGTCGGCGTTGCCGCCGCGGGCGCCGATGTACTCGTCGGGCACGGTGCCCAGCAGGCTGTGCCGGTAGTCGACGACCATGAAGCGCAGGTCGCGCGCGCTGTGCCGGGCGGCCAGGCCGCGCATCCAGGCGCGCAGGAACGCGGTCTTGCCGGAGCCGGAGTCGCCGAAGACGACGAAGTGCGGGGCGTCGGCGGTCAGGTCGAGGCCGACCGGGCGCTGGTCGGACTCGCGCAGGGCGATGGGCACTTCGCGGGCGCCGAGGGCGGGGCCGTGACCCTCCCAACGCTCGGCGGGCGGCAGCGCGGCGGCGGCCGCCAGCTCGCGGACGGTGATCCGCGCGGGCAGCACGCGCAGCGCCGGGACGGCGGGCCGCCGCCAGCTCTCGGCGAGCCGGGCCACCAGCGCCTGCCCGGCCTCGGCGAGCCCTTCGACGCTGTCGACGGCGTCGAGCCGGGGCAGCGCGATGTGGTGGGTCAGGCCCGCGGCGGCAAGGCCCCGGCCGGGGATGCTCTGGCCGAGCGCGCGGGCGGCGGGGCGGCTGATCTCGGACTCGGTGGGGTCGTTGAGCCGCAGTTCGAGGCGGCCGGGGATGCTGTCGCGCAGGCCGATCCGTACCTCGGCCCAGCGGTTGGCGGTCAGCCAGAGGTGGACGCCGACGCCGAGACCGCGGGTGGCGATCTCGGTGAGGGTGACGACGGCGTTCTCGTCGGTGGTGTGCAGGGCGGCGAGGTTGTCGACCACCAGCACGACGTCGGCGGACCGTACGCCGTCGGGGACTTCGCCCGCGGCGCGGCGGGCGCGCAGTTCGGCGGCGGACTGGATGCCCAGGTCGCGGAACATCTGCTCGCGCGCGGTGACCAGGCCGGTGATCTCGGCCAGCACCCTGCGGACCCGCTCGTCGTCGCGGCGGCCCGCGATGCCCGCCACGTGCGGTGCGTCGCCGAGGCCGTGCAGCGAGCCGCCGCCCATGTCGATCCCGTAGAACTGGAGCTCGTCGGGGGTGTGGGTGAGCATGGCGCTGAGCATCGCGGTGCGCAGGAAGGTGGACTTGCCGCTCTGCGGGGCGCCGACCAGGGCGATGTGGCCCTGACGGCCCGCCAGGTCCAGTACGAGGGGCTGCTGTTCCTGCCGGGAGGGCACGTCCAGCACGCCGACCGGGAACTTCAGCTCGCCGGAGTACGGCCACAGGGCGCAGCGCAGGCCCAGTTCCGGGTCGGCCTCCGGTTCGCCGAGCAGCGGGTCGAGGGTGAAGCGCGGGGGCAGCGGCGGCAGCCACACCTGGTGGCCCGCGGTGTCCTTGTCGGCCAACCGCTCGACGGCGAGCTGGAGTTCGGTCGAGCCGCCCTCCGGGTCCCAGTCCCAGCCGGGCGTCTCGGCCTCGTCCGCGGCGAGCGGCGCGAGGTCGCCGTGCACGGCGAAGGGCACGGGTTCCAGGGCCGGTCCCGCGCTGTCGGCGTCGTGGTCCTGGTAGGGCGCGGAGACGTACGCGACGCGGAAGCGTTCGTAGACCGACTCGTCCACCTTGAGGTAGGCGGAGCCGGGGATGGCGGGCAGCGTGTACGCGTCGGAGGTGCCGATGACGGCGCGGGACTCGGCGGCGCTGAAGGTGCGCAGGCAGATCCGGTACGACAGGTGGGACTCCAGGCCGCGCAGCCTGCCTTCCTCCAACCGCTGGGTGGCCAGCAGCAGATGCATGCCGAGCGAGCGGCCGACCCGGCCGATCTGCACGAACAGGTCGATGAAGTCGGGGCGTTGGGAGAGGAGTTCGCCGAACTCGTCGACGATGATGAGCAGATAGGGCAGCGGCTCCAGCGGTTTGCCGTTGATGTCGGTGGCGCCCGCCGCCTGCCGCAACTGGTATTCGCGGACGGAGTCGACGTTCCCCGCCTCGCGCAGCATCCGCTGCCTGCGCTGCTGTTCGCCGCGCAGCGCGTCGCGCATCCGGTCGACGAGCGCGAGGTCGTCGGCGAGGTTGGTGATCAGGCCGGAGACGTGCGGCAGTTCGGTGACGCCCGCGAACGTGGCGCCGCCCTTGAAGTCGACCAGGACCAGGGCCAGGTGCTCCGGCGCGTGGGCCATGGCGAGTCCGGTGACCAGGGTGCGCAGCAGTTCGCTCTTGCCGGAGCCGGTGGCGCCGACGATCAGTCCGTGCGGGCCGATGCCGCCCTGCGCGGACTCCTTGAGGTCCAGGGTCAGCGGTTCGCCGGTGCCGGTGACGCCGATGGGGACGGAGAGCAGTTCTCTGTCGTCGGGAGCGCGGCGCAGGGCGGCCGGGTCGAAGTGGGCGATGTCGGGGACGCCGAGCATGTCGGAGAGGGAGACGTGTTCCGACAGGACCTGTTCACGCTCGCCGGTCAGCCGCAGCGGGGCCAGCGAACGGGCGGTGGCCTCCAGGACGCCGGGCGCGACCTCGTCCACGACGGCCTGCTCGACCGGGGCGTGCAGCGCGGCCGTACGGCCTTCCAGCGCGAGGCCGCCGCGGGCGTCCGTGCGGGCGCGTACGTCCACCCGGCCCGGCTCGGAGCCCTCTTCCTCCACCAGGCACACCACGTGCACGCCGAGGTCGGGGCCCGCTTCGGTGAGCAGGTCGGACAGCAGCGCCGAGCGGGCCCACGGCGCGTCGGGCTCGTATCCGTCGAGGAAGACCACCACGTGACCGCGGGGCCTGGTGTCGCGCTGGGAGATCAGGCGGGCGTTGCGCTCGGCGCGGGCGGCGACCGCCCGGTCGAGGGTGGCCTGGAGGTGGTCCTGGAGTCCTGCGAGGTCGTCGGCGAGCAGCGGCACGACTTCCTGTTCACGGCGCTGGGCCTGGTCGGGCTGCTGGGCGTGCGGCAGCCACTTGGCCCAGTCCCAGTCGGAGTTGCCGCCGGTGACGACGGCGATCCGCACGTCGTCGGGGGCGTGCAGCACGGAGAGCTGGAGCAGCAGGGTCTGGGCGAGCTTGCGGGTGCGGTCGCGCGGGCCCAGCAGGCTCACCACGCCCGCGGCGCGCAGGTCGAGCCAGGCGGCCTGGTCGGCGACGGTGCCGTGCGCGCGGACCAGTTCGGCCGCGGCGTGCTGGCAGGGCGTGTCGACGTCGATGGTCGGGTCGTTCTGCCCCGGCATCTGGAGCGCGTCGGCCGCCGCCACCGTGCCGGTGCCGAGCCGCAGGTGCAGGAAGTCGTCGTCGCCCGGGCGGCGTTCCCAGACCCGGCGGCGGCGGGTGGCGATCGCCCAGAGCCGGTCCGGGTGCGGGTGCCGCCACGCGTCGGCGGCGCGCTGGCCGAGCTGGGAGCGCATGACCTGCTTGCGCACCCCGGCCAGGTACTCCAGGTACCGCTCCCGCTGCCGGTACTGGTTGCGGCGGCGGTGGCTGCGCAGTTGCATCCGGACGCCGATGGTGATGCCCACGGAGACCACGACGAAGGCGATGCCCAGCAGGATCATCCACGCCTTGCCGTAGGCGATCATGTACGCGGCCATGCTCATGCTGGACAGCAGGGGCAGCAGGAGCATCAGCCAGCCCGCGGCGCCCTGCGGCTGTGGCCGCTGGGGCAGGCCGGCCAGTTTCGTCCGGCCCTCCGGCATCGGCGGGGGCGTGATGCGGACGGGGCGGTGGAAGGGGATTCGACTCACGATGGCTGCCTAGCGGGCTGTCGGGGCGGTGGGGGCGAGGTGGCGGGGGCGGTGCGCCGGCACTAGAACTCCATGGTGACCGCGGTCTTGTTGGGGTCGGTGACCGCGGCGGGCGGCTTGTCGCTGGACTTCCCGTCGTCACTGGTCAAGGCCGTGCGGAACGACTTGAAGGCGTCGGCGATGCCGTCCTCGGCGGTGGTGTAGTTGTACGCGGCCATGCCGACCCCGTCGGCCAGCGCGGACAGAACTCCCTTGTGCGGGTCGTCCTCCGTGCCGAACAGCTCGGTCATGACCGACACCCACTTCCTGTTGACCTCGTCGGCGTCCGAGGCGGCCTGGCCCTGCCAGGCGACGTGCAGTCCCTCCAACTGGCCCCGGATGGTGGTGAGGCTCGACAGGACGGTCTTGCTGAGGGTGACCAGGTCGTTGGCGTCGGACTTCAGGCCCGTCGGGGAGATGTTGAGGACGGAGGTGTCGTAGTCGGCGGTGCCGGAGTCGGCCATGACGCGCCTTTCTCGGGGAGCGGATACCGGTGCGGCACCTGCATGCTGACAATTCCTCATATAAGTGGTAAACCTGGCGGTGTCCTGCCGGGCCCATGCTTGGCGAACCGGCCGTGCGGTCGGCGCGAGAGAGACGAGGCAGACGACGTGACCGATCCGATCACCTCGAAATACGACACCACTCCGCTGCCCGATCCGCCCGCGGACGGGTCGGAGACGCCCAACCCCGACCACGACAAGAACCTCGACGGTCTCGTGCCGACCGACAAGGTCATCTGGTCCACCCCGCCGTCCTTCAACATCGACCCGAAGGACAGCCAGTCCGACCAGGGTTCCGGCCCCGACCCGAACTCGTACGAGGCCGCGGCGGACCTGAAGATCGACCTGAGCGCGGTACGCGTCGCGGAGAAGTCGATGCTCACGGAGGCCCGCGGCGCGGTCGACCGGTACGAGGAGCTGCGCAAGCGGGTCATGGCCGTCAAGGGCCATGTCTTCGGGCAGGGCGCCCAGGACAAGAACGCGGAGGGCGAGGGCCACACCTCGCTCTCGTCCGGGTACGACCCGTCGGTCGGCAAGACGCACGACAACCCGTTCGCCGAGACCGGCGTGAAATTCGGCGCGGACATGAACCCGGCCCAGGACCGCGCCCTGCTCCAGATCGGCTCGACGCTGGAGAAGCTCGGCGAGTACATCGCGCTGCTCAACCACTCGGGGCAGGTGTACGCGCACACCGACCGGGAGTCGCGCTTCCCGCCGCCGCCCGCGGGCTGAACGCGCCGCCGCGTACCGCCCACGCGGTGCGCGGCGGCGGCACTCAGCCATGGGTCCCGCCGTCGCTGAGGTTGTTCAGATTGACGTGCTCGGAGTCGTGGTAGTTGTTGTACGACGTCGTCATCCGCGAGGCGATGTCCTTGAGCAACTCGTCCAGTTCGTGCTGGACCTTGTGGAACCACGTCATCATCGCCGCGAACGACTCGTGCGACGGGCTGGACCAGTCGGCGCCGATCTGCTTCACCTTGGCGTCGATCGAGTTCATGGTGGTGGTGATCGTGCCGGACTCGCGTTTCACCACTCCGATCGCGTCGTTCAGCGCCGCCAGGTCCGCGCGCCACTCTTCCGGGGTCGGTTGGTCCGACATCCGCGGGTCACCTTCCTTTCAGCCGCTCCGAAGTCCTGTGCCGAAGTCCTGTGCCGGGCCTGCGCCGAAGTCCTGTGCCGGGCCCGCCGCCGTACGGTGCGCCCGCCGGGCAGCGGGGCGTACGTCCGCCCGCGCGGTCAAGCGGCGCCTCCCGGGGGGAGGTCGGCGGGCAGCAGCGTGGTGAGCAACTCCACGTCGGCCGCCGCGAGATCGACGGCGCTCAGGTCGAGTTCGGCCACGCGGTACGCGTGCCGCTCGGTCATCCGCTGGAACACCTGCCGCGCGCTGCGCCCGTTGCCGAACTGCTCGCCGCGCGGGACGGCCGCGAAGTAGTCGTGCAGCGCGGCCGTCGTCTGCGGCGCGAAGGTGTACTCGTGGTCGACGGCCTGGTGCTCCACGATCCGCACCAGCTCCTCCGAGGTGTAGTCGTCGAAGAGCAGGGTGCGGGTGAAGCGCGAGGCCAGGCCCGCGTTGGACTCCAGCAGCCGGTTCATCTCGCTCGGGTATCCGGCGACGATGACCACCACCTCGTCGCGGTGGTCCTCCATCAGCTTCACCAGCGTCGAGATGGCCTCGGAGCCGAAGTCGGTGAACTGCCCCTGCGGCACGAGGGAGTACGCCTCGTCGATGAAGAGCACCCCGCCCAGCGCGCGCCGGAAGACCGCCGTCGTCTTGGGCGCGGTGTGGCCGACGTACTCGCCGACCAGGTCGCCCCGGTCGGCCTCGACCAGGTGTCCGCGTTCGAGCAGGCCGAGGGCGGCGAGGAAGCCGCCGTACAGGCGGGCCACCGTGGTCTTGCCGGTGCCGGGATTGCCCGCGAAGACCAGGTGCCTGCTCAGCGGCGGCGCCGCGAGCCCGGCCTCCTGGCGGACCTTGACCATCTGCATGAGCTTGGTCAGCGTGACCACGTCGCGTTTGACGCTGTCCAGGCCGACCAGGCGGTCCAGCTCCACATGGAGTTCCGCGAGCTTCGCGCGGGCCGCCTCCGCGGTCGACTCGGTCTCACCGGCGGCCTGTTCGGCCTTCTCCGCGGCCGAGCGGGGCGCTCCGGCGACGGCGGGCACCGCGACGCGCCCCTCCTCCCCCGCCGCCGGGGGCGCGAGGGTCGGCAGGAGCGGATCGGTCGCGTCCTGGACCAGGCAGTCCTCGGCCCGCACGTCGGCCTCGTCGTCCCGCAGCAGGTCGGTGTCGGTGCCGTCCACGGTGCAGCGGCGCAGCAGGAAACGCGAGCGGGCACCGGCGTAGACGGCGGGGAAGCGGCTCTTGGTGAGGTGGCAGTCCTCGTACAGGCCCTCGCCGCCCTCCTCGACGAACAGCGCGTTCTTCGCCGCGCCCTCGACGGTGAGGCCGCGTACGCGCGGCCGGGCCCCGGCGCGTACGACGACGCCGCTGCCGCGCGGCTCGCGGACCGCGCCGCCTTCCACGACGGCCGTGCTGCCCTCCTCCAGCAGCAGGCCCGCGGTGCCGCTGCCGGTGACGGTGACGTTCTCCAGCCGGGCGCCGGTGTCCCGGCCGACCCGGACGCCGGTCTCGCCGGAGGCGGTGATCTCGCACTCCGCGAGCAGCGGGCGGTGCGTGGTGTGCAGGTGTACGCCCTCCCGGCCGCCGGACACCCGGCAGCCGCGGACGGCCGCGTCGCCGCCCTGCACGTACACCCCGGCCAGGCCCGCGTCCGTCATCTCGCAGTCGTCCGCGAGGAGTTCGGACCGTTCGGTGACCCGCACGCCGTACTCGGGCGAACCGCTGACGGTGCAGCCCCTGGCGTGCAGGCGGGCCCCGCCGCCGAGGTGCACGCCGGTGTACGCGGTGTCCCGTACGGTGCAGCCGGTCAGCGTCACCTCCGCCTCGGCCACCGCGTACAGGCCGTTGGCGCCGCTGCGGGCGAAGGTGGAGTCGTGCGCGGTGGCCCGGCCGGCCCCGCTGACGGCCAGCGCGGTGTCCTGGCAGTCGACGGCCCGCACGCCGGTCAACTCGGCGGTGGCCTCGGCGGTGACCAGGATCGCGGCGCCGGTGGTGTGGTGCACATGGCAGCCGTCGAGCAGGACGGAGCTGCTGCCGTCGGCCAGTACGCCGGCGCCCTCGGTGCGGAAGATCTCGCAGTCGCGCAGCCGTACGCCCGGGGTGTCGTGGCCCTGGCGGGCGGCGGATCCGGTGGCGGGCGCGGCCGGTTCGGCGTCCTCGCCGTGGGCGAGGGGCCGGTGACCCGCGCCGGAGGCCGCGCGGGTCAGGCGGCCCGCCGTCTCGCGGACCCAGACGCCCGCGGCGCCCGTCTCGTGCAGGCGGCAGTCGCGCAGCGCCGCGGTGGCGTGTCCCTCGACCACGACGGCGGTGCCGCCGCTGCCGCGGACGTCGCAGCGGGTCAGCGTCGCGTGCGCGCCGCCCGTGAGCAGGACGCCGCGCCCGCTGGCACCGTCCACCAGGGCGTCGGTCAACTCGGCACGCGCCTCGTCCTCGACCACCAGGCCGTCGCCGACGCAGCCGCCGACGGTCAGATTCTCCAGTGTGGTGCGGCTGGTGCCGGTCAGCCGGACCGCCGCGCCCTCGGCCTTCCGGACCGAACAGCCGCTCAGCAGCGGGGCGGCGGTGCCCGCGACCTCGATCCGGCCGCCGGTGATCTCGCAGTCCCGCAGCACCGGTTCGCCCGCGCGCACCAGCAGCGCGGCCTCGCGGGGCACGGCGGACACGAGGGTGAAGCCGCGGATCTCGGCGCGGCCCGCGTGCACGGTGACGGCCGGGCCGCGGACGGCGACCAGCCGTACGGCGCCCTTCGCCACCAGGGTGACATCCTTGTCAAGCAGCAGGCTCTCGCTGTACGTGCCCGCCTGCACGGTGATGACGGCGCCGGTGTCCGCGCTCCGCACGGCCGCCGCGATGGTGCGGTGGCCGCCCCAACTGCCCGGCGCCACGCGCTGGGCGGCGGCCTTCACCGGGCGCTCCCGGGGGTCGCCCGCCGGGTCACGCGGCGGGTCGAGGAGCGCGTCACAGGGCGGACGTGCCGGGCCGCGGGTCGCTCGGTCACAGGCCGCTCCCCAGGTCGGCCAGCCAGCCGAAGAGGCCGAACACACCGGCGGCCAGCGGTACGGCGGCCACGAACAGAACGCTGGTGACGGCCGCGGGCCAGGTCGGGCGGTCCGGCTCGATGGGCCGCAGAGCCGCGCCGAAGGCGAGGAAGAGTCCGCAGGCGACCAGGACGGCGCCCACGCCGAAGGCGGCCAGCGGGCCCGCCAGCCGCGAGTCGAACGCGTACAGCGGCACCCGTACGGTCAGCGCCACGAGCCCCAGCACCCCGGCGGCCAACTGCGGTACCACCGCGCTCAGTACGCGTACGGTCGCGGCCTGGAGCAGCAGTCCGACGCTGACGCAGCCCGCCAGCACGAGGGCGTAGACGTCGTGGGAGGCGCTCAGGGTGAGCAGGGCCGCCGCGAGGAACACCCCGCTCACCACGCTGAGCAGGGTGAGCAGCGCGTTGCTGCGGTGGACGACGGTGGCCACGGTCCCGTCGTCCAGCGCGGGCGCGCTGACGTCGGGTCCCGAGGGCACGAGCACCGCGATCTGGCCCGCGGCCCTGGGCAGCAGCCCCGCGGTCAGGAACAGCGCCACGGACACGACGGCGGCGGAGCCGGTGAGCCCGGCGTGCGAGGCGGTCAGCGCCACGGTGAGCAGCGCGGCCACCAGTGTGAGCAGGTTGAGCACCACGGTGGCGGGCGACGGCAGCGCGACCAGCCCGATCACCGCGCCGAGCACGGCGAAGACGGAGACGAGTACAGGGGTGGCGACAGGACCGTGCACCGGTCCGTCCAGGCCGACGCAGGCCAGCAGCGGGACGGTGGCGAGCGCGAAGAACTGCCGTACTGCGCGCGGCAGCGGCCAGTTCTTGCGCTCCGCGTACCAGGCGAGCAGCGCCGAGCAGAGCGCGGCGAGCGCGAACAGCGCCGCCCACGGGCCGGCCGGCCGGAGCGCGCCGAGCCAGGCCGCCGCGGCCACCATGAAGACCAGGCCCGCGCCCACGACGCACTGGGCGCGGCGGCGGGAGCTCCACAGGCCGCCGTCGTCCTGGGCGCTGGCGACCTGTTCGTCGAGGTCGGTGACGGTCAACTCGCCCAGTTCCGCCGCCCGCTGGTCGCGCAGGTACAAGGTGGCGCCGTCCACGATGCCCGCCGCCGACAGCGAGTCGCCGGGGGCCATCGGAGCGCCGCCCGACTCGGCGAGCGACCAGACCGGCGGCAGCGCCTCGGACTCGGACTGCCCGCACAGGGAGGCGAGTCGGGGAACGTACTCGGCGATCGGGGCCTGCGCCGGAAGCGCGAGGTCGATCCGCCTGCGTTCGCCGACCACGGTAACCCGGCAGCGTTCATCGGGCACGGATGTTTCCTTCGGTGTCGGACCTCACGGCCGCGCGTCCGCGGGCCGCGGTGGGTCGGTGCCGCCGGGGTTCGGAGACACCGACGTCAAAGACGGCGTTCGGCGGCGCCTGGTTTCGGTGGCGTGGGGTTTTTGTGACGCGTGGTCTTCGTGGTGCCGGTCTCAGTGGCGCCAGGTGGAGATGTTGGACCACTCGGCGTCACTGTAATTGCTCCAGTTCACATGCATCGCCTGGGCGATGCGGCCGAGCACACCGTCGGGTCCGAACAGGCCGTCGGCCGCCAGGTCCCACTCGTTCTGCATGTCCTGGTAGTAGGTGGCGGCCTGGCTCTCCCGCCACGCCTCCACCATCGGCGCCAACTGCGACTTCAGCGACTGGAGTTCGCCGGAGATCTCCCCGGCCCTGGCGTTGATCACGCCGCCCGCCGCCGCCAGTCCCTCACCGACGTAGATCGGCGTGCCGTCGATATCGGCCATGAATCGCTCCTCGTTGTGCGGCCCGGATCAGTTGAAGTTGGTGCCGGACGGTGCCTTCGGCAGGTCCTCGCCGAGCGCGGCGAGGTTGTTGAGGTTCTGCTGCTCGGAGTCCTTGTAGTTCACGTAGTTGCCCTGGAGGCCCTTGGAGATTCCCTCCAGGGCGTCGTGCAGCATCCGCGCGTAGACGTCGTACTCCGCCATCAGCGTCTGGAACTGGTTGTGGGCGATGCCCTGCCAACTCGCTTCCAGACTGCTCACATACGTCTTCAGCTCCGCCAACTGCCCGGCGATCTCGCTCGCCGTGGACATCGTGTTGCTGGAGGCGGTGGCCAGGTACTCGGGTGTGACCCGGTACGTGACGCCACCGACGCTCACAGAAGGCTGGTCAGCCATGGAATCCGCCCTTCCTCGCCCGATACCCCGGCAGTCAAACACCGTTTGGGCCCGGTCCGGGCCGCACGAACCGCAGTGAGCAGAGTCTGAGCAGGTTCTGAACGCGTCGGGAGCGGGGGCCCCGGGCCGGTCAGTCGGGGAGGTGGCGGGCGAAGCGGGCGTGGGTGGTCTGGCGGCTGGTGCCGAAGGCGCGGCCGATGGCCTCCCAGGAGACGAGGGAGCGGCGGGCGGCGCGGACGGCTTCGCGGCTGAGCGCGGGGGCGGTCTCTTCGACGCGGGCGACGACGCGCAGCGCGGTGAGGGGCTGGTCGCGGGAGAGTTCCTCGACGCGCCGCCGCAGGGCGGCGAGCATCTGCTCGACGTCGTGGGGGACGGCGCCTTCGGTCGCGGTGACGTGGTACTCCCAGTCGGCCATCGGGCCGGTGCGGGAGTCGTTGCCCTCGGTGGCGTCGTCGTCGCCCCGGATGATGGGGTGGGTCTCGGCGCCGCGCCAGCCGCACTCGCAGGCGCCCTTGACGCCGATCGCGCGGGGGCCGTCCGCTCCGTTGTACGACCACCAGGGCTGACGGCCCTCGGGCGGCGTCGCCGGTTCCGCGCCGTCGGCCAACACCGCTGTCACATAACCGGTGTGGCGCCGGGTCTCGTCCACCCACTCCATGGCTCAGCCCTCTCCGCACCGGGAAAAACGTTCCTCAAGGTTCCCTGACAACGCGCTCGGCTGTCAAAGAATTTTGACAGTCGCGCCGCTGACACCTGCCCCGGAGACCCCAGGGTGTGTCCTAGGGGGCTCACGCCTCGCGGAGGGCCTGTTCCACGGCGGTGCGGACGCGGGCGTCCTCGGCGGCTTTGCGCTTGGTGCGGGTGCGGCGGGTGTGGAGGAAGGCGGCGACGGCCAGGGCGAGGAGGACGAGGACGAGGGCGGTGAGGGTCCAGGGGAAGGCCCAGGTGTGGGCCGTGGACTGGACGGTCTTGAGCTGGGTGGTGGAGCCGGAGGCGTCGGTGAACAGCGGGGTGAGGGTCACGGTCGCGGTGAGGCGGACGGCGGGGGCCACGTCGTGGACGGGCACGCTCACCTTCCAGCTCTCGCCGGGGAGCAGTTCGGGCGGCGTGGCCGTCTTGCCGCCGGTGACCGCGAACCAGCCGAACAGGCCCTTGAGCTTGACCGACTGGCGGGTCGACATGATCGCGTTGCCGGTGTTGCGGATGCGGTAGGTGACGGTGGCGTCGCCCTTGGAGAAGGGGGCGGCCGTACCGCCGTAGGAGACGTGCAGGTCCTCCACCGCGAGCGTGGGCTTGATCGCGCCGCTGACCCGCAGCTTGATCTTGATGCCGAGCCGCCGGTCGACGTTGATGCCCTGCGCGTCGTCGGGCTGGGTCAGCGAGGTGAGGATGCCGCCCACGTAGTCGCCGGGCGTCGCGTTGGCCGGGATGGCGAGGGTGAAGGGCACCTCGACGGTCTTGCCCGGCTGGACCACGACGCGCTCGCGCGCCGCGCGCGCCCACACGCCGATCGCGCGGGACTTCTTGTCGGCGGGCAGCAGGTCGAGTTGGCCCTTGTCGGTGGTGAAGCCGTCGGCGGCGTACACGCCGAGGTCGACCGGCGCCTTGCCCCGGTTGGCGACGACCATCGCGTCCTCGACCTTGCCGCCGGGGTTGACGGCGTAGCTGTAGCTCGACCGGTCGGCGCCGAAGCTGTTCGACGCGGTGCGTACGGTCCAGGCGACGTCGCCCTCGGCGGCGGCGGCCGGTCGCGCGGACAGACCGGTGACCGCGAGGGCGAGGAGCAGCGCCAGGACGGCGGTACGGACGAAGGTGGCGACGACGGTCGTCCGGCGGGTCACGGGCACATGCATGTCGGGGTCCTCGGGCGTTCTGGTCGGAGCTGTCGGAGCTGAGGAACCGGTGGGGCGGGCGCCCGCGGGCGCCTGCCCCACCGGGTGGTGCGGGGTCACTCAGGTGGAGCGGTCAAGCGGGCGGGATCAGCTACTGAGCGCGGTGATCGTGAGAGTCGCGCGGTAGTCGCCCTTGGCGACGCTGCCCGGGATCTTCAGATCCAGGTCGGCGCCGAGCTTGGCCGTGCCCTTGGTGTGACCCTGGTCCGCCCAGCCGAGGCCGCGCGAGACGGACAGGCCGGAGCCGCCGTCGTAACCGGAGTTGACCGTGCCGCCGGCCTTGGCACCCGCGCCGGGGGCGAGGATCTTCGGCGTCCAGCCGAGGTACGCGCCGGAGAACTTCTTGGCGCCGTCCGTGAAGTCGCCCACGCTGGCCGAGATCGACCAGGGAGCGAGCGAGCGGCGGCTGTCCGACACGACGATCGGGTTGATGGTGCCCGTCGCGTCGAAGTAGTCACCGTCGTGATCCTTGGCGGTGCCGAGGTCCACCAGGCCGTTGTAGCCGTCGATGGTCCAGCCGAACTCGCCGGGGGGCGCGGTGGGCACCTTGACCGCGAGGTCCTGGCCGGTGCCGTGGTACGGGTGCACCGTCACCTTGTCGACGACCGAGCCGATCGGCTGGCCCTCGGGGGTGTTGACGCAGGAGACCTGGCCCAGCTCGACCGCCGCGTTGGGCGCGGTGCAGGTGCCGCTGCGCAGGTTCTCGACGACGAGCTTGTCGTTGCGCACCTGGACCTTGACGTAGGAGCGCACGTGCTCCTGGTTCTGCACCGAGTTGTACCAGTAGCTGTCCGGGTTCAGCGGGTCGGGACCCTGGCCCGTGACACCGGTGCCGCTGCTGTCCGGCTTGGTGATGTCGTAGTACTTCGAGCCGGACGCCGAGTTGGCCGTCACGTAGAGCACACCGCCGGGACCGGGGTACACGTCCGCCTGGCCGGGCTGCTCGGCCGCGTCCGCCTTCTGACCGTTCTTGATCAGGTAGCTGCGGGAGTAGCTGTGGTCGTGGCCCTGGAGGACGACGTCCACGCCGAGCTGAGAGAAGGCGGTGGTGAAGTCGGTACGGCGCTGCTTGTTGTCCGAGTCCTTGGCGTGGCTGGCCGGGGAGTAGATCGCGTGGTGGTACGTGAGCACCTTCCACTTGGCCTCGGAGCCGTGCTTGTTGATGATGTCGGTGACGTACTTGACGTGCGCCTCGTCACCGCCGCCGCCCGAGGAGGCGGCGTAGCTGTTGCTGTTCAGGTCGATGAACAGCACGTCCTTGTAGATGTACCAGTAGTCACCGCCCGAGGTGTTCGAGCCCGGGTTGCCGTTGCCGTAGTACGGCGCCGAACGGTCGGTGTTCGGGGTGTACAGGTGCTGCTCGTACGCCTTGCCGCCGACGTCGTGGTTGCCGATGGTCGCGGCCCACGGGTACTGACGGAGCTTGTCGGGGGCCAGGAAGGAGTCCCACTGCGCCTCGGTGTTCGCGGTCTCGACCTGGTCGCCGCCGGACACCAGCAGTTCGGCGTTCGGGTTGGCGGCCAGCGAGACGTCGAGCGTGTCCTTCCAGCCCGCCTGGTCCTTGGCGAGGTTGCCGGAGGAGCCGATCTGCGGGTCGCCGTAGAACAGGAAGTCGTAGTCGCCCTCGAAGTCCTGCGTCTTGAAGGCGTAGGTCTGCGACCAGTTGCCCACGGAGCCGACACGGTAGGAGTACGCCGTGTTCTCCTTCAGGCCGGTGATGGTGGCGTGCCGGTTGAAGCCGCCGCTGGTGGCGATGTTCGCCCCGCCGATGGCGTCGAACGTGGCGGCGTCCGCCGGGAATTCACCGTTGACCAGGGTCGCGGTCGGGGCGGCCTGGATGACCTGGGCCGTGTCGGCCGAGGAGTACCAGGTCACCGTGCGCTGCGTCTCGTTCGCGCCGACACCGAGGATGATGCTGGTGAGGGCGGCGGGGTCGGCGGCCACGGCGGGGGAGGTGAGTCCCGCGCCGACGGCGAGCGCCAGACCCATGGTGACCGCGGTGGCCCCGGTGACCACGCGGCGTCGTACGGACCCGTGGGTCCGTACCGATCTGATCGATCTCATCTGTGTTTGTTCCTTTTTGGACGGAACTGCATGGAGCTGAGGTCATCAAGCTCCCATCGGTTGGTAAACAGGCGGCAAATGCGATCTTCGCCTGACCTGAACTTCACCTCAGTTGAAGGCTCAGCCACCGCCCACCCGTTGCAGGAACCACACAAGTCCCATAAGCGCTACACCTGCGGAAACGGTGCCGGTCACCCAGAGCCCCGCGGTCGGCGAACGGCGGCGCAGCAGGGCCAGCAGGGGGAAGACGACGGCGATGATCGACAACTGCACGACCTCGATGCCGACGTTGAAGACCAGGAGGGAGCCGAGCAGCGTCCAGGACCACGCCTGGTCGATGCCGAGCGCGCCCGCGAAGCCGAGGCCGTGGACGAGGCCGAAGCAGAAGACCACCGCGAGCCGCAGCCAGCCCGCCCGGTCGAGGGCGACGTGGTCGCGCAGGAAGCCGCGCCCGCCGGAGCCGGGCCCCGAGCCGGAGGCGCCCCGGGCCGAAGCGCCCGGATCCAGGTCGGAGGCGTGGCTGCCGCGCTGCCGTATCCGCCACAGGTGCCAGCCCGCGACCACCGCGATCGACAGCGCGATGACCGGCTCGACCAGCCGCGACGGCACGTCGACCGCCCCGAGCGCGGCGAGCATGAAGGTCACCGAGTGCGCGAGCGTGAAGCTGGTGGCGGCGAGCACGATCTCGCGCAGCCGCCGCGACCCGGCGATCAGCGCCAGCAGGAACAGGATGTGGTCGGTGCCGGTCAGCAGGTGCTCGGCGCCCAGCCGGAAGAACTCCCAGAACCAGGCGTACCAGGGCTGGTCGATCGAGAAGGACGGGTGCGCCGCGTCGAGCGCCGCGCTGCCGGAGCGGCCGTCCAGGTCGTACGTGACGATCGTCTTCGTACCGCGGACGTATGTCTCGCTGTCGGGGAACAGGCCGCTGCGGACCCGGTGGTCACCGGCCAGCTCCTGGCAGTCCCAGTCCAGCAGCAGGACGGTGTACGGCACGCCCTCCTGCCGGTCCATCGTGAAGTCGCCGACCTGCTCCGGCGCGCACGCCTTGCCCGCGGCGGTGACCGAGAAGCGCTGGGTGACATAGGCGACGGCCGACTTCTTGTGGGCGTTGAGGGCCGCGGCCTGCGCTGTGGTGTCACCGGCGTCGAAGGCGCCGTTGCCGGTGCGGAAGAGGTCGTCGTCATGTTCGGCATCGGCAGCGGATATGACGAAAAGGTCGTATTCAAGCTTGAGGGAAGTACGGACATGGCCTTCGTCCGCCGCCGTCACATGGACGTACGCGGTGGACGAGAAGCCGTGGGCGAACGCCGGTTGGACGGCGCCGAGGAAACCGATCAGCGCCGCGGCGATGCAGATGACGGCGCGACGGACCCGCTCTGACATGGGACTCCTTGGGTAGGAGGAGCACGCTGCACGTCACGGGTGAACTGAAACCGGCGGGTCGGCGAACCCTGGGCCAACAAGGTCCGCAAAGGCGTTCGAGGTTCCCCACGGAGGCGATCGGCGTCGCAGGATGGACCCGCGGCACCCGCCCATGGCTCTCACCAGGGCGTTCTCTCGTCACACCGTTCACAGCAAGCCCTCGGCACCTCGCTCACCCCTTATCGCTCAGCGCTCAGCACCTATCGCTCAGCGCTCACCGCTCACCTCTCTCCGCTCAGCACCAATCGCTCAGCAGTCACCGCTCACCACTCATCTCGGAGGACGATCGACGTGCGCCCCCCGCTTCGGGCCGTTGCCATGCTGGCGGCGGTCACCGCGCTGGCCCTCGGAACCGCCGGATGCGGCTCCGACGACGACTGGTCGCAGCCGCGCGCCAAACCCTCGCCCGTCGGCACGCTCGGCCCGCGCTTCGTGGACAGCGTGTCGCCGCCCGCGCCCGAGTCGACCGTCACCCCGGCGCCCGGTTCGTGGGAGGGCGTCCACCCGCCGAAGGGCTACCGCGTGGTGCTGCTCAGCGCGGGCACCGACCGGCCGACGCGGTCGCTGGTCGACGCGGTCGAGAAGTGGGCGGACGAGGAGCACGTCAAGCTCAGGACCGTCGTCGCGGACGGTGCGGCCGACCTGCTGCCGAGCGTCACCAGGGCGCTCGACATGCACGCGGACCTCATCGTCAGCGCGGGCAACGACCTGATCGACCCGCTCGTGCCGGTCACCGCGAACCACCTGTCGCAGCAATTCCTCGTCGTGGGTGCGGAGTTGGCCGAGCCGACGCACAATGTCACCGCCGTCGACTGGTCCGGCGCGTCCTTCCGCGGCGAAGGGCTCGGCATGTCCTCGACGTACGACGCCGGTTCGTTCACCGCCGCGCGCTGCGCGGCCTCGATCAGGGCGGGGGTCGCGGCCGTGCTCAGCGACCTGACCGGGATCGTGATCTGGCTCGACAAGGTGTAGGCGGAGCCGCGGCGACCGCCCGGAACCGCGAACGGCTCCTATACTCCCTGCTCATGACCGACATCGACGAGCAGGGCCGGCCGCTTCCCCCCGAGACGGGCGGGGAGACCGAGACACTGCTGGGCTTCCTCGACTTCCAGCGGGCGACGCTGGCGTGGAAGTGCGCGGGACTCGACGCGGCCGGGCTCGCGGCGGCCCTTCCCACCTCCACCATGACGCTGGGCGGCATGCTCAAGCACCTGGCGTACGTGGAGCAGTGGTGGTTCTCGCAGTGGCTGGCCGGGCGGTCGCCGGAGGCGCCGTGGGACACGGTCGACTGGTCGGCGGACGCCGACTGGGACTGGCACTCGGCCGCGGACGACACCCCCGAGCAGATCCGTACGCTCTGGGAGGACTGCGTCGCGCGCTCGCGTGAACTGACCGCCGCGGCGCTGGCCGAGGGCGGGCTCGACACGCTCTCGCGGCGCGCGGACTCGGCGGGCCGGGCGCCCAGCCTGCGCTGGATCCTCTTCCACATGGTCGAGGAGTACGCGCGGCACGTCGGCCACGCGGACCTGATCCGCGAGTCGGTGGACGGCCTCACCGGGGAGTAGCGAGCGCGCCCCGCGCGGCGGTGAGTTGGGGAGCCACGACGGGGAGTGCCTGACGCCATGTCACCACGGCGACCGGCGGGGGCGTTCGGCGACGAGGCCGACGCCTGACGGACCGTCACATCGGGCCACCGCGGGCGCGCTCCGGATGCCCCGCCCCGCCCGCGACCGGCGCGGTCCCCGCTACGGCCTCGGGCCGTCCTCGCGCAGCGCGCGGTCGACCAGGGCGCCCGCCGCGCCCGGGTACGCGGTCGGGTCGCACAGGGCGGCCAGCTCGTCCGGGCCGAAGTGGCCGGCCAGGTCAGGAGATTGGGCGAGGACGTCGGCGAGCGGGCGGCCGGAGTCGGCGGCTGCCGCGGAGGCCGCGGTGAGCAACGCGCGGGCGGCGGCCTTGCCGAGACGCGGGGTGAGGACGGCGACGATCCGCTCCGAGACGACCTGACTGCCCGTCATGTCCAGGTTGTCGCGCATACGGGCCGGGTGGACGGCGAGCCCCTCGGCCAGTTCCGCCGCGGTGTGCGAGGCCCCGCCGACCAGTCGCAGGCACTCGCGCAGGAACTGCCACTCGGCGTGCCACACCCCGGCCGACCGTTCGTCCTCCGCGACCAGACACTGCGTCAGACCGGCCGCCAGCACCGGGACTTGGAGCGCCGCGCTGCGGATCAGCGTGGACAGCACCGGATTGCGCTTGTGCGGCATCGCCGACGACGCGCCGCGCCCCGCGACTCCCGGCTCCGCCACCTCCGCGACCTCGGTCCTGGCCAGCGACTGCACGTCGACCGCGATCTTGCCGAGGACGCCCGCGGTGAGCGCGAGCGCCGCCGCCAGGTCCGCGACGGGCGTACGCAGCGCGTGCCAGGGCAGTACGGGCCTGGCGAGGCCGGTCTCGTCGGCGAAGGCCGCGACCAGCTCGTCCAGGTACTCCCCCGGGTCACCGGCCCGCCCGTCGCCGTCGACTCCCGTACCGGCGGCGGTGTCCCCGGCACCGGCGCCGTACCCGTCGACCCGCGCATACGCGAGGTATCCGGCCAGCGTGCCCGCCGCCCCGCCGAGCGAGACCGGCAGTCCGTGGTCGAGCAGCGCGGCCAGCCGGGCGTCCGCGTCGAGTACGCCCTGCCGCCAGCCCGCCGCCTTGAGGCCGAAGGTGGTCGGCACGGCGTGCAGCGCGAGGGTGCGGCCCGCCATCGGGGTGTCGCGGTGCTCGGCGGCGAGCGCGGCCAGCGCGCGCTCGACCCGCGCGAGGTCGCCGCGGATCAGCCGCAGCGCCCGCGCGGCGACCAGCATCATCCCGGTGTCGAGGACATCCTGGCTGGTCGAGCCGCGGTGGACGTACTCGGCCGCCGCCGGGTCGTGTTCGGCGACCGCCCGGGTCAGCGCCTGGACCAGGCCGACCACCGGGTTGGCGGTCTCGCGGGAGGCGAGCGCCAGCGCGCGCAGGTCCATCAGGTCGGTGTGCGCCGCCGCCGCGATGGCCGTGGCCGCCGACTTCGGCAGCGTGCCGAGCCTGGCCTGCGCGCGGGCCAGCGCGGATTCGGCGTCCAGCATCGCCTGGAGCCAGGCGATGTCGGACACCGCCGCCTCGACCGGGGTGCCCGCCCGGACCGGCGAGAGCAGCCCGGCGTCGATGAGGGTGTCCTGCTCACTGGGCCGGCTGCTCATACGATCACTCCGAAGGTGTGGGTCTCGGCCAGTACGGCGGGGTCCGCGCCCGAAGCCCCGGCGACAGCGGCGGAAGCGCCGACGCCGGAACCGGCACCCGTGGCCCCCTCGCCGGAAGTCCCGTTGCCCGCGGCCCCGCCGCCGGAAACACCGTTGCCGGAAACACCGTTGCCGGAAACCCCGCTCCCGGAAGCCCCGCTGCCCGAAGCCCCGGACCCGGCCCCGGACCCGGCCCCGGCCAATCTGGCCGCGGGGACCGCGCCCCGCGCCTCCGGGTCACCGGCGCCCCGGCCGCCCGCCGCCAGCGCGAGCAGCGCGCACGCGATGGACTCCGAGTCGCCGAGCGTCACCGAGTCGACGCCGGGCCTGATGCCCGCCGCCGTGACCCAGTGCACGGACTCGGTCGGCACACCGTAGGCGAAACGGCGCGGATGCGCCTGCCCGCGCGGGTCGAGCAGCCGGTAGGGGCGCTCGGTGACGGCGAGGCCGCCGGACTCGTATCCGCCGCCCGATCCGGTCGGGATGCGGTACGGCGCGCACTGCTCGGTCGCCATCAGGTAGTTCAGCAGCGGCTCGGCGGTCCGGCGCAGGTCCGGCTCCGGCAGCCGCGCCTCGATCAGCGCGGAGGCCACGACCGGCGGCCCCGGCACGACATGCGACGAGGCGACGAAGGCGGGCCTGGCCGGGTCGAGGCGCACTTCGGTGCCGGGTCCCGTGACCACCAGCACCCGCGCCTCGATCAGCGCGATCATCTCCTCGATGCGGGAGGCGGGGGGCCCGATGGACAGGAAGGCGTTCATCGGGGTGTACCACCCCTCCAGCTCGTCCCGGTGCGACGTGCCGTCGAGTCCGCCGTGGTCCACGGCCAGCCGCACCTCGTTGCGCAGATCGCGCAGCACGTCGAGCGCGGCCTTCAGCGGGCCGCTGACATTGCCCGCCCTGGCCTCGCGCACATCGCGCGCCAAGTACCCGAGCAGCCAGACCCTGAACTCCTCCCGGTCGGCGAACCGCCGTCCCAGGTAGGGCGTCAGCAGCCGCTCCCAGCTCCAGCGCTCCTCCGGCTCGACGCCGTACTTGTCGAGGAGTTCGGTCTCCTCGCGCGACCCGGCCGTCTCCAGGAAGCGCACGCCCAGCTCCGCGCCCTCCGCCGCGCGGTCCTGGGCGTGCAGCAGCGCCTGGTAGTAGACGCTCTGGACCTCCTTGGAGATCAGCGGCCACAGATGGGTCCGAAAGTGCAGTCCGGGACCGCCGGTCGCCCGGTCGCGGGAGGCCGCGATGTAGGCGGGGGTGAGCAGCCGCGGGTGGTAACGGCCGTACGCGCCCTTCTGGTTCTCGCCGCGCGCGTGGTACGGGACCCCGCGCCGGGAGGTCGCGTACAGCGACGGCTCGCGCCCGGAGGGCAGATAGACCAGCCGGTCGCCCTCCCTGCGGAAGGTGCCGCCGCGGCCCGCGGTGAGCAGCGTCATGTGGTCGAAGAAGTTCAGGCCGAGGCCCCTGAGCAGCACCGTCTCGCCGGGAGCGATCCGGGACAGGTCGACGTCCGCCGGGTTGGCGGGGGTGATGTACGTCAGCCGGTGGATCGCGGCCAGCGTCGCGGTGCGCTCCTCGCGCGGGGTCGGGCGCGCGGCGACATGGCCCTGGGCGAGGACCACCGCGTCCAGCCCGTGCAGCCATGCGCCGTTGTCCAGCCGGATGCTCTGCGGCCCGTCCGGGTCGCCCATGGCGTCGGCGACGGCCACCGCGCGCGAGCGGTGTTCCTCGACGGTGACGTGCGCGGGCGCGTTGCCGGTGATCCGCAGGAAGCAGGAGCGCAGGTAGCGGCCGTAGAAGGCGCGGGTGGGGTACGAGTCGGGGTCGAGCCGCCGGGCCTCGGCCAGGTCCTCCGGGTCGTGCGCGTCGGGCATACGGCTCCCCGGCACGGCACCGCCCGGCGCCCCGGCCCCCGGGTCGCCGTCTCCCGGCCCCAGCAGGCCCTTCGCCCACTCGTACAGGCTCGGGCCCGGCTCGATGGGGCCGTCGATGGTCACCCGGTCGTCGGTGAAGACGGTGATCTGGGAGGCGACGGTGTTCATCAGCAGATGCCGCGACTGGTCGGTGCGCCAGACGCTTCCTGCCCCCGGCTCGGCGGGGTCCACCACGTGGACCGTCAGCGAGGAGCAGGAGGGCGACTTGCGCTCGTGGGCGCAGAGCCGCTCCAGTACGGACAGGCCCCGCGGGCCGGCGCCGACGAGGCAGACGGCGAGGTCCGCCGCAATGCTCATGGGTCTTCTCCATCCGGTGGCCTGGTCCCCCGACCGGGCACGGGTGCGGGCGCGATACGCCGGTGGTGACCGGCGCGGGCGGTTGCCATGAGGGGAGGCGGAGGCGAGAGGGAACCTTGTGGGCGGGTGTTTTCGGGCAGGGCAAGGCGTACGGGCGGCTCGGGGCGGTGCCCCGAACCGCCGGCACCGGGTCGTCACGGCATGGGGAGGATCAGCTCTTGCGGGTGAACTCCCGTACCGCGGTGGCGAATTGGGTGGGCTGGTCGAGCGGGAGGAGCGAGTAGCTGTCGGCGATCTCGACGAGGCTTCCCTGCGGCAGGATCTCGGCGAGCCGGCGGCCGTGCGCGGGCGGCATGACGCGGTCCTTCTCGGCCCACACCACCAGCGCGGGCCGGTCGAAGGAGGAGAGCCCCTCGCTCACGCCGACCAGCAGCTTCTTGTCGGCGGCGATGCCGCGGAGCACCCGCACCGTGTCGCGCCGCACGTCGGCCTGGGCGAGGATCGGCTTGATCCAGTTCTTGCTGACGGCGTCGCCCCGCTTGGTGAGCCAGCCGAAGGCGATCGGCTGGCGCCGTACCAGCTTCAGCCGCATCTGCTGCATGAAAAGGCCGAAGAAGGTGGGCGACAACTTGCCGGTCATCACGACGGTCTTGCCGGTCAGCCCCGGCGGAAAGTTGTCGAATGCGTCGCAGGACGCCAGCACAATTGAGCCGACGCGCGGCGCGCCTTCGTCCACGAGCAATTGCACGACGGCGCCGCCGGTGTCATTGCCGACCAGGGTGACATTGTCCAGATCCAGCCGTTCGAGGAATTCCCCGACCAGCCGGGCGAGTCCGCGCGGCGAAAGGTCGGCGTCCTCCTTGACCGGCTTGGTGTGGGCGCCCATCGGCAGCACCGGCACCACGCACCGGTGGTCGGCGCGCAGATCGGCGACCACGTCCGCCCAGAGGGTCTCGTCCATCAGGAGGCCGTGCAGCAGGACGAGCACCGGCCCGTCGCCGCCGGTGTCCTGGTAGTCGATCGTCCCGGCCGAGAGTTCGATCTGTTCCATGGTCATACGTCAAACCCGTCTGTCGGCTCGCCGTGGCGGGGTTTATTCGACGGATGCTCCGTCAGCACTCCCCGCATTGGCCTCAGTTGGTGGTCAGCGGCTTGAGCATATCGAGCGGATTGCGCCCGCTCCAATGTCCGTCGACCGCGTACGGCCTGAGCCGCACGAACAGCGTTTCGTGGTGGAAATCGCGTTCCTCGTGCTTCTTCATCGCCCTGACGTGGCCGCCGGGGTAGGAACCGACCGTGTACTGGCGCATTTCCTTGACGCTGCGCCAGAGCGAGAAGGTCGCCACCTGATTGGGCGGCCTGATCAGCGAGGTGCCCTCGAGGAAGGCGGGGTGGTGGGCGGCGTCGCGCTCGGCGTGCGAGGCGGCGGCGACGAACGGCACCACCCGGTTGAGGCGTACGCGGGCCAGGGTGAGCACCCCGATGGGGTGATCGTCCACGGGTATCTCGCGGCGCGGCAGCTCCAGCAGGCCGGGCCAGGCGCCGAGGGTGCGGACCGGCTCGAACCGGGCCCGCCAGCCGTTCTCGTACGGCTTGGCGACCGGGTGCGACAGGAAGCGGTCCAGCGCCTCGTCGTTGTCCCACGCGGCGATCATCGCGGCGCCGGTGGGCTTGACGTCGAACATCGCGCTCTGCGAGCGCAGCGGGCTCATCAGGAAGGGGCTCGCCCAGTGCAGGCCCTCGTGCGCCTCGGGCTTGGGCCCGTTGCGCAGGGCGCTCATGGCCTTGGCGGGGCCGACCTCGGCGAGGTGCAGGGACATGATCATGCCCGAGCCGATACGGGGTGTTTCCAGGTTCTCAGGCACGCTGGCAGTCGCCTTTCGTCGCGTGGGCGCTTCCGGATCTCATCGCGTGGGCTCTTCGACGGGCACGGCGGTCTTCTGGGTCACCAGCAGCCGCCCGGGGTCCTCGCCGGTCTCGCGCCCGATGATCTCGGTGGCGACGCGGCGGCCGGAGTAGATCGCCCCGGACATCGACCCGAACTCGTGGGGCACGGACTCCGCTCCGGCCCAGTGGATCCGGCCGACCGGCTGCTTGAGCGCGGGACCGTACTCGGTGTACAGACCGGGCGGGGCGTAGGCGTGGTAGCAGCCGCGGGTGTACGGCTCCGCCATCCAGTTCTGCTCCAGCAGGTCGTACGGCTTGCCCGCGCGCGGTCCGAAGAAGCGCTCCAGCTCCCGCAGGACCAGGGCGCGTCGCTCCCCCGCGGGCAGCTTGGCGACCTGCCGGGCGGGCGGCCCGGTGACGAAGCCGGTGAGGACGCCGGGCGTGCCGTCGGGCGGGCAACTGTCGACCGTGGCGCGTACCGGGCTGGAGTGGCTGATCACATGCCCGGTGAAGCCCTCGGCGCGCCAGAACGGCTCGTCGTACAGGGCCAGGTACTTGATGGCGGCGCCCATCGTCATGCGCTGGCTGACGTGGTCGCGGTGCTCGGGCAGCGGCGGGTCGTACTCGATCCGCCCGGCCAGCGGCACGGGCACGGCCATCACGACCCAGCGGCCGACCGCCTCGAATCCGGCGCCGCGCACCCGGACGTGCTCGCCGGAGTGCTGGATGCTGCGGACCTCGGCGTTGAGGTACGTCTCGTCGTCGACGGTCTTCGCCAGGGTCGTCGCGAGGTTGTGCGAGCCGCCGACGAAGCGGTTCTCCAGGGTGCCGCCGGTGATCTGGGTCATGGCCCTGAACCCGCCGGTGCCGTTGGAGTAGTTGAGGACGTGCAGCAGGGAGACGTCGGCCGGTGCGGCGGCCATGCCCGCCTCGATCATCAGCCGCATCAGGGCCCGGCCGCCCTTGGTGCGGACATTGCGCTGCGTCCAGGACCACATGGTCTCGCTGTCCCACTGGGTGGCGTGCGGGGCCTCCCAGGGGGCGTCCTGCGGTACTTCGCGGCGCATCCGCTCGATGCGCAGCGCCGCCTGCCCGAAGTCCAGCAGCGTGGCCGCGCTGACCTTGGGCGCCATGCCCTTCCAGGGCTGCATCTTGCCGCCGTCGTCGATCAGCCGGTAGCCGGTGTCGTAGACCTTCGCGGTCTTGATGCCGACGGACTGGGCGGCCCGGTGGCTGATCGTCCCGGCCTGGCCGTAGAACTCACAGCCCAGTTCGGCGACCTTGCCGTCCCCGAGGGGCTTGCTCAGCGACCGGCCGCCGAGGCGGGAGCGGGCTTCGAGCAGCGCCACGCTCTTCCCGGCCATCTTCAGTTCGCGCGCGGCCGTGATCCCGGCAAAACCCGCACCGACGACGATCACATCGGCTTCTATCGATGGGTACTCGCTGATGTCGTGCAATGCCCTCTCCTACAGTTCGGGTGTCGATCCGCGCTGGGTTCCGCCGTGCACCGGCCGTGACGTGGACCGTGGTTACGCGCCGTCGCGCAGCACCACGTCCTGGCTGACCGCCTCCAGACCGCCGTTGTCGCGGTTCTTGATCATCTCGGTGAGGAGGTAGCGCCGGGCCTTGACGGTCGCGGTGCGCTGGAGGTCGTCGGGCGTGACCTCCAACGGGACGCCCAGGCCGGTGATCCCGGCGGAGGCGGACTTCCAGACCTCGGGGTCGAGGGACTTCCCGTCGCGCATGCAGACCACCGGGACCGGCTTGCCCTGCTCGTCGGGGACGACCACGATCTCCTCGGCGTTGGGAATCCGCTCCAGCAGCACGTCCTCGATCCACAGGCAGCTCTCGACACCCTCGATCCGGTCCGCGATGCGGTCCAGGATCTCGATCTGCCCGAGCCGGCCGCGCCGCCCCCAGTCGCCGGTGTCGAACCACTTGCCGTGCCGCCGCTCGGCGAACTTCTCCGGCGTGCCCACGAACGACAGCGCGCGGGCCGGGGTCTTGACCTGGATCATGCCCGGTTCCGACTGGTCGGAGCGGCGCTTGCCGGTCTCCGGGTCGGCGATCCTGGCCCGGATGCCGGGCACCTCCCAGCCGACGCTGCGGGTGTCGCGGCCCTTGAGCCGGCCGAACGAGCCACGGGTGTACGGGCGGACCGACACCACCTGCGTCTCGGTCATGCCGTAGCACTGGAGCCAGACCGGGTACTTGCGCTTGGACGCGTCCAGCAGCGCCTGGATGGTGCGCGGGTGCATCGCGTCGAAGGAGTTGAAGTACAGCCGGATGCTGGAGAACGGCTCCGACGGATCGTCGATGATCCGCTCCCAGCCCATGAAGTTGTTGGGGTGCGACTCCAGGATCGTGGGCCGGTACTGGGGCAGCAGCCGCAGCATCGTCTCCTCGTCGGGCCTGGCGATGCCCAGCAGCGGGGTGCCGCGCGAGAAGGACGCCATCTGCGTGATGGCGGCCCGCACATGGACGTGCGAGATGGCGCTGGCGAACAGCTCGTCGGGGGTGTGGAAGCCGGGGAAGATCGACTCCATCAGGGCGTTGTAGGACACGCCCTTGGCGGACGCCTCGGCGAGCTTGGACACCCCGGTGGTGCTCGACGTGTGGGTGATCAGCATCGGCTCGTCGTCCTTGAGCGGACTCGGCGCCGGAATCCGGCCGCCCCACAGGTCCGCCACCGGTATGCCGCCGTCGATGTCGGCGATGGCGGTCATGCCCAGGTGCCGCAGCCGCTCGCCGTCCAGCCGGGCGTACTTGGCGACCTCGGGGTCGGTGACCAGAAATTTCGCCTGGAGGCGCTCCAGCAGGATGTTGATGATGTCCGGGTCCAGGCGGGCCGACAGCAGCGCGGGGATCGCGCCGATCCTGGCGGTCGCCCAGGCCAGCGCCTGGATGTCGTAGTTGGGCGACTTGACGATCGCGACCCGGTCCCAGCGCTTGACGCCCGCGGACTTCAGGACGGCGGCCATCTGGTCGACCAGGGTGGCGAATTCGACGAAGTCGAGTTCGACGCGCTGCTCGGGGTCCCAGGTGAACGGCTGGTCGAGGTAGATCGGCACCCGGCCGTGCTTCTCGGCCGCGCGCTCGGCGACCAGGCCGACGTTGAGCGGCTTGACCAGGGCGACCCGGTCGGGCTTGAACTGGGCCTTGAGCATCTTGGCCGCGTCCAGACGCCGGGCGGAGAGCGGGATCTTGGACCGTGTCCGGTCGCCAGCGATCGAAACCATACGACTCATCCCTTCCTGCGGGTTGCCGTGCCGACACCCGTGCGATCGGTGGTTGCGTACTTGCGGCGCTCGTCCGCCATGAGCCGTTCGTATTCGTTGGGGTCGACCAGCAGATGGCCGGACGAGTCGTGGAACCGCTTGTCCTGGCGGCGGCGGGCGTTCCTCAGCTCCGACCACATCTGCGCGCGCGAGGGGAGGCTGACGGTCTCGGTCAGCAGGTCGCCGACCCACTCCGACTGGAACTCGGCCAGCGGCATCAGCGACATCATCGAGTGCAGCAGGCCGATGAAGTACAGGCCCTCGGTCTCCGGCGGCACCACCTGGTGGTAGAGCGCGGGCGCGTCGTCGCCGTCGCCGACGAGCGTGTCGTCGAGGAAGGGGTAGTCGATCTTGTAGCCGGTGCAGTGGATGATCACATCGGCCTCGGTCTCGGTGCCGTCCGAGAAGCGGACGGTACGGCCGTCGACCGTGTCGATCACCGGCTTGGCGGTGATCCTGCCGTGCGCGATGGCGGGCAGCAGCTCGCTGCTGGCGACCAGCGGCCCCTGCCCGACCTTGTACGGCGGGTCGGGCAGCCCGTACGCCGACATGTGGCCGTGCACCAGCTTGATCATCAACGTCACCAGCGGGCGCCGCTGTTCGACCGAGAGCTTCTTCATCATCGGCGACAGCTTGTCGATCGGGCCGCCTTCGAGGATCTTCGGGACGACGTAGTGGCCGGTGCGCACCGACAGGTACGTGGCCTCCGCGACGCGCGACACCTCGGTGGCGATGTCGGCGGAGGTGGCGCCGAGACCGATGATCACGACCTTCTTGCCCGCGAGGTCCGCCGGACCCTCGTAGTCGTAGGAGTGCATCTCGGTGCCGGTGAACTTGCCCTCGTACGAGCCGAAGAGCGGCAGCCCGTGCCGCCCGCCGGAGGCGACCATCACCGCGCGGTACAGATGCGTCGTGCCGTCGCCGAAGGTCACCGCCCAGCCGCCGCCCGCCGCCTGCTCGACCCGGCTGACCTCGGTGTCCAGTTGGATGTGCTCGCGCAGCCCGTAGTGGTCGACGTAGGAGTCGAAGTACCGCGCCACCTGGGTGTGGTGGGGGTAGTCCGGGTAGTCGTCCGGCATCGGGAAGCTCGGGAACTGCATGACGGTCTTGGAGGTGTTGGCGAACAGCGCCGGGTACGCGCAGCTCTTGCCGCCCTGCGCGGGATACCGCCACAGGCCGCCGAGTTCCGAGCGCCGCTCGTAGGCGTCGAAGGCGATGTCGCGGATCTTCAGCGAGCGGCACATCGCGATGCCCGCGGAGCCCGCGCCGATGACGCAGACCTTGTCCCTGCGGTCCTCGGGCGCGGACGCGGCATCGGCCACCGGCTCGTGCGTGGTGGTCATCAGGACTCCCCCGCGCGCTCGGTGCTCGCCAGCGCCAGCAGGCCGAGCAGGGTCGCGGTGGCCGCGGCGCTGGTGTCGACCACCGTGGACTTCTTCAGCCGGCCCTTGCGGTGGCCGAGGATTCCGGCCGCGACGTCGAGGCCGTCGCAGAGGATGCCGGCCTTGAGCAGCAGCCTGCGGGTCTCGCCCCTGCTGGCCAGGACGCCCACGATCAGGGCGATGTTGCGGGCGGCGAACAGCCGGACCAGGTACTCGCCGTCGGCGTCCTCGTTGATGTGCAGCTTCTTCGCCCCGATGGCGGGCGCCAGGAACGCCGCCGCGCCGACCGTACGCAGGGTGCTGAGCAGAACAGCCGGCGTATCGCTCTTGTTCATAGTGATGCGAGTTCCTCTCGCGCCTCGGCCATCGACATCACGTCGTGGCACTGGGAGCCGGTGTCGGTGGGAATTCCTTGGCGAAGCCGGTGAGCCGGACGACGACTCCGGCCTGCCGCAACATCTCGATGTCCGTCTCGGGTTCCGCGGACTGCTCGGGGAACGAGATCCCGGCCGGCAGGTCCCGGCTCAGCACGCGCTCGGCCGCGCGGACCGCGCCCATTGCGCTGAGGTGGCCCTGGCCGCGGGTGTCGAGCAGATCGATGGAGACCGAGCGGTTCGCGCTGTGCGCGGTGACGGTGAGCCCGCAGAAGTCGCCGGTGCCCGCGCTCTGGAAGAGCGCCGCGCGCACCCCGTGCAGCGGCGGCTTGGTCAGCGCCCGCAGCGCGCCCGACCGCTTCAGCCCGATCATCGCGTACAGCGACGGCACGCTCTGGAGCGCGATGCGGGTCTCGACCGTCGGCACGCCGAGGGTGAGCGGCACGGTGGTCTGCTCCAGCGTGCTCACATACGCGGCGGGCCGCTCGTTGCCGTCGGCGCAGCGCACCAGGCGGCGGCCGGTCAGCGGGTGCGTGGGCTGCCGCCTGCCGTCGCGCATCGCGTAGTACGGCCAGGCCAGCCGTTCGGCGAAGCCCCAGGAGTCGGGGCCGACCTTGTCGTCGGACGAGGACAGCACCGCGATCTCCACCCGCTCGGCCTGGCCGAGTTCGCGGACGGCCGCGGCGGCCATCAGCGCGTTGAGCCCGGCGTACCAGGCGCCCGACAACAGCACGGGGGACGTGGGCCGTTCACGCGAGACCGCGACGGTGACGTCGAGAATCCCGGCGTGGCCCGCGCGGTTGATGTCCGCGATCGGGATGCCCCGGCGCATGGCGTCCACGATGAGGTGGTCGCCGGGGTCGCTGACCACGGCGAGGACGGCCGCAGGCCGCTCGGGCAGCGCCCCCAGCGGGCGTTCGGCGCGTACGTCGATGACGGCGGTGCTCGCGCCGATCCGCGCGGCCAGCGCCGTCGCCCGTTCGGGGTTGCGGCCCGCCAGCACGATCGGCAGGTCGGGGTGGCGCTGCCGGATCAGCCGCGCCGCGTGCTCGCCCACCACTCCGTAACCGCCCACGATGAGCAGCGGCGGCCGGGCGGCGGCGCGTCTGGGTCTACTGGCCATGGCTCACCGCGCCGCTGATCGTGGTGTCCGGCTTGCGCTCCTCGCCGCGCTCCTCCGCCGCCCGCGCGAACAGCTCGCGGGCCACCCGGCGGCCGGAGTCGACGGCGCCGCCCATCGAACCCATCTGGTGGACACCGCTCTCGGTGCCCGCCCAGTGGATCCGGCCGATCGGCTCGCGCAGCGCCTTGCCGTACGCCGTGTACAGTCCGGGCGGGCCGAAGCCGTGGTAGCAGCCGCGGGTGAACTCCTCATCCAGCCAGTTCTGTTCGACGAATTCACGGGGCTTGCCCGCCTTCGCGCCGAGCCCGGCGACCAGTCCGTCGAGTACGGCGGTACGCCGCTCGGACGGCGACAGGCGGGTCAGCGCGCGGGCGGCGGAGCCGGTGACGAAGGCCGACATCACGCCGGGGCTGCCGTCGGCGGGCGAGGTGTCGAAGGCGACCCGGAACGGGCCGTCGCTGCTGGTGATCTGGCCGCTGAGCCCGGCGGCGCGCCAGAACGGCTCGTCGTAGACCGCCAGGCACTTCATGGCGGCGCCCGCGGGCATCCGCTGCGCGAACTGGTCGCGGTAGCCGGGCAGCGAGGGCGCGTAGGTGATGCGTCCGGCGAGCGTGACCGGGATGGCGACGACGACCCACCGGCCGCGGTACTCGAAGCCGGGGCCCGAGACCACGACGGAGTCGGAGCGCTGCTCGATGGTGCGGACGGCGGCGCCGACGCGTACCTCGTCGGGCATCCGCGCGGCCATCTTCTTCGGGATGCTGTGCGCGCCGCCGTCGAAGCGGTAGCGCTGGATGCCGCCGCTGACCTCCAGCAGGTAGCGGAAGCCGCCGGAGGCGTTGGCGTAGTAGAGCACGTGCATCAGCGACAGGTCGGCCGGGCGGGCGCAGAAGGCGGCCTCGATCATCATGGTGATGAAGGCCCGCGCGGTGGAGGTGGTGACGTTGCGCTGCATCCACGACCAGAGGGTCTGGCTGTCCAGCTTCTCGGCGTTCGGCGCGTTCCACGGGCCGTCGGGCGGGACCGTGCGCGCCATGCGCTCGATCTTCAGGATCGCCTGGCCGAGGTCGGCGATGGCGGCCGGGCCCATCCGCCAGGGGAACAGGCCGGAGTACGCGTGGCGGCGGCCGTTGACGAAGGTGAGGCGTTCGCCCTCGTCGTAGCTGCGAAAGCCGGTCACGCCGACGGACTCGGCGGTCTCGGCGATCATCGTGCTCTTGTCGCCGAAGTACTCGCCGCCCAGGTCGACCGCCTTGCCGCCGCCCACGTCGAGGCCCTTGAGCCGTCCGCCGACACGCTCGCGCGCTTCGAGCGTCTTGACGGTCCACCCGGCCTCTTTCAGCTCGCGGGTCGCCGTCAGTCCCGCCAGGCCCGCGCCGACGACGATGACATCGGCTTCCGCGCTGGGCTCGTCTGTCACATGCAGCACGTTCAGACCTCCGCGTTCTTCTGATCGGCGTCTTTCACTACGGAGCCGTTGGAGCCGTTGGAGCCGTTCTGCGGGGCCGGGGCCGGGGCCGGGAGCGGGTCGGCGGCGGCGGACGGGACGGGCCGTACGCGTACCGGCGGGGCCGCGGTGACGTCGGAGGACACCAACTGCGGGTGGCGGTTGATCCACCGGCGGCGCGGCTCGCGGGCCAGCAGCTTGACGGTCTCCCGCACCAGCGGCAGCCGCTTGTGCTTGCCGGACAGCATCATCCGTCCGGTGATCACGGCCATGTCGGTCAGCGGGAAGACCTCGTAGTACTTCGAGCGGTGGTGGTAGAGGTCGAGGAAGCGGCCGATCTCGCCGCGCTCGGCCATGCCCTTGAGCGCCTCGGGGACGGCGGCGGGCAGCGCGCCCGCCTCGCCGAGGATGTTCGCGAGCCAGTAGTGGCCCTCGAAGCGGCGGTCGCGCCACTGCGTCCACAGCCGCAGCGTCTCGTCCTGGCCGAGCGCCGACACACCGGGGCCCGAGCGGCCGAGGGCGGCGACGATGGCGGGCGCGAGGCGCTCCACCTGGCGGAAGGCGTCGCCGATGCCGCGGCCGGCGGAGGGGTCCTTGAAGTGGCCCGCGTCGCCGACCAGCACCCAGCCGGGTCCCGAGGACTGCCGGAAGTAGCCCTCGAATTTGACGATCCCGGAGATCTTGGTGGCGATCTTCGCGTCGGCCAGCGCCTCCGCGGTCGGTTCGCAGGACCGCATGTGGGCCAGCAGGCCCGCTTCGGTGTTGCGGCGGAAGTACTCGCGTTCGTGTCCCTCGGGAGAGACGCCGACCAGGTACAGGCCGTTGTCCGCGGGGCCCGCCCACACCATCCGGTCGCCCCAGCGGTGGAAGACGAAGGTGTCGTCGGAGGACGGGTGAGCGCCCTCGAAGAAGGTGAAGTAGTAGGAGCGTTCGTTGGGTACAACGTTGTATTTGCGCGAGCCGACCATGTACGCGACCGTCGAGTTGCGGCCGTCCGCGCCCACGACGAGCGGCGCGCGCAGCACCGTCTCCTTGCCGTCGTGCTGGGCGCGCACACCGGCCACCCGGCCGCGCTCCCAGATCATTTCGACGACCTTGGTGCCCATCCTGACGTCGGCACCGGCCTCGACCGCGGCCTCGTGGAGGATCGAGTCGAGCAGGTGCCGACGCAGGAAGGTCGCGCCGCCCACGTCGTCGAAACGCAGCGGGAACTGCGAGACGACGTGGAAGTCGTTGAGCTTGGTGTCGGCGCGGCGCATGAAACGCACACCGGTCTTCTCGACGGAGTCGAGCACACCGAGGCGTTTGAGGAACAGGAGTCCGTCGGCCTCCATGAGGTGCGAGGAGAGCACCTCACGGGGGAACGTCGCCTGCTCGACCACGACGACCTTCAGGCCCGCGCGCGAGAGCAGCGTGGCGAGCGGCGACCCGGCACAGCGGGCGCCCACGATGATGACGTCGAAGTGCTCGGCGTCCGTACGGTTTCGCCGGATTTCGCTCCCGGCCAGGCCCTTGGTCGTCATGGTCTTAGCTCCGCGCCCTTTCGCCGGCCGGGACGATCTGCGAGTCCAGCGGACGCGGATCACCGTCACCCCACGAAATGCCCTGGAGGTGCGTGGTGCGCAGTCCCGCGTAGTTCAGCTCTCCGTACGGTCCGCCGGTGAGGCCGTTGCCACCGTGGGTGGAGAGGATGGAGTTGAACCCGATGTGCGAGTCGTTGACCTTCAGCAGGCCGCCGTTGGTCACGCCGTCGGCGAACCGGTGGGCGGTCTGCTCGTCGCCGGTCCAGACCGAGTTGCGCAGCCCGTACTTGTTGGCGTTGAGGAAGTCGATGATGTCTTCCAGCAGCGCGTCGTCGTCCGTGGTCGCCTCGGGCACCACGACCGGCAGCAGCGGGAAGAAGGTCTCCTCGCGTACGCAGGACAGGTCCCGCGACTCGGTGAGTCCGTCGACCCTGACCACCGTCGGCAGGCAGAACATCCCGGTGCTCGATGTCTCGCCGTCGACGTCCACGCGCGTGCCGCCGCAGAGCACGGACGCGCCCTTGGTCTCGGCCTCGGACAGGAAGTCGAAGAAGCCGTCGACCTTCAGTACCGGGCTGAGCAGGATCTCCGGGTTCTCCGGGTAGCCGGGCACGATGGCCTTGGCGCGCTCCACGAACACCTCGAGGAAGCGGTCGGCGACCTCGGGGTGCACGATCGCGTACTTCGGCACCATGCAGATCTGGCTGGAGCCGTAGAACGACTCCTCCAGGGCCCGCGCGGCGGCTTCGAGATCCGCGTCCTTCCAGACCACGAAGCCGTCGTTGCCCGCGAGTTCCAGGATCGCCTTCTTGCCGTTGCGCAGACAGTCCTCGCCGAGCTTGAGGCCCGCGGCGCTGTCGCCGAAGAACAGGATGTCGTCCACCAGCGGGCTGGCGAGCCAGGTCCGCAGCACGGCCTCGGTGTGACCGCAGATCACGTTGAGCGTCCCCGGAGGGGCGCCGTGCTTCTCCAGGATCGGCGCGAGGATGTCGCGGTAGACGAACATCACGCTCAGCGGCGTGGTGCGCGGCGCCTTCACCACCAGCGTGTTGCCCGCCAGGAGGGCGAGCACGCCCAGCGTGGAGTTCGAACCCGCCGCGTTCTGCGGGGGGTTGACGCACACCACGCCGTCGGGCTTGCGCACCAGTTCCAGCGTGCGGCCCTGCGGCGCGAACTCCTGGTGGAGCTGGCTCTCGTACCAGCGGACCGTCGGCTCGTCGCAGCAGCGCAGCATGCCGCTGACTTCCCACTGGGCGAGCCGGCGCGGGTGCCCCTCGGCGATCAGGATGTCGATGAGTTCCTCTGACCGTTCGGCCAGCGTCTCGTTGAACTCCAGGACGATCTGACTGCGGGTCTCCTGCGGGAGGAGCCGGAAGGTCCGGCTCGCCCTGCGGGCCGCTTCCAGCGCCCGGTCGTTGTCCTCGGGGGCGCCCACCGCGCACCGGGCCACCACGGCCTCGGTCGACTCCACGGGCCGCCCGAGTTCCAGCGCCCGCTTGAGGTTGAACGTCGGGCGGTTCTCCTTCAGGTACGCCGAGGCGCGCAGGACGTACGTCCATCGAGCACCCTCGACGTCCTTGCCGTCGATGTACTGAGGGTAGGACCTCATGCCTGGAGGCCCTCCATGCTGGGGGCGACGAAGTCTTCCTTCTCGACGTCGCGCAGCAGGCCCTCGTTGTACCGGCCGTACGCGCCCAGGTCCAGCAGGCCGTGGCCGCTGTAGTTGAACACGATGGTGGCCTCGCGCCCGGTCCGCTTGCACTCCAGGGCCTTGTCGATGACGGCCCGGATGGCGTGCGAGGTCTCGGGGGCCGGGAGGTAGCCCTGGAGCTTCGCGAACGTGGTGCCCGCGTCGAAGACGGACACCTGCCCGTACGCCTCGGCGTCGAGCAGCCCCTCGTGCCGCATGAGACCCACGATCGGGGCGCAACCGTGGTAGCGCAGGCCGCCCGCGTGGATGGGCGGCGGCACGAACTCGTGGCCGAGGGTGTAGGTGTGCACACCGGGGCCGCGGCCGTTGGAGTCGGCGAAGTCCAGCCGGTACTCGCCGTAGGTCAGCGGCGCGCACGCCTCCGGCTCGGCGGCCAGGATGGTGATGTCGGCGCCGTTGAGCTTGTCCTCGACGAAGGGCGAGGCGAAGCCGCTGAGGTTGGACCCGCAACCGACCGAGGCGATCAGGTAGTCGGGGGTGCGGCCGATCATCCTGAGCTGTTCCTTCAGCTCCAGGCCGATCACCGAGTGGTGCAGCAGGCAGTGGTTGGAGAAGGCGCCGACCGCGAAGCGGGTGCCCTCGTCGGCGTCGACGCACTCCAGCGCCTCGCTGACCGCGGTGGCCTCGCTGCCGGGGTGGTCGGGGTACTCCGCGAGGAGCTTGCGGCCGTAGTCCGTGGTGTCGCCGGGGCTGGGCCGCACCTCGGCGCCGTAGGTCTCCATCAGATTCCGGCGGTACGGCTTGGTGTGGTAGCTCGCCCGCACCATGAAGACCGTGAGGTCGAGGCCGAAGATCTGGCAGGCGATGGCCAGGGCGCTGCCCCACTGGCCGGCGCCGGTGTCGGTGACCAGCCGGGTGTGGCCGTCGCGCTTGGCGTAGTACGCCTGGGCGAGGGCGGAGTTGAGCTTGTGGCTGCCGCTGGGCGAGGTGGCCTCGTACTTGAACCAGATCTGGGCCGGAGTGCCCAGCTCCCGCTCCAGCGCGACGGCGCGGATCAGCGGGGTCGGCCGCCAGAGCTTGTACGCCTCGCGTACCGGCTCGGGGATCGTGATCCAGCGCTCCAGCGAGGTCTCCTGCGCGGCCATCGACTTGACGAACAGCCGCTCCAGCCACTCCCGCGTGACCTTCTTGCCGGTGGAGTTGTCGATGTACTCCTCGGGCAAGCGGGGCAGATCCGGGATGACGTTGTACCAACGGGTGGGAATCTTATCGACCGGAAGATCGACACGGTCGATTAAGCCGAGCGGCTTCATACCTTGCGTCCCCTTAAGAGCGTGGTTGCTGACGAAATGCAGTGACACTCGTACGGACCTGCGCATGCCTGACCGGGCCGGCACCCTCGTGGGGAATTGATTTCCGGCATGACAAAGTCAGGCATTGGGCTTTTGGGTGCGAAAAATCTCGGCGAGAGGAACGGTGAAGCGCGGTGGAGTCGTGCCTCGGCACAACGATTACTCAGTGCCTCGGCGGCGCGTCAGGCTCCAGCCGAAGTCACGAGTTGTGCGAGATCACGGATTGCTGTTCCCGTGGATTCGTGCCCGAAGGCACGGAGGGACGGGATGTCCGGACGTCACCGGCCGTACGGCCTGGTGGTGCGGGGTCGATCAACCGTGCATGAGAGGCCGACCAGGTGTCGGACCTCGAATATTCTCGTGCCAGCACTCGCATACCCCCGTATCAGTACTGGAATTGTTTGACAGCCTAGCGTCCGGCAGTTCCGATGGCAATACCATACTGGAACGCGTCCCGATGACCGGAACTCATCCCGGTGACCAGCGCATTTTCCCTGCGGGAGTCACAATGGGCTGGTCACCGGGACGCCGCCGCATTACTGACCAGATCGGTCAAAGTGAATTCCTGTGAAGCCCGGCGACAACGACAGTGGCGGCGGGCCGCTTCCGCGGGCCCGCCGCCACTGTCACGCTCGCCGTGCGGACGCCTGTCGTACGGCGCCGCGGGCGGTCCTCCTGAGCCGGGTCAGTGCCGCCCGGCGCGGTCCTCCTGAGGCGGGTCAGTGCCGCCCGGCGGGTTCCGTCAGCGCTGTCCGGCCGGCGCCGTCTCGCGGACGGACTCCTCGCCCTCTTCGGGCAGCTCGGGCAGGATGCCGGTCAACGCGCTCTCGTGCAGGTCCTTGTGGCGCAGCGTCAGCGCGGCGATCACCGCGGCGACGAAGGCGAACACGGCGCACAGGGTCATGGCGTCGTGGAAGCCGGTGGTGAACGCGTCGCGCCCGGCGGCCAGCACCTTGTCGGCCAGGCCGGGGCCCGCCGAGTGCGCGGCCTCGTCGATGCTGCCCGCGCTGATCCCGTTGGCGATCTTGTCGCTCTGGGCGCTGGTGAGCGTGGCCGCGGCGTCGGACGCCTTGAAGGCGCTGGTGACGTGGTTCTCGAAGAACGCGCCCGCGACCGCGATGCCCAGAGCCGTTCCCACCTGCTGGAACGTCTCGCTGATACCGGAGGCGACACCGGCCTTGGCCGGTTCCGCGACACCGATGGCGAGCGCCGCGCGGGTCGGGTTGAACAGGCCGAAGGCCAGGCCGATGACCACCAGGGCGGGGATGAGCGAGGTCCAACTGTCGCCCGCGCCGCTGAGGTGGATGAGCAACAGGCCGATGCCCAGGGCGAATTGGGAGGTGGCCATGATGACCCGGAAGGGCACCTTGCCGGTGAGCCCGCCGGCCAGCGCGCCGAAGAAGAACATCGCCAGCGTCAGCGGCAGGAAGCGCAGGCCGGCGGACCAGGCGGAAGCGCCCTCGACGCTCTGCAAATACGTCGTGACCAGGAAGATCGGCGGCAGACCCGCGGCGTTGGCCAGGAAGGTCGTCGCGGACAGGCCGAGGAAGGTGCGGTTGCGGAAGAGCTGGGTGTCGAACATCGCCTGCTCGCCGCGGGAGCGCGCGACCGCGAGGAAGACCGCCAGGCACACCGCGGCCACCGCGTACAGCGCGATGTTGCTGCCGGAGAACCAGCCGTCGGTGTTGCCGCGGATGATGGCCAGCACCAGGGCGGCCAGCGAGAGCGTGAAGGAGACCATGCCGACGAAGTCGGGGGCGGCGGCGCTGGGCAGCCGCGATTCACGGACCTGGCGCATCGCGATCAGGACGGTGATCAGGCCGACCGGCACATTCAGATAGAAGATCCAGCGCCAGCCGGGGCCATTGGTCAGCGCGCCGCCGATCAGCGGTCCCGTGGCGACGGCGAGACCCACCGCGGCGCCGAACGCGCTGAACGCGGTGGCGCGTTCCTTGCCGCGGAACTCATGACCGAGCAGAGCGGGGCCCACGGCGAACATGATGGCCGCGCCGACACCCTGGACTCCGCGGCTGACATTCAATACCCCGATATCCCCGGCCAGTCCGCAGGCGAGGGAAGCCGCGGTGAAGATGATCAGGCCGATCAGGAAGAGCCGCTTGCGGCCGGTCCTGTCCGCCACCGATCCGGCGGTCACGAGGAAAGCCGCGAGTGTCAGCGCATACGCGTCGAACACCCACTGCATACCGCTGAAGCTGGCGTGCAGTGAATCATGAATGCCGGGCAGGGCGACCGAGACCACACTCAGGTCCAGCATCAGCATGAATGTGCCGACGGATACCACTGCCAGGGTCCACCACCTTAAAGCAGCGGGGGGGTGGGGCGTTTCGGTCATGCCGACTCCAGAGTGTGGAAAGTCGCCGTATCCGGCGAATCTGGCTGCTGACTATGGATGGTGACCATGCCGTGGTGGAAGCACCGCTGCCGAGGCGCCCCGCGTCGGCGGACAGGCCGATCCAGGGTGCTGGCCGATGATCGCGGTCGGTGCCGGTGCCGTCAATTGCCCCATGGGGCATGGTTGAGCATGTGTACAACGTATACCCTACACATGCTCGCGCGCACCCGCACGAAGATGTCCGTCGGGTGTCGGCATATGCGCGCGGGTTCGCAAAGACAGCGTCTTTTTTATCCGCAACTCCTTTTAGCGCGACTGTATATGCTGTATAGGCGGTAGTCGCCGGCGGACGGCGCGGTGATCCGCGTCCAGCGGCCCGCGCGGCTCACGCATCCGCCGGTCACCCGGAACCAGGGCGACCAGGCGACGCGGACGACGGTGCTCCCGGCCTTCGGCAGCCGGACCGTCACGTCGGCCTCACCCGCCCGCAGCACGCGCGCGGGCGCCGAGGCCAGCGGCACCGGGCGCTCCACCGCGAAGACCGTCCAGTACGGGTCCCGCCAGACCGGCCGCAGCCAGTCGGGGCGGGCGGCGGGCGCGAGCAGCGCGGCCTCCGCCGCGCCGGGACCGCCCACGTCGCCGTGGGGCAGCACGACATACGCCACCGCCCAGTCGTCGAGCCAGCGGCGGTAGGCGGCGGCCGGAAGCGTCCCGTCCGGCAGCGTCCCGCCATAGAACAACCGGTCCCTCTTCACATCGAGTTGGCGGTTCCAGCCGCGGGCGATCTGGGCGACGTCGGCGAAGAGCGTCGACTCGCGGTGATCGCGGGCCGGAACGACCTCGATACGGTGCCGCTCGGCGCGCAGTCCGCGCAGCGCGCGGGTCACCCCCTCGGTGTGCGAGGCCCAGTCGGGGACGGCGGTGGACATGCGCAGTTCCCTGCCGGTCTTGGCGGCCAGCGCGTAGCCGTTGTGACCGAGCGCGCCGGTCAGCACGACGACGAGGACCGCGCCGAGCACGGGGGCGCGGGCGGCCGTACGGGTCGGGCCCCGGTCCAGGCGCACGTACGAGCCGCCGCGCGGGCGTCGGGCCACGCGTTCCATCAGCGCGGCGGCCAGCAGCGGCAGTCCGGCGATCCCGGCCAGCCGCTCGACGTTGGTGCCGACGGGCGAGGCCACGCAGGCGGTGAGCGCCGTGCCGAGCGCGTACGCGACCGCGCCCACCCGGACCGTGCGCCAGGACCGCGGCGCGGCCAGGGCCAGCGCCAGGGAGGTCACCAGCGGGCAGACCGCCGCGTCGGCGCTCATCAACTGCTCGCCCTGGAAGGGGAAGAGCACGTACACCGCGCCCAGCACCAGCACCGGCGGCGCCGCCAGGGCGAGCGCGGCGGCGCGGCGGCCCGCCGCCAGCAGGCCCGCGCCCGCGACCCACAGGAAGAGGGCGGCGACCGGGCTGGACATCGCCGTCAGCGCCGCGAGGACCGCGGCGCCCGCCCAGCGGTCCGGCGCCCGTCGCACCCGGCACAGCGCCAGCAGCCCGAAGGCCGCGCCGACCGCGAAGGTCGTACGCCCCGAGGCCACGTCGCACCACTGGCACACGGCGCCCAGCAGCGCCGGGACCATCGGCCGCCGCACGCCGGACCGGACGAAGAGCACGGCCATCGCCCACGTCGCCGCCAGACCGGCCGCGACCGAGACGGCCCGGACCCCGGCGTACGCCATCAGCGGCGGGGTGAGCACGCTGTAGTCCATCGTGTGCATGCCGCCGTACCAGGCGAGGTTGTACGGCGTGCCCGGATGCCGCCCCGCGAAACCGGCCCACGCGACCTGGGCCGCGAGGTCGCCGCCGCCCGTGGCCAGCAGCCACGCCCAGAGCGCGTACAGCGGCGCCGCGCAGGCGACCGCCACCGCCGGGACCGGCCAGCGCCTGCGTCGTGGGGCCGGCCGTACCTGTCCTGTCCGCTGCGTGGGCCGCGGCAGCACCGCGGGCTGAACGACCGACACGTCACTCATAGCGGACGCCTTCCCCGGAAGCGGCGGGGACAGCGGGTCGGCCGGGAAAGACCATACTCGGTATGCATACTGAGTATGTATACCGAGTATGGCCGGGTGGGCGCCACCGCCTCCCCGGCGGGGCATGGCAGCATCGGGGACGGCCGGACCGGACCAGGAAGCGAGAGGCGCACACCATGCCGTTGCAGATCACCGCCACCGACGCGGAGCACCCGTCGGCGCTGCTCGACCTGGAGTGGAACCTGCCGCTGGAGGAGTGGCCGGACACCTCACTGGTCGCGCTGCCGCGCGGCATCTCCCGGCACGTCGTGCGCTTCGCGCGGGCCGGGGACGAGGTCGTGGCGATCAAGGAGGTCAGCGAGTGGGCGGCCGTGCGCGAGTACGGGCTGCTGCGCGACCTCGACCGGCTCGCGATACCGGCCGTGGACCCGATCGCGGTGGTGACCGGCCGGGCCGCCGCCGACGGCACCCCGCTGGAACCCGCGCTCATCACCCGGCACCTGAACGGCTCGCTGCCGTACCGCTCGATGTTCGAGACGACGATGCGCCCCGACACCGTCAACCGCCTGCTGGACGCGCTCGCCGTCCTCCTCGTACGGCTCCACCTGGTCGGTTTCGCCTGGGGCGACTGCTCGCTGTCCAACACGCTCTTCCGCCGTGACGCGGGCGCGTACGCCGCCTACCTGGTGGACGCCGAGACCGGGCAGATCCAGCCCGAACTCACGCGCGGGCAGCGGGAGTACGACATCGAGCTGGCCCGGGTGAACATCGCGGGCGAGCTGATGGACCTCGAAGCGGGCGGCTCCCTGCACCCCTCGGTCGACCCGGTCCCGTTCGGCGAGGCGATCGTCCGCCGCTACGCCGACCTGTGGCACGAGCTGACCCGCGAGTCCGTCTACCCGGCCAGCAAGCGGCACTACATCGACCGCAGAATCCGCCGCCTGAACGACCTCGGCTTCGACGTCGCCGAGATGCAGATCGAGCGCTCACCCGGGGGCGACACCGTGACCTTCCTGCCCAAGGTCGTCGACGCGGGCCACCACCAGCGCCAACTCCTGCGCCTGACCGGCCTCGACACCGAGGAGAACCAGGCCCGCAGCCTCCTCAACGACCTGGAGTCCTGGATGGCCACCCAGGACGACCACGCCCCCGCCGACGGCCTGCCCGCCGCCCGCCCCGAAGTCCTCGCCCACCGCTGGCTGCGCGACGTCTTCCGCCCCGCCGTCCGCTCCGTCCCCCAGGACCTGCGCGCCCGCGTCGACCCAGCGCAGGTCTACCACGAACTCCTCGAACACCGCTGGTACCTCTCCGAGCGCGCCCAGCGCGACGTGGGCCTCGACGCCACGGTCGAGAGCTACACCACCGAAGTCCTCCCCCACCTCCCCGACCCGGCGGCGGTCCTGGCGCCCGTCGAGGCGGCGGAAGCCGAGGAACCGGCCGAGCCGGTGTCGCCCGCAGCGGGCGACTGACCGTCAGGCGCGGTCGAAGGAGTCGGTGGGGTCGCGGAGGGCGACCGTGGCGTGGCTTTCCTGGAAGCTCTGTTCGGAGACGACGGTGAGGCGGGCGGTGGCCTGGAAGTCGCGGACGGTCAGGGCGCCGCAGGAGACCATGGTGGCCTTCATCTTGGCGACGGTGACGGCGAGACCTTCGCTGAGGTCGCCCGCGTAGGGGACGTAACCGTCCACGCCCTCTTCGAAGACCAGGCCCTGGCCGCCCTGTTCGTAGCGCTGCCAGTTGCGGGAGCGGCTGGAGCCCTCGCCCCAGTACTCCTTGACGAAGCCGTCGCGGGTGGGGAGCTTGGCGCCGGGCGCCTGGTCGAAGCGGGCGAAGTAGCGGCCCATCATGACGAAGTCGGCGCCCATCGCGAGGGCCAGGGACATGTGGTAGTCGTGCACCAGGCCGCCGTCGGAGCAGATCGGCACGTAATGGCCGGTCCGCTCGGCGAAGGCGTCGCGGGCCGCGGCGACGTCGAGGACGGCGCTGGCCTGGCCGCGGCCGATGCCCTTCTGGTCGCGGGTGATGCAGATGGAACCGCCGCCGACGCCGACCTTGACGAAGTCGGCGCCCGCCTCGGCGAGGAAGCGGAAGCCCTCGCCGTCCACGACGTTGCCGCCGCCGACCGGGATCCGCGGGAAGTGCTCCTTCGACCACGCGATCGCCTGGGCCTGCCAGTCGCTGAAGCCGTCGGAGGAGTCGAAGCAGAGCACGTCGGCCCCGGCCTCGGCCAGTCGCGGGACGCGCTCGCGGTAGTCGTGCGTGTTGACGCCCGCGCCGACCCGCAACCTCTTGTCCTGGTCGACCAGTTGGTGGGGGAAGCGCTTGTTGTCCGAGTAGTCGGAGCGGAAGACCAGGTAGCGCAGGAAGCCCTCGGCGTCGACCACCGGCAGGCAGTCCAGACGCTCGTCCCACAGCCGGGAGTTGGCCTGCGACAAGGTGATGTCGTCGGTCGCGCAGGCGAGGACGTCGACCGGGACCATCCGGCTGGAGACCGGCTCGTCGGACCGGTGGCGCTGCGGGTGGAAGTCGCGGGAGGTCACCAGGCCCAGCAGCCGCCCGGTGCCGGTGCCGTCGTGGGTGACGGCGGCCGTGCTGTGACCGGTGGTCCGCATCAGCTCCCGCAGCCGGCCCAGCGGGTCCTGCGGCCGTACGTTGGTGTCGCTGACCACGAATCCGGCCTTGAAGTTCTTCACCGCGCGGACGTCCGCGACCTGGTCGGCCACCGGCCGGTTGTGGTGCAGGAAGCTCAGCCCGCCGTCGCGCGCGAGCGCGATGGCCAGCTCAGGAGAGCTCACCGACTGCATGATCGCGGACGTGAACGGGGTCCGCAGCTCGATCGGCGACGGCTCGTCCCGCGCGTGCCGGACCAGGGGCGTCCGCAGGTCCACCGCCTCCGGCGAACAGTCCGTCCGCGTCCGGTTGGGCAGCAGCAGGAACTCGTTGAAGGTGCGCGAGACCCCTTCGATGATCTGAGCCATGCACCCGGACTCTACAGGTGCCGCCCGTCCGCCGCGCGGCGCCCTGCCGCAGGTCAGTCGCCTTCCGCGGGTCCCGGCGGCGGATGTCAGAGCGCCGCCAGCTCCGGCAGCAGGTCCACCGCGAGCGACACGTCGGGGGTCAGCGCCCGGTCCTCGGTGGCCGTCGGCAGCGCGGAGTCCAGGACGGCGAAGACCGGCGCGTGCGTACCGGCGCCCGCCGACAGCGCGGGAAGCGCCGGGTGCAGCCGCAACGCCCGTACGGCGGCGACGAGTTCGCAGGCGAGCACGAGCCGGTAGGCGTCCACGGCGCGCAGCGCCTGCCGGGTGGCCTGGGAGGCGAAGCTCGCGGCCTCCTCGACCCCGCGCGAGAGCACCGCGTGCCCGGCCGAGGCCGGTACGGCGCTGGCGCGTATCTCCGCGAGGGCGGAATTGGCGCTGTACTCCAGGATCATCATGCCCGAGCTGGCCGCCGAGCCCCCGGCGAGGTAGGAGCGCAGGCCGGTGATCTCGGGGTCGCCGAAGGCGGTCAGCCGCGCGGCGGACAGCTGCGCGGTCTGAAGTACGGCGAGGCAGAGGTGGTCGAGCGCGAGCCCGACGGGCGTGGCCATGAAACCGCCGTGGTGGTACGCGACCGGCCCGCCGTCCGGTCCCTCCTCGCCGATCAGCGGGTTCTCCGAGGGGCAGTTGACCTCGACGTCCAGAATCCGGCGCAGTGCCCAGGCCGCCTCCAGCGCCGGGCCGTGCACCTGCGGGAAGGCCCGGAAGCCGTACGGGTCCTGGATGCGGCGGCCGGTGGCGCGCGGCCGGTCGGGGACGCCGAGCAGTCTGCGGACCTCGGCCCCGGCGTGCAGCGCGCCCGGATAGGGGCGGATGGCGAGGGCGGGCGCCGCGTACGCCTCGAGCGAGCCGGAGACGGCGGCGAGCGAGAGGGCCGTCACGGCGTGCGAGGCGCGCAGCAGGATGTCCAGGTCGTGGCAGACCAGCGCGGCCTGCCCGAGGGTGAAGGCGCTGCTGCTCATCAGCGCGAGCGCGTCGCCCTGCTGGAGGGTGACGCGGCCGGGGAAGGGCGCGGGCACCGCGGCCGGGTCGAGCGCGACGGCCGGGTCGAGCGCGGCGGCCGGGTCCAACCCACCGGCGGACGGCGGCACTTCACCGTCGGGCGACGGACCGGATGACGGCGAAGGCGACGGCGAAGGTGCCCGCGAGGACGACGGCGTGGACTGCGGCGAGAACGACGGCGACGGCGAGGACTGCGGCGACGGCAACGGCCACGGCCCCTCGCGGAAGGCGTCCGCGGGATCCGGCTGCCGCCCCAAGTCCTCGTGCAGCCACGGCCGTTCGCCGATCAGCGCGAGACCGGTCTCGGCGAGCGCCGTCAGATCCCCGGTGCCGACGGCCCCGTACTCGCTGACCGCCGGGTGCACACCGAGCCGCAGCGCCTCCACCAGGGCCTGCACGACGGCCGGTTGGAGCGCGGAGCCGCCCGCCAGCGCCTGGTTGGCGCGGACGGCGAGCGCGGCACGCACCTGGCGGGCCGGGAGCAGCGCCCCGACCCCGCCCGCGTGGCTGCGCAGCAGCCGCAGGTCCTGTCCCGCCTGGTCCTCGTCGCTGACCGGCACGAGCCGGTTCGCGCCGACGCCGGTGTGCCGCCCGTACATCCGGCCCGCGGCGGCGGCCTGCCGCGCGGCCCGCCAGGAGCGGTCCGCGCGGGCCAGCGCCTCGGGCGGCACGGTGGGTACGGCCGTCCGGTCCGCGATCCGCGTCACGGCGTCGGCGTCCAGGCCGGCGCCGTCGAGCACCACGAAGGCCCCCTCCTCGGCGGAGGGTGCCGTCGTGCGGTGCGTCGGCGTCTCGGAATCAGAGGCTGTACCCACTGCGCTGTATCGGTCCCGCTGCCGCGGTCAGCCGAGGCCGACGGAGGTCAGCCAGGTCTTGGCGACCTCCAGCGGGTCCTTGTTGTCGCTCTGCACCTGGGTGTCCAGGCTGAGCAGGGCCGCCGTGTCGAGCTTCGCCGACACCGCGTTGAGCGCGGCGACGCCCTCCTTGGACAGACCGCTCTTGTAGACCAGCGGGATCACGTTCTCGAAGCCGAAGAGGTTCTCCGGGTCCTGGAGGACGACGAACTTCTCCTTCTCGATGGTCGGGTCCGTGGTGAAGACGTCGGCGGCCTGCACATTGTTGTTCTTCAGCGCCGCCGCGGTCAGCGGACCGCCCGCGTCGAGCGCCTTGAACGACTTCGGCGTGAGGTTGTAGACCGACTTCAGGCCGACCAGGCCCTGCTGCCGGGTCTGGAACTCGGGCGAGGCGCCGATGGTGATCTCGGAGCCGTACTTCGCCAGGTCCGCGATGGTGGACTTCTCGGTCAGCTTGTACTTCGCCGCGGTGGCCGCGTTGACCGTCAGGGAGTCCTTGTCCTCGGCCGGTGCCATGTCGAGCAGCGTCAGCTTCGGGTCGAGCTTGGCGAGTGCCGCCTCGTTGGTGGCCTGGGCCGTCTTGGGCGTGGCCTTGGCGTCCAGGTATGCCAGAAGTGCGCCGTTGAACTCCGGCAGTACGGTCAGCGAACCGTTCTTCAGCAGGCCGTAGGTGGTCTCCCGGCTGCCGATGTTCGGCTTGTAGCTGACCTTGATCCCCTTGGCCTTCAGGGCCTCGCCGTAGATGTCGGCGATGAGGATGCTCTCGGGGAAGTTGTTGGAGCCGACGACCACGGTGTCGCCGCTCGCCTTCGACCCGGCCAGCGGGTCCTTGGCCTTGTCGGAGCCGGAGTCACCACAACCCGCGAGCAGGGGCGCCGCGACGGCGGCGACGACGGCGACCGCCGCGAGGCGGCGTATGTGGCTCGGGCTGGACCAGGTGCTCTTCACGTGAGAGGTCACGATTTCCGCTTCCGGGCTCGGGGAGTTTCGGTCTCTGATCGGGCGTACTCGTGGCGTAGGCGCACCCACACACGCGGACGTACGTCGAGTACGCACACACGTGCGGTTGCGAGTGCTACCCAGCGATCCAATCCAGCCGCTTCCGCGTCAGTCAAGAGCAGCCTGATCACCGATCGGCATCGATGTCTGAACACCGGTGGATTGGTCGGTGATTCCCGTTCCGTACGGTCGTGTCCGTAACAAATTATTGATGGTGTGGTCAGGTAGTCGTGGTCAAGAGGAGGTAGTCTCCCCGACGTTGGTCAGGTGCTCGGACAACCGCGGGGAGTATCCGGTCACTTCATTCCGGTTACGTACAGAAGCGTTCATTATGCGCCACTGTCGTCGTGTCCGGTTGTCGGCGAGCCGGTAAGCGGTTCCGGAGGAGGCTTGGTGTCCGTGCACGAGGTGGACGGGTCGGCACGTCCTGACCCGGAGCCACACGTCAGGGGCGGGGTACGGAACTTCGCCGACCGCTGGCCGTTCCGGCGCAAGCTCAACGTCCTCGTCGGCGTTCCGCTTGTCGTGGTCGCGATGCTGCTCGCCTACGTGATCACCGGCCTCGTCGGCCAGGCCCAGGACGCGGCCTCGGCCGCGCAGCTCGTCCGCGACAGCCGCCAGGTCGCCGAACTCGTCGACCTGGTCGAGACCGAGCACCAGCAGGCTCTGCTGCTGTCCGTGCGCTACGAATCGGCCACCTCGGGCAAGCGCCCGTCGCTGGTCGCCTACCGGCAGGCGCGCACCGCCGTGGACGCGCAGGTGGAGAACGTACGCGCCACCTTCGGATCGCGGCTGCCCGCCGCGGAGGCCCAGGTCCTCAAGGAGATCAACGGCCTCGGCAGCCTGCGGAGCACCATCGAGCAGAGCTATCTGCCCGCGGACAACATCGACCCGGCGTACACCGCGACCGTGGACGGCCTGATCGACGGCCTCGGCCTCGATCTGAACAAGAACCTCAGCTCGACGCGCACCGGCAGCATGCTGGACTCGCTGCTGCGCGCGGAGGCCGCGCACGCCTCCTTCGAGACCAGCGTCTTCTCCGCGCAGACCGGTGACACCAACGCGCTGATCGAGTTCAACAACGCGGTCGGCTACCAGCAGCTCTACGTCTCCCAGGCCAGCCGCTTCGGGCGGTTCGCCAGCGACGCGCAGCGCACGGAGCTGGCCGGGATCGAGATGAACCCGGTCTGGAACGGCATCGCGCTCCAGTACGCGGGCCTCCAGATCGACCCGAGCGCGCTGGAGGCCAGCGGCCCCGCGCAGGTGCGGGCGGCCTTCACCAAGGCCCTCAAGTCCTACCCGGACTACCAGAAGCAGGCGCAGACCCGGCTGAAGATCACCGGCTCGCTGATCGACCAGATCGCGCACCGCGCCGACCGGGCGTCCGACGACGCCTGGTGGCGGGCCGCGTGGCTGCTCGGCGGCGCGCTGCTGGCGTTCGTGCTGTGGCTGGCCTTCTCCGTGGCCGTACGCCGCTCGGTGATCCGGCCGGTGCAGGTGCTGACCGGGGCCGCGACGGAGGTCGCCGAGGTGGCCGGGCAGGAACTGGCCCGGGTCGCCGACGACGACGCGGACTTCGCCGGGGCGCCGCGCCTCCAGGAGGTGCCGGTCACCGCGCACGACGAGATCGGCGACCTGGCCGAGGCGTTCAACCGCGTGCAGTCCACCGCGGCGGCGCTGCTGGAACGCCAGGTGCTCAGCCGCCGCAACGTGGCCGAGATGTTCGGCAACGTCGGCCGCCGCGTCAGTAACCTGACGGCCCGTCAACTCACCCTGATCGACGCCCTGGAGCGCGGCGAGACCGACCCCGCGCTGCTCGACCGGCTGTACCGGATCGACCACCTGGCCGTACGCCTCCAGCGCAACGCCGACAGCCTGATGCTGCTCGCCGGTATCCGCGAGGCGGGCCTGGACGCCAGCCCCACCGCGCTGACCAACGTCGTACGCGCCGCGCTCGGCCAGATCGAGGGCTACCAGCGGGTCTCGCTGCTCGCGGACACCGACGTCACGGTCGCGCCCGACATCATCGCCGACCTGACGCTGATGCTGGCCGAACTCCTGGAGAACGCCGTGGCGTTCTCCCCGGCCCGCAGCCCCGTCGAGGTGTCGGTGCGCGACGGCGCCGAGGGCGCGCTGATCGAGATCACCGACCACGGCCTGGGCATGAGCGCGGAGCGGCTGGCGGAGGAGAACGCCCGGCTGATCCGCCGCGAGCGCCTCGACCTGGTGCCGACGAAGGTGCTCGGCCTGTTCGTGGTCGGCAGCCTGGCCCGGCGCTGGGGCATACGGGTCACGCTGACGCGGACGCCCGGCGGCGGTGTCACCAGCCGGGTGACGATCCCGGCGACGCTGCTGCTGCTCATGAGCCCGTTCGCGGAGCCCGTCGCCGAGGGGGCGGCTCCGGCCGCCAAGGCCGTCGGCGGCGCGCGGGAGGCCGTCGCGGCTCCCCGCCACGTCGAGGCCGAGGAGACGGTCGCGCTGCCCGAACGCCGTACCGCGCCGTCGTGGGCCGGTACGCCCGCGGCAGGCTCCCCCACGACACCCACGACACCCGCGGGCCCCGCCCCGGTGCCCGCGCCGCGCGCGCCGGAACCGGCGGCAGGACGCGACGACGGACGCGACGGATCAGGATCAGCCGGACCGGGCGAACCCGGCGGCCCCGGCGGACCGGGCGACGGCCGCGACGGCCTGACCCCGCTCCCCCGCCGCGTCCCGCAGCGCCAGGCGGCCGAGGAGACCCCGGCCGCCCCGGCGCCCGCGGCGGGCGGACCCACCGCCCCCCACTCCGAGCAGGACCGGCCCCCGAGCGACGGCGAGGACGGCGGCGCCCGTCCGCTGCGCCGCCGGGTGCGCGGTGCCACGCTCGCCACCACACTGACCGACGCGGGACGCGCGGCCGCGCGCCGGGCCCCCCGTCAGACAGACGCAGAAGAAGTCCGCTCGGAACTCGACGAGTTCGAGGCCGCAGTGGAGCGGGCCAACCGTGACGTCGCGAGCGGCACGGCACCCGGTACGACGAACAGCCAAGCAGGGCTTCCGGAAGGAGCGGACCAGTGACATCGCCGACAGGTGGGACCCCGGCCGGACAGGACCCGCCCGCCGATCTGCGCGCCGCCGCAGCCGACTTCACCTGGCTGCTGAACCGTTTCGCCACCGAGACCGCGGGCGTGGTAGACGCCATCGCCGTATCCTCGGACGGCCTGCTCATCGCCGTCTCGCAACTGCGCGACGCGGCCGACTCCGAGCGGCTGGCGGCCATCGTCTCCGGCATCACGAGCCTGGCGGCGGGCGCGGCGGGCAACTACGGTCTCGGCGGCCTCAACAAGGTGATCATCGATCTGGAGGACGGCCATGTGCTGGTCTCCGCGATCGGCAGCGGCGCGGTGCTCGGCGTCGTCACCTCCAAGGAAGCCAAGCTCGGCAACATCGCCTACGAGATGACGGTCTTCGCCAACCGCGCGGGCGCCGCCCTCAGCCCGCAGCTCGTCCTCGAACTCAAGAACAGCGTCGCCGTTCCGTCCCCGCGCGGCCGGTCCTGGGACTAGCGAAAAGCGAGGAGAGCAGAAGGAGGAGGCAGGCACATGGCGGCCGGTGACACGCCAGTCGGCGAGGGGTCCCGTACGGGCTCCGCCGACGACCCGGTCGGCCGGGCACCCGCGGTACGGCCGTTCCTGGTCACCGCGGGCCGGGTGGCCGGCACCAGGTCGGGACCGCCGATCCCGGTCGAGACCCAGGTGGTGACGACCGCGGCCGGTGTCGGGGCGCTCGACGGGCTCTCCTTCGAGGAGCACGACATCGTCGCGCTCTGCCGCGTGCCGCAGTCGCTGGCGGAGATCGCGGCCAAGCTCCGCCTGCACCTGAACGTGGTCCGCGTGCTGGCCGAGGACCTCCAGTCCGGCGGCCATCTGTCGGTCTACGTTCCCAGCTCCGACATCGCCCAGGACATCTCCGTACTGCGAAGGGTTATCGATGGGCTCCGCACCATCCCCGACTCCAGGGGGGCATTACGTGACACCGAGTGAACCGGCGGGCCGGGCCGCCCGCAGGACCGACTCAGGGCTGCCGACCGCCGTCCGGCCGCCGCTGCCGGTGAAGATGGTGATCGCGGGCGGCTTCGGTGTCGGCAAGACCACCACCGTCGGGTCGATCTCCGAGATCAGGCCGCTGACCACGGAGGCGGCCATCACCGAGGTCGCCGCGGGCGTGGACGACCTCAGCCACACGCCGCACAAGACGACCACCACGGTCGCCATGGACTTCGGCTGCATCACGATCGACGCGTCGCTGAAGCTGTACCTGTTCGGCACGCCGGGGCAGGACCGTTTCGGCTTCATGTGGGACGACCTGGTGGAGGGCGCGCTCGGCGGGCTCGTCATCGTCGACACCCGGCGGCTCGACGACTGCTACGCCGCCGTCGACTACTTCGAGCACAAGGCGATCCCGTTCGCCGTCGCCGTCAACGCTTTCGACGGGCACGTCGAGCACGCCATGGACGAGGTGCGCTGGGCGCTGGACATCGCCGAGCAGGTGCCGGTGTTCACCTTCGACGCGCGCGAGCGCGGTTCGGTACGGGACGCGCTGCTGGTCGTCCTGGAGCTGGCGCTGGCGCGCGCGGAGGGCTGAGCGGGGGCCGTTGCCGTACGGCCCCCGACCGTTCCCCCACCGCTCCCGCGTGGCTTCCCCCTGCTCCTTCGCGCTGCCCGGCGGTCAGCCGCCGCGGCGCACTCCCGGGGACACCACGAGCCGGTTGACCAGCCAGAACAGGCCGATCGTGGTGAGGGCGAGGCCCGCCACGAGGGTCGCCCCGCCGACGACCTTCTCGTAGTTGCGCTGGTAGAGGCCGTCGATGATGTAGCGGCCGACACCGCCGAAGCTGACGTACGCGGCGATCGACGCGGTGGAGACCACCTGGATCGCCGCGGAGCGCAGGCCGCTGAGGATCAGCGGGAGCGCGACCGGCAGTTCGACCTGGAAGAGCACGCTCGTGGTGCTCATGCCCATGCCGCGGGCCGCGTCGACCGGCGAGGGGTCGACGGTGCGCACGGCCTCGTAGGTGGTGACCAGGATCGGCGGCACCGCGAGCGCGACCAGCGGGATCATCACCGGGGTCAGGCCGATGCCGACCCAGACGGTGATCAGCACCAGCAGGCCGAAGCTCGGCAGCGCCCGCGCGGCGGTCGCGATGGCCGCCAGCGCGTTCCCGCCGCGTCCGGTGTGGCCGGTGAACATGCCGATCGGCAGTCCGATGGCGGCGGCGATGGCGAGGGCCATGAGGCTGTACTGGACGTGCTCGAACAGCCGGTGCGGGATGCCGTCGGCGCCGTGCCAGTGCGAGCCGTCGCTGAAGAAGGCGTTGACGAAGTGCAGGACGTTCATCGGGCGGCGTCCTTCAGGGTGGGCGCGGTGGGCGCGGGTCGTGAGGCGGGCTCCGCCGGTTCCGACAGCGGTACGCCCTTGCGCCTGGCCTGTCCGCCGCGCGGCATCCACGGCGTGAGCAGCATGCGGATCAGGACGAGTACGCCGTCGACCGCCATGCCCAGTACGGCGATGGAGACCACGGAGGTCACCACCAGCGGTGTGCGGTGGTAGAACATGCCGTCGGTGAGCAGATTGCCGAGCGCTCCCTGGTTGCCGATCAGGGCGCCGACGCTGACCAGGCTGATGCTGGACACGGCCGCGACCCGCAGCCCGGCGAAGATCGCGGGCACCGCGATGGGCAACTGCACCTGGAGATAACGGCGTCCGGGGCCGAGGCCCATGGCGGTCGCGGCGGCCATCGTCTCCTCGGGCACCGACCGGACGCCGTCCACGATCGCCGGGACCAGCAGCACGAGGCTGTAGACGGTCAGCGGGATCATCACGGTGGTCTCGGTCGCGCCGGTGTAGTCGATGAGGACGACGAAGAAGGCGAGCGACGGGATCGCGTACAGCACGGTCGTGACCCACAGCACGGGCGAGTAGATCCACTTGAAGCGGACGCAGAGCTGGGCGACCGGCAGCGCGATGAGCGTGCCGAAGAGCACCGGGAGCAGCGCCTCGCGCAAGTGCAGGCCGATCAGGCCGAGATAGGAGTGCTGGAGGTCGCTGGGGATGGTGAAGTACTCGCTCATCGGGCGGCCTTGGCAGCGGTCTCCGGGTCGGCGTCGGCCGGGTCCGCGGCCTTCGCGCCGGACCCGCCGTGCCCGCCGGACGCGGCGGTCTTCGCGGCGCCCCTGCCCGCGCCGCGTTCCGCGTGGGCGCCGCGGATGGCCTCGGCGATCGTCGTCTGCGAGGTGACGCCGACCACCCGCCCGGTGTCGTCCACGGCGACCGCCCAGCCGGTGGGCGAGAGCACCGCGCAGTCCAGCGCGTCGCGCAGCGACTCCTCGCCGAAGACGAACGGGCGCCCGTGCGGCAGCAGATCGGCGCGGTCCAGCCGGTCGGCGCCCTTGGCCGCGGCGGCGGGCTCGGTCCAGCCGATCGGCCTGCCGTCGGTGTCGGTGACCAGGAGGTACGGGGCGTCGGACGCCGCGGTGCGCTCGGCGACCTGGGCGGAGCTCGAGTCGACGGCGATGATCGGCGCGGTGGTGAGTTCGAGTCCCGCCGAGGTGAAGAAGGACAGCCGGCGGATGCCGCGGTCGGTGCCGAGGAAGTCCTCGACGAACGCGTCGGCGGGGGCGGTCAGCAGCTCGTCCGGCGGCGCGTACTGGGCGAGTTTCCCGCCGGTCCGCAGCACCGCGACCATGTCGCCGAGCTTGATGGCCTCGTCGATGTCGTGCGTGACGAAGACGATGGTTTTGCCCAACTCGGCCTGGATACGCAGCAGTTCGGCCTGGAGCCCCTTGCGGACGATCGGGTCGACCGCGGAGAAGGGCTCGTCCATCAGCAGGACGGGCGGGTCGGCGGCCAGCGCCCTGGCCACGCCGACGCGCTGCTGCTGGCCGCCGGAGAGCTGGTACGGGTAGCGCTTGGCCATCGAGGCGTCCAGGCCGACGCGTTCCATCAGGTCCCTGGCGCGCTTCCTGGCCCGGTTGCGGTCCCAGCCCAGCATGCGCGGCACGGTCGCGATGTTGTCCACGATGGTGCGGTGCTGGAAGAGTCCGGCGTTCTGGATCACGTAACCCATCGACCGGCGCAGCGCGTTGACCGGCTGCGCGTGGATGTCGGCGCCGTCCAGCAGGATCCGGCCACCGCTGGGCTCGACCATCCGGTTGATCATCCGCAAGGTGGTGGTCTTGCCGCAGCCGGAGGGTCCGACCAGTACGGTGATCGAGCCGTCGGGTATGTCAAGGGAGAGTTCGTCGACCGCCACAGTGCCGTCGGGGTATCGCTTGGTCACCGAATCTATCTGTATCAAGTTCCTGATCCCCTTCGGGGCTGGGCTTGGGGGGACTGTTTCCGGCCGTCGCGCGGAAAGCCTATCCCGCACATGTGTCCGTTCCGGGGAACATCCGTCCCATGGGACGCAGGGCGGCCATCTTGACATGGGCAGGACATAGGGGTGTTCTGGTCTCGACCACGGCCCGGAGGACGGCACTTGGCCGGACCCCGCGGCCCGGCCCGGTCCCCGGTCCCGGTCACCCCCCACCATCCGTCGCACAGGCGGCGTCCGAGCCGCCGGGAAGCGGAGCCATGCCCGCACACATGCCCGCGCACCTGTCCGCTCACCACGCGGTCCCCCACCGTCCGTCGCGCGTGCGTTCCTCGCGCGTCCTCGTCCTCGTGCTGTCCTGCCTGCTGCTGAGTCTGGTCCCCACGACCTTCAGGGCACAGGCCGCGACAGCGATCTGCAACACGTACTGCGACGCGCGCGATCCGGCCGCCGCGCCCTCGGAGCGCGTGCCCGTCAGCGCCTCGATCTACTCCCGCAGCATTCAACTTCATGTGGATGACAACGATGCCATGGGCTGGGCGTCCATCGGCAACGGCAGTCCGGGCGACGAGGTCTGGCTCGACCGGTCCTTCGACGGCGGCGCCACCTGGACGAACGGCAGCAAGCTCGGCGACACCGTCACGCCCGCGGCCAACAGCGGCTGGCGCACGCTGATGTACAACGTGGACGACTGGAACACCAACGGGGTCGGCGCGCTGCGCGCCTGCGGCAAGGCGGGCGACCGGCCCGAGATCGCCTGCACCCAGTGGGCCAGGTCCAACTGGAACGCCTGGAGCCAGAGCACGGCCGCCGCCACCGCGCTGATGATGAAGTGGGACCGCGGCACCGGGCTGTTCGGCGGCAACGGCTGGTGGACCGCGGCCAACGCGCTCACCTCGGTGATCGACAACATCCGCACCAGCGGCATGCCCAGCTACGGCTACGCGGTCTCGCGCACCTACGACCTCAACGTCAACGCGCGCGAGGGCCAGTTCAGGAACGACTACCTGGACGACACCGGCTGGTGGGGCCTGGCCTGGGTCGACGCGTACGACCTGACCGGCGACAGCCGCTACCTGAACACCGCCCGCGCCGACGCCGACCACATGTTCGGCTACTGGACGAGCAAGTGCGGCGGCGGAGTGCAGTGGAACGAGACGAACGCGTACAAGAACGCCATCACCAACGAGCTGTACCTCCAGCTCAACGCCGCGCTCCACAACCGGATCTCCGGTGACAGCGTCTATCTCGGGCGGGCGCGGAGCGAGTGGAGCTGGTTCCAGAGCAGCGGGATGATCAACTCCTCGCACCTGGTCAACGACGGGCTCAACGACTCCTGCGTCAACAACGGCCAGCCGACGTGGACGTACAACCAGGGCGTGATCCTCGGCGGTCTGAGCGAGCTGTACAAGGCGACCGGCGACAGCGGGCTGCTGACCACCGCGCGCATCCTCGGCAACGCCTCGACCACGTCCACCGCGGTCAACTCCGGCGGGGTGCTGCGCGAGCCGGGCGAGGGCGACTCGTGCGACAACGACGGCGCGTCGTTCAAGGGCGCGTACGTCCGGGGGCTGCGCGACCTCAACAAGCAGCTCTCCGACCGCCCGTACAGCGGCTATCTGCGCACGCAGGCGAACGCGGCGCACGCCAACGACCGCAACGCGCTGGACGTGTACGGGCCGCACTGGAACGGGCCGCTGGCCGGGACGGGTTACGGCTGCCAGCAGAGCGCGCTGGACGCGCTGAACGCGTCCGAGGCGAGCTGACGTCTCCGCCGTGAGCGTCACACGCCGCCGCCCGCCCCGGAGTCCGGGACGGGCGGCGGCTCTCTGTGCGCGGGTCTCGGCCTCGGATTCGGCCTCGGATTCGGCCTCGGCCTCGGTATCGGCCTCAGCCGACCGACAGGGCGAACACGTGGAAGCCGCTGTCGTTCGGCAGCGTCACCGTGGCGACCGTCTTGGCCGGGTCGAGCGCGCCGCCCGTGGTGTACAGGCTGACGGCGTGGTCGCCGAGCGTGTCACCGGGCGGGCGGTTCCAGTTGGCCGTGGTGACCGCCAACTGGCTGTTGCCGCTGGCCGCGTTGCTGTACCAGTCGGGCAGGACGACCGCGAGGTCCGCGCTCGTGCCGTCGGTGTAGGTCACCTTGAGCGTCCCGGCGTGCGTGGAGCTGATGCCCGTGCCGAGCAGGCCCAGGCGGGTGCCCTGGCCCCGCAACCGGATCACCTGCCCGGCCGCCGCCACGTTGTCGGGCTGGCCCGGCTGCGTGTCCGGCCAGGTGTACGGCAGTCCGCCCGCGGTCACCGTGGCGCCCGGCGTGTAGCCGACCGCCGCCAGTTGGGTGGCGGAGAAGCTGTAACCGGCCGGGTCGAGGGTGCCGGTACTCGGATCGCTGTCGGCGCTGATCCCCTTGTTGTTGTACGCGGCGGCCGTCGTCGCGTACGGGACGGTGGTCGCGGCGTCCGCGGTCCTGCTCTGCCTGCCGCTGAGGTCGTACGTCGCCTTACCCGTCAGCGTGGCCGCGCCCGGCACCGCGTTCGCGGGCGCCGTGACGACCCAGGTGGCGCTCACCGAGGAGTGCGGCGCGACCGTACGGCCGACGGCCTTGCCGGGTGCGGGCGTCGCCGTCCAGCCGGCCGGGACCTTCAGGCTCAGCGCGAGGTCGCGCACGGTCGAGTCGCCGGTGTTGGTGAAGGTCTGCTTCACCGGGTACGAGGCACCGGCGTCGGCGGTGGCGGGCACGGCGAGCGCGGTGTACTGCGCGCCGACCGTCCTGCTCACCGTCACCGCGGACGTCAGCGGGGTGTCGGCGGACGACTGGCCGACGTACAGCGGGTAACGGCCCTTGAGGACCGTCCAGTCGTGCGCGTCGGCGTCCCACGTCCGGAACGCGTCGGCGGACAGGGTCAGCCGTACGGTCTTCGTCCGGCCCGGCTTGAGCTGGACCTTGGCGAAGGTCTTCAGGGCTTTCGGCGGCTCGCCGGACCCGGCCGGGTAGCCGATGTAGAGCTGCACCACGTCGGTGCCGGTGCGGCGGCCGGTGTTGGTGACGTCCACCGAGACCCGGACCGGCTGGGTGCCGCGGGCGGTGGCCTCGACCCGGTCGTGGTCGACCGTGAGGCGGGACTGCTTGAAGGTGGTGTACGACAGGCCGTATCCGAACGGGAAGAGCGGGGTCTGGCCCTGCTGGTCGTACCAGCGGTAGCCGACGTCCAGGCGTTCGCTGTAGTCGTACACGCCGTTGACCGCGGGGTAGCGGCCTGGCGCGGCGGCGACGGCGGTCTGCGTGTCGGACTTCGGGAAGCTGACGGGCAGCCGGCCGCCGGGCTCGGCGTCGCCGGTGAGCAGCGCGGCCAGCGCGTTGCCGTCCTCCTGGCCCGGGTACCACATGTCGAGCACGGCGGGGACGTCGGCGAGCCACGGCATGAGCACCGGCGCCCCGGCCCTGACGACCACGACGGTACGGGGGTTGGCGGCGGCGACCGCGCGGATCAGGTCGTCCTCGTTGCCGGGGAGCGCCAGCGTCGTACGGTCGGAGCCCTCACTGGAGGAGTCGCCGACCACGACGACGGCCGCGTCGGCCTTGGCGGCGGCGTCGGCCGCGGCCTGGATGGTCGGGTCGGGCAGTCCTGCCCCCGACCAGCCGATGGTCACCGAGGCGTTCTGGGCGCTGTCGTAGTACTCCACGCGCAGGCTGTGCGGCTCGCCCGCGGTGAGCTGGACGGGCGCGCTCTTGACCGTACTGGCCGCGTGGTCGGACCAGTTGTCGACGATGAGCTGTCCGTCGAGGTAGATCCGGCTGCCGTCGTCGCTGGTCGCGGAGAAGGTGTACGCGGCCGTGGCGGGCGCGGTGACCGTGCCGGTCCAGCGGGCGGAGAAGTTGTCGACGGGGATGCCGTCGGCCGGGGAGCCGAGGACCCAGTCGAAGTCGATGTCCGGGTCGTCGCGGGTGACCGCGGGCGTCCCGGAGAGCGTCTTGTTCGCGAAGTACTCGCCCTTGAGGCCGGTGAGCGCGGAGGCCGGGATCGCCGGGAAGCCGCCGGCGCCGCCCGCCTTCACCGAGGTGACGTCGACTCCGCTGCCCAGCCTGGCCTTCAGCCCCGAGACCGGGTCGACCTTCTTGTACGGGGTGACCGCGGAGCTGCCTCCGCCGCCGGTGACCGCGGTCTCGGCGTTCGGGCCGATGACGGCCAGGGACTTCAGCTTCCTGGTGTCCAGCGGCAGGGTGCTGCCGCTGTTCTTCAGCAGGACGCTGCCGTCCTCGGCCGCCTTGCGCGCGAAGGCGCTGTCGGCCTCGTAGTCGACGGTGGTGGGGGTCTTGGCCTCGAACTGCCCGGTGCGGAACTCCAGTCGCAGGATGCGGCGGGCCGCGTCGTCCAGGACGGACTGCGGCACCTGGCCGGCCGCGACGGCCGCCGGGAGCTGCTGGAAGTAGGTGGTGCCGCTGAACTCCTGGTCGAGACCGGCCAGCGCGGAGGCCACGGTGCTGTGGTTGGCCGGGTAGTCGGTGTCGACGACGCCGTCGTACTTCCAGGTGTCGATCAGGATGTCGCGCAGGATCTGCGCGTTCTCGCAGGCGTAGGTGCCGTTGACCTTGTTGTAGGCGCACATCAGGGACCAGACGTGGGCGTCCTTGACGGCCTTCTCGAAGGCGGGCAGGTAGATCTCGTGCAGCGTGCGCTCGTCGATGTTCGAGCTGGTCGTCGTGCGGCCGTTCTCCTGGTTGTTGCCCGCGTAGTGCTTGACCTGCGCGGCGACGCCCTGCTTCTGGATGCCGTCGATCTCGGACGCGCCGATGTCACCGGCCAGCGCCGGGTCCTCGCCGAAGGTCTCGAAGTCGCGCCCGCCGAGCGGGGTGCGCACGATGTTCACCATGGGGCCGTAGATGACCTGGTAGCCGCGGGACTTGGCCTCCGAGCCCATCACCGTGCCGTACCGCCTGGCGAGTTCGGTGTCGAAGGACGCGGCCAGCGAGACCGGGGACGGCAGCGCGGTGGCGGGCTGCCCGTCGCGTACGCCGCCGGGGCCGTCGGTGAACTGCGTGCCGGGGATGCCGAGGCGGTCGATGCCCGGTATGTAGCCGGTGGCGTGCGACCCGCTCGGCACCCCCACCGCCGTCATGAGCGTGGCCTTCTCGGTGTTGGTCATCTGCCCGAGCAGCAGGTCGATCCGTTTCTCCAGCGGGAGCCGGGAGTTGAGCCAGGGTCGCTGCCCGGCTCCGGCGGGCCCGGTGCTGCCGGACGCGGGTCCTGCCAGCGCCAGCGGTACGGCGAGGGCGGTGACAGCGGCTGCTGCGACCGCGAGACGAGCCATGCGCATACGTTCTCCAAAGGGGCGTCATTGCCGGCGAATTCAGGAGGTGAACGCAAACGCCTCGAAGTCTGCGCTCACCCAGGAAGAGCGTCAAGAACATGAACACGACACGCTGTTCTGAACGCGCCGACCCTTCGGGTCCCGGCGTCCGTCCCGGTTCCGGCGGCCGGGACGGGGGCGGGGCGGTGGCGGGGCCTTCCCTGGCGGCGGGGCCTTCCTTGGGGGCAGGGCCTTCCGCGGCGGCGCGGTCTTCCACGGCGGCGGGGCCTTCCGCGGTGGCGGGGGTCACAGGGGGCAGGGTGGCTCCGGAGCGGGGCGCGGGGGATCATGGGTGCGGACGACGGGCGGGCGAGCGGAGGTACGGGCGTGACGGCGGCGTTGGTGGTGCAGCACGGGGCATCCGGAGGGCCCGGCCGATGGGAGGGCTGGCTCGGCGAGGGCGGCGTCGGCGTGGACGTGGTCGCCGCGTACGACGGCGAGAAGGTGCCCGAGCGGCTGGGGCGGCGCCCCCTGATCGTGCTCGGCGGCGGCTATCTGCCCGACGACGACGAGCGGGCCCCGTGGCTGGCGGCCACGCGCGAGCTGGTGCGGCAGGCGCTGGAGGCCGGCACACCGGTGTTCGGGATCTGCCTCGGCGGCCAGATGCTGGCACAGGTCGCGGGCGGCGCGGTGCGCGGCGAGCACGGGCGGCCCGAATTCGGCAGCACGACCTTGACGCTGCGTCAGGAGGCGGCGGACGACCCGCTGTTCGCCGGGCTGCCCGAGCATCCCACCGCGATCGAGAACCATGTGGACGCCATCGTCGAACTCCCCGACGGCGCGCGGTGGCTGGCCGAGAGCGAGCGCTGCCCGTACCAGGCGTTCCGGGTCGGAGAGAACGCCTGGGGCGTCCAGTTCCACCCGGAGACCACGGCGGACCGCATCCGCGGGTGGAACGTCGAACGCCTGCGGCGGCACGGCGTGGACCGCGACGAGCTGCACCGCGCCGCCGTGCGGGACGACGCGGCCGCGGCCGACGTATGGCGTCAGGTGGCGTTGCGCTTCGCCGCCGTCGCGTCGGCGGCGTGATCACCTCGCGCGGGTGAGCGCGGGGGAACGCGGTCACGCCGCGTACCGCACGACGGCCCCTGTGCCGTGCCGGGCGGCGGGCCTTGCCGCGGGGCGCTTCACAGGGTCCGTGCGGATGTCACTCCACGCGGCGTAGATCCTCGGCCCACTCCAGCGACACGAGCACCGTCTCGACCCTGGAGCGCAGCCCCAGCTTCCGGGTGATGCTCGTCAGATGCGCCTTCACGGTGCGCTCGGCGATACCGAGCCGGGAGGCGAGTGCCCTGTTGCCCTCGCCGAAGCCCATGACGCTCAGTACCTCGCGCTCGCGGGGGGTGAGGGTGCTGAGCGCCGAGCGCTCCAGCGGCGCGAGACCCGCGCCGCCACCCCGTCCCCTGTCGAACCGACTCAATCCTTGACGGTCAGTAAGAAGCTTGTCCCCGTACACGCTACTCCCCAACTCCCAATGAAGACCTTCAACGCAGAAGGTGCCGAATGGGCTGAACACGCCAATCGCCCGACCGAATTTGACCGTTCATATCTTCACTCCCTTCGCCGGGCTTCATGAGCTCGCGGTGATCGGCCGGATATTGACGCTCCGCCCACTCCCCGACAGTAAACAACGGGGGCTGCCCGCCGCCCGGTTCAGGCGAGGCAATCACGTGACCTACGCCACATACGTGACACCCCGATCCAGGTTTAGCAGCGGCGATGCGTCAACTCCCCAGGCCAGAGGGGCAGTTGTATGACATGGTTGAAAGCCGGTCGCAATTCGCGCGGGAGCGCTCCCGCTTCTCATTGACGCTCCGTCAGCCCGGTGGAGGCGCGTGCCGGCGGCACATGTCCGGTCATTCGACACGCGGGCATTCGGCACCCGCGAATCGGCGCCGCGCGCGCTCATACGATTGCGCGTGGCACCGAAGCCGCTCCGAGGCCGCTTCGATGTCGCTTCGAAGCCGCGCGCATAGGGATATCCCTACGGATTTCCGGCGGGCCTTACTTCCTGTGAGCGCACTGTGCAGACTCCCACCCGGGGTGCCACCCACGCCACCCGCCTTCCGACCCTCCGCCGTCGGCTCATCCGCCTACCCCACAAGAGGATCCGATGAGAAACAGACTTCTGTCCCTGGTCGCCGCCGCGGGCGTCCTCGTCGCGGGCGGCGCGGTCGCCGCGGCGCCCGCGCAGGCCGCACCACCCCCACGGACCGCCCCCCACGCCGCCCCGGCCGCCTGCACCCCCACCCAGGTGATCGCCAACGGCGGTTTCGAGTCCGGCAGTTCACCCTGGACGAGCTCCACCGGAGTGATCACCACCGGCGGCGGGCAGAGCGCGCACGCGGGCACCCAGTTCGCCTGGCTGAACGGGTACGGCTCCACGCACACCGAGAGCCTGTCGCAGGCCGTCACGATCCCCGCCGGGTGCTCGGCCGCCAGCCTGACCTTCTGGCTGCACATCGACACCGCGGAGACCACGACCACCACCGCCTACGACAAGCTGACCGCGAAGATCGGCAGCACCACGCTGGCGACGTACTCCAACCTCGACGCGGCCACCGGCTATGTGCAGCGGACCGTCGACGTGTCCGCGTTCGTCGGGCAGAGCGTCACCCTGGCCTTCACCGGCACCGAGGACTCCGGCCTCCAGACCAGCTTCGTCCTGGACGACATCGCGCTGAACACCTCGGGCGACACCACACCGCCCCCGGCGGCCGACGCGACCCGTACGCCCGCGGCGCCCGCGTACACCGTCAGCCTGACCAGCGACACGACCGGCGGCACCTGGAACGGCCACGAGAGCGTGAACTTCACCAACGCCTCGGCCACGCCGCTCACCGAGGTGTACCTGCGGCTGTGGGACAACTACCACGGCAGTTGCCCGACGACGCCGATCACCGTCACCAACGTGACCGGCGGCACCGCGTCCGCCCTGACGGTCAACTGCACCGCGCTGAAGGTGACGTTGCCCGCGGCGCTGGCCCAGGGGCAGAGCGGCACGGTCGGGTTCGACCTGAAGATCGTGGTGCCCAGCGGGGCCGACCGGTTCGGCAAGGACGGCTCCTTCAGCTTCATCGGCAACGCGCTGCCGGTGCTGGCGATCCGGGACGCGGCGGGCTGGCACCTCGACCCGTACACCAACAACGGTGAGGCGTTCTACTCGCTGGCCGCCGACTTCTCGGTGACGCTCGACCACCCGACGGGCATCTCCGTCCCGGCGACCGGCACCTCGGTGGACACCCCCGGCGCCTCCGGCCGCACCGTCACCAAGGCGACGGCGAGCAAGGTCCGCGACTTCGCCTGGGCCGCGGGCCCGTTCAGCAAGGTCTCCGGTACGTCGCCGGGCGGCGTGAAGGTCAACGTGTACGCGGTGAGCGGCATCAGCACCGCCAACTCCAACTCCATGCTGACCGTTTCGGAGAACGCGGTGGACGCGCACGCGGGCCGCTTCGGCGCCTACCCGTACAGCGAGATCGACGCGGTGCTGGACAACAACTTCTGGTTCGGCGGGATGGAGTACCCGGGCTTCGTGCTCGACCTGGTCGACACCACCGCGCTGACCCACGAGATCGGGCACCAGTGGTGGTACGGGATCGTCGGCGACGACGAGTACAACAGCCCGTGGCTGGACGAGTCGTTCGCGGACTACTCCACCGACCTGGCGCTCGGCAAGACCGGCGCGAGCTGCTGGAACAGCGTCTCCTGGGCGTCCTCCGCCGAGAAGATCACCAACTCGATGGCGTACTGGGACGCGCACTCCTCGCGCTACGGCACGGTCGTCTACAACTACGGCAAGTGCGCCCTGCACGACCTGCGGCGCCTCATCGGTGACACCGCGATGACCCAACTCCTGCGCGGCTACGCGCAGTCGCACTGGTACGGCGTCTCCACCACCGCGGAGTTCAAGGCCGCGGCCCAGGCGGCGACCACGGTCGACCTGACGTCCTTCTGGACGCAGCACCGGATCGACGGCTAGGGCCTGTCCGGCGGATCGACGGCCAGGGCCGCGCCACGGGCCCCGGGCCGCCGGCCCTCAAGGCCGAGGGGCCGGGTCCGGGTCCAGGCCCGGCCGGGACCCGGCCCCTCACTTCTCGCCCCCGTCCGGGAGCCGCGGCGGTTCCCGGACGGGGTGCCCCACACGCGACGCCTCCGACGACCGTCACGCCTTCTTGACAGGTGCACGATCGAAGCTGATGATCGGGGCCCACGCCGTGTCGGGAGGGCCCCGGGCATGACAGAAGCGACGCGTTCCGCAGGCAGGACCGCCGCCCGCCCCACCCCCACGAGGCGGGCTGCGGTCCGCAGCCGCGCCGCGCTGATGACCGCCGCGCGGGCCGCACTCGGCGGCGGCGCCGGTGTCCTGCTCACCGGCCCCGCCGGAATCGGCCGCAGCACCCTGCTGACGGCGCTGGCCGACGAACACGCCGCGGCCGGCCACCGCGTCCTGCGCTGCGCGCCCTCCCCCGCCGAGCGGCACCTGCCGTACGTCGGCCTCATCGACCTGCTGTCCGACGTCGGGGACAGCGCCTTCGCCGACCTCCCGCCGCCGGAACGCGACGCGCTGCGCGCCGCCCTGCGCCGCCCGCCCGCAGCGGCCGGGGCCGCTCCCCCCGACCCGCTCACCCTGCATCTGGCCCTGCTCCGCCTGCTCACCGCGCTCTGCGCCCGCTCCCCCGTCCTGCTGGCCGTGGACGACGTCCAGTGGCTCGACGCACCGACCGCCGCCCTCCTCGCCTTCGCCACCCGCCGCGCCGCCCGCCTGCCGCTGACCACCGCCGTCGCCCTCCGCGCGGACGGCGCCGCGTGGACGGGAGCCGAAGGGGCCGCGGTGCTGGACGTGCCGCCGATGACCGAGCGGGAGGTGGCCGAACTGCTCGGCGGGCGCGCGGTGGCGGCCCGCGTGCACGCCGAGAGCGGCGGAAACCCCTACGTGGCGCTGGAGTTGACCCGCGCGCTCGGCGAGGGCGAGACGGCGGGGCCGCTCCCCGTACCCCGTTCGCTGCGCGAGTCGCTGCTCGGCCGGGTGTCAGGTCTCACGGCCGGGGCGCGGACCACGGTGCTCGCCGCGAGCGCCGCCGAGCGGCCCACCGTACGGCTGTTGCGCCGGGCGGGGCGGGAGAACGCGGTGGCCGAACTGGCCGAGGCGGTACGGCAGGGGGTCGTGGAGCCGGTGCCGGACGGCGGGGCGGTGCGCTTCGTACCGCCGCTGCTGGCGCGGGTGGTGTACGAGGACGCGGAGCCCGACGAGCGGCGGCGGGTGCACACGGCGCTCGCGGCGGCGGCCGGTGATCCGGTCGAACGGGCCCACCACCTGGCGTCGTTGACGCCCGGCTGGGACGCGGAGGTGGCCGCCGCGCTGTCGGCGGCGGCGACCGCGGCGCGCCGCCGGGGCTCCCCCGCGACCGCGGCGAGACTCGGGCGGCTCGCGGCCGACCGCACTCCGCCGGGGGACGCGGCGGCCGAGACCGACCGGCTGCTGACGGCGGCGGAGGACGCGGTCGCGGCGGGCGACTACCCGCTGGCCCGCCGTATCGCGCACGAGGTGCTGCACGAACCGCCCGCCGAACCGGGCAGGCCCGCGGACCGGGTCAGGGCGTGGATGGTCATCGTGGACTCGTGCGGCCAGGCGATGGCCGAAGTGGCGGACGTCTTCCCGCAGGCGCTCGAGGACGCGCGGGACGACCCCCGGCTGCTGGCCCAGTTGCACCACCGGATGAGCTGGCGGGCCTGGATGGTGGAGGGCACGGCGGTCAAGGCCCATACGCACGCGGCGCGTTCGGCCGTACTGGCCAGGAGCGCGGGCGACCGCCGCACCGAACTGTCGGCGCTCAGCCAGCAGGCGGCCGTCGAGTTCTACCTCGGCCGCCCGGAGGCCGAGGACACCCTGGCCGCCGCGCTGGCGGGGCCGCAGGACCCGCGCGTGCTCTTCGACCACAACGGCCCGGTCTTCCTCAAGCACCGCCGCCATCTGCTGCACGACCGGCTGGACGACGCGCGGACCGAACTGCGGGCGCTGGTCTACACGGTACGGCGGCGCGGCTCGGCCGAGAGCCTGTGCCAGTGCCTGTCGGGCCTCGCCCAGGTGGAGATCCTGCGGGGCCGCTGCGAACGCGCCCTCGACCTGGCCCACCAGAGCCTGCGGATCGCGGAACAGGGCGGCCTGAGCCAGGGCCCCGCCTGGTACGCGGTCGCGCTCGCGGAGGCGGCGGGCGGCGGTACGGAACGGGCGCTGGCCGCCGCCGACCGGGCCAGACGGCACAGCGAGGACGACGACGACCAGCTCTTCCTGCCCAGGGCGCTGCACGCGGAGGGCCATGTGCGGCTGCTGCGCGGCGAGACGGCCGCGGCCGTGCACGCGCTCCAGCGGGCCAGGCTGCTGGAGACGGGACAGGGGCAGGGCGATCCGGCGATGCGCCGCTGGCAGGCGGACCTCGCCGAAGCACTGGTCAGGTCGGGCGCCACCGACGAGGCCGCCGACCTGGTCGCCGCGACCCGCGCGCAGGCCGCCCGGCTCGGCCGCCGCGGGCTGCTCGCCGTGCTCGACAGGGCCGCCGCGCTGGTCACCGAGGCGCGCGGCGACTCGGACGCGGCGGTGGCCCAACTCGGCGCGGCCGTCACCACGTTGACCGCGCTGCCGTATCCGCTGGAGGAGGGCAGGGCGCGGCTGGCGCTGGGACGGCTGCACGCCAGGCGCGGCGATCCGCGGGCGGCGCGGGCCGCGCTCGACGCGGCGGCGCGGGTCTTCCGCGCGGCCCGCGCGCACCCGTGGCTGGCGCTGACCGACGCCGAGGCCGACCGCGTCGACCGCGATGACCGGCTCGACCGGCTCGGCGGGTACGACCGGTTCGGCGGGTACGACGGGTTCGACCGCGTCGACCCGCCGGGCCGTGCGCACGACCGGGCCGCGCCGCTCACTGCGCTCAGCGACGCCGAGCGCCGGGTCGCCGCGCTGGCGGCGCGCGGCGCGAGCAACCGGGAGATCGCCGCGACCCTGGTGATCAGCGTCAAGACCGTCGAGGCCGCCCTCACCCGCGCCTACCGCAAGCTCAGCGTCCGCTCCCGCGTCGATCTGGCCAGGGTCGCCCTCGACCACCCGGCCGCCGACCGCCACGAGGTCTGACGGCGAGCGTGCGTACGTGACGCGAACACGGCCTCGCGGCACGTGCGGAGGTACCGACGTACGGCCTTACGGAACCGCGGACTTGGGGGAGAACGCCGAGGGGCGCCCCGCCCGGTCGGCGGAACACCCCTTCGTACGAGCGAGTCGGCCGCCCCCGTGAACGACCGGCCCGCCTCGCCCTGTGCCTGACGCGAGGTCAGTGCATCCAGAGCAGGTAGAAGTTGTTGGTGCCCAACTCACAGATGTAGACCGGGCCGTGGATGGGCGCGTTGGCCTGTGCCTGGGCGACACACGAAGCGTAGGTCGGGAAGTAGCCCATGAACATGAAGCCGCTGCCGGGCGGCGGGGAAGCCTGGGCCGCGCCGGCGAAGACGCCGAGGCCGAGCAGGGCGGTGGCCACCAGCGTTCCGGTGCGGGCCATCAGTCGCTTGGTCATGTGCACAACTCCTTTCCGGGCAGGCGAAAGCGCCTGCGGGGGGAGGGAAGGGGGCTTGCGTGTGCGGATCAGACGTCCAGATCAGAGCTGTTCGGGCCGCGCGCCGTGATCGAACGTTAGCCGTTGACTACAGGCCGCAGCAATAGGTCTAGGCCAATGTGTGACAGCAGCCGACGGATGGCCCTCGTGGGTCAGGTGAGGCGCAGCGCCGCCTCGCGGACGGCCAGCGTGTCCTGCCTGACCTCGCGCAGACCGGGCAGCGCGGCACCACCCCCGACGCCGCCCTCGACACCCCCGCCGACCCCGGCACCGGCCCCGGCCCCGACTCCGGCCCCGCCGCTCCCGTCCCCGCGCAGGCTCCCCGCCCACGCCACCAGCTGCCGACGGAAACCCGTACGCCCCGGCTCCGCGGTGTACGTGCGCCGCGTCCCGAGGCCCGGCCCGGCGTCCCAGGTGTCGACGTGCAAAGTGGCCGCCTCGTCGCGGGCGTACGGCGAGGGCAGGGTGAGGGTGGCCACCGAGTCCTCCGCCACGCACTCCAGCGTCTCCCGGTAGCGGCGGTGCCCGGGCAGCCGTACATGGGTGAGGTCGACCAGCAGGCCGTCGGCCGGGCGCCAGCGCGCGCTCACCGCGCTCGTACCCGCCCAGCCGGTGGCGTCGAGCAGCCGCCCGTGCAGCCGCAGGTCCCCGCCCGCCAGGATCGCGTGCACCAGATTGACCTGGTGGATCAGCGAGCCGCCGAGGCCGCGGGCGTACGCCTCACGCCGCCGCGCCGCCACCGCCGCGCCCGCCGTCGCCTCCGTCGCCTCCGCCGTCACCTCCGTCGCTCCGGGGCCGAGCGCGCGGGCCAGCGCCGCCTCGGCCGGCGGCGGCTGCGGGCCGAAGGGCGGCGGCGGATACGGCAGCAGGTGCTCGACCTGGTGCGGCGCGTTGGGGTCGTGGATGTCGGCGGTGATCCGGCGGACGGCGGGCAGGTGCTCCCGGCAGTGGTCGAGGAAGCGGGCCACGACCGGGTCGTGCCGCTTCATGTAACCCGCCGCCACCGGCACCCCCGAGCGCCGCTCGGCCGCCGCCAGCTCGTCGATCTCCGCGAGGTCGAGGCTGACCGGTTTCTCGCAGAGCACCGGCAGGCCCCGTTCTAGACACCCCAGGACCACATCCCGGTGCGTCCACCACGGCGTGCAGACCAGCGCGGCCCGCGCCCCGGCCCGTACCGCCTCGTCCAGCGTCCGGCAGACGGCGACACCGTCCGCCGGGCGCACGCCACCGACCGGGCTCCCGGTTCCGGCCGGTGTCACCCCACCGGCCCCGTCCGCCGCACAGGACCCGGCACCCGCCCGCGTACCGGGAAACCAGGCCCGTACGGCCGCGGTGTGCGCCGGATCGGGGTCGATGACGGCGACCGGGCGCAGCAGCTCCGGGAGGTCCCGCATCTCGCGCAGATGCGCCGCGTGCGCCACCTTGCCCGCGCCGATCAACGCCACGGGAACCGGTTGTCCCATCGGTCCGCACCCCTTTTCCGTCTCTCTCCCAGCGCATCACACGGCGGGCGGCGCGCGCCCGCCGGGGTGAGGGTCACTGGCGTGGCGACCGATGGTGCCCGACCATGTATGCGTGGAGGTGCGACGATGCGGTGGCCAGTGTCAAAAACAGGTATTGACATGCCGACGTGTGCCCAAGAGGATGTTTCCCACGTTGGCGCCCTGCGCCTCCGCACCCATTCGACGCGGGCGACGAATAGGCGATGTGCAACCGGAAAAGTCGCACTTGCGGGCTTCCGGTCGCCGGGCCGCGCCGGTAATACCCCTCACTCCTGGAAGCACTCATGGAACCGGCGGCGAACACTCGTCCGCCGGCTTAGGACAGAACCGTTGCTAGAGTCGCTTCGGGTGCTGTCGGCACGCCGCGGGCCGACCCACGGGACCGGTCCGCGGTGACGAGAGGGGGCTAGCCGTGGCGGGAGTTGTTCGCAGTGGCGGGGCGGATGCCGAGGACATCGGTCTCGCTCTGTACCAGACGCTGCGCACCAACGGATCCATAGCCCCGGAGAAGGCGGCCGCGGGCATCGGGCTGACCGACGCCGAGGCCAGGGCCGGTTGGTCGGAGCTGCGGGAGCTGGGGCTCATACGCGCCGGTCGGGTGCCGGAGGAGGTCGATTCGGTGGAGCCCGACACCGCCCTGATCGGCCTGCTGGCCCGGCAGCGCGAGGCGCTCCAGGCCCAGCGCGACGAGTTGTCCTCGATCGTGCGGGCGGCCGAGTCGCTGATGGAGCGCTACCGCCCCGCGGTGTTGCGCGACGCGGCGGAGATCGAGGTGGAACTCCTCATCGGGGAAAACCGTAAGCGGCAGTCCATCGGCGATTTCAATGCGCGCATCACGGAATCCACCGGTTCGATGCATCCGGGACCGCTGCCGCCCGCCGAAGTTCTCGTGCATTCCATCGCCGCGGACAGCGCGCTTATCGAGCGGGGCGTGAAAGTCCGCGCCGTATACGGGCAGAGCATTAATTCCGCGCCACGTCAACGTAAATACCTGACGGAACTCTCGGCGGTCGGAGTCGAGGTCAGGCTGGCGACCCAGGTCCCCTTCGACCTCCTGATAGCGGATTCGCACAGCGCGCTTGTCTCGGCCAATCCCGACAACCCTTCGGGCCCCGCGGTCATCGTCCGCGGCGCGGCCCTGGTCCGGTCGTACGTGGCGCTCTACGAGGACTGCTGGCTGCGCGCGGTGCCGTACTCGGCGAAGTCGGCAGGGAGCTTCGACTCGGGGGGCGAGCTGACCGAACAGCACCGCACGACGATGCGACTTCTGGCCAACGGGCTGACAGATGAGCGGATCGCGCGCAAACTAGGGGTGTCCCTGCGCACTGTGAGTCGCCTGGTATCAGAGATCATGCGATATCTCCAGGCGGACAGCCGGTTCCAGGCGGGAGTCCTCGCTGCGGCCCATGGGCTAATTTGACCTGCGCATTCGCGCCATTGCGCACTTACGCACAACCGGAATCTGGCCTGGCCCTGTCCGATTTTGACATCATCGGCAGGGCTACGCGTACCTATCACCCCCTTGAGCGCCTGCCCTCCCAACGAAGGATCACGATGTCGCGCATCCGGCACACGACCAAGATTTCCGCCGTCGCCGCCCTGGTGCTCGCTCTGTCGTCGGCTATCGGAACAACCGTCGCCTTCGCCGACGCCGGTTCGGATTCCGCTCCGGCGCCCAGTGCACCCGCGGACACGTCGGTGGCCCCGGACAACTGGTTCCCCGGTGCTCAGCCCGCGAACTGGTTCCCCGGCGCCAGCGCGGACACCGGCCCGGACAACTGGTTCCCGAACGCCGTACCGGCGAACTGGTTCCCCACCGCGAGCGCCGTATCCCCCGACAACTGGTTCCCGGGTGCCGTACCCGTGAACTGGTTCCCCAGCGCCGTGGCCGTCTCCCCCGACAACTGGTTCCCGAACGCCGTCCCCGCCGGGAACTGGTTCCCGAATATCGCCCCGACCGATGTGACCGTGTCATCACTGTCGGTTTAATTTCCCCGAGCTCTCCGCGCCACCAGGTCCTGGTTTCCCCGCCGGACCCCGGCGCCGCAAGACCCGCCAAGACCCGCACAGCGCTGTACGGCCCGTGAGCGATATTCACGGGCCGTACAGCGTTTCCTGCATTGTGGGGGGAATCCTGGGGGCTCAGGGAGCCGATGTCACTTCCTGACAGGGGCGGGCGATCCGCAGGGACCGCCGCACCAGTTCATCGATGTCCGTGGCCGCGTCCTCGGCTGCCGGATGTACGGCGAGCCAGCCGAGGTGGCGGCGCAGGAAGGCCGCGAGGGCCGGCACCGTCCGTAGGGGGAGACGGACGGTGCGGCCCTCGACAATCAGATCGGCCCAGGAGGCGAGTGTGCCTCGTATGGCGGCGCGCGCCTCGACAGCCGGCCCGTTCAGGGGGATGCCGGGCCGGGCAGTGCCGGTCAGTCGGTCGCCGGAGTTCGGCGCCGGTACGAGTGCCACCTCCAACTCGCCGTATACCCGGGGAAGCAAGGCGAGTTGCCGATCCAACCGCTCCTGGCAAGGAACGCACAGGGCAGGGTCCGTCTCGACACAAAGGTGTCCGCTACGGAAATCAATCTCCTGCACTGCCGCTGTCCCTTCCTCGCTTGGGGCGGTAAGAAGAGCGAACCAGGAACAGGGTGATCCGGACAATGTCCACGGACCGGCCGGATTCTGCCATGGCGCAATCGCGCATCTAAGCACGTGGCAAGGTCACGACGGAAGCTGTGCCTCAATCGCCCCAACGACCTCCGCAGCCTCGGGCTCGGTCCGCGGCCGAAAACGCCCGACGATTTCTCCCGAGGCGCTGACCAGGAACTTCTCGAAGTTCCAGGTGATGTCACCGGCTTCTCCGGCCGCGTCGGGCACATCGGTCAGCCTGGCGTAGAGCGGATGCCGGTTCGCGCCATTGACATCCGCCTTCTCCAGCAGCGGGAAGCTGACGCCGTAGGTCGTGGAGCAGAAGGTCTGGATCTCCTCGGCGGTGCCGGGCTCCTGTCCGCCGAACTGGTTGCACGGCACGCCGAGGACGGTGAAGCCGCGGTCGGCGTAGCGCTTCTGCAACCTCTCCAGGCCCTCGTACTGCGGGGTCAGGCCGCACTTGGAGGCGACGTTGACCACCAGGACGGCCTTGCCCGCGTGGGCGCCGAGGGTGGTGGGGTCGCCGTCGATGGTGTTCAGGGGGATGTCGTAGAGGCTTGCGGGGTTGCTCATGAGTGAATTCTCCTATCGGTCCGTGACCGTGATGCCCAGGGTCTGGGCGAGCGCGGGGGCGAGGTCGAGAAGCTGCGAGGAGCTGATGACGGCGCCGCGCAGCGACTCGTATCCGTCGGCGAGGTCGATGGTGACCGCGCCGCGCAGGTCGGCCTTCTTCAGCGTCGCGCGGCCGAGCCGGGCGCGCTCGATGCTGCTGCCGGGGAAGGTCACCCCGTTCAGCTTGGCCTCGCCGAAGTCGACGTCGCGCAGGACGCAGTCCTCGAAGGCCACGTCGTGCAGGGCGGTGGCGCGCAGATTCACGGAGTCCAGTTTGCAGCGCCGGAAGGTGACCCGGCGCAGCACGGCTCCGAACGCCTCCACGCCGGCCAGCGAGCAGGCGGTGAGCGAGGAGTCCAGCCAGTCGCTCTCGGCGAGCGAGACGCCCGTGAAGCGGCTGCCGGTGGCCCACAGGTCGTTGATCCGGGACCGGCGCAGGGTGGTGTCCGTGAAGGTGCAGTCGGTGACCGCGCACTCCAGGAAGCGGGAGCCGTTGGCCGCCTCGTCCTCGAAGGCGAGGCGGTCGAAGTGGACGGTGTCGTAGTCCCCTTCGACGGCCAGCGGGCCGGTGTGAGGACGCAGCAGATCGGCGTACGGAAGGTCGGCGAGTTCGTCCGGGGGTGTCACTCGGCCAGCGTACGCGGCACCTCCGACAGCGCCCCGTGAGGCATCGGCGGCCCACCGGGAAGCCGACTTAAGGGACATACACCCCACCCCTTGCTAGGTTGCAGCCCATGAGCGCAACCAGCGCCGCGGCGGCGGACGCTCCCCCGGCCGCCCTGCGGATGCCCCGCCGCCGCGGTGTGGAGCTGTCGCTGATCGTCGCCGCGGTACTGATCTCGGTGTACGGCTACGCGGAGGTCGGCCTGGCCAGGAACGGCGCGGTGCCGCCCGACGCCGCGGCCTACGGGGCGGGCCTGGGCGTGCTCGCGCTCCTGGCCCACCTCGCGGTCCGGGCCCGCGCCCCCTACGCCGATCCGCTGCTGCTGCCGATCGCCGTGCTGCTCAACGGCTTCGGCCTGGTGCTGATCTACCGCCTCGACCTGGAGCCGGTGCTCGGCGGCCGGGCGGCGCCCACCCAGCTGATCTGGTCCACGCTCGGGGTGGCGCTGTTCATCGCGGTGGTGCTGGCGCTGCGCGACCACAGGACACCGGCCCGCTACGCGTACATCAGCGTGACCGCCGCGCTGCTGCTCATGGTGCTGCCGATCTTCTTCCCCGCGATCAACGGCGCGAAGATCTGGATCAGGGTCGCCGGATTCTCCTTCCAGCCGGGCGAGTTCGCCAAGGTGCTGCTCGCGGTCTTCTTCGCCGCCTACCTGTCGGCCAACCGCGCGGCGCTGGCGTACGCGGGCCGCCGGGTGTGGCGGCTGCAACTGCCCACCGGCCGCGTGCTGGGCCCGGTGGTGGCGATCTGGCTGCTCAGCGTCGGCGTCCTGGTGGTCGAGCGCGACCTGGGCACCTCGCTGCTCTTCTTCGGCCTGTTCGTGATCATGCTGTACGTGGCGACCGGGCGGACCGGCTGGATCGCCGTGGGGCTGCTGCTCGCCGGGGTGGGCGCGTGCGCGGTCGGCGCGCTGGAGCCGCATGTGCACAGCAGGGTGCAGGACTGGCTGCACCCCTTCGCGACCATCGACGCGGGCATCGGCCCCAACCAGATCTCGCAGTCGCTGTTCGCCTTCGCCAACGGCGGGGTGCTCGGCACCGGGCTCGGCCAGGGCCACTCCGCGCTGATCGGCTTCGCCGCGAAGTCGGACTTCATCCTGGCCACCGCGGGCGAGGAGCTGGGCCTGTTCGGACTGACCGCGCTGCTCCTGCTGTACGCGCTGCTGGTGGCGCGCGGCTTCCGGGCCGGGCTCGCGCTGCGCGACCCCTTCGGGCGGCTGCTCGCGGTCGGCCTGACCTCGATCCTGGCGCTCCAGGTCTTCGTGATCACCGGCGGGGTGATGGACCTGATCCCGATGACGGGCATGGCAATGCCGTTCCTCGCGCAGGGCGGCTCGTCCGTCGTGACCAACTGGATCATCGTGGCGCTGCTGATCCGGCTCAGCGACAGCGCCCGCCGCCCGGCGCCCGATCTGCCCGAGGGGCCGCCGGACCAGCTCGCGCCGCTGGAGCGGACCCGGTGATCCGCTGTGTGCGGCACGCCGCCGCCTTCTGCTTCCTGCTGCTGGTCGCGCTGCTGCTCAACGCGGCGCGGGTGCAGGTCGTCAAGGCGTCCGCGTACGACGGCAACCCGGCCAACCGGCGGATCGCGATCACCCGTTACCACCAGCCGCGCGGCGACATCCTCGTCGGCGGCTCCCCGGTGACCGGATCACGCGACGCGGGCGGCCAGTTGAGGTACCAGCGGACGTACGCCGACGGGCCGCTGTACGCGCCGGTGACCGGCTTCGCCTCGCAGACGTACGGCACGACGCTGCTGGAGGGCACCGAGGACGGCGTGCTGTCGGGCACGGCCTCGCAGTTGGCGTCGGTGCCGCTGTGGAACGAGATCACCCGGGCGCGGCAGCGCGGCGGCGATGTGCACACCACGATCGACGCGGCGGCGCAGCGGGCGGCGTACACCGGCCTCGCGGGCCGCAGGGGCGCGGTGGCCGCGGTGGATCCGGCGACCGGGCGGATTCTGGCGCTGGTGTCGTCGCCGTCGTACGACCCGGCGGCGCTGTCGGGCACCGGCGCGGCGGTGAACGACGCGTGGACGCGGATGAACACGGACACAAGTCAGCCGATGCTGGACCGGGCGATCCGGCAGACGTATCCGCCGGGTTCGACGTTCAAGGTCGTCACGGCCGCCGCCGCGCTCCAGAGCGGCAAGGTCACCGATCTGCTGGCGCCGACGCGCTCGCCCGATCCGTACCGGCTGCCGGGTTCGACGGCCACGCTCACCAACGAGGGCGGCGGCTGCGCCGACGCCAGCATGTACGACGCCTTCCGGGTGTCGTGCAACACCGTCTTCGCCAAGCTGGGCGCCGACGTGGGGCTGGCCGGGATGCGGGCGCAGGCGCAGGCGTTCGGCTTCAACGACACGCGGCTGCGGATTCCGCCGTCCGTCGCGAAGAGCAACTTCGACACGCGGATGAGCCCCGACCAGGTGGCGCTCTCCTCGATCGGGCAGTTCGACACGACCGCGACGCCGTTGCAGATGGCGATGGTGGCGGCGGCGGTCGGCAACGGCGGGGTGCTGATGGCGCCGTACCTGGTGGACTCGGTGACCAACCACAGCGGGGCGACGGTCTCCGCCGACGGGCCGCGGACGCTGCACCGGGCGATGAGCGAGGGCACCGCGCGGCAGCTCCAGCAGCTGATGGAGGCGGTGGTCACCGACGGCACCGGCACCAACGCGGCGATCCCCGGTGTCGTCGTCGGCGGCAAGACCGGCACCGCGCAGCACGGTGTGGACAACACCGGGACGCCGTACGCCTGGTTCATCTCCTACGCGAAGCCGCCGGGCGGTACGCAGGCGTCGGTGGCGGTGGCGGTGGTCGTCGAGGACGCGGAGGCGGTGCGGGCGGACATCTCCGGCGGCGGGAACGCGGCGCCCGTCGCGCGGGCGGTCATGCAGGCGGTGCTGAACGCGCGCTGACGTGCCGTCGGGGACAAGTGCCGTGCGACGGCGGTCACTTCACCTTGGGGAAGCTGAAGGCGTAGCCCTGCCCCTTGAGCCAGGGCAGGATCTGCTCCAGCGCGTCCACGGTCTGCTCGCGGTCGCCGCCGCCGTCGTGGAAGAGGATCGTCGGGCCGTTGCTCAGCTCGTACTTGATGGTCTGCACGATCGTGCCGACGCCGGGCTTGGTGTAGTCCTTGGTGTCGACGTTCCAGCCGAGCGGGCGCATGCCGTGCTGGGCGGCGAGCGCGCGGCTGGCCGGGGTGAAGGCGCCGCCGGGGGCGCGGTAGTACTGCACGGGCGCGCCGCCCGAGGCTTCCTCGATCATGGCGTAGGCGTCCATGATCTCCTTCTGCTGGTACGCGAAGGGCTTGTGGTCCATCGACTCGTCGTGGGTCACGGTGTGGTCGCACAGCCGGTGTCCCGCGGCGACGACGGCGCGTACGAGATCGGGGTGGGCCTTGGCCTGCGGGCCGATCATGCAGAAGGTGGCGTGGACGCCGTGCTGCTTGAGGACGTCGAGCACCTTGGGCGTCCAGACCGGGTCGGGTCCGTCGTCGATGGTGATGTTGACGGCCTTGCCCGCGGCTTCCGGCGCGTGCACGATCGTGTCGGGCACCGCGGCCACGGTGGGTATGTGGCTGGTGGGTGTGCCGGACGGGCCGGTCGAACCCGCGCCCGTACCGCCGCCGTCGCTCCCGTTGCCGCCGCCCTTGCCGCCGCCGTTCACCCCGCCGATGACGCCGGTGCCGTTGTTCGCCGACGCCTTGCCGTGCCCGTGTGCCAGGACCGCGGTGGCCACCGACGCGATCACCACCACCAGGACCGCCATCGTGATGGCCGCCGCCTGCGGCATCGTCCTCAGTCGCCCCACCGAGAATCGCCCTCCGGTCATCGTCTGTACCCGCCCGCCTCGTTGATTCCATCGACCCGGTCCGCGCCGTGTTCCACGCGCTGTCCGCACGGCCGGCCGTCCCCCCGGCTCCGCGACCGAATAGATGCTGCTGCCTCCGCGTCGGTTCCGCCATGGGCACGTCGGCGACACTGCCGTTACAGAACCCGGACGTCCGGCTAACTCCCTGGTGGCGACGTCAGCCCGGTGCACCGGCGCAACTGCTCGTACCGGTCGGTGATCCGCTGTCCCGCCGCGCCGGTCCGCGGCTGCGGTACGCCCGCGCCGTCGACGAGGGCGGGCGCGAAGACGGCGCGGGTGACCTTGCCGCGGCGGACGGTCAGTGTGGTGACGCCGGTCTCGTCGGAGTGCGGGTACGGCGAGGAGCCGTACCAGAGGAAGTTGCCGAACCCGTAGGCCACATAGGTCGGGCCGAGCATGCCGGAGCCGAGCATCACATGGGCGTGGGTGCCGACGACCGCGGTGGCCCCGGCCGCCGACAGGTCGGCCGCGATCGACTTCTGCTCCGGCCCCGGGCAGCTCTGGCCCTCGGTGCCCCAGTGCAGATAGACCACCACGACGTCGGCGTGCGCCTTGGCGTCCCTGACCGCCTTCAGCAGCCGGGGGCGGTCGAGCGCGGAGGCGATGCCGGGGGCGGTGGCGGTGGCCCGGAAGTTCTCGTTGGTGATGTCGTAGACCTGGCTGGCGGCGACGACCGCGAGGCGTACGCCGTTGACGGTCTCGGTGTACGGGCGGTACGCCTGCGCCGCGTCGGCGCCGATGCCGACCACGGGGACCGGCGCCACGCGCTTGGCCGCGAGGCTGTCGGCCAGGCCCTGGGCGCCGTAGTCCACGGCGTGGTTGTTGGCCATGGTGACGGCGTCGACGCCGGACCGCTGGAGCGCGGCGAGCGCGTCGGGGCCGGTCCTGAAGTGGTACTTCTTCGGCTGCGGGGTGCCGCGCGTGGTGATCGCGGACTCCAGGTTGACCATCGAGAAGTCGGCGGCGGCCAGCGCCGTCGACATCGGCCCGAGCGCCGGGTCGATGCCGAGCCGGTTCGCCGTCCGCTCGGTGAAGTGCACGTCCCCGGCGAAGGCGAGGGTCACGGTGCCGACGGGCTCGGCCGGGCGCGCGGCGGCGTCCGCCGTCGGCGTCGAGGAGGGCGCGGCGCCGCCGGTCGTGGCGGTGCGCGAGTCCGGTGCGGGTCCGGCCTCGGTGGAGCCGCCGCGGCCGTAGGCCACGTACAGGGAACCGGCGGCGACGAGCAGCAGCGCCGTACCGCCGACGACGGTGTTTCTGCGTCGGCGGCGTGCTCTGGCCCGGCGGGTCTCGCGCCGCGATTCCGGTCCGGCTCCCTCGTTCATCGGACAAGCGTACGATCCGCTCGCCGTAGGTCAGTGCGGGGCCGCCCCCTGCGCGATGGCGTCGGTGACCTCGGCCACGCGGGCCTGCTCCTCGGCGGCGAAGCGTTCCGCGTCGAGTTTCTCCGCGATCTCCTCGTCCTCGTCCATGAGCTGGTCGAGGTTGGAGTCACCGAGGTCGAAGACGCCCATGTCGAGGTACGCCTTCTGGAGCCGGGGTCCCCACAGGCCGATGTCCTTCACGCACGGCACGATGCGGCTGAAGAGCAGCTTGCGGAACAGGTGCAGGAATTCGGAGCGTTCGGTCATCTCGGCGGCCTCGGCGGTGGGGATGCCGAAGTTCTCCAGGACTTCGAGGCCGCGCAGCCGGTCGCGCATCAGGTAGCAGCCCTCGATGACGAAGTCCTCGCGCTCGCGCAGTTCGGCGTCGGTGAGCTGCTTGTAGTAGTCGCGCAGCGCCATCCGTCCGAAGGCGACGTGCCGGGCCTCGTCCTGCATGACGTAGGCCAGGATCTGCTTGGGCAGCGGCTTGGTGGTGGTGTCGCGGATCATGCCGAAGGCGGCGAGCGCCAGGCCCTCGATGAGCACCTGCATGCCGAGGTAGGGCATGTCCCAGCGCGCGTCGCGCAGGGTGTCGCCGAGCAGCGCCTGGAGGTTGTCGTTGATCGGGTAGACCATCCCGACCTTGTCCTGGAGGAAGCGGCCGTAGATCTCGGCGTGCCGGGCCTCGTCCATGGTCTGGGTGGCGGAGTAGAACTTCGCGTCGAGGTCGGGGACGGACTCCACGATCCGGGCGGCGCAGATCATCGCGCCCTGCTCGCCGTGGAGGAACTGGCTGAACTGCCAGGAGGTGTAGTGCTGCCGCAGCAGCCCGCGGTCGCGGGCGTTCATCGCGTCCCAGTAGCGGCTGCCGTAGATGGACATGGCCTCGTCGGGGGTGCCGAGCGGGTCGTACGGGTCGACCTCCAGGTCCCAGGCGATGCGCTTGGCCGCGTCCCACTGCTTGTCCTTGCCCTTCTGGTAGAGGGCGAGCAGGCGTTCGCGGCCGTCGCCGTACTCCCAGGAGAAGCGGGCGGCGCCCTGGGCCGGGACCTGCCAGATCCACTCGGTGGGCGGTTGCGTGTACAGGGCTTCCGTCGACATCGGCGGCTCCATTCCACGTGCGCGGGGTCTTGACGGGCTTGTTGACACAGAGTCTCATAAGAGTCGTACCGCAGGTAACCCTCATGCGCCGGAGGCCACTTCACGATGGACACCAGCCTGATCGACCGCGAGAAGACCGCGGAGCGGCTGCTGGCCGCGTCCGCCAAGCACTCGTTCGACCCGGACACCGAGCTGGACTGGGACGCGCCCTTCGAGGAAGGCAAGTGGTTCTGGCCGCCGGAGCTGGTGTCGCTGTACGACACCCCGCTGTGGAAGCGGATGTCGCAGGAGCAGCGCGTCGAACTGAGCCGCCACGAGGCGGCGTCGCTGTGCTCGATCGGCGTCTGGTTCGAGACGATCCTCATGCAGCTCCTGCTGCGGCACACCTACGACCTGGACCCGACCAGCAACCATGTGCGGTACGCGCTGACGGAGATCGCCGACGAGTGCCGGCACTCGAAGATGTTCGCGCGGGCCGTGACGAAGATGGGCACGCCCACCTACCGCCCCAGCAGGCTCGACCACAATCTCGGCCGGCTGATCAAGACGGTGTCCACCACGCCCGGCGCCTTCACCGGCACGCTGCTGGCCGAGGAGATCCTGGACTGGATGCAGCGGCTGACCTTCCCCGACGACCGCGTGCAGCCCTTCGTCCAGGGTGTGACCCGGATTCACGTGGTCGAGGAGGCCCGGCACATCCGCTACGCCCGCGAGGAGCTGCGCCGCCAGATGGTGACGGCGCCGCGCTGGGAGGTCGAATTCACCCGGCTGACCTCCGCGCAGGCCGCCAGGACCATCGCCCGTTCGCTGATCAGCCCGCAGGTCTACGCGTCGGTGGGCCTCGACCCCGTCCAGGCGGCCGAGGCGGCCCGCACCAGCCCGCACCGCCGCGAGGTGATGCGGCAGTCGGCGAAGCGGCTGATGGACTTCCTGGACGAGATCGGGCTGATCAAGGGCCCGAGCCGCAAGCTGTGGCGCTCTTCCGGACTGCTCGGCTGACCCGGCCGCGCCCGCGGAACCGGACACCCGTGCGAAGCCCCGCGCCCGGGCCGACCCGTTCACGTGTGCGGGCGGATAGTCTGCTGGACATGACCAGCAGCGCGGCGCCCGCATACCGCCGGATGAGCGTCGAGCAGCGCCGTACGCAGTTGCTGGCCGCCGCCGTCGACCTGTTCGGCCACCGGCGGCCGGAGGACGTGTCGGTCGACGACGTCGCGGCGGCGGCCGGGGTCTCCCGGCCGCTGGTCTACCGCTACTTCCCCGGCGGCAAGCAGCAGTTGTACGAGGCCGCGGTGCACGACGCGGCGCAGGAGCTGATCGGCCGCTTCGGCGTCCCCTCGCAGGGGCCGCCGACCGAACGGCTCGCGGACGCGCTGGACCGCTACCTGGCGTATGTGGACGAGCACGACGCGGCGTACGGGGCGCTGCTGCGCGGCGGCAGCGTCGCCGAGACCAGCCGTACGGACGCGATCGTGGACGACGTACGGCGCCGGGCCGCGGAGCAGGTGCTGCACCACCTCGGGGTGACGGCGCCGGGGCCGCGGCTGGCGATGATGGTCAGGTCGTGGATCGCCTGTGTGGAGGCGATATCGCTGATCTGGCTGGACGAGGGCAAGCAGCCGCCGGTCGCGGAGCTGCGGGCGTGGCTGGTGGACCACTTCATCGGGCTGCTGCTGGTGACCGCGACGACCGACCCGGAGGCCGCGGAGGCCGCCGCCCGCGCGCTGGCGCTGGAGACCCCGAGCAGCCCGGCCGGCGGGCTGGCGCGGCGGCTCGCGCCGATCGCGGACGCGGTCGCACATCTGCTCCCCGACCCCTCCTGACCCCGACCGGGGAACCCCGCGCCGCCCGCCGTGCCATCCTGAGCGGGTGAGACACGAGGACACGGAATTCGTCGGGGGCCCGCTGGACGGGCGGGTGCTCGGCGTGCTCGCCGGGATGACCGGGCAGCCGCCGCGCGTCTACACCGTGCCCGTACCCACGCCCGAGGGCGGTCCGCCGGTGGTGCACGTCTACCACCGCGAGCCCAGCCCCGGCCCGCGCGGCTCCCGCCGTACCCGCTGGGTCTTCGTGTACGACCCGGAGGGCAACCGCCCGGACGGCCCCAAGTGGCCCTGGCGCAAAGGCGCCTGACGCCCCGCCGGACGGGCCCGCGCGGCCACGCGGGACATCGCGTCGGACCGGGCCGCGCGGCGCGCGGCGCAAAGGCGGCCGAACCGGACGGTTCCACAGGTCAAAGGGCCGGGTATTGGTCCGGACCATTGACACGCATTGGTCTGGACCTGTTTGCTGCGCGGTGACATGCGCCGTCCTCACCGAAGGAGCATCCCCCCATGCTCTCCACCGCACCGCGCAACAGACGCAGAACCTTCATCGCCGCCTCCGCCACCCTCGCGGGCGCCGTCGCGCTCGGCGGGCTCGTGGCGCTCGCCCCGTCCGCCAGCGCGGGCGAGTTCCTGACCAACGGCGGCTTCGAGACCGGCGGCCTGTCCGGCTGGAGCTGCGACGCGGGCACCGCCGCCGTCGTCAGCGGCCAGGCGCACAGCGGCACTTACGCCCTCCAGGGCACCCCGAGCGCGAGCGGCACCGCGCAGTGCAAGCAGAACGTGTCCGTCGCGCCGAACACCACGTACACCCTGACCGCCCAGGTCAAGGGCGCGTACGTCTACCTCGGCGTGGACGGCGGCACCAGTACGTGGACGCCCGGCACGGGCAGCGGCTACGCGGCGCTGAGCGTGTCCTTCACCACCGGTGCGAGCCAGACCAGCGCGGCGGTCTACGTGCACGGCTGGTACGGCCAGCCCGCGTACCTCGCCGACGACGTCTCGCTCCAGGGCCCCGGCAGCGGCACGACCACGCCGCCCACGACCCCGCCGACCACGACGCCCCCGACCACTCCCCCCACCACCCCGCCGACGACGCCTCCCACGACGCCGCCGACCACTCCCCCGACCTCGCCCCCGCCCTCCGGCGGACTGCCCACCCACGCGCTGGTCGGCTATCTGCACGAGACGTTCGCCAACGGCTCCGGCTACACCAAGCTGGCGGACGTGCCGGACAGTTGGAACATCATCGACCTGGCGTTCGGCGAGACCAGCTCGCCGACCTCGGGCAGCATCCACTTCACCCGCTGCTCGGCCAGCGAGTGCCCGGGAGTGGAGTCCGACGCGGACTTCAAGGCCGCGATCAAGGCCAAGCAGGCCAAGGGCAAGAAGGTGCTGCTGTCCATCGGCGGCGCGAACGGCGAGGTGCAGCTCACCACGACGGCCGCCCGCGACGCCTTCGTCTCCTCGGTGAGCGGCATCATCGACACCTGGGGCCTGAACGGCATCGACATCGACTTCGAGGGCCACTCGCTGTCCCTGAACACCGGTGACACCGACTTCAAGAACCCGACCACCCCGGTGATCGTCAACCTGATCTCGGCGCTGAAGACGCTCAAGGCCAAGTACGGCAGCGGCTTCGTGCTGACGATGGCGCCCGAGACGTTCTTCGTCCAGATGGGCTACCAGTACTACGGCTCGGGCCCGTGGGGCGGCCAGGACCCGCGCTGCGGCGCGTACCTGCCGGTGATCTACGCGATGCGCAACGACCTGACGCTGCTGCACGTCCAGGACTACAACTCCGGCTCGATCATGGGCCTGGACAACCAGTACCACTCCATGGGCGGCGCGGACTTCCACATCGCGATGACCGACATGCTCCTCACCGGCTTCCCGGTGGCGGGCAACACCGCCAACATGTTCCCGGCGCTCGCCCCCTCGCAGGTCGCGATCGGCCTGCCCGCCTCGGTCAACGCGGGCAACGGCTACACCGCCCCGGCCGCCGTCGACCAGGCGCTCGACTGCCTGACCAAGAAGACCAACTGCGGCGGCTACACCACCCACGGCACCTGGCCCGCGCTGCGCGGCCTGATGACGTGGTCGGTGAACTGGGACAAGTTCAGCAACTGGGAATTCCAGAAGAACTTCACCAGCTACTTCGGCTGAACCGCCCGCAGATCCCCCGCCGATCCGTCGGCTGACCCCTCGGCTGACCCCTCGGCCGATCCGTCGGCCGGCCTTCGACCGAGCCGGTGACGGCTCCTGAAACGCGTACGGCCCGGCCGCCGAGGGCGGTGACCGGGCCGTACGCTTTTTATGTCCGGAAGGTGATCGCACGGCGAAGATCACCTGTGAGAGTGACCGGGTTGCGCGGAATCGCCTATTCCCTCTGTCGAACATATGACAATTCGTGGCAGGATGCGGATCGCGTAGCGTGTTACCGACCGGTTACGGGAGATGAGGGGTAGTCAGTGGCCCGAGGTACCAGGAGGTGGCTGCGTTCGGCCGCGGTCTGCGGCACTCTGCTCGCCGCCGCGGCACTCGCCCTGCCGGCCCAGCAGGCGGCGGCGCGGCCCTACGACCCACCGCCCGCGGCGGAGGTCTCGCTGCCCGATCTGCTGACCAGGCTCCAGACCCTCTACGCGCAGACGGAGACGGCGACCGAGTCGTTCAACAAGGCCAAGGAGACCGCCGACCGGCAGCGCGCCCAGGCCGACCAGGTCGACGCACAACTCGCCGACCAGCGGGTCTCGGTCGCGGACAAGCGCGACGAGGTGGGTCTGATGGCCCGCCAGATGTACAAGGACGGCAGCGTGTCGCCGTACCTGTCGATGCTGACCGGCCAGACCCCGCAGGACTTCTTCGGGCAGCGGCACGTCCTGGACCGGGCCGCCGACCACCAGCAGGACGTGCTGGCCGAGCTGACCAGCGGCGAGCAGCGGCTGAACGAGCTGAACACCCAGGCGCAGCAGGCGCTGGACAAGGCGCAGTCCGCGCTGGCCGTCCAGCAGGCGCAGAAGAACACGGTGGAAAAGCGCCTCCAGGAGGTCGAGTCGATACTGGCCGGGCTCACCGGCGTGCAGATCAGCGAATTGCAGTCGCTGGAGGAAAAGGGCGTCAACAAGGCGCAGCAGGAGTTCCTCGACTCCAAGGCGCTGGGTTCCGACGCCGACAGCCGCCTGCCGTCCGACGCGGGGAAGCGGGCCATCAGCTACGCCTTCATGCAGCTCGGCAAGCCGTATGTGTGGGGCGCGCAGGGTCCGGACTCCTTCGACTGCTCGGGTCTGACCTCGCAGGCGTGGTCGCACGCCGGGGTGACCATCCCGCGCACCAGCCAGGAGCAGTGGGCGCGGCTCCCGCACGTGCCGCTCGAACTGCTGCGCCCCGGCGACCTGGTGATCTACTTCTCCGGCGCCACCCATGTGGCGATCTACATCGGCGACGGACTGGTGGTCCAGGCGCCGCGCCCCGGCTCGGTGGTGAAGGTCTCGCCGATCGCCGCCAACCCGATACTGGGCGCCGTCCGCCCGGACCTCGGCAGCGCCCCGGCCGGGGACTACACCCTGCCGAAGATCCCCAAGCAGGCCGAGCAGCCGACGCCGTTCAGCCCGCAGGTGACGCCCCCGGCGCCCAAGCCCAGGACCTCCGGCGGGTCGACCGGCACCGCGCCGGCCACACCGCCGCCGCACTCCACGGGTCCCGTCACCCGGCCGACCCCGGGCGAGAGCACGCCGCCGCCGAGGATCACCCCGACGCCGACGCCCTCGGACACCCCGTCCGGCGGCCCGACGCCCACGCCCTCCGCCACCGCGAGCGGGGGCGCGAGCTAGGGCCTGTCCGGCGGCTCGTGGGAGCCGGGTCCGACGCCTAGGCGGAAGGCCCGGCGCCCGCCGCGGCCTGCGCCTCGGCGAGATACGCCCCGGCCCGCTCCGGGTCGAAGAACCACTCCTCGTAGTCGGCCGGGTCGTCGAAGCCGTTGGCGAAGCGGTCGGCGACCGGCTGGAGCCCGCCCGCCGCGCCGATCAGGCCGAGGACGTGCTCCGGCGGCGGCGCGAGCATCGCGTTGGTCCACTTGGTGACCGGCGCCGCGTGGTTCCAGTAGCGGTCGAAGGCGCTCTGCATCCACGCGCGGTCGAAGGGCAGCTCGCCGCGCTCGACGATGCTCGCCAGGTACGAGGCCGCGCACTTGGCGGCGTTGTTGGAACCCTGGCCGGTGATCGGGTCGTTGGCCACCACGACGTCCGCGACGCCCAGAACCAGCCCGCCCGAGGGCAGTTCACCGACCGGCTCGCGCACGGTCGGCGCGTACCGCCCGGCGAGCGTGCCGCCCGCGTCGGTCAGCTCGACCGAGCCCGCCCGGTCGTACTCCCACGGCGTGAAGCGGCGCATCAGGTCAAGTGTGAGGCGGAGCTGCTCCGCGGGGTCCTTGACGCCCTGGAAGACGTCGACCGGGCCGCCGGGCACGCCCTCCCAGAAGAGTATGTCGGCCGGGCCCGAGGTGGTCAGCGTCGGCATCACGAACAACTCGCCGACGCCCGGCACCAGATTGCAGCGCACCGCGAAGAAGTCGGGGTGCTCGGGGCGCGGCCCGAGTCCGTGCACATACGACACCGCGAGCGCCCGCTGGGGGGCGTCGTAGGGCGAACGGGCGGCGTCCCGGCGGAACATGGAGACGATCTCGCCCTTCCCCGCGGCCACCAGCACCAGGTCGTAGGCGCGGGAGAAGTAGTCCAGATCCGATACGGCCACACCGTGGATGACGAGCTTGCCGCCGCGCTCGGCGAAGGTCTCCATCCAGCCTGCCATCTTCACCCGCTGGTCGACGGACTGCGCGTGACCGCGCAGCCTGCCCACCCAGTCGATCGGCCGTGAGGCGTCGGGCGCGGAGACGGAGACGCCCACTCCCTCGATGCGCGGCGCCTGGTCCTCCCAGAAGTTCAGCCCGAGGTCGCGTTCGTGCTGGAGTGCGGTGGCGAACATGCACTGGGTGGACATCACCCGGCCGCCGCGTATCTCGTCGGCGGTCCGGTTGGACATCACGGTGACGTCATAGCCCTGGGACTGGAGGCCCAGGGCGAGTTGGAGCCCGGCCTGCCCGGCTCCGACGATGAGTATCTTGCGCACAACGGCTCGCTTCAGGTCGATGGACTTCGTAAGGCGGCGGCAACTGCGGCCACTACATGGGCTGTTCGGACAGCGCGTGCCCGACCAGCGCCAGCAGCGCCTCCACCACTGAATACCGCTTGCGAGCGTCGATCACCAATACGGGGATGTGGGCGGGTACGGCCAGTGCCTCACGGACGTCGTCCGGGGTGTACTGCGCCGTGCCCTCGAACTGGTTGACGGCGACCGTGTAGGGCAGACCGGTGCCCTCGAAGTAGTCCAACGCCGGGAAGCAGTCGGCCAGTCGGCGGGTGTCGGCGAGCACGACCGCGCCTATCGCGCCGCGCACGAGGTCGTCCCACATGAACCAGAAGCGCTGCTGTCCCGGCGTGCCGAAGACGTACAGCACCAGGTCCTGGTCCAGGGTGATCCGGCCGAAGTCCATGGCCACCGTGGTGGTGGTCTTGTCGGGAGTGGCGGCGAGGTCGTCGACGGCCTCGCTGGCCTGGGTCATCACCGCCTCGGTGGTGAGCGGTGCGATCTCGGAGACGGCGCCGACGAAGGTGGTCTTGCCCACGCCGAAGCCGCCCGCCACCACGATCTTCGTGGAGACCGGCGCCCTGCCGCGTTCCTTCTGCCACTCTTGCAGGCCGTCCTGCTGGTCAGAGCCTGCGAAGTCCACTGAGCACCCTTTCGAGCAGCGCGCGGTCGGGGCTGCCGGGCCCGTGCCCGGTTCCGTACACGCGGATCCTTCCCTGGTCCGCCAGGTCACTGATCAGGACACGGACGACGCCGAGCGGCATCCGCAGGAGTGCGGAGATCTCGGCCACCGACCGCATTCTGCGGCACAGTTCGACGATCGCCCGCAGCTCGGGCATCACGCGCTCGGCCCAGTCGCCCCTGGTGAGGGCGAGTTGTTCGCCCGGACCGTCAACGGTGGCCACGAACGTCTCGACCATGAGCACATGGCCGAACCGCGTGCGACCGCCGGTCAAAGCGTACGGGCGTACGCGCGCGGTGCGCCGGTCGGCTCCGCGTTGGGGCAGCGACGGCATCAGCGGGCACTCTCCAGGGCGTGGCGCAGCTCACTGCGCAGTGCGGGGGTCAGGACGTGTCCGGCCCGTCCGACGAACAGGGCCATGTGGTAGGCGATGACGCTCATGTCGCAGTCGGCGCCCGCGTGCACGCCCAGCAGCGAGCCGTCGCTGATCGACATGACGAACAACGCGCCGTCGCTCATCGCGACGGTGGTCTGCCGGACCTTGCCGCCGTCCATCAGCTTCGCCGCGCCGACGGTGAGGGAGGCCAGGCCCGACACGACGGCGGCGAGGTCGCCGCGGTCCCCCGCGGGGTTCTTCCGCGGGGCGGGGACCGCCGGGTCCTCGTCGGCCGGCGGCGCGGGGGGCGGCGACGCGTCGGCCTCGGCGTGCGAGGTGATCAGCAGCAGACCGTCGGAGGAGACCACGGCGACCGAGCGGACGCCGTGCACCTCCTCGACGAAGCTCTGCAACAGCCACTGGAGATTGCGCGCCTCATGACTCAAGTCCTTCGTTTGCGTGCCGACCGCGTTCAACGGGTCGCCTCCTCAACGGTTTCGGCTGGGCCTGCGTCCCCCTGGTCGTCCCCTCGCACGTCCGTGGTCGTGACCGCGGTGCCCTCCACCGCTCGCGGTCCCGCTCCGGCTCCCTGCTCCGGTATCACCACTCCTGCCCCGGCGACCGGTCCTGATCCGCTGGTGATCTCCTCCTCGACGTCCCGCCGTCCGGCCCGCAATCCCCTTTGCAGACCGCCCAGTTTGCGCCGCAGCGCCTCGGCGTCGACCGGTCCCCCGCGCTGCGGCTCGCGCGTCGCGGGCTCTCCGGTCAGACCGGTGCTGCGCGGGGTCCGCTGCGGCAGCCCCTTGCCGGTGAGGCTGCCGCCGACGGGCGCGGCAGGCGTGTCGGCTGCGGACACCCTACGGTGCCTGGGCCGGGAGGCGCCCTGTCCTGGCGCGGTCCCGCCGTCGGGAGCCGGGCGGGTGTGCTCGGTCTGGCGCGGTACGGCCGGGTCGGCGGCGGGCGCGGGCGCCCGGCCGAACTCCGGTGCGGCGGAGGCGGTTTCGGCGGCCGGCTCCGGGGCTGACGGGGCGTCGGCCCCGGCGCCGGCCGGCGTCGTGGCCGCGGGCATCGGCTCGCCCGCCAGCGCGGCCTCCACCGGCGTGGCGGGCTGCTCGTCGGGCTGCGCGGCCGGGAGCAGGACCCGCGGCAGCACGACGACGGCGGCGGTGCCGCCGAGCTTCTGCGGGCGCAACTGCACCCGGACGCCGTGCCGGTGGGCGAGCCGGGAGACCACGTACAGGCCCATGCCGGAGACCGTGCCGGGCGGGGCCGGGTCGGGGTCGGCGAGTACCGCGTTGAGCTCGCCGAGGCGTTCCGGCGGTACGCCGATGCCCGCGTCCTCGACCGACAGCATGACCTCGCCGCTCTCCAGCAGCCAGCCGGACAGGTGCACTTCGGCGTGCGGGGCGGAGAAGGAGGTGGCGTTGTCGAGGAGTTCGGCCAGCAGGTGGCTGATGTCGTCGGCGGCGCGGCCCGCGATCCGGGCGACGGCGAGCACCTGGATGCGTACCCGGTCGTACCGCTCGATCTCGGAGATCGCGGCGCGTGCCACGTCGACCAGCGGGACCGGGCGGGCGGCGGCGCCGTGGCTGTGCTCGGTGCCGGTGAGGACCAGCAGATTCTCGCTGTTGCGCCGCATGCGGGTGGCGAGGTGGTCCAGCTTGAACAGGGTCTCCAGCCGGTCCGGCTCCTGCTCCTGGTCCTCCAGGCCCTCGATCAGGGTGAGTTGACGCTCCACCAGGCCGAGGGTGCGCAGGCTGAGGTTGACGTAGGTGAGCTGCGCGGCGCCCTGCGTGGTGGCGGCGGCGAGCTGCCGGGTCAGCTCGTCCTGGCGGCGCAGCAGCGTGTCCCGCTCGGCGGAGAGCGCGCCGTGCACGCCGAGCGCGCGCATGCGGTCGGCGGCCAGGTCGGCGGAGCGCGAGCGCAGCGCCTGGGCCTCCTGCGTCAGCGCGTTGGCCCGGCGGGCGACGGCGGCGAATTCGTCGGTGCCGGTCACCTCGGCGCCCTGGCCGCTCTCGGCGTCGGCGCGGGACCAGCGGTGCAGCGCGGCCAGCGGGCGGGTGAGGCTGCGGAAGACGGTGACGAGGACGCCCACCACGAGCAGCAGGCAGAGCGCGGCGAGCGCGGCCCGCAGCTCCAGCGCGGTGACGTCGTCGTCGCGGTCGTGGGCGGCGGCGCGGGCCTCGTCGGTGGCGGCGGACGCCTCGACCGTACGCATCAGGCCGATCCTGGCGGTCAGCGCCGCGTTGACCGGTTTCGCGCCCAGCGCCCGGTCGGAGCGGGTGAGTTGCCCGCCGTCGAGGAGCTGGGCGAGGTCGCGGTCGGCCTGCGCGGTGTCGGCGCCGGTGACGGTCTGGTCGTACTGGCCGCGCAGGTCGGCGGGGGCCGTGGCGCGGAATTCGGCGAGCGCGGCCTGTTCCTGGACGTGGGCGACCTGGGCCGCGGCGGTCAGCTCCGGCTGGGTGCCGCCCGCGGTGAGCGCGGCGACCAGCAGGCCGCGCTGGACGGCGGCGGCGGTGACGGCGCGGGTCAGCGGCGCGGTGACCGGGCCCGCGGTCCTGCCGAGGGCGTCGAGCAGCGGCTGGTAGGCGCTGATGACGCTCTGCGGGCCGCCGTCGCCGCCGAGGGCGCCCTGCCGGACGCGGGGCAGCGCGGCGAGCGCGGTCCGCAGGCCGGCGGGGGCGTCGGCGGCGACGTCCTGGACCTGGCGGTCGACGCGGGAGCGGCTGTCCTCCGGCAGGCCGTCGCCGTTGGCCGCGTCACGGCCGTCGGCGGCGAAGGCGGCGAGGTCGTCGCGCTCGTCGGCGAGGGAGTGGGCGAGCACGGTGGCGCGGGTGGTGAGCTGGGCCGCGTCCGCCCGGTCCTGGGCCCGCGACAGGTCGCGGACCGCGAGGGCGACGCCTGGAGCGGCGGCGGCCAGGACGGTCACGGCGCAGACGAGCAGGGCGGCGAGCAGACGCTGCCGGACCCTCCGCTCTCGCGGTTGACGTCGTTCACGCAACTTCGGTGCTCGCAATCACGTATCGCCGGCGGGCCCGGGAGTGTCCCCGGGGAATATGCAGAAGTCCCTCCGACCCTTGCAGCCCCGCCCGGAGAGGTGCCACGCGTCGCTCCCCCGGACACTCGAACGAGTGAATCGCAACGAGGAGTTGACCGACAAGTCCGGCGTGCGCGGGGACACTTCGCCCGGCGTGGACGGCACTGGCGCGGTGCTGCGACCTTTGGCAGGATGCCCGCGCGCATATGCCCATGCGCCCCGGTCCGTACCAATGGGGCCGTCCGCGGGGGGCGCGGTTTCGAACGCCGGGCCGCCGCGCGGGGTGCCGGGGAGCCGCCGTCCGGCCACCGCCGGGACACCCGCGGGCCGCCGTCCGTACCCGCGGGTCCCGCACACTGGTCCCATGCGCATCGAGACGGCCACCGCGCCCGGCACCCCCGACCGTCCGAACGAGGACTTCGTCTCCGTGGCCCTGCCCGCTTCCGGGCAGGGCGGCGCCGTGGTCCTGCTGGACGGGGTGACGCCGCCGCCGGACAACGGAGATTGCGTGCACTCGGTGCCGTGGTTCACCGCCCGGGTCGGCGGCGCGCTGCTCGAACTGTCCGTTTCCCGGCCGGAGATGACGCTTCCCGACGCTCTGTCCGCCGCGATCGGCAGGACGGCCGCGGCACACCGTGACACCTGTGATCTTTCTCACCCGCTCACCCCGCAGGCCACGGTGGTCGCCGTCCGCTGGGACGAGGAGTACGTCGAGCACCTGGTGCTGTCGGACTCGGCCCTGCTGCTGGAGTCGCCGGACGGCGAGGTGACCGCGGTGCTGGACGACCGGATCGACCGGCTGCGCGCCGCGGGCGTACGGGTCGGGCCGCTGCGCAATCTGGAGGGCGGTTTCTTCACCGCCGCCGCCGATCCCGCGGTCGTCTCGCGGGCCGTCGCCGGCCGCACCCCGCGCTCCCGGGTCCGCGCGCTGGCCGCACTCACCGACGGCGCCGCCCGTACCGTCGAGGTCTTCGGCGACGACGCCTGGTCCGATGTCCTCACCCTGCTCCGCAAGGCGGGCCCCGAGGCCCTGATCGCCCGCGTGCGCGCCCGCGAGGCCGCCGAGGAGTCCCCCGGCGGAAAGCGCCACGACGACGCGACAGCGGTCCTGGTGGAGCTGTAGCCGCGCGGGGCGCGCGCTACTCCTCGTTGTTCAGGCGCTGGAGCAGGCGGGCCAGCTCCGCGACGTCCGTGCGGTCCCAGGCCATGAGCTGGCGCAGGTAGCGCTCGCGGCGGGCGGTGCGGACGCGGGAGAAGCGCTCGCGGCCCTCGGCGGTCAGGCGCATCAGGAAGGCGCGGCCGTCGGCGGGGTCGGGCTCGCGGGTGACCAGGCCCAGTTCCTCCATGGCCCGCAACTGACGGCTCATGGTGGCCTTTCCGACCCCGAAGTACGCCGCGAGTTCGGTGGCGCGCTCGGGTTCCGTCTCCTCCAGCCGGACCAGCAGGCCGTACGCGGCGGGTTCCAGTTCCGGGTGGACGGCGCGGGCGAGGTCGCCCGAGGTGGCGCGGGCGCGCCGGAACAGCACGGTCAGTTCGCGCTCCAGCGCGTCCATGTCGCTGTCGTCGGATCCGGCCGCTTCCGCCGCCTGTCTCGCCTCGTTCACACCGTTCCCGCTTTCAACGCCTGAAAGTTTCCTTCACTCACGGTTGTTTCCGCAGCACGTCAAGTATTTCGCAGGAGTAGACCATCGGCGGTTTCCTGACCCCCTTTCACGCCCGGAGTCGCGCCTCTACCTTCAAATCTGTCATGGCCACTGCAAGGCCATGCCGAGTCCCCACCATGGAGGCACGAATGTCCCACGGAGATCTCTCCGTCGTGCACGGCCCCGGCTCGGTCCGGAAGAGGCTCGGCCTGCTGGCCGGTCTGTTCGTCACCATGCTCGCGATGGTGTTCGTCCTGCCCGGCTCCGCCAGCGCGGCGAGCGGCACGGGGCACCTCACGCACCCCGAACTCGACTGGATGGGCTCCACCATCAAGGCGCACGAGGGCTCCAGCGCCTCCTCGTCGTCGTCCGCCGGGACCGTCACCCCGATGGCGACGCAGACGCTCGGCATGGACGTCTCCGGCTACCAGGGGAACGTCAACTGGGCCACCGCGTGGGCGAACGGCGGCAAGTTCGCCTACGTCAAGGCGACCGAGAGCACGTCGTACACCAACCCGTACTTCACGCAGCAGTACAACGGGTCGTACAACGTGGGCATGATCCGCGGCTCGTACCACTTCGCCACCCCCGACACCTCCGGCGGCGCCGCGCAGGCCGACTACTTCATCGCCCACGGCGGCGGCTGGTCCGGCGACGGCAAGACGCTGCCGGGCGCGCTGGACATCGAGTACAACCCCTACGGCGCGACCTGCTACGGCCTGAGCCAGGCCAGCATGGTGAGCTGGATCCACGCCTTCGCCAACCAGTACCACGCGCGCGAGGGTGTCTACCCGGTCATCTACACCACCTTCGACTGGTGGAACACCTGCACCGGGAACAACAGCGGCTTCGCCACCACCAGCCCGATCTGGATCGCGAAGTACACCAGCACGGTCGGCACCCTGCCCGCGGGCTACGGCTTCTACACCTTCTGGCAGTACGGCGACGCCGGCACCTTCCCCGGTGACCAGGACCGCTTCAACGGAGACCTGTCCCGTCTCCAGGCCCTCGCCCTGGGCTAGTCACCTCGCGGCGGCTCCCGCACGCACGAGTTCCCCGCACCCTCGTCCCAAGGGTGCGGGGAACTCGCGTGTTCAGGGCCGGACCGCGGTCTTCGACCGGACCAGGGTCCTCGACCGGACCGCGGTCTTCGACCGGACCAGGGTCCTCGACCGGACCGCGGCCTTCACGGCCGGACCACGGTCTTCGACCGGACCCGCGGCCGGAGGCCGTCAGGCGGCCAGCGGCACCTCCGCCTCGGCGGCCTCGGCGGAGGCCGACTCCAGCGCCAGCGCCAGGACTTGGCGGACATCGCTGACCGGGTGGACGTCGAGGGCCGACAGGATCTCGGCCGGGACGTCGTCCAGGTCCGCCTCGTTCCGCTTCGGGATGACGATGGTCGTGATCCCGGCGCGGTGCGCGGCGAGCAGCTTCTGCTTGACGCCGCCGATCGGCAGCACCCGTCCGGTCAGGGACACTTCGCCGGTCATGGCGACGTCGGTACGGACCCGGCGCCCGCTGAGCAGCGACGCCAGCGCGGTGGTCATGGTGACACCGGCGCTCGGCCCGTCCTTCGGCACCGCGCCCGCGGGCACGTGCAGGTGGACGCCGCGCTCCTTGAGGTCGCCGACCGGCAGTTCCAGCTCCGCGCCGTGCGAGCGCAGGAAGGACAGCGCGATCTGCGCCGACTCCTTCATGACGTCGCCCAGTTGGCCGGTGAGCTGGAGTCCCGATCCGCCGGTCTCCGGGTCGGCCAGCGACGCCTCGATGTAGAGGACGTCACCGCCCGCGCCGGTCACCGCGAGCCCGGTGGCCACGCCCGGCACCGCCGTGCGCCGCTCCTCCGGGTCCTGCGCGGACTCCGGTACGTGGTGCGGCCGTCCGATCAGCGCCCGCAGGTCGTCGGGGCCGACGGTGAACGGCAGTTCCTGGTCGCCCAGTTCGTGCCGCGCCGCGATCTTGCGCAATATCCGGGCGACGGTGCGCTCCAGATTGCGGACGCCCGCCTCGCGGGTGTACTCGCCCGCCAGCCTGCGCAGCGTCTCCTCCTCAAGCGCCACCTCGTCCTCGGCCAGGCCCGCCCGCTCCAACTGGCGCGGGAGCAGGTGGTCGCGGGCGATGACGACCTTCTCGTCCTCGGTGTAGCCGTCGAGCCTGACCAGCTCCATCCGGTCGAGCAGCGGCTCGGGGATGGTCTCCAGGACGTTGGCGGTGGCCAGGAACACCACGTCGGACAGGTCGAGTTCGACCTCCAGGTAGTGGTCCCTGAACGTGTGGTTCTGCGCCGGGTCGAGGACTTCGAGCAGCGCCGCCGCCGGGTCGCCCCGGTAGTCGGAGCCGACCTTGTCGATCTCGTCGAGCAGCACCACCGGGTTCATCGACCCGGCCTCCTTGATGGCCCGCACGATCCGGCCGGGCAGCGCGCCGACGTACGTACGCCGGTGGCCGCGGATCTCCGCCTCGTCGCGGACGCCGCCCAGCGACACCCGGACGAAGGTACGGCCCATGGCGCGCGCGACGGATTCGCCGAGCGAGGTCTTGCCGACTCCGGGCGGCCCGACCAGGGCCAGCACCGCGCCGCCCGCCCGCCGCCCGCCGCCGCTCTTGCCGGAAGCGCCGTCCGCCTGGCCGCCGACGACACCGAGGCCGCGGTCCGCGCGCCGCTTGCGGACGGCCAGGTACTCGGTGATGCGTTCCTTGACGTCGTCCAGGCCCGAGTGGTCGGCGTCCAGCACCGCGCGGGCGCCCGGGACGTCGTAGGTGTCCTCGGTCGTGGTGTTCCACGGCAGTTCCAGGACGGTGTCCAGCCAGGTGCGGATCCAGGAGCCCTCGGGGGAGGCGTCCGAGGAGCGCTCCAGCTTCTCGACCTCCTTCAGGGCGGCCTCGCGGACCTTCTCCGGCAGTTCGGCGGCCTCGACGCGGGCGCGGTAGTCCTCGCTCTCGTTCTCCGGGTCGCCGTTCAGCTCCGCCAGTTCCTTGCGGACCGCTTCGAGCTGCTGGCGCAGCAGGAACTCGCGCTGCTGCTTCTCCATGCCCTCCTGCACGTCCTTGCGCAGGCTCTCGGCCACGTCCTGCTCGGCGAGGTGGTCGCGCAGCCACTGGACGGCCAGCTTGAGCCGGGCCATCGGGTCGAGGGTCTCCAGCAGCTCCACGCGCTGCTCGGTGGTGAGGTAAGGGGAGTAGCCGGAATTGTCGGCGAGCTGGGACAGGTCGTCGATCTGCTGGACCCGGTCCACCACCTGCCAGGCGCCGCGCTTGCGCAGCCAGCTCGTGGCCAGCGCCTTGTACTCCTTCATCAGCTCGGCGACCGTGCCGGGCGACTCCGCGGGCGCCGGTTCCTCCACCGGCGTGCCCTCCACCCACAAAGCGGCGCCGGGCCCGGTCGTACCGGCCCCGATCCGCACGCGTGAGCGGCCCCGGATCACGGCGCCGGGGTCGCCGTCGGACAGCCGGCCGACCTGCTCGACGGTGCCGAGCACCCCGATCCCCGCGTAGGTCCCGTCCACGCGGGGAACGAGGAGCACCTTCGGCTTGTTGTCGCCGCTGTCACCGGCGAGGCCGCCGGATCCGGCGGCGGCGTGCGCGGCTTCCACCGCGGCCCGCGCCTCCGTATCCGACAGGTCGACCGGCACGACCATGCCGGGCAGGACGACCTCGTCGGACAGGGGCAGCACGGGCAGAGTGAGCGTTGTGGGCGTCGAAGCCATGATCTCCCCTTCGGCAATCAAGTTGAGCTATGTCGACTCAATGCCTGGGGCACTTCGAATGTTCCCCGGGGCGCGTTCGCTCTCAGCGATCCCCGGCCTCGGCGGTCCTGACCTGCGCGATCCAACTCCCGGCGATCCCCGACCCGGGCGGTCCCCCGCAGCTCCCCCGGTCAGCTCCTGGCGCGCAGGAAGGCCGAGGTGGAGACCCGGCCCAGCATCTCGAACCGGGACTCCCCGGTCTCCAGGTACTTGTCCGCCGCCTCCTGGACACCGGTCCAGGCGGCGTCCCCGTAGTCGTCGAGCACCACGATGCCGCCGGGCGCCGCGATCTTCTCGGCCCACTCCAGGTCGGCCATGACGCCCTCGGCCGAGTGGTCGCCGTCGACGATGATCACGCCGTACTTCCGGTCGGAGACCGCGGCCCGGGTGTCCGGGTCGCCGGAGAAGCCCTGCTCGATCCTGGCCCGCTCCCCTGCCTTGCCGCCGAGCGCCAGATTCGCGCGCACCACGTCCATCCGCACCGGCGTGCCGGTGGGCTCGCCGACCGGCCGGGCGCCGGGCTGGAGCTGCGTCCCGGCCAGCGGGTCGACGATGGTCAGCCGGGCCTCGACACCGGCCCGGTGCAGCATCCGCATCAGCGCGGCGGAGAACAGGCCGTGCAACGTGCCGATCTCCAGCACGTCCTCGTTGGGCGGGTCGAGCAGCGGGACCGTGGCCAGCTTCCCGCAGATGTTGTAGGTGGAACCGGCCAGGCGGCCGACGGCCAGGGCTTCGAGCGCGATCACGTTGCGGAAGGCGATCGTCACATTGCGCCGCGCGTCGGCCTCGTCGCGGCCCGAGACGGCGACCATCTCCCGCACCAGGGTGTCGATCCGGTCCGGGGTGGGCAGCCGGGGACCGCTGCGCCCGGTCTTGTCGAAGAGCAGACCGATCGCGAACTGCTGGTCGCCCAGCTCCGCGACCTTCTTGCGCATCGAGTCGAGATCGGCGACCCGGGACCTGCGGTCGCTCTCGATCTCCTTGCGGAGCTTGGAGGCGGAGCTCTGCACGCGACGGTCGACCAGTGCGGCAGCGGGGGCGAGCACCCGCCTGGTCAGTCGATTCTTCAGTAGGGAGGACATGCGCGGAATTTACGCCGCCGGTTCGCCGCCCAGGTCATGCCCCGATGCAGAGGAAATGAAGTTCTCACGACCGAGAAGTTAACGCCCGATGGAAAGGTGGCCGACATAAGGTCATGACCTCGTGCGGCATACGCCAAACTGGCCGTATGACCCTCCAACACCCATCCTCCTACAGCGGAACCCGCGCCTTCGACCACACCGCTCCCGTGGTGCTCGACCGGCAGGAAGGCCCGTACGGGGAGGTGGTGCTGCGACGGCACGGCGACCTGCTCCAGATCATCGCGAACGGGTGTTTCCTCATGGACACCTCCGACGGGCGGTCCGAGCGCCTTCTGGTCGACGCGGCACTGGAATACCTGGACGAAGAACCGGCGGACAGCGCGGACCGGCCCGGCCGCTCGGTGCTCATCGGCGGTCTCGGCGTCGGCTTCTCCCTCGCGCGCGCCGCCGCGCGGCCGGGCTGGTCCCGGATCACCGTCGTCGAACGCGAGTCCGCGGTCGTCGGCTGGCACCGCGACGGGCGGCTCGCGCCGTTCTCCGCGGGCGCGCTGGACGACCCGCGGGTGACGGTGGTCGAGCGGGACCTGGTGGCGTACGTGGCGGAGCCCGGCGAGCGGTACGACGCGCTCTGCCTGGACATCGACAACGGCCCGGACTGGACGGTCACCGACGACAACGGCGGTCTGTACGGCCCCGCGGGCCTCGCGGCCTGCCGGAACCGGCTGACGGCCGGCGGCGTCCTTGCCGTGTGGTCGGCGAGCCCGTCGGCCGGTTTCGAGGACGCGCTGCGGGCCGCGGGCTTCTCCGGAGTACGCACTCTGGAGGTGGAAGTGACGCGTGGGGTTCCGGATGTCGTGCACCTGGCGATCAACGCCGCGTAGTCAGGGCGCCCACCTGCCCCGTAGGCTCCCCCGTAACCAGGACGACCTTGTGGGGCGGAATTGGACAGCGCGCAGACGACGGGCACGCAGCGCCGGGTGCTGGTGGTCGAGGACGACCAGACCATCACGGAGGCCATCGCGGCCAGGCTGCAGGCCGAGGGATTCCAGGTGCGGACGGCGGGGGACGGTCCCTCCGCGGTGGAGTCCGCGCACACCTGGCAGCCCGACCTGCTGGTTCTCGATGTCATGCTGCCCGGCTACGACGGCCTCGAGGTCTGCCGCCGGGTGCAGGCCGACCGGCCGGTGCCGGTGCTGATGCTCACCGCGCGCGACGACGAGACGGACATGCTGGTCGGGCTCGGCGTCGGCGCCGACGACTACATGACCAAGCCGTTCTCGATGCGCGAGCTGGCCGCCCGCGTGCACGTCCTGCTGCGCCGGGTCGAGCGGGCCTCGATCGCCGCGCACGACCCGCGCGGCGCCAGCATGCAGCTCGGCGACCTGGAGATCGACCACGCGCAGCGCCGGGTCCGGGTCAGGGGCGCCGACGTGCACCTGACCCCGACCGAGTTCGAGCTGCTGGTCTGCCTGGCGCAGCAGCCGCGCGCGGTGCTCTCCCGCGAGCAGTTGCTCGCCGAGGTGTGGGACTGGGCCGACGCGTCGGGCACCAGGACCGTCGACAGCCACGTCAAGGCGCTGCGCCGCAAGATCGGCGCCGAGCGCATCCGTACCGTGCACGGCGTCGGGTACGCGCTGGAGACCCCGGCGCCATGACCCGGTGGTGGCGCCGGCTGTGGCGGCGCGTGTGGGACGCGCTGCGGCCCTGGGACCCGTACCGCTCCATCAAGGCCGCGCTCCAGCTCCTGGTGATCATCTCGGTGCTGATCACCACCCTGCTGGTGATCGTCGCCATCCACTCGGCGACCGAGCTGCGGGTCATCACGATCTTCTCGATCATCGCCTCGCTGCTGCTGACCCAGATCGTCGCCAACGGCCTGACCGCGCCGCTGCGCGAGATGACGGCCGTCGCCAAGGCGATGGCGGGCGGCGACTACAGCCGCCGGGTGGCGCGGGTGCGCAGGGACGAGGTCGGCGAGCTGGCCGAGACCTTCAACCAGATGGCGGCCGATCTGGCCGCCGTCGACCGGCACCGCAAGGAACTCGTGGCGAATGTCTCGCACGAGCTGCGCACCCCCATCGCCGCGCTGCGGGCCGTGCTGGAGAACGTGGTGGACGGGGTGTCGGCCGCCGACCCCGAGACGATGCGGCTGGCACTCCAGCAGACCGAACGGCTCGGCAAGCTGGTCACCCAGTTGCTGGACCTCTCGCGGCTGGACAGCGGCGCGGTCCGGCTGGAGGCCAAGCGCTTCGAGGTGTGGCCGTACCTGTCGGCGGTGCTGCGCACCGCGAGCCTGGGCATGGAGGGCTCCTCCGCGACCGGCTCCCGCTCCCGGCCGCGCGCCGACGTCCACCTGCACCTGGACGTGTCACCCCCGGAACTGACGGCCTACGCCGACGGCGAGCGGCTGCACCAGGTGGTGGCCAACCTGGTCGACAACGCGGTCAAGCACAGCCCGCCGGGCGGCCGGGTGACGGTACGGGCCAGGCGCGGCGGCGCGCCCGGCAGCCTCGACCTGGACGTGCGCGACGAGGGGCCCGGCATCCCCGAGGCCGACCGCACCCGCGTCTTCGACCGCTTCCACCGCGGCGCGCATCCGGGCGGCGACGGCGGGACGGGGCTCGGTCTGGCCATCGCGCGCTGGGCGGTGGACCTGCACGGCGGGCGGATAGAAGTGGCCGAATCCCCTCGTGGCTGCCGCATCCACGTCACCCTTCCGGGTGTCTCCACGGCGCAACCTTGACCTAAAGTTGGGACGAGCCGCTCGCGGCCGCCCCCCAGCCGCCCTCCGCCGCACCGACGCCGTGCGAGCGCGGCTGATCGAACGACCCCCAAGAGGGATCAGTTTCCCGCCAGGAACAGCACTGAAACCAGTCTTCGGGTGTGACATGCGCGACGTAAGGGCCCCGGGCCTGCATCGACCCCTCCAGTAGGCGTAGCCTTTATTTCCGCTGTCCACCATCTTGTGAAGCGGAAGAGGGCGGTTGCCGCCGTGTCGTCACAGTCCCCCAATAGCTCTAGTGTCTCGACCGACCACGAAGCGCAGGGCGAAGGCCCCGCAGCGGGCTTCGGCCCCAATGAGTGGCTGGTCGACGAGATCTACCAGCAGTACCTCCAGGATCGGGACTCGGTAGACCGAGCCTGGTGGGACTTCTTCGCCGACTACAAGCCGGACGGCTCCGCCGATTCGGCGGCCGCCCCCGGCCAGGGCGGCGCCTCCGGCGCCGCCGCTCGCGCGACGTCCCCCGACGAGGGCAGCGCCGTAGGCGCCGCGCAGCCGGTCCCCGCGGGCGCGACGGACGCCCCGGCGCCCGCCGCCCCTCCCGCTCCCGCGCAGCCGGTCGCCAACGGCACCCCCGTGGCCTCCCCCGCCGCGCCTGCCGCCCCCGTGGCGCCCGCGGCCGCCCCCGCGCCCGTCCCGGCGCCCGCGGCCCAGGCACCGGCGGCTCCGGCCGCTCCCGCGCCCGCGCCCGCCCCGAAGCAGGCGGCGGCCCGGCAGGCCGCCCCCGCGCCGGAGCCCCAGGGCACCGAGTACGTGACGCTGCGCGGCCCGGCCGCCGCGGTCGCCAAGAACATGAACGCCTCGCTGGAGCTGCCGACCGCCACCTCGGTCCGCGCCATCCCGGTGAAGCTGCTGTTCGACAACCGCATCGTCATCAACAACCACCTCAAGCGCGCCCGCGGCGGCAAGGTCTCCTTCACGCACCTGATCGGGTACGCGATGGTGCAGGCGCTCAAGGCGATGCCGGCGATGAACCACTCCTTCGCGGAGAAGGACGGCAAGCCGACGCTGGTCAAGCCCGACCACGTCAACCTGGGTCTGGCCATCGACCTGGTGAAGCCCAACGGCGACCGCCAGCTCGTCGTCGCGGCCATCAAGAAGGCCGAGACGCTGAACTTCTTCGAGTTCTGGCAGGCCTACGAGGACATCGTCCGCCGCGCCCGCAACGGCAAGCTGACGATGGACGACTTCACCGGCGTCACCGCCTCGCTGACCAACCCCGGCGGCCTGGGCACCGTGCACTCCGTGCCGCGGCTGATGCCCGGCCAGAGCATGATCCTCGGCGTCGGCTCGATGGACTACCCGGCCGAGTTCCAGGGCACCTCGCAGGACACCCTGAACAAGCTGGGCATCTCCAAGGTCATGACGCTGACCAGCACGTACGACCACCGGGTGATCCAGGGCGCCGCCTCCGGCGAGTTCCTGCGGATCATGAACCAGCTCCTGCTCGGCGAGAACGACTTCTTCGACGACATCTTCGCCGCGCTGCGCATCCCGTACGAGCCGGTCCGCTGGCGCACCGACATCGACACCGCGCACGACGACGACGTCACCAAGGCCGCGCGGGTCTTCGAGCTGATCCACTCCTACCGGGTCCGCGGCCACGTCATGGCCGACACCGACCCGCTGGAGTACCGCCAGCGCAAGCACCCCGACCTGGACGTGCTGGAGCACGGACTGACCCTGTGGGACCTGGAGCGCGAGTTCGCGGTCGGTGGCTTCGCGGGGAAGTCGCTGATGAAGCTGCGCGACATCCTCGGGGTGCTGCGCGACTCGTACTGCCGCACCGTCGGCGTCGAGTTCATGCACATCCAGGACCCCAAGCAGCGCAAGTGGATCCAGGACCGGATCGAACGCCCGCACGCCAAGCCCGAGCGCGAGGAGCAGCTCCGCATCCTGCGCAGGCTCAACGCGGCCGAGGCGTTCGAGACCTTCCTCCAGACGAAGTACGTCGGCCAGAAGCGCTTCTCGCTGGAGGGCGGCGAGTCCGTCATCCCGCTGCTCGACGCGGTCATCGACGCGGCGGCCGAGTCGCGGCTGGACGAGGCCGTGATCGGCATGGCCCACCGCGGGCGGCTCAATGTGCTGGCGAACATCGTCGGCAAGTCGTACGCGCAGATCTTCCGCGAGTTCGAGGGCAACCTCGACCCGAAGTCGATGCACGGCTCCGGCGACGTGAAGTACCACCTGGGCGCCGAGGGCACCTTCACCGGTCTCGACGGCGAGCAGATCACCGTCTCGCTGGCCGCGAACCCCTCGCACCTGGAGACGGTCGACCCGGTCATCGAGGGCATCGCCCGCGCCAAGCAGGACATCATCAACAAGGCGGGCACCGACTTCACGGTGCTGCCGATCGCGCTGCACGGCGACGCGGCCTTCGCGGGCCAGGGCGTCGTCGCGGAGACGCTCAACATGTCGCAACTGCGCGGCTACCGCACCGGCGGCACCGTGCACGTGGTGATCAACAACCAGGTCGGCTTCACCGCCGCCCCGGAGTCCGCGCGCTCGTCGATGTACTGCACCGACGTGGCCCGGATGATCGAGGCGCCGATCTTCCACGTCAACGGCGACGACCCGGAGGCCGTGGTCCGCGTGGCGCGGCTGGCCTTCGAGTTCCGGCAGGCGTTCAACAAGGACGTCGTGATCGACCTGATCTGCTACCGCCGCCGCGGGCACAACGAGTCGGACAACCCGGCGTTCACCCAGCCGCTGATGTACGACCTGATCGACAAGAAGCGCTCGGTGCGCAAGCTCTACACCGAGTCGCTGATCGGCCGCGGCGACATCACCCTGGAAGAGGCGGAGCAGGCGCTCCAGGACTACCAGGGGCAGTTGGAGAAGGTCTTCACCGAGGTCCGCGAGGCGGCGTCCGCGCCGCCCGCGAGCCACGAGACGCCCGTGCAGCCGGAGTTCCCGGTCGCGATGCCCACGGCGGTCTCCGCCGAGGTCGTCAAGCGGATCGCCGAGTCGCAGGTCAACATCCCCGAGCACGTCACCGTCCACCCGCGGCTGCTGCCGCAGCTCCAGCGCCGCGCGGCGATGGTCGAGGACGGCACGATCGACTGGGGCATGGGCGAGACGCTGGCGATCGGTTCGCTGCTCCTGGAGGGCACGCCGGTCCGGCTCGCGGGCCAGGACTCGCGGCGCGGCACCTTCGGCCAGCGGCACGCGGTGCTGATCGACCGGGAGACCGGCGAGGACTTCACCCCGCTGCTGTACCTGTCCGAGGACCAGGCCCGTTACAACGTCTACGACTCGCTGCTCAGCGAGTACGCGGCGATGGGCTTCGAGTACGGCTACTCGCTGGCCAGGCCCGAGGCGCTGGTGCTGTGGGAGGCGCAGTTCGGCGACTTCGTCAACGGCGCCCAGACCGTGGTGGACGAGTACATCACCGCGGCCGAGCAGAAGTGGGGCCAGACCTCCGGCGTCACCCTGCTGCTGCCGCACGGCTACGAGGGCCAGGGCCCGGACCACTCCTCGGCCCGGATCGAGCGCTTCCTCCAGCTCTGCGCGCAGAACAACATGACGGTCGCCACCCCGACCACCCCGGCCAACTACTTCCACCTGCTGCGCTGGCAGGTGCACAACCCGCACCACAAGCCGCTGATCGTCTTCACTCCGAAGTCGATGCTCCGGCTGAAGGCGGCGGCGTCGAAGGCCGAGGACTTCACCACCGGGCAGTTCCAGCCGGTGATGGGCGACACCTCGGTGCAGCCCGAGGCGGTCCGCAAGGTCGTCTTCTGCTCCGGCAAGGTCTACTACGACCTGATCGCCGAGCGGGAGCGGCGCGGGGCGACCGACGTGGCCTTCATCCGCATCGAGCGGCTGTACCCGCTGCCGGGTGTGGAGATCCAGGCGGCCATCGCGCCGTACACCAAGGCGCAGAAGTTCGTGTGGGCGCAGGACGAGCCCGCGAACCAGGGCGCGTGGCCGTTCATCGCGCTCAATCTGATCGACCACCTGGACCTGCTGCTCGGCGCGGCCCCGGACAACGCGGACCGGCTCCGCCGGGTGTCCCGCCCGGCGTCGTCCTCGCCCGCGGTGGGCTCCGCCAAGCGGCACCAGGAGCAGCAGCAGCAGTTGATCGAAGAGGTCTTCTCGATCTGACCTCCCGCCCGGGGGGGGGGCCCCCCGGGCCCCCCCCCCCCCCCGGGGGGGGGGGGGGGGGGGGGGGGGGGGGGGGGGGGGGGGGGGGGGGGGGGGGGGGGGGGTAGT